>NKIK01000054.1 GCA_002256115.1 Burkholderiales bacterium PBB3
TCGCACCCGCTTCTTCGTTGCATCGTCCATCGCTCGCTTGACCATGTCTCGTATCTCCAAACAACCCGTTCAGGATATAACGCATGAGATAGCGATTGGTTGTCATGAATTATGAAAAGATCAATAGAAGCCTCACGCGTCTCATTGGTCATGGATGAGATCACATCCAGATGACCTTGTTCCAGTTCGCGGTAAGTCCGGTTTTGGCTCCAGCCGACCTGGGTACTTTTTTCCAGCACATAGGGGCCAAAGCGGGCTTTGGACTTCTCTAGCAGCAGGGTCAGCACTTCACCTTTGCAGCTGAGTTGGTTGGAGTCATCGCTGACAAAAAAGTTGTGCCGCACCATCAGTGGCGCCGATGGTGTGGAGGAGGCGGTGTGTTGGGCCGACGCAGGCACGTCCGCGCCAAAACACAGCCAAGGGGCACCCGCCCCCAGCACGCCCACTATCATCCAACGGGCTATTTTTATAAAGCTCATAGCTGAGCGCCTTCCACCAAAAACCGAACGCGCCGCACGCCGTTCCATTCATCTGCATCCAAGCGAAATGCCAGCACCACTTTAGCCGGAAGCGGCTCGGTGTGGCCAAACCAGATGCCATCGACCGGCTGGCCCTGGTGTTTGAGCTTGAGCGCCAGATGCTTTTCACCCACCAGGCGCTGCGACACCACTTCCACCTCTTCGCTAAACGTCGGTGCGGCAAAACCCTGGCCCCAAACCTCTTTGTGCAGCACATCCACCAGTTCTACGCGGCGGTATTCGGGGTTGAGTGCGCCATCGGTGTCCATACGGCGGGTCAGGGTGGCGGCGTCCAGCCATTCTTGGGCCACTTCGTTCAGGCCCTGCTCAAAAGCGTCCAGCCCGTCCTCATGGATGGTGCAGCCCGCGGCCATGGCATGGCCGCCAAAGCGCAGCAGCACGCCGGGGTAGCGTTTGGCCACCAGATCCAGCGCGTCGCGCAAATGAAAACCGGGAATGCTGCGGCCCGAACCCTTGAGTTCGTGCTCCTTGCCCTCGGCCGCGCTGGCGGCAAACACAAAGGTTGGGCGGTGCAGTTTGTCCTTGATACGGCTGGCCACAATGCCCACCACGCCCTCATGAAAATCGGGGTCAAACACGCAAATAGCGGGCGGCGGCTCGTCACCCTCGTCAAATAGGCCATCCACAATATTCATCGCCTGCTCGCGCATATCGCCTTCGATTTCGCGGCGTTGGCGGTTGATGCCATCCAGGGTTTTGGCCAACTCATCGGCGCGTGCGGGGTCGTCGGTCAGCAGGCATTCAATGCCCAAGGTCATGTCCGAGAGACGGCCCGCCGCGTTGATGCGCGGGCCCAGTGCAAAGCCAAAGTCAAAGGTAGTGGCCACTTCGGCCTTGCGCCCTGCTGCTACAAAAAGACTAGCGAGCCCCGCAGGCATGGCAAGCGCCCGCACCCGTTTTAGGCCTTGGGCGACGAGGCGGCGGTTGTTGGCGTCGAGTTTGACCACATCGGCTACGGTGCCTAGCGCCACCAACGGCAGCAGCGTGTCCAATTTTGGTTGTGTGGTTGAGTCAAATACACCGCGGTTGCGCAGTTCAGAGCGCAGCGCCAGCAACGTATAAAACATCACACCCACACCGGCAATCGATTTGCTTGCAAACGTGCAGCCGGGTTGATTCGGGTTGACGATCACATCGGCCATAGGCAATTCTGCGGCCGGCAAATGGTGGTCCGTCACCAGCACCTGCAGGCCCAGCTTTTTGGCGTGGGCCACGCCGTCGATGCTGGCAATGCCGTTGTCTACGGTGATCAGCACATCCGCCCCGGAGTCCTTGACCCGCTGCGAAATGGGTGCGGTCAGGCCATAGCCGTCGACGATGCGGTCCGGCACGATATAGCCTACATGCTTGGCACCCAAGAGCTTGAGGCCGCGCAAGGCCACGGCGCAGGCGGTAGCGCCGTCACAGTCGTAATCAGCCACCACGCACAGGCGTTTGTCTTGGGCTATCGCATCGGCCAGCAAAACGGCCGCCTCGGGCAGGCCTTTCATGCTGGAAGGAGGCAGCAGTTTGCCCAGGGCATCGTCCAGCTCTTCGGTGCCGGTCACGCCGCGGCCCGCATACAGGCGCGCCAGCAGCGGGTGAATACCGGCTTGCTCTAGCGCCCAGACGCTGCGGGGGGGAATATCGCGGGGAACAATTTTCATAAGGTTTTCAAAAGCGCCAATGCGTGGGTGCCAGAGAATCGGCGCTGCAGCCGCGCCCACAGGCTGGCTGGGCGCTGGCGCACAGCGACGGCGTGCTGCTCCCCCGTCAAAATAAGGTGTACCGGCTCACCTGCATCCAGGCGCTGCAGCGTGGCCGCCAATAGGGTTTGATCCAGAGCATGCCAGGCCAAAGCCCAGGCATGGCCATCGTCTTTGAGGGCGGCGGCGCGCAGCTCGGTGTGCAGGCTGATGGCGGCGGGCGGCGGGGCTGTGCCGCCGTGGTCGGGCGTGCCGGTGGCGCTGACCCAAAACGAATTCACACTGGGCAAGTGGTAGCGAGCGCGCTCGTCATTCACCGGGTGGTGGTAGAGCAGCATTTGCATTTCGTTTTGTAGCCGCCGCAGGGTTTTGGCCTGGGCCTGGCGTGGCATCCAGGGGTCTACCTTTTGCCCGGCCACGCGGTCCAGAGAGGCCGTTGGCAGCTCCCGAAACACAGCGCCATGGGCCAACCAGTAGCGGCCCTTGCTCTCATGGCTTTGCGCAAACAAAGTGATGCCATCTTCTGAGAAATACGGTTCCATGGATTGCCACAGCGCGTCCTGGTCGTGGGCAGTCAGTGACAACTGGGCCGGGTCGTCCATGTGCACATGGTCGGCGTGCACGGTCCAGTGGCAGGGCGTGATGCGCGCCCAGCCGGTCAGGCCGTGCAAGGCGGTCAGGCCCAGGGCCTGGGCTTCTTCGGCCGCCCAGGGCAGCAGGCCGTCCGAGAAGCGCAGCCCCGTTTGCCGGGCTACCAGGCTTTCGTGCAGGGGGGTCAGGGCGTCGGTATCAGCGTGCAATAGCGCAGCAGGCTCCAGACGCTGCAGGATTTTTTCCAGGTGGGGGAGCTGCAGACCGGCCAGCGCCCTTTGGCATTGGGGCCCGCCGGGGGCGGCAAATGCGATCAAGTGGGTGCTGGGGGTGTCCATCCTCCGATTGTCGGGGATTGGCAGAGCCCTTGGTGCCGGCAGAGTGGGGGATGCCACAATTCGGCATGATTCAAATTCCTTACGAGCTGCTTATAGGCTGGCGCTACACCCGGGCGGGGCGCACCACGCGGCGCAACGGCTTCATTTCTTTTATCTCTGGGGTGTCCATGCTGGGCATTGCGCTGGGGGTGGCGGCGCTCATCATCGTGCTCAGTGTGATGAATGGTTTTCAGAAAGAAGTGCGCGACCGCATGCTCGGCGTGGTCTCGCACATCGAGATTTACGCTGCCGGTGGCCAGGCCCTGCCGGATGTGGCCTTGACGCTGCGTCAGTCGCGCGCCAACCCGCAGGTCATTGGTGCGGCTCCCTTTATTACGGCGCAGGCCCTGCTGGCGCGTGGCGAAGACATGAAAGGCGTGATGGTGCGCGGCATTGACCCTGCGCTGGAGCCTGAAGTGACCGACCTGGCCAACGGAGCCCAAACGGCGGTGCTGGCCCAGCTCACCCCCGGCAGTTTTGGCGTGGTACTGGGCAATGAGCTGGCCCGCTCGCTGGGCGTGCGCACGGGCGACAAGGTGACCCTGGTGGCCCCCAGCGGCCAAGTGACTCCGGCCGGTGTAGTGCCGCGCTACAAGCAAATGACGGTGTTGGGCACCTTTGATTCCGGCCACTACGAATATGACTCGGCCATGGCCTTTGCCCATTGGGAAGATGCGGCCAAGATTTTTAGGCTGGAAGGCCCCTCGGGCGTGCGCCTGAAGCTGCGTGATTTGCACGAGGCGCGGGCGGTGGCCGATGAACTCAGCCGCAGCTTGACCGGCGAGGTGATCTTGCGCGACTGGACGCGCCAGAACCGCACCTGGTTTGCCGCCGTGCAGGTCGAAAAACGCATGATGTTCATCATCTTGACGCTGATCGTGGCGGTGGCTTCCTTCAACCTGGTGAGCACCTTGGTGATGACGGTGACCGACAAGCGCGCCGACATCGCCATCTTGCGCACCCTGGGTGCCAGCCCGGGCAGCATCATGGGTATCTTTGTGGTGCAGGGGGCTATGGTGGGCGTGATTGGCACGCTGGCCGGGCTGGCCTTGGGGCTGGGCGTGGCGTTCAATATTGATGTGATTGTTCCGGCGATCGAGCGGCTGCTGAACACCAGCTTTTTGCCGCGCGATTTGTATTTGCTCAGCCGCATGCCCAGTGAGCCGCAGCAGTCGGACATTTTGCCGATTGCGATCATTTCTTTGTTAATGGCGTTTGTAGCCACGCTGTACCCCAGCTGGCGTGCCTCTAAAGTGAACCCGGCGGAGGCCCTGCGTTATGAATAACAAGACCCCCACGCCCAAGAGCGGCCCGGCGCTGCTCGAACCTATTCTTATGGCCCGCGGCTTAACCAAGCGCTTTACCGAAGGTCGGCTCGATGTCACGGTGTTGCACGGCGTAGACCTGGAGGTGCGGCGCGGCGAAACCCTGGCCATCGTCGGCGCATCGGGCTCGGGCAAGAGCACACTTTTGCACCTGCTGGGTGGGCTAGACGCACCCAGCAGTGGTAGCGTGGAGCTATTGGGGCGCAATCTGGCCAGTGTGGATGCCACCGCACAGGGCCGCCTGCGCAACCAGCACCTGGGTTTTGTCTACCAGTTTCACCACCTGCTGCCCGAGTTCAGCGCGCTGGACAATGTTGCCATGCCACTAACGATTCGGCGTATGAGCCCCGCAGATGCTGCGGGAGAAGCTACCAAAATGCTAGCGCGCGTGGGTCTGGCGGGGCGTTTGCACCACCGGCCCGCTGAGTTGTCGGGCGGAGAGCGCCAGCGCGTGGCCATTGCCCGTGCGCTGGTCACCCAGCCCGATTGCGTGTTGGCCGATGAGCCTACTGGCAACCTGGACCGCAGCACGGCGGATGGCGTGTTCGAACTGATGCTGCAACTGGCCCGGGATCAGGGCACCGCCTTTGTGATGGTGACCCATGACCAGACCCTGGCGGCCCGCTGCGCGCGTCAGCTCAAGCTGGTGTCGGGCAAGTTTGCTTCGCCAGACGCCTAAAAGCTTGGGCGGCGAAGCGCCGAGACGACTGAACGTTCTGCTCCGTGTCCCCCGCGCCCTTTGGGCGCTCCTCCTTTTACCTACGCAGAACGCTCAGTCGCCTCGGCTCGTGGTCGGCGTGGCTATGCAATCCCCGTCTTTTGCAGAATATCGAACACCAACTCCAGCCGCACCAGCGGGTTGTCCAGCGCCATCAGCTTTTGTTTCAGGTCGGGCGGAATGGGCAGCAGCTCGCACCAACGGTTCGCCACCCAACTGCAGTCGCCTAACTGGTAAGGGGCCTGAATCGGCAGGTTGCCTGCGGGGTTTTGCCGCTGCAAATTCTGAATCACCTGGCCCAGCGCATGGGCCGCAGGCAGCAAGTCTGCCGGTATGGCCACCGCCGTGTCTGGGGCCAGGCAGGTCACATCGCCCACCCACAGCCCATGGCGCAGTTGTTCTTTGCGCGTCAGCGTAAAGCGCTGCGTGCCCAGGCACTGAATCACCATCAGCCCGGCCTGCGGTTTGCTCAAGGTGTTGATGGTGGCCAGTGTGCCCACAGCGTGAAAGGCCTCGGGTGCAAATGCGCCGGTGGCACCACTGGGCCCCTCAGAAGGTTCAGGCCTGCGCACTTCTTGCCCCTGGCTCAGCAGCACCACGCCAAAGGGGGCCCCGGCTTTGTGGGCTTTGCCCACCATGTCCAGGTAGCGCACTTCAAAGATTTGCAGTGGCAGCACGCCGCCAGGGAATAGAACGGTGCCCAGCGGGAAGAGGGGCAGCGACATGAGCTTCAGGGCGTCGGGCATGGGGAGGAGGATGGTTTTCGGTCGGGCTTAGATCATCCCACGCCAATTCCTTGTTTGTGCTGGGTCGGGTACCACGTGATGTGTTACCAGATGTGGCTGGGTGGGGAATCACAGTTTGGCGTGGCACTCAGCTCCGCCCAGCGCAGTAGCGCGCCCAAAAAATACCTTGATCGCACATGATTTGCTACAAAATTAGGAGCTGCTCCCGCACTATCCACGGCTTGAGTGGCATATTTGGCTTATAAACGCCCTGTGTAGCCTTAGCCACAAGCCATAGCAAGGCTTTCGCCGCACTGCCAGAATGGCATATTCCCACTGCCGCCCAGGAGCCCGCTATGCCCCACGCTTTCGCTTCCACCCTCAAGACCTTCAAAACCGCCTCTGGCAAAACGGGCAGCTTCTATTCGCTGCCTGTGCTTGCCAAAAAATTCCCCAACGTCAAACGCCTGCCGGTGTCCATGCGCATCGTGCTGGAGTCGGTATTGCGCAATTGCGATGGCAAGAAGGTGACGGCCGAGCCTGTGGCCGAGGTCGCCAACTGGAGCCCCACGGGCCACCGCACCAACGAGATTCCTTTTGTCGTCTCCCGCGTGGTGCTGCAAGACTTTACTGGCGTGCCGCTGCTGGCTGATCTTGCCGCCATGCGCAGCGTGGCCGTCAAGCTGGGCAAGAACCCCAAGCGCATTGAGCCGCTGGTGCCTGTCGATCTGGTGGTCGATCACTCGGTGATGGTCGACCACTACGGCAAGAAGAATTCACTGGACCTGAACATGAAGCTGGAGTTCCAGCGCAACCGCGAACGCTACGAGTTCATGAAGTGGGGCATGCAGGCGTTTGACACCTTCCGTGTCGTGCCTCCGGGCTTTGGCATCGTGCACCAGGTGAACCTGGAATACCTGGCGCGTGGCGTGCACAAGACCAAGGGCGACGCGAAGAATGGGCCTATTTACTACCCCGACACCTTGGTCGGCACCGACAGCCACACGACGATGATCAACGGCATTGGCGTGGTCGCCTGGGGCTGCGGCGGCATTGAGGCTGAAGCCGCCATGCTGGGCCAGCCGGTGTACTTTTTGACCCCCGATGTGGTGGGCTTTGAACTGACCGGCCGCCTGCGTGAAGGCGTGACGGCCACCGACCTGGTGCTGACTGTGACCGAGATCCTGCGCCGCCACAAAGTGGTCGGCAAGTTTGTCGAGTTCTACGGCGAGGGCACACGCACGCTGAGCTTGCCGGACCGCGCCACCATCGCCAACATGGCACCTGAATACGGCGCGACGATGGGCTTCTTCCCGGTCGACGAAAAGACCATGGAATACTTTGAAGGCACCGGCCGCACCAAGCCGGAGATGGAAGCCTTTGAGGCCTACTTCAAGGCACAGGGCTTGTTCGGCGTACCTAAGTCGGGGGATATCGATTACTCGCAAGTGGTGAAGCTGGACCTGGGCAATGTGACGCCCAGCCTGGCCGGCCCCAAGCGCCCGCAAGACCGTATTGAGCTGGGCAACGTGGCCAGCCAGTTTGAGTCCCTGTTCTCCAAGCCAAATGCAGAGAATGGCTTTAACCAGAACGCCTCCGTCTTTCACACCCGGCACCTGGCGCGCGCGTCCGACGTTCCGGCGGACGCCAAAATACCCAAGTCGCCATCCACCCCCTTGGGCGCGCCACGCCAGGTGCTGGAGATGGAAAGCAGCAAACCCACGCTGGCCGCCCACCATGCAGCGCCCTCCACGGTGGCGGCCACCGCCGTGGCGGCGGGCAGCAAGTCGGACGTCACCATCGGCAACGGCGATGTGCTGATCGCTGCCATCACCAGCTGCACCAACACCTCCAACCCCAGCGTGCTGCTGGCCGCGGGCCTGCTGGCCAAGAAGGCGGTGGAGGCGGGGCTCAAGGTCAAGCCGCACATCAAGACGTCGCTGGCCCCTGGCTCGCGCATCGTCACGGAATACCTGACGGAGACAGGCCTGCTGCCATATCTGGAGAAACTGGGTTTTGCGCTGGCGGGCTACGGCTGCACCACCTGTATTGGCAATGCGGGGGACCTGACGCCGGAGCTGAACGACGTCATCACCAAAAACGATTTGATCTGCGCGGCTGTGCTGTCCGGCAACCGCAACTTTGAAGCGCGCATTCACCCCAATTTGAAGGCTAACTTCCTGGCCAGCCCGCCGCTGGTGGTGGCCTACGCGATTGCTGGTACGGTCAACCGGGACCTGATGACCCAGCCGGTGGGCAAAGGCAAGGGTGGCAAAGATGTCTACTTGGGCGACATCTGGCCGACCAGCGATGAGATCTACAAGCTGCTGAAGTACGCGATGAAGGGCAAGGCCTTCCGCGAGAACTACGCCAAAGTGAAGACCGAACCTGGCAAGTTGTGGGACAAGATCAAAGGCGTGGCCGGTCAGGCCTACACCTGGCCCACCAGCACCTACATTGCCGAGCCGCCGTTTTTTGCCGATTTTGCTATGGATTCAGGAGCTTCTCCCGCACTATCCATGGTCTCTACGGCCACAAATGGCACTGAAAGCAGCACGGAAGAGCAGGTGCAAGGCGCGCGCATCATGGCGCTGTTTGGCGACTCCATTACGACGGACCACATCTCGCCCGCAGGCTCCATCAAGGAAAGTTCACCCGCCGGCCAATGGCTGCGCGCACATGGCGTGCTCAAAGCTGACTTCAACAGCTACGGCGCGCGCCGTGGCAACCATGACGTGATGATGCGCGGCACCTTTGCCAATGTGCGCATCAAAAACCTGATGATTCCGCCCGACGCAGCCGGTTCGCGGGAAGAGGGCGGCGTGACGATTTACCAGCACGACGGACCCGATCAGGGCAACAAGATGTTTATCTACGACGCGGCGATTCAGTACATGGCCGACGGCGTGCCCACGGTGATCTTTGCGGGAGAGGAATACGGTACCGGGTCGAGTCGCGATTGGGCCGCCAAGGGCACGCAGTTGCTGGGGATCAAAGCCGTGGTGGCCAAGAGCTTTGAGCGCATCCACCGCAGTAACCTGGTCGGAATGGGTGTGCTGCCGCTGCAGTTCAAAGGCTCGGACTCCTGGCAGTCGCTGGGTCTGAAGGGCGACGAGCGCATTGATGTAATCCCCGATGCCAAGCTGACACCGCAAAGCGACGCCACGCTGCGCATCACCCGGGCCGATGGCAGCACGCAAGAGTTGACGCTGACGTTGCGTGTGGACACGCCGATTGAAGTGGATTACTACCGGGCCGGGGGCATACTACCCTTCGTCTTGCGCCAGCTGTTGGCGTGATGCCACTGAGTCACCCGCCGATGCGCTTGTATCAACCCCTGTCCAGTGCACTGCTGGCCCTGCTGCACCTACTGCCACTGTTGCTGCTGGGCTGCGCGTCGCCTACGGCGTCTATCCACGCCCCGGAAGAAGCTCTGTCTGGCGCGTGGGCCGAGGCCTCTGGCTTCCCGCAAGCAGGTGCGCTCGGGCCGTGGGAGCACTATGTCTTGCCTGCCAAGCAGGCCACGCTGTTTTCATCGCAGCGGCTGGATGGTCGCGCCGCGCTTAAGGCCAACGCCCAGTCGTCTGCCAGCATGCTGCGGCGCAAGCTGCGCATAGAGCCCGAAGCACTGGGGAGCCTGCGGTTTTCTTGGTTGGTGGAGTCACTGATTGCGCAGTCCGACATGGGCGACCGTGACACCGACGATTCCCCCGTTCGCATCGTGTTGGCGTTTGACGGCGACCGCAGCCAATTTTCACAACGCAACGCGATGCTCAGTGAACTGGCGCTGATGCTCACCGGCGAGCCCATGCCCTATGCCACGCTGATGTATTCGTGGTGCAAGACGCGCGAAAGCGGACAAACCATCGTCAACCCGCGTACCGATCGCATTCGCACCCTGATTGTGGAATCGGGCAGCCAAGGCTTGGGTCGCTGGAAAGACTATGTGCGCGATGTGCGCGCCGACTACCAGGCTGCGTTTGGCGAAGCGCCCGGCGCGCTCGTGGCCATTGGGGTGATGACCGATGCGGACAATACCCGCAGCCAAGCGGTGGCTTGGTATGGCCCCCTTCAACTGGAGCCGCCCCGGTCGCCCTGATGCGCAGGCGCCGGTGCAGTCAGTCTTGTGTTTCTTGATTTGCTATCAAAACAGAAGCTATTTACGCAATCCCCATAGGCGCTAGCGGCCAATTCGGCATCTATTACCGCAACCCGTACCAAACCCCCCGACCACTGCCATGCTGGTTCAGGTGCCCGCGTTCCACCAGATTGCGGAAGTGTTGTTTCAGCGTATTGCGGCTGACACCTGTCAGTTTAATGGCTTCGCCAATGGTCACGCGCCCATGTTCACGGGCAAACTCGACAATCTGCAGCGACAGCTCTGGCAGCGTCGCCAGAACGATCTTTTCGCGCTCGACCTTCTTCTCCAGTCGCCGTACCTGTTCGGCTAATGAGCGCAGGAAGAACGCTAACCACGGTTGCCAGTCGGGTGTCTCTGTGCGGATGGTTCCCTGCGTTTGCCGAAGGGCTAGGTAGTAGGCCTCTTTGTTGACCTCAATCACACTTTCCAGCGAGCTGTAGGGCACGTAGGCGTAGCCCGCTTGGATCAGCAGCAGGGTGGTCAGCACGCGGCTCAAGCGGCCATTGCCGTCCTGAAACGGGTGGATTTCCAGAAACACCACGACGAAGATGGAAATGATCAGCAAGGGGTGCAAGTGCGCTTTGTCGCGCTCCTGTGCGACCCACGCCACCAGCTCCGCCATCAGGCGCGGTGTGTCAAACGGACTGGCTGTCTCAAACACGATGCCAATCTGCGTGCCATTTTCGTCAAAGGCCGCAACGCTGTTGGAATGGGTCTTGTACTGGCCGCGATGCCGCTGGTCCTTTTCGCTGTGGCGCAGCAGGGTCTGGTGCAGCTGTTTGATGTGGTTTTCGTTGAACGGGATTTCCTGCCATGCGCTGAAGACCAGATCCATCAGTTCGGCGTAACCCGCCACTTCCTGTTCGTCGCGGGTTTCGAAGGACTTGATCTCCAGGTTGGAGAGCAGCTTCTCCACCTCGCGGTCAGACAGCTTGCTACCTTCAATGCGAGTGGAGGAGCCGATGCTTTCAATCGTGGCCACACGGCGCAGGGCCGACAGCCGGTCCGGCGCGAGGGTGCCGAGCGCTCGCCAGGCACCTTTGAATTCGTCAATCCGGGCGATCAGGCTCAGGACTTCCGGCGTGATTTGCAGGGACTCGGTATGCAGCATACAGCCAATATTACACCCAATTACACCCAATTCCAGTTGCTAGACACGGTACAGAACGCTGGGCCAGAAGCGTTGTCGCCAACCAAAGATCCACCCATTCACACCCATTCAGATGCTGATTTGCCGGAAATTTGCTATCAAAAGAGAAGCTGCTTGCGCCTCTCCTGCATGGGTTACAGGCCTATATCAGTACGAACGGATGTGGCCTCAGGCGACCTTGGGCTCCATCGCCCCAAAGTAGCTGGCCAGCAGCGCCAGCGCGTGGCGTACCTTGGCGGGCTGTTCACCACGGCGCGCAGTGATGGCGTAGACATCGTAGTCCGGAGGGCTCCAATCCGGCAGCACCGGTACCAGGCGACCGTCCGCCAACGCGCGCCTGTCGTCGTCACTCAGCACGATGCTGATGCCCCAGCCCGCCACACACAGGGAGTGCAGCGCCGTGACCTGCGTGGCGGATGCACGGGAGGTCACTTGTACCCGGGCGGTCTGCCCGTCGGCGGTATGCAGCTCCAGCCACTCCTGCGTTGGTGCCTGCGGG
The DNA here is from genome assembly GCA_002256115.1 of Burkholderiales bacterium PBB3. Taxonomy (GTDB): domain Bacteria; phylum Pseudomonadota; class Gammaproteobacteria; order Burkholderiales; family Burkholderiaceae_C; genus Allorhodoferax. Next base: position 11,751 of record NKIK01000054.1, read on the forward strand.
CGCCCGCCCAACCAGTCATGTCGGGTCAGGTCTGCGGGTTGTTGAGGCCAGCCGCGCACCGCCAGGTAGGCAGGCGACGCACACAGTTGCGCCCGCAGTGTGCCCAGTTTGCGCGCCACCAGGCTGGAGTCCGGCAGGCCACCCACGCGCACCGCAATGTCCACCCGCTCGGCAATCACATCCACCAGCGCATCGTCCATCAGCAGGCGCAGGCTGAGCTTGGGGTAGCTGCGCAGCGGGGCCAGGGCTGTAGCCAGCAGGCTGCCAAATCCGATGGGCGCTGCAATGCGCAGCTCGCCTTCGGGCTCGTCCCGGTGCCGCTCCAGCGCCTGGTCCGCCGATCGGGCGGCGGCCACCATGGCCGTGCAGCCTTCCACATAGCGGGCTCCGGCCTCAGTCAAGGTCAGCTTGCGGGTGGAGCGGTGCAGCAGCGCCAGGCCCAGCGCACCTTCCAGCTGGCGCAGGTGCTGGCTCACGGCAGAAGGCGTCATGCCCAGTTGCCGCGCGGCGGCGCTGAGCGATCCTGCGGCCACCACTTCGGCGAACACCGCCATGCGTTTAAGTTGGTCCATAGCCTGAGTTTGATTAGTTTTACTTCAAGGTGAAAGCGTAATCTACCGTCTATTCAATCTAATGTGAAGTAATCACACTAGAGGCTTGTTTGATTCAACTTATCTTCAAGGACTCTTCTTATGAAAATCGCTCTGATTGGCGCTACCGGCTTTGTAGGCACCCCGTTGTTGGCTGAATTTTTGAGCCGGGGCCACCAGGTCACGGTGCTGGCCCGCAACCCTAGCAAATTAAGCGCCCAGCCCGGCCTGACCGTGGTGCAAGCAGATGCCTTGGACGCTGCCCAAGTCGCCAAGGCCGCTGCTGGACACGACGCCGTAGTGAGTGCCTACAACCCCGGCTGGACCGAGCCCAAGATCGGCGAAATCTTCATCCAGGCCACGCACGCTATCTTTGCCGGAGTGAAGCAATCGGGTGTGAAACGTTTCTTGATGGTGGGCGGCGCAGGCAGCCTGTTTGTGGCACCGGGCGTGCAACTGGTGGACACGCCGGAGTTCCCGGCCGAATACAAAGTGGCCGCTGGCGCGGCGCGTGACGCGCTGAACCTGATTCAGAAGGAATCTACGCTGGACTGGACCTTTTTGTCACCCGCCATGCTGCTGAACCCCGGTGAGCGCACGGGCCAGTACCGCGTGGGTGCCGATGCGCCTTTGTGGGCCGAAGGCGGCGCGCCCGGCAGCATCTCGGTGCAAGACATGGCCGTGGCCATCGTCGATGAGATCGATAAGCCGCAGCATATTCAGAAGCGGTTTACGGTGGCGAATTGAGCGGCTTGGCTCCTTACTGCCGCCGCTCCAAATTACTCAGCTCGTAATAGCGCTTCTTCGCCGTAAACATGGCCTGGTCGGCGGCGTGTAGCGCGGCCTCTACTTCTACTGCGCCGTTGCAGGAGGCAATGCCCAAGGCCAGGCTGAGCTTCTGGCCAGGGTAGAACTGGTTGTTGAGTTCCAGCAGGGATTCAATGCGCTCCTTCAGCCCCTGGGCGGCGCGTTCGTCGCAGCCGGGCATCAGTGCCACAAACTCATCGCCGCCAATGCGCGCAATGCACAGCGGCTGCTGGTCGCCAGCGGCTTTGGCCAGGACCTCGCCCGCACGGCGCAGCATGGCATCGCCCGCAGCATGGCCCTGCGTGTCGTTCACATGTTTCAAAGCATTCAGGTCCATGGCCACAATGCTCAGCGGCCAGGGGCCTTTGCGGGTGATGCGGTTGAGCTCTTCTACATAAAACGCCCGGTTGCGCAGCCGGGTCAGCGGGTCGTGCTTGCCCAGGTATTCCAGGTAGGCTTCTGCTTTTTTGCGGGCGGTAATGTCCACCAAGGACACCAGCACCAAATCCCATTCGGCCTCATGCCCCGGCATCACCGCAAACTGCATGTGGATGTTGATCAGCTCGCCGGTCAGTGCGTAGTTCACCACTTCGCGGATTTGCACGGTCTTGCCATTCCACAGGTCTAGCAGTTGGTCGGCAAAGGACTCGTGCATTTCACCCCGAAAAATCTGGTCCAGTTGGCCCAGCAAGTCTTCGCGGTTTCTTGCGCCAAACATGTCCAGCGTGTGCTGATTCACGTCCAGCACGCGGATTTGCTCCATGCAGCGGGTCACAAAGTCAGAGTGCACGCTCATGAACACCCGAAAATCCCGAATGCCCGAGTGGCGCACGTCGTCCATCAGGCGCTTGACGCCGCTAAAGTCTTCTACCCACAGGGACACGGGTGACAGGTTAAACAGGCTGCGCGCATGCTGCTCGCTGCGCTCCAGTTGCAGCCGGGCCAGCGTGTCGGGGGTGATGTCTTGCAACGACACCATGACCCGACTCCAACTCTGCTCAAAGCCTTCCAGAATCCGAATATCGATTTGCACATCCATACGCCGCCCGTCCAGCGCGTAGTTCACCGATTGGCTGGAAAACTGCAGCGCGCCGTCCCACAAATGGCAGAGTTCCGTGACGATGCGGTCAAACATATCGCCCCGAAACACTTCGGGCAGCCGGTCAATCAGCATTTGCTGGCTGCTGGCGGCAAACAGGCGCAGGGTTTGCTGGTTCACCTGCAGCACCTTAAAGCATTGTGAACACTGAACCGCTCGTGCCGGGTCTTCCTTCAGGTGGGCGCGCAAATCGGTGATGCCCTCGGCCCGCCAGGTGTCGTACAGCGTCTTCAGTGCGCTGTAGTCTTCCAGCCACAGCGAGATGGGTGCAGATTCAAACAAAAGCTCAAAGTCGGTAGAGGAAGTCATGGCAGCTCAGTCGAATGAAGGTGAATACGGGCAGTGTGTTCAGTGTATCTGCGCCAGATCAAGGTGGGGCCATCTCACCGCAAGTGACAATGCGAAGCATGAAGCAAAGCATGGTCATTGTGGGGGGGGGTATAGGCGGGCTGGCCACTGCGCTGGCGGCTGCGCGCGCTGGGGCGGCCGTGCAGTTGCTGGAACAAGCCCAGGCCTTTGCCGAAGTGGGGGCGGGTATCCAACTCGGACCCAATGTGGTGCGGGTGCTGCAGCAGTGGGGGCTGGAGCCTGCATTGCGCCGCGTGGCGGCTTTCCCGGATCGCTTGGAGGTGCGCAGCGCACTGACGGCGCAGGTGCTGGGCATCCTGCCCTTGGGTGAGCGCGCGGTGGCGCACTACGGCGCGCCCTACGCCACCGTGGCCCGGGCCGACCTGCACAGCCTGCTGCTGCAGGCCACGCGGGCGCATGCCGATGTGGATTTGCAATTGCATGCCGTGCTGGCCAGCGTGCAGCAAGACGGGCAGCAAGTGCAACTACAGACCACGCAAGGCGCCAGCATCAGCACGCCGCTGCTGGTAGGGGCCGATGGCCTGTGGAGCCGTGTGCGCCAGCACCTGTTGCCGGATGCACAGCCGCGCGCCACCGGGCATTTGGCCTTTAGGGCGATGGTGAAGCAAAGTGTTTTGCCCGCGCTGGTGCGCAGCCATGTGGTCACGGCATGGCTAGGGCCCAAGTTTCATGCGGTGCAATACCCCGTGCGCGGTGGGGAATGGCTCAATGTGGTGGTCATCGTGCAGGGCCACACGGCGGGCGATCCCACCTCGTGGGATCACAGCGCCAACGCCACAGAGATTCGCGCCCGCTTGGCCTATGCCCAGGCCCCGCTGCTGGATTTGATTCATGCAATAGACGACTGGCGCTTGTGGGCGCTGTACGACCGCCCGCCCATGGCCAGCGCCAGCGAGCAGGCCCAAGGCCGCATTGCCCTGCTGGGCGACGCCGCCCACCCCATGCGCCCGTATCTGGCCCAGGGCGCGGGCATGGCGATGGAGGATGCGCAGCAGTTGGTGGCATCGCTGCAAACCCATGCCGCCCATGCCACCGATGTGCCCGCCGCGCTGGCGCACTACGCGCAAGCGCGCTGGCAGCGCAATGCGCGGGTGCAGGCGCGCGCCATTCGCAACGGCCAGATTTTTCATCTGCGCGGGCCGATGCGCATGGGGCGGGATGCATCGCTGAAGCTGCTGGGGGAAAAGCTGCTGGATATGCCTTGGTTGTATGGGTATGGGGTTTAATCCCCCACTATGAGCACTGCATTCACCGTCACCACCACCAACACACCCTTGCCCAGCCAAGTAGGCAAGGTGCCCCTCATTGTGGAAACCGTGAAGGCCGTGGGCCTGTGGCTCAACTCCTTCATCCAAGGGCTGGGCACTATCGATATCAGCGTCCGTTTTGATACGACGATTGCCACCATGAATGCGGGCTCCACGTCCAGCCAGGCCCTGGGTAGCGTCAAGGCGGCCAATGGCAATACCTACACGCTGGTGCAAGACAGCGCCGCGGCCGAATGGCTAACGGGCAAAGACATCAATGGTGCTGCGTCTGACGTGAGCATCAACATCGGCACCACCAACCTGGACCGCTACTACTGGTTTGATCCCACGCTTGCCACGTCCACCGATATTCCCAAAGACAAGACCGATGGATTCCGCGTGCTGTTGCACGAGCTCTTGCATGGCTTGGGGTTCAATGGCTGGGTGAGCACCGCCGCCGCCGGTGCCACGGTGACTACTGCCAGCCCCTACGACCAGTTTTACATCGCACAGGGCGGGCGCAATTATTTTGTCGGGCCGAATGCCGTTAGCGCCTTCGGCGGACCGGTTCCAGTCACGGGGCCGCATCTGGGGGATGCCGTCAGTTTCTCGCAGGGAATACTCACCGGTGCCTCGACAGCCATGAGCTATGACTTCGTGCCCAACGGCGTGCGTATCTCGCTAGACCCGGTGGTCATTGGTGTCTTGCGCGACCTGGGCTACACGGTGCGGGATACGCAGGCCATATTGGCCGCACGCCCTGGTGAGGCCGGTGTGGCGCGGGTGGACAGCAGCTCGGCCGGTTACACCCTCACCTCCACTTTGGATTTGAACTGGCTGTCTTTCAAAGACAAAGCAGACTATGCCTACCTGCTGCAAGATATTCAGCGTTTGCAGTTCACCGACACAAAGATCGCGCTAGACCTGAAGCCGACCGAGCGGGGCGGGCAGGCGCTGGAACTCATTGGTACGCTGGCGCCCGGCTTGCTCAAAGACCCCGGCGTTGTGGGGGCCGTGCTGGGTGTGCTGGACCAAGGCAAAAGCCTGCGGGATGCGTTTCAGATGACCCTGGATTTAGGCTTGGTCACCAGCCTGGCCGGATCGAACACGCACGCGGCCTTGGCTGCTCTTGTCTGCCGCAATGTGCTGGGGGCCGAGGCTAGCCCCGCCACCATTGACTCGCTGGTGGCCTACCTGGACGGGCGCAGTGCCAGCTACAGCCAGGCTGATTTTTTAACGGTGATCGCGGGGCTGGAAGTCAACCAAACCCACATTGACTTGGTCGGTTTGCAACAGACTGGCATTGCGTATTTGTAGCGCTACCCCAAGTGTGTGGGCTGGCTTGCTATTAAAAAATGAGCTGCTCCCGCACTATCCACGGCCTGAACGGCTGATTTGGCTTGTCTGGTTGGGCAACGATTACATGCCGTCGGTGTGCAATCATAGTGAGGACTTGGCGCGTTGATAATGGGGTGATTCAACGTCCTGCCCCTGACAAAAACTATGCGCGTGCTCCTCTACACAGACCTCAACACCCGCCGGGTCAAGGCTGCATTTGCCAAAGTGTGCGCCGCCATTGAGGCCGATGACTTTCGCAGCGCCGACGTAAAAAAGCTCACACCCACGCCTTACTGGCGTGCCAAGCTGGACTACAGCAACCGCTTGCTGCTGCAATTTGCCCGCCATGGCGACCAGACGGTCTGCCTGGTGCTGGAAGTCATTGAAAACCACGCCTACGAGAAATCCCGCTTCTTGCGCGGTGCCAGCCTGGATGAGACCAAGATCGAACACGAACCCGTGCTGGCCAACGTCGCAGCGGCGCACACCTACCAAGACACCTTGGCTTTGCGCTGGCTACATGCCAGCCGCAATCTATTTGATCTGCTGGATAAGCCCATCGTGTTCGACGATGCCCAAGAAGCTGTGCGCCGCTTGCCCGCGCCGGTGGTTGTGGTGGGCTCTGCCGGTTCCGGCAAGACGGCGGTTACGCTGACCAAAATGCGGGAGGCCGAGGGTCGGGTGTTGTATGTCACGCTTTCTGCGTACCTGGCCCAGTCGGCGCGCGCCCTCTATGACGCGCACGGCTATGAAAACGTCGCGCAGGAGGCTGAATTTTTGAGCTACCGCGAGTTGATAGAGACTTTGCGGGTGCCCAAAGGCCGCGAGGTGACCTTCAACGCTTTTGCCGCCTGGTTTGAGCGTCACCGCCAAACCGTACGCAGCACATTGGGTGAGCTGGATGCGCATGCGCTGTTTGAGGAGTTCCGCGGTGTGCTGAGCGCCAGCCCGCAAGGGCCATTGGATCTGACCGGCTACCTGGCTCTGGGGCCGCGCCAGTCTCTGCTGGGCAGCGAGGCGCGCACGCTGGCGCATGCGCTGTTTCAACGCTATCGCCAATGGCTAACCGAGGCAGGGCTGTTTGACCTGAACCTGGTGGCCTATGAACGCTTGAGTCTGGCCCTACCGGTGTACGACTTTGTCGTCATTGACGAAGTGCAAGACCTGACCAATGTGCAACTGGCTTTGGTGCTGGCTTGCCTGAAAAAGCCCGGTGAATTTTTGCTGTGCGGCGACTCCAACCAGATCGTGCACCCCAATTTCTTCTCCTGGGCCGCCGTACGCAGTCTGTTTTGGCACGGCTTGGCGGGGGAGGCGGCGCAACGCCAGAGCCTGTCCGTGTTGCAAGCCAATTTCCGCAACACCCGCAGCGTCACCGAGCTGGCCAATACCTTGCTCAAAATCAAGCAGGCGCGCTTTGGTTCGATTGATCGCGAAAGCAATTTTTTGGTGCAAAGCGCTTCGCAAGTTGAGGGCTCGGTGAGCCTGCTCGCCGCCAAAGATACGGCCCTGCGCGAGCTGGACACGCGCACCCGTGCATCGGTGCACCATGCCGTGGTGGTGCTGCGTGACGAGGACAAGGCCGGTGCCCGCGCACACTTCCGCACGCCGCTGGTGTTTTCGGTGCACGAGGCCAAGGGGCTGGAATACCCCCACGTCATTTTGTACGCCCTAGTGTCGGGCCAGCGCGCTGCCTATGCGGAGGTTTGCCAAGGAGTTGCGCCTGCCGACTTGAGTGTGGAGGAGTTGAACTACAGCCGCGCCCGCGACAAAGGCGACAAGTCGCTGGAGCTGTACAAGTTCTATGTGAACGCATTGTATGTGGCCATGACACGCGCGGTGGAAAGCCTGGTGCTGGTGGAGTCGGACACCGCCCACCCGCTGCTCGATCTGCTCGGCCTGCGAGTTGCTGTTGCCAATACGACTAATGCCGCTCAAATGCAGACCTCGACTCGGGAGGAGTGGGCGCAAGAGGCCCGCAAGCTCGAACTGCAGGGCAAAGAGGAGCAGGCACGGGCCATTCGAGATGCGTTTCTCCAGGTCAAAACGGTGCCGTGGACGCCTTGGTCTGAATCCATGCTGCGTGAGTTCGCGCCCCGCGCGCTGGACCCCGCCCAGGTTTCGAACAAACCCCGCCAAGTGCTGATGGACTATGCGCTGTGGCACGGTCAACAGGCCTGGATTGAGCAACTGTCCGTCAAGGCCCATTTCCAGCCTGCCGTCAGCTTGGCGCCAGGGGGCACCTATGGCGAACCCAAGCAGTCTGAAGATGACTTCACGGGAAGCTTCCCGTATAACTTCGAAGGACGCCTGATGCGCCAGGAACAATTGGGTTGGCGCGCCGCAGACGCGCTGCGCCAACGCCACTTGCAGCCCTACACCGCGCATAACTTCAAGGAGTTGCTGCGCCAGTGCGACACCTATGGCGTGGACCACCGCACACCCACCGGTGGCACCCCGCTGATGTTGGCGGCCCGTGCCGGCAATCTGCCGTTGGTAGACGCTTTGTTGTTGCGCGGTGCGAATCCGCAGATACAAGACGAGTTTGGACACACTGCCTGGATGGCGGCGCTTAACCGCGCTATGGACGACGTCCATTTCTTCCAGCAAAAAATAGGGTCTTTGTTTGAACGTATTGGTCCGGTCGTGCTGGACGTGCAAACCGATGGTCGCCTGGTAAGGCTGGAGCGCCACCATGGGGAGTACTGGGTGCTGAGCTTGATGCTGGCTGGATTTAAGACGCTGCGCAGCCGCTGTGTCGAGCGCACCAATCACCCCTTCAAATATGACCCTGGTTTTTTTGCCGAGGCCTTACAGACTACGCTGGAGCTGCTGCCCGAACACCTTTGGAAAGCACAGCGCCGCAAGCGCAGCTACGTCAATGCTGTCCTAGCCCGGGCGGAGGTGCAAAGTCAGTACCAACCTGCGCGAAAGCTGTGGCTACGCACCAAAAACGGCCACTACCTTCCTAACCCGAAAATGCAGCTTCGCACGCAGATGGTCAATACAGCAGCTTGGTGCCCGGTGTATGAGACCCTCAATCTCGCCTGGGTGGATGCAGGAACCAATCGGTCTGTGTCTTGGGCCAAGAGTTTGGCAGAGCTGCTGGATTCAAAGCGGTTGGAATCTCTCAATGAGGCATTCTAGGATCTGCCCAGAATGCGGCCCAAATGCATTGGATGCTATTCAATTATTGATCTTTTCATAATTCATGACAACCAATCGCTATCTCATGCGTTATATCCTGAACGGGTTGTTTGGAGATACGAGACATGGTCAAGCGAGCGATGGACGATGCAACGAAGAAGCGGGTGCGAG
>NKIK01000101.1 GCA_002256115.1 Burkholderiales bacterium PBB3
TCAGTCAAAGTGAGCCGAGGTCGGCTTTCTGCCTGACACCCGCCGCATGAACGTGGGCATGACCCGCGCACGGCGCAAGCTGCTGCTGGTGGGCGATTCGTCCACGCTTTGCAGGCATCAGTTTTTTGGGGAGTTGCTGGCTTATGTGAAGGGGGTGGGGGGCTACCGCACTGCGCATGAGATGGGCAAACAGACCTGACTCGGGGATTGCCATTGCGAAGGTTGTCAGGCTAAGCTAACGCATAAAAATTGCTTACATGCTGACAAAGCATGGATAAAGCGAGACCTAGGGGAGCTGCATGAAAAAGCCAAAAGATAGCAAAAAGGCTATACTCCAAATCCATTGGACTGTGAACCTGCATCCACTGGCGGAGCGTGAATTGCAGACCATCCCCGCTGATATGCAAGCTCGGTTTTTGCACATCGGTGAAATGCTGGAACAGCTAGGACCGCAGCGTGTGGGCTTGCCGCACATACGGCCGCTGGAAAGCAAGCTGTGGGAAATGCGCATGACGGGCCGCGATGGCATTGCCCGTGCCGTTTACGCCGCCGTTCAGGGGCGCACTTTGCTGGTGCTGCATGTGTTTGTGAAAAAGACGCAAACCACACCACGAAGCGCGATTGAAACCGCATTGAAACGCTTGGAGGAATCGACGTGAAAAACCTGAAAGACGTAAAAGCCCAACTGCTGGCCAACCCCGCCGTTCGCCAAGCCTATGACGCACAAGCGCCCGAGTTTGAGCTGGCCCGTGAACTGATTGCAGCACGTATGAAAGCGGGCTTGACGCAAGGCGATGTGGCCGCACGCATGGGCACGACCCAAAGCGTGGTGGCACGCATCGAAAGTGGCAGGGGCACGCCATCTATGCGAACAGTCCAACGCTTTGCCAGTGCCGTGGGAGCGCGTGCCGTGGTGCGCATGGAGCCTTTGACGGCTGCGTGACTGACCTGCCCCCTCTAGCCGTACCAATCAATCGGAAGTAGTCCAAGGGTTCAAGGTTAATCCAAAACTTGAGGGTTGAGATTTGCAGCAGCATTGGTTTGAATCCTTTGCTGCTGCGCGAACTGAGCCGGGGGAATCCGGCCCAGGCTGCTGTGGGGCCTGACTTCGTTGTAGTCCTGGCGCCAATCGGCAATGCACTGCCTGGCTTGGGGCAAGCTCAAGAACCACTGCTCGTTCAAGCATTCATATCGG
>NKIK01000102.1 GCA_002256115.1 Burkholderiales bacterium PBB3
CAATCCGGTGGAGTATTTGTGGGCCTGGCTCAAACGCCACGCTATGGCCAACTACTGCCCGAACAACCTGAGCGAATTGCAGACAACCGCGCGCAACAAGCTCAAGAGTGCGCAAAGACGCCCCACGATCATCGCCGCTTGTTGGGCGCAGGCAAAATTGTGGTGATGTCATGATTTACGAAAACGTCAATAATAGTCTATTGGAATACCTTGCTAAGCACACAGAGTTGAAGCTTCCCATGTTTGTGTTCGTCGATGAGCTTGATCGTTGTCGGCCGGATTACGCAGTCCGGCTTCTTGAAGGACTAAAACACCTGTTTGACGCCCAGGGTGTGTGTTTTGTTGTGTCGACAAATCTGACCCAATTGTCCGAATCTGTGCGCGCGGTCTATGGATCCGGTTTTGATGGCTACAGGTACCTCAAAAGGTTTTTTGAGTTTCAATACGTTATGCCGGAGCCTGACAACCTAAGCTTCGCGAAAGGCCTTTTTGAAAAGTCATTTTTGCGCAGTTACAAAGGAAAGTTGTTCACAGGTTTGCCTTCAATGAATGGCAAACCACCTCCCACGATGGCCGATACCTTTGCAAAGATTGCCGATGCATTCGAAATGGACCTTCGTTCTCAGAACCAAGTCTTTCAACTTGTTGAGGCCTCGTTGGTTGAAATGTCACGATTTGAAGAAATTTACTTTTTCCATCTTTGCTTCCTCGCAGTAGTGTGGCATTACGACAGAACTAGCTTCGATGCTTTGTCTTCCTCCAAAGTGCACACGAAGGAAGAGCATAGAGCTCTATACGCCAAGACACCTTTTTTGGATGCCTCAATCCCGCACAAACGGCATGATGCATCGGGCTGGAAGAGCGTCGAGTCCTCGGTCTCAGAGATGGCCTTCAATTACTACAGGTTCTCACTCAAAACGATGGAAGATATTGCGAAGAGCTACGACCCAAGCGAGACTGGGAAAAAGTATCCTGATCGCGTTGGGTGCGAACTCGCTGAATCGGCTAGAGCTCTGAATTTCAGGGCTGGGCAAATGAGCCCACTAGGAGTCTGCGCGGCAGAATATTCGTGGCCGTTGCAAAGCCTGAATTTCTCCTCTTCGATGCAATATGAGGTCGCTGACTGCGATTTTCCGGCTTTCCCGTTCAGCTCGGCCTTGTTTGAGGCGT
>NKIK01000005.1 GCA_002256115.1 Burkholderiales bacterium PBB3
CGGTCTGGGCCTGGCCTATGAGATCGACCGCCAATGGCAGTTCACCGCCAGCTACACGCAAGAGCACAAGACCGGGCTCAAGCCGATGGGCACGGTGACGCGCTACACCAATGGCGACATGTCGGCCATCATCCCCGACCTGATCGACCAGAACACCGAACAGATGAATCTGGGGCTCACCTACGTGGGTGAGAAGCTGACCTTCAGCACCACCTACTACGGCTCGCTCTTCGTCAACAACGTGCCGAGCATGAGTTGGTCAAGCTGGGCCGTTCCTGGCAACAGCCAGACCATGGGCAGTGCGCCCAGCAACCAGTTCCACCAGTTGGGCGTGACAGGCAGCTATGCCTTCAGCAGCAGCACGCGTCTGACGGCCAACGCTTCCTACGGCCGCGGCACCCAGGACCAGGCCTTCCTGGTGGACGCGAGCACGCCCCTGGTGCCCGTGGCATCCCTGCATGGGCTGGTGGTGAGCCAGGCGGTCAGCCTCAAGCTCAGCAGCAAGCCGGTCAAGGATTTGTCGGTGGTGGCGGCCTACCGGTTTGACGACCGCGACAACCGCACGCCGGTCAATACCTACGCCTACTACGACGCAGCCAAGCGCGGCGTCAATGTCGAAGGCTTCCTGGCCAGCCTGAACGCGGCCGCGCCCGGCACCATCGTGGTGCTGCACGCTTGCTGCCACAACCCCACCGGTTACGACATCACCCCCGATGACTGGGACCAAGTGATTGCCGTGGTGAAGGCCAAGAACCTGACGCCTTTTCTGGATATGGCCTACCAAGGCTTTGGCTATGGCATTGCCGAAGACGGCGCTGTGATTGCCAAGTTCGTCGCCGCCGGCTTGAACTTCTTTGTGTCCACCAGCTTCTCCAAGAGCTTCAGCCTGTATGGCGAGCGCGTGGGCGGCCTGTCGGTGTTGTGCCAGGACAAGGAAGAAACCAGCCGCGTGCTGAGCCAGCTCAAAATCGTCATCCGCACCAACTACTCCAACCCGCCAACCCATGGCGGTGCCGTGGTGGCTGCGGTACTGAACAACCCTGAGCTGCGCGCCCTGTGGGAAAAAGAACTGGGCGAAATGCGCGTGCGCATCAAGGCCATGCGCCAAACCCTGGTCGACGGCCTGAAGGCTGCCGGCGTGAAGCAAGATATGAGCTTCATCACCACCCAGATCGGCATGTTCAGCTATTCCGGCCTGACCAAGGACCAGATGGTGCGCCTGCGCAGCGAGTTTGGCGTGTATGGCACCGACACCGGCCGCATGTGCGTGGCCGCCCTGAACAGCAAGAACATTGACTATGTTTGCAAGGCGATTGCAGCTGTCATGTAAGTTACACCACGGAAATGAGTGCCAAATGTGCCATTGGAGCCGTGGATAGTGCGGGAGCAGCTCCTAAATAGATAGCAGAATTGTCATTCTGACCCAAAGCGCCCTGCCCCACTCCGGTGCAGCGGCGTGGCTAAGGGTCACCATCAGGCTGTTGACAGACTCTCCTGCTATATTGCATTGCAACAATTCTGAAAGCGAGTTTTCCCATGCTGTACCAGCTCTACGAAACCCAACGTTCCCTGATGGAGCCGTTTTCTGATCTGGCTCTGGCTGCCGCCAAGCTGTATGGCAACCCGCTGTCCATGGTCGGCCAAAACCCGTTTGCCCAGCGCCTGTCGGCTGGTTACGACCTGATGCACCGCCTGGGCAAGGACTACGAAAAGCCGGAGTTCGGCCTGCGCACCATTGATGTGGATGGTGTGGATGTGGCGATTCATGAGCGCGTAGAGATCACCAAACCGTTTTGCGAGCTGCGCCGCTTTAAGCGCTTTACCGATGAGACCGGCACGCTGGACAAAATCAAGGGCCAGCCCGCAGTGCTGATCGTGGCCCCTCTGTCGGGCCACTACGCCACGCTCTTGCGCGACACCGTCAAGACCATGTTGAAGGACCACAAGGTCTACATCACCGACTGGAAGAATGCCCGCTTGGTGCCGCTCTCTGATGGCGAATTCCACCTGGACGACTACGTCAACTACGTGCAGGAGTTCATCCGCCACGTGCAGGGCAAGTACGGCAACTGCCATGTGATGAGCGTCTGCCAGCCGACCGTTCCGGTGCTGGCCGCTGTATCGCTGATGGCGACCCGCGGCGAAAAAACGCCGCTGAGCATGACCATGATGGGCGGCCCGATTGACGCCCGCAAATCACCCACTGCGGTGAACAACCTGGCCATGAACAAGAGCCACAGCTGGTTTGAGAACAATGTGATCTACCGCGTGCCCACCAGCTTCCCGGGTGCCGGCCGCCGCGTCTACCCCGGCTTTTTGCAGCACACCGGCTTTGTGGCCATGAACCCCGACCACCACGCCAAGAGCCACTACGACTACTTCAAAGACCTGATCAAGGGCGACGACGCCAGCACCGAAGCGCACCGCAAGTTTTACGACGAGTACAACGCCGTGCTGGACATGGATGCCGATTACTACCTGGAAACCATTCACGTGGTGTTCCAGGACTTCAGCCTGGTCAATGGCACCTGGGATGTGAAGAACCCGCAGGGCAAGGCGGAACGCGTCAAACCCGCTGACATCAAAACCACGGCGCTGATGTCGGTCGAAGGCGAGCTGGACGATATCTCTGGCTCCGGCCAGACGCAAGCCGTGCACGACATCTGCACCGGCGTGCCCAAGTCGCAGCAAAAGCACTTCGAAGCCAAGGGCGCAGGCCACTATGGCATCTTCTCAGGCCGCCGCTGGCGCGAGCACGTATACCCGCAGGTCAAGGCCTTTATTCTGGCCAACCATGCGGTAGTTGCCAAAGCTGCGCCAGCCGCAGCATCTGCAGCCGCGGTCCCACCCGTGGCCAAAAAACCTGCTGTGAAGAAAGCTAAGCCACTTGCCGCTGCATCAGCCGCAGTAGCTGTGGCACCTACTGTGGCCCCAATGGCCACCACAGCCAAGCCACCAGCAGCGAAAAAAGTAGTTAAACCGGTTGCAGCCCCCGTCAAACGTGCGGGAGCAGCTACTAAAAAAGTAGCAGACCAGCGTAAACCCACTGCCAAGTGACTGCCGGGGCGCATTCTTCGGGCCTAGCTGCACGGCTGCTGCAGGCCCTGCCCCAAACCCAGTGCACCCGCTGCGGCTACCCGGATTGCGCCGCCTACGCCCAGGCCTTGGCGGTAGGCGATGCAGGTATCAACCAATGCCCGCCCGGCGGTGAAGAAGGCATCGCGCGCCTCAGTGAGATTACCGGCCGCCCCCTGCTACCGCTGAACCCAGAGTTTGGTACCGAGGGGCCGCGCTCCGTCGTGTATATCGACGAGAACTGGTGCATTGGCTGCACCCTGTGCCTAGACGCCTGCCCCACCGACGCCATCGTGGGCAGCAACAAACGCATGCACACCGTGATAGAGACCTATTGCACCGGCTGCGAGCTGTGCTTGCCGGTGTGCCCGGTGGATTGCATCGTGGTAGAACCGGCCAGCGGCACCGCCACCGGCTGGAAGGCTTGGAGCCCGGCCCAGGCTGACGTGGCGCGGACACGGTACGAAAAAGCGGGCATACGCCGCCAGCGGGCTGCCGCAGACAACAGCAACCGCCTTGAGGACAAGGCCCGCGCCGCGCTGGCCGATTTACCCGGCCATTCCCAGCACACCGACCCCGCAGTGCTAGACCAAAAACGCAGCGTCATTGAAGCAGCGCTGGCCCGCGCCCGGGCTAAGCGCGCCCAAAGCCCGGATTAGCGAACAAGCTGATAGGCCTCTTAGCGACTTGGCCCCGCATGGGCCAGTTGCGAAAACGCCTTCACCACCTCGGGCGGTGCCTGCACCAGTTCGATCAGCACGCCCTCCCCGGCAATCGGAAACTCATCGTTGCTCTTGGGGTGCAAGAAGCAAATATCAAAGCCGGCCGCCCCCTTGCGGATGCCACCGGGTGCAAAGCGCACGCCCTTGGCCGTGAGCCATTCCACTGCCACGGGCAGGTCGTCAATCCACAGGCCCACATGGTTCAGCGGCGTGGTATGCACGGCTGGTTTTTTGTCGATATCCAAGGGCTGCATCAGGTCCACTTCTACCGTGAAAGGCCCGGCGCCCAGCGTGCAGATGTCTTCGTCCACGTTTTCTTTTTCGCTGCTGAAAGTGCCTGTCACCTCCAGGCCCAGCATATCCACCCACAGGGTTTTAAGGCGCTGCTTGTCAACGCCGCCAATGGCAATTTGCTGGAGGCCCAGCACCTGAAAAGGACGTTGGCTCATACAGTCTCCACTTTGTTTTTAGATTTACGCTTCTAGGCAAACTCAATGATCAGCTGGTCCACGGTCAGGCTCTCGCCCTTGCCCGCCAGCACCTTGCCCACCACGCCATCGGCCGCGGCAAACAAAACGTTTTCCATCTTCATGGCTTCGATCACAGCCACGCGTTCACCGGCCTGCACCTTTTGGCCAACCGTCACCGCCACATCCACCAGCAGCCCTGGCATGGGCGACAGCACGTAGCGGCTCATATCAGGTGGCGATTTGTGCGGCATTAGCGCGTGCAGCTCGGCCATGCGCGGCGACATCACCAGCGCATCAATGCGCGTGCCGTTGTGCTGCACACGCAGTGCCAGCGGGTTCTTGGGCGTACCACGTTCGATCTGCGCAGTAAAGGCCTTGCTATTGACTGTGCCGTGAATGCAGATGTCGTTCAGACGCGAGTTGCTACGAATTTCATAGCTGGTGGTGCCCACCCGCACCCGGGCCGAGCCGGTTTCGCCTACAAACTCATCCACGTGCACGGGCTTGTAGTTGTTGTTGCCCGCAGAATCCAGCGTCACCACCACGTAGTCTTTCCCCGCGTTGACTGCGTAGCCTGGCAGTTGGCCGGTAAGACCCGCAGCACGTTCTCTGGATTTACGCCGCACGAAGGCAGCCAACGCCACCAAGAAGTCGGCATCGTCATGCGGCACGTCTTCGGCGTGGAAGCCCTTGCCGTAGTTCTCAGCAATAAAGCCGGTATTGAAATCGCCCGCCACAAACTTGGGGTGGGCCAGCAGCGCGGCCTGGAAGGGGATATTGCTGGACACACCGCGAATCACAAAACCATTGAGCGCTTCGCGCATCTTGGCAATGGCTTCATTGCGGTCCTTGCCGTGCACGATCAGCTTGGCGATCATCGAGTCGTAAAACATGGGGATCTCGCCGCCATCTTGCACACCGGTGTCCACGCGCACGCCATACAAGTGCGCAGTGTCCCCCTGCCACATCGTCTGCTCGGGCGGCGCAAAGCGCACCAGGCGGCCGGTGGATGGCAAGAAGTTGCGGAACGGGTCTTCGGCGTTAATGCGGCATTCGATGGCCCAGCCGTCGCGCCGGACATCGGCTTGCGTCAGCGGCAGCTTCTCGCCCGCCGCGACGCGAATCATCAGCTCCACCAGGTCCAGCCCAGTGATGGCTTCCGTCACCGGGTGTTCCACCTGCAGGCGGGTGTTCATCTCCAAAAAGTAAAAGCTCTGGTCCTTGCCGACCACAAACTCCACGGTGCCTGCGCTCTGGTACTTCACGGCTTTGGCCAGTGCCACGGCCTGCTCGCCCATCGCCTTGCGCGTCGCGTCGCTGATGAAGGGGCTTGGCGCCTCTTCAATCACCTTCTGGTGGCGGCGCTGGATCGAGCATTCGCGCTCGTTCAGATAAATCACATTGCCGTGGCTGTCGCCGATCAACTGGATTTCGATGTGGCGCGGCTCTTCGACAAACTTTTCAATGAACACGCGGTCATCGCCAAAGCTGTTGCGGGCCTCGTTGCGGCAACTGGTGAAGCCTTCAAACGCTTCTTTGTCGTTGAACGCCACACGCAAACCCTTGCCACCACCGCCGGCCGACGCTTTGATCATCACCGGGTAGCCAATGCCTTGGGCAATCTCCACCGCGCGCTCGGCAGTTTCAATCGCATCGTTGACGCCGGGGATGCAATTCACGCCCGCATGAGAAGCCAGCTTCTTGGATTCAATCTTGTCGCCCATCGCGGCAATCGAATAGTGCTTGGGGCCAATGAAGGTGATGCCCTCTTCCTCCACGCGCTTAGAGAACTCGGCGTTCTCGCTCAAGAAACCATAGCCCGGGTGCACGGCTTGCGCGCCGGTTTGCTTGCAAGCTGCAATGATTTTGTCGGCCAGCAAATAGCTCTCGCGGCTGGGCGCGGGGCCGATGTTGACGGCCTCATCCGCCAGCGCCACGTGGCGGGCTTCCTTATCGGCATCGGAATACACGGCCACGGTTTTGATGCCCATCTTGCGGGCCGTCGCAATCACGCGGCAGGCAATTTCGCCACGGTTGGCGATCAGAATCTTTGTGAACATTCGAGGTCTCCTATTCGGGAATCAGTTTTTGTGCTTTACGTATCGGCGTGAAATGCCACCAGGGCTGCGCCGGGCCGCCATTCATAAAATCTTTGGCGGCCAGAAAGGTATCCAGCACGCAGGGGTCGTGCCGCGCACCCATCGGTGTACGCAGGGCGTCGTACATGGCAATCGGGTCCATCGCCTTCACATCGGCGGGTGTGTTGACGCCCAGCCCGCGGAGGTCGCCGGCAATGGACTTGCCGATGTTGGGGATGTCGGTCAGCACGCGAGCCTCCGACGCGTATGCAGCTTTAGGCATGCTCATGCTCCAGGATTGGGCTGCCTGGGCGTTTTGCGCAGGTCAAGGAGGAGCGCGTAGCGCGGGGGACACGGAGCAAAACGTCCAGGCAACCCGATCCAGCGCAAACGAGGCTCCCACTCATGGCAGCTTCTCACTCAGCTTTTTGTGGATCTCGGGGATTTCCATCAGCGCTGCCGACATATACATCTTGTGGTATTCCGCCACCATTTCACCCTTGATGATCACCGGGTCGGTCGCGGTCAACTGTTTGGCTTCTTCAATTTCTTTCACCGCAAAAATGAAGATGCCGCGCCAGCCGTCCACACCATCCGCCGGGCCTGCCGTCACCAGCTTGCCTTCGTCCGACAGGCGCTTAATATTGGCAAAGTGCCCTGCAAACATTTCGTTGCGCTCGGGGCCTGCAGGTACTTTGTTGGGCCCGGTCTTTAACAACACCAGCACGTAGTTGCGCATGCCATTCGGGCTAGCACCCAGCCGCTTCGCGCGCTCGGGTTCGTATTGCGGATTGGCGGGCTTGGCTGCAGGCTCCGCGGTTTGGGCCTGCGCCGCAGCCCACGTACCCACTACCAAGCCGGTAGCGGCCAACAGCTTGCAGATCAATCGGGTGATTCGGATAGACATGTCTGTATCTCCTAGGGGTGCTTTGTGAAAATCACAGCGGAATATTGCCGTGCTTGCGCCACGGGTTTTCGAGCTTCTTGTCTTTGAGCATGACCAGCGAGCGGCAGATGCGCTTGCGTGTCTCGCTGGGCAAAATCACATCATCGATAAAACCGCGTGCGCCAGCCACAAACGGATTCGCAAAGCGGGCCTTGTATTCGGCTTCCTTGGCGGCCAGCTTGGCAGGGTCGCCCTTGTCTTCGCGGAAGATGATTTCCACCGCGCCCTTGGCACCCATCACCGCGATCTCGGCGTTGGGCCAGGCAAAGTTGACGTCGCCGCGCAAATGCTTGGACGCCATCACGTCGTACGCGCCGCCATAGGCCTTGCGGGTGATGACGGTGATCTTTGGGACCGTGCACTCAGCATAAGCGTAGAGCAGCTTCGCGCCGTGCTTGATGATGCCGCCGTACTCCTGGCTGGTGCCAGGCATGAAGCCGGGCACATCGACAAACGTGATCACCGGAATATTGAACGCATCGCAGAAGCGCACAAAGCGCGCGGCCTTGATGCTGCTCTTGATGTCCAGGCAACCGGCCAGCACCAGCGGCTGGTTCGCCACGATGCCAATCGTCTGGCCATCCATACGCGCAAAGCCAATGATGATGTTCTTGGCGTACTCAGGTTGGATCTCGAAGAAGTCGCCATCGTCCACCGTTTTGACGATCAGCTCCTTCATGTCGTAGGCCTTGTTGGCGTTCTCGGGCACCAATGTGTCCAGGCTGCGGTCCACGCGGTCGATCGGATCACCGCTCTTGCGCACGGGCGCCTTCTCGCGGTTGTTCAATGGCAGGTAGTTGTAGAGGCGGCGCAGCATCAGCAGCGCCTCCACATCGTTCTCAAATGCTAGGTCAGCCACGCCGCTCTTGGTGGTGTGCGTGATCGCGCCGCCCAGTTCTTCGGCGGTTACTTCTTCGTGCGTCACCGTCTTCACCACTTCGGGGCCGGTAACGAACATGTAGCTGGAGTCTTTCACCATGAAGATGAAATCGGTCATCGCCGGGCTGTACACCGCGCCGCCTGCCGATGGGCCCATGATCATGCTGATCTGCGGGATCACACCGCTGGCCATCACATTACGCTGGAACACATCGGCATAACCGCCCAAGCTGGCTACGCCTTCTTGAATGCGCGCGCCGCCCGAATCGTTCAGGCCGATGACCGGCGCGCCGACCTTCATCGCCTGGTCCATCACCTTGCAAATCTTCTCGGCATGCGCCTCGCTCAACGCGCCGCCAAACACCGTGAAGTCTTGCGAAAACACAAACACCAAACGGCCGTTGATCATTCCGTAGCCGGTAACCACGCCGTCGCCGGGAATCTTCTGGTCCTGCATGCCGAAATCTACGCAGCGGTGTTCGACAAACATGTCCCACTCTTCAAACGTGCCTTCGTCCAGCAAGATTTCCAGACGCTCGCGCGCGGTGAGCTTGCCTTTTTTGTGCTGCGCGTCGATACGCTTTTGCCCGCCGCCCATGCGGGCCAGCTCGCGCTTGGCTTCCAGTTGGTCCAGGATGTCTTGCATGTTTGATTCCTTCAGTTCTGAGGTTTGCTATTTATTCAGGAGCTGCTCCCGCACGTTCCACGTGGGTTTTGAGCAGATTTCGTGCTGCAGTGCTGGCTGCCAGGGTGCCAGCTTGCACGGCGGCGGTGAGTTGCGGCAAGGCTTCACGCACTGTCGGGTTTTGTTTGAAGGCTTGTTTTAAGCCAGCGTCTATGCGCTCCCACATCCACGCCAATGATTGGTTTTGGCGACGGCTGGTCAGATTGCCATTCGCGTTTTGCAGGCTTTGAAACTCCGACACTGCGGCCCAGAATGTGTCCACGCCTTGGCCCATCAGCGCGCTCAGGCTGATGACCTTCGGGCTCCAGTGCTTGTTGTCATGCGGATCATTCGGATTGCCATGCATGCCCAGCAGCCGCAAGCTGGAAGTGATCATGGCCTGCGCGCGCGTGGCGGCATCGGTGTCAATATCCGCCTTGTTGATCACCACCAGATCGGCCAATTCCATCACGCCCTTCTTGATGGCTTGCAAGTCATCACCCGCGTTGGGCAGTTGCATCAGCACAAACATATCGGTCATGCCCTGCACAGCCGTCTCGCTCTGGCCCACGCCAACGGTTTCGACGATCACGATGTCATAGCCCGCCGCCTCGCAGACCAGCATGGCCTCGCGCGTTTTCTCGGCCACGCCACCCAGCGTGCCGCTGCTGGGGCTGGGGCGTATGTAAGCGTGTTCGTGCATAGAAAGCTTTTCCATGCGTGTCTTGTCACCCAGAATGGAGCCACCCGAAACCGTGCTGGACGGGTCAATGGTGAGCACCGCCACACGGTGGCCCTGCTCAATCAAGTACAAGCCCAGCACTTCAATGAACGTACTCTTACCTACACCTGGCACACCGCTGATGCCCAGCCGCAATGACTTGCCGGTGTGCGGCAGCAAGGCCGTCAGCAATTCGTCGGCCTGCGCGCGATGGTCATTGCGGGTGGATTCCAGCAGCGTGATCGCCTTGGCTATCGCGCGGCGCTGCACTGGCGGCGTGCCATGCAGTACGTCGGTCTTATAGCTTGGCAGAACGACTGAATGGTTCACGCAACAAGCTCCTGTGCGGCCACCCAGCGGTAATCCAAATCAAACTCACTCTCGCCCACAGCCACGAAACCATGCCGCAGATAGAAACGATTGGCATCGCTAAGTTTGAGGGCGGACACAGCAATGTCGCGCTGCGCGACTCGCGCTTGCGCCTTGGCCCAGCCCAGCACCCATGCGCCGATACCCCGCCCTTGGAATGCTGGCAGCACATATAGGTGATCCAACTTCAGCGCTTTGGGTGTTGCATCGTCATCGGGCCGCAGCGTGACAAAACCCATGCGCTGATCATCGACAACAATGTGTTGCATAAACTCCGGCACAAAGCCTGCCGCCAACCGCGCACGCGCACGCACCGGGTCAAACCGCCCCAGCCGCTCTAGACTTTCGCGCAGGGCGGCGATGCGAATGGCGGCCATAGGTTCAAAGTCGGCGACAGCAACTGGTGTGAGGTGGAGTTGCATAGCATTCAGTGCCTTCATTCTTTGACAGCCATACCTTTAAGAACACCCAAATGGGTCACACGAAAACCCAAGGGGAATTTCAGGCCATACCCCAGCGCACGGTCAAGGCCAATGTGTGCGAACCAGATGAGTGCGATTTGCCAATACAGCGAATCGTGCGTCAGAACACCCACCAAGCCCACCAGCCCTGCACCGATACTGCTGTGCGTGGTGTTGTAAGCCACCATACCCACACGCGGACTGGCAAATACATAAACAAAGATGGCCACATCCGGCAAGAGGAACCACCATACGAATTGCGACCAGGAGAACCCAAGAAACTGGTACATCGCGCAAGCCAGCACTACATAAATCAAGCCTTCACCACGCAAGATATTGCGGGCCGGATCGAACACCCCATAGTGATCCCCGCGAATGTCCTGCATATCGAAATCGGGTGCAGCAAATGGATTGTTGAGCGGCATATTCGTCCTGTTCACTGCGTGTTACAGAATCTCAAACGCCCGGCCATCCGGCAGGCGGTAGCGCAAAAAATCTCGCCGGTCTTCGGTCAGGATGTGCGTGCAGTCCAGCTTTTGACCCAACCACACCAGCGAAACATCGGCCAAGTCAGCCAGTGATTTACCTGGCTCGGTATAGGTTTGCATGTAATTCACCATGGCGGGCAAGTCAGCCAGGTCAATGTCATTGACAAGTGCGCCCCCCGAAGCGATCCAATTCAGCAATGCAAAATGCCCCGAAGGGGACAGGATGTAGCTGGCCTCTGCAATGCACGGCCAAGTGGTCGCCAAATGCATGCCGTGGGTTTGCGCCACTCGCAGCTTGGATTTGTACAGCTCGTGGCGCTCTTCTTTGATGTCAAAAAAAGCCACCATGACGCTGGTATCGAGCAAGGCGTATTTCATGCGCCGTACTTCGGCCGGGGTTCAGCAGCAATCCGCTCCGTTGCGGTATGGAGTTCCTCGACATAGGCCTTTTCAGCCGCATGCTTTTTCTGAACCGCTTCGCGCACCAAGGCCTTCACGTTTGCAGCCTTGTTGGTCACCGTGGCGGTCTTGGCCAATTCGTCCAGGCCATATTGCTCTCTGGCCTGCATCAGCAGCGCGACAGAATCTTTAGGGGCAAGTGCGCTCTCCAGCAAGTCCTGCACAAAGCGGGACTTGGTCACCTTGAGACGGCTCACTTCCATCTCAAGACGTTTTTCAATTTCCGGACTGAGACGGATAGATAAAGCAGACATATTGAGCTCCTTTGAGGCGGTGTATTTTGTATGACAGTATTACAACATACAGAAATACAAGGGTCAAGCCGCCAGCGCTTTCTCAATCTGGCTCAGCACATCACGCGCGCTCACTGGGATCGGCGTGCCTGGGCCGTAGATGCCTTTGACGCCTGCGGCGTACAAAAAGTCATAGTCTTGCCGCGGGATCACGCCGCCGACGAAAACGATGATGTCGTCGGCGCCTTGCTTTTTCAGCTCGGCAATGATGGCGGGCACCAGGGTCTTGTGGCCTGCGGCGAGCGTGGAGACGCCGACAGCGTGCACGTCGTTTTCAATCGCCTGGCGGGCGCATTCTTCGGGGGTCTGGAACAGTGGGCCCATGTCCACGTCAAAGCCCAGGTCGGCAAACGCGGTGGCTACCACTTTGGCGCCGCGGTCGTGGCCGTCCTGGCCCAGCTTGCTGATCATTACGCGCGGGCGGCGGCCTTGTTTTTCGGCAAAGCCTGCAATGTCGGCCTTCAGGGCGTTCCAATATTCCATGGTGTCTCCTTGGGCCGAATCGTAGGCCGCAGCGTACACGCCACTGACCTTATTAGTGTCCGCGCGGTGGCGGCCAAAGGCTTTCTCCAAAGCGTCGCTCACTTCACCCACGGTGGCGCGCAGGCGCACGGCCTGAATCGTCAGGTCCAGCAGGTTGCCGGTGCCGTTCTCTGCTGCAAAAGTGATAGCGGCCAGCGCACTGTCTACGCGGGCTGCATCACGATTTGCCTTGATATTTTGCAGCCGGGCAATCTGCCCATCGCGCACTGCAACGTTGTCGATATCGCGCGCTTCAATGACGTCTTCGGTCTTGAGCTTGTACTTGTTGACGCCCACGATCACATCCTGCCCGCTGTCGATGCGCGCCTGCTTGTCGGCGGCCGCGGCTTCGATCTTCAGCTTGGCCCAGCCGCTGTCCACGGCCTTGGTCATGCCGCCCATGGCTTCGACTTCTTCGATGATGGTCCACGCCGCGTCGGCCATGTCCTGCGTCAGCTTTTCCATCATGTAGCTGCCCGCCCACGGATCGATCACGTTGGTGATGTGGGTTTCTTCCTGGATGATGAGCTGCGTGTTGCGGGCAATGCGCGCGCTGAACTCGGTCGGCAGTGCGATGGCTTCGTCAAAGCTGTTGGTGTGCAGGCTCTGCGTGCCGCCAAACACGGCGGCCATCGCCTCGATGGTGGTGCGCACCACGTTGTTGTACGGGTCCTGCTCGGTCAGGCTCCAGCCGCTGGTCTGGCAGTGCGTGCGCAGCATCAGGCTCTTGGGCGCCTTGGCGTCAAAGCCCTTCATGATGCGGCACCACAGCAGCCGCGCCGCGCGCATCTTGGCAACCTCTAAGTAGAAGTTCATGCCAATCGCCCAGAAGAACGACAGACGCCCGGCGAACTCGTCCACGTCCAGCCCGGTGGCAATCGCCGTCTTCACATACTCCTTGCCGTCGGCCAGCGTGAACGCCAGCTCCAGCGCCTGGTTCGCGCCCGCCTCCTGCATGTGGTAACCCGAGATGCTGATCGAGTTGAACTTGGGCATGTTCTTGGCCGTGTAGCCAATGATGTCGCCGATGATGCGCATGCTGGGCGCGGGCGGGTAGATATAGGTGTTGCGCACCATGAACTCTTTCAGAATGTCGTTCTGAATCGTCCCTGAGAGCTGGTCTTGCGACACGCCCTGCTCTTCGGCCGCCACCACATAACCCGCCAACACCGGCAACACCGCACCGTTCATCGTCATCGAGACAGACACCTTGTCCAGCGGAATCTGGTCGAACAGAATCTTCATGTCCTCGACCGAATCAATTGCCACACCGGCCTTGCCGACGTCGCCGGTTACGCGCGGGTGGTCGCTGTCGTAGCCGCGGTGCGTTGCCAGGTCGAACGCCACGGACACGCCCTGCCCGCCTGCGGCCAGCGCCTTGCGGTAGAAGGCATTGGATTCTTCGGCGGTAGAGAAACCCGCGTACTGGCGAATCGTCCAGGGGCGCACGGCGTACATCGTCGCCTGCGGGCCGCGCAAGTAGGGCTCAAAGCCCGGCAGCGTGTCGGCGTGCAACAGGCCGGCCGTGTCTGCCGCCGTGTACAGCGGTTTGACCGCGATGCCGTCGGGCGTGATCCAGTTCAGCGCGTCCACATTGCCGCCGGGCGCGGACTTGGCGGCCGCTTTGGCCCAGGCGTCCAGCGTGGCGGTCTTGAATTCGGGAGTTTTATCGGTCATGTGCTGTATCCGCCGGGGCCAGCCCGGGCGGTTTTGTAGGGTGCGTGGAGTTTACATTATTCATAATTATGAATTCAGAATCTGTGTTTTAGCTTACACTTCGCGCCAATATGGACGCCACATCCGCTCCCCTAGCCAGCAAATCGCTCGCGCCGCGCCCGCTTTATGAAGAAGTGGCCGAGCTGCTGCGCCAGCGCATTTTCAAGCGCGAGCTGGAACCTGGCAACTGGATTGACGAATTAAAAATCGCCGAGGAATACGGCATCAGCCGCACCCCGCTGCGCGAGGCGCTGAAAGTCTTGGCCGCCGAAGGCCTGGTCACTATGAAGGTGCGCCGTGGCGCCTATGTGACCGAGGTGTCCAGGAACGACCTGGCCGATGTGTACCACCTGCTCAGCCTGCTGGAGAGCGACGCAGCGGGCGTGGTGGCCACTAAAGCGACTGACGCTGAACTGGCCGAACTGCAAAAGTTGCACAAGGAACTGGAAGCCGCCGCTAAACCGGGCAAGGCCGCTGGAACACGAGCGGGCGATACCGCCCGGGCCAACACCGACCTTTTCTTCGCCCTGAACGAGCAGTTTCACATGCGCCTGCTGGCCATCGCCAACAACCGCTGGCGCGACCAAATGGTGGCCGACCTGCGCAAGGTCATGAAACTCAACCGCCACAACTCCCTGCTCAAGACCGGCCGCATCGATGAGTCACTGGCCGAGCATCAAGCCATCATGGCCGCGCTGCTGGCGCGGGATGCACAGCGCACGCAGTTACGCATGCGGGAGCATTTTGCAAATGGGTTGGAGGCGGCGGAGTAGTTCGAGGGCTGCCGCGCGCGGCCTAAGCGTCTTGTCAGCACACCTGCACTTGGGCAAGCAGAATAACGACACGCATGCACCGTCATCTAAATAACGGTTAACAAAGAAACTCAAATTTTCGCAGTTTGGGTTAGACAATGAGCTGCTGGATGCCGAGAGAATTGACTCGGCGATACGCCGTAGCATTTTTTGAAGGCACCGGAAAAGTGGCTCAAACTTGAGAAGCCGCATGACAAAGCCACATCGGTAACACTTCTTCCAGAATTAAGCAAAATCGCTTTGGCTCGATCAAGCCTTAATTCAATAATGTATTGGTGCGGGGCTTTACCGCAGTGCCTTCGAAATGCGCGGATAAAAGAAAAAATATTGGTAGTCCAGTTCGTTGCATCCACGATCTCCTTCAGCGATAGTTTTTCATCGAGATTCCCGTGGATATAGTCAATCGCCAGAACGATAGAACGTGCAACTTTGATCGCATCCGTTTCGACTTTGCACTTCGACTCCAACGCACCGACACGATGCAATGCGGCAAGGGCTAATGTTTCACCATAGACCAATCCATGGGGAGCACCTGCCAAATTGTCGCGATACATTTCCTCCATGAGATGCGCTATCAATTTATCGCCAACGTCATATGTTGGACGCTCAGGCATACGAAGTGAAGTGCCTTCAGGTGAAATAAGCCAGCTGGAGCTAATTTTCAGATTGATTGCATCCGGTGCGCCTTGCCACTGAACCGATACTCGGCAACCACCGGGAACGAACGAAACCCCGCCTACGGGGATCGGCGACCGTCTCCAAGATCCACCGTCTTCCCGATATTCGAAGACGTTTGGCGAAGTCTTGGAAAGCGCAACGCAAAACTCTGGGACTTCAACATCATGCAGTTCGCATGATTGGGCGCGATAGCGCGTCAGTGAGACACCGCGCCAAGGAATTGTGTTTGCAAGCGATACCCATCCTGCATAGGGAACATTGCTCGGCACCAAAGCGAGCGGCGGCGCAACGGTCATTTTTGTCTACTCGTACTATTTTTCGTCAGTGTTTAGGCCCTTACTGACATTGACCTGACGTAAAGCTCCTTTCTCAATGGAACAGATTTCGGTGCAACACGCTCGCCCTCAAATTGCATGACAAGTGGTTTTGGCGGAACACCAGCTTGCGCGGGACTCCTGGGCAGAAATGCTTAGATCGTTGCGTTCGTTACCGCGCAACGATTTAGTGGTTTCAGCCGATTTGAAGTCTTAGTTGGAAAAATATCTTTCCGCATTTGTCAAAAATTGCGTGATGGCTGACAAGCCACTTACACGCGCCACGATCTCGGAAGCCGAAAGCGGCGAACCTTGCCATCATCGAATCACCTGTCAGGGTGTCACAGCAGATGCGAATCCTGAACAGGTTCAGTAACAATTAAAGAGGAGATTTTGTGAACAAATTGATTTACTCAGCCGGGGTAGGCCTACCGTCTAAGGTGGCCACCACGCTCTTTGGATGTGGCCTAGCGATTGCGCTAACGGCCTGCGGAGGAGGTTCTGGGGGTGACCTGGCATTGGTACCTGTTGATCCAACTTCAGTGAGTACTGCTCAGGGTCTTGTGCAGGGTACACGAAGCGGTGATGTTGTTACCTTCCTCGGCATTCCATATGCAGCGCCTCCAACCGGAGACTTACGATGGAAGCCGCCTGTTGCGCCAGCCGTTCGAACGGCTGCATTGTCCGCCACGTCGCCTCCAAATACTTGCACCGCATCTGAGGACTGCTTGTATCTAAACATTTACAAGCCGGCGAGCGCCACGGCGACAAGCAAACTACCAGTCGTCATGTGGATTCATGGGGGTGGACTGGGTTCTGGTACCGGCAACTTTTTCGATGGAACGACGCTTGCCAATGAGAATGGACTTGTGGTCGTCACAATCAACTATCGGCTTGGTGCACTTGGATTCTTTGCGCATCCCGCTCTGACCGCAGAAGGTGGAGGGACCTCTGGCAACTACGGAATGTTGGACCAACAGGCCGCAATGAAATGGATCAAGGCAAATATCGCTGGATTCGGTGGCGACACTTCAAATTTGACGATTTTTGGTCAGTCGGCAGGGGGCCTTTCCGTATACACGCAGCTCGCCTCACCGTTGGCGGCTGGGCTCTTTGACAAGGCAATGTCATTTAGCGGTGGATACCAAGTCATTCAACCTACACTTGCCGCAGCTGAAGTATTCGGCAAGACGAATGCCACCACCTGGGGTTGCACTGGTGCCAGCAATTCTGAAGTCACGGCCTGTTTGAGAGCCCTACCACTGGCAACAGCTCGGGCCGCTACGGGTGCGTCCAAAGGCATTCCCACCGCCGTGATTGACGGCAAATTGCTTATCGAGTCGACGTCTGAGGCATTCCTTGCAGGACGTTTCAATAAGGTGCCATCCATCGTCGGGTCGACAAAGAACGAAACTGACTCGCTGGCGAAATCGTTTGCGAGTGCACCACTCACCGTAGCAAATTGGGCGATAGTAGCCGCCAGCACCATCAAAGTTGCGACTGCAGACGAATTGTCCGCAAACTACGATATAGCCAAATATTCGGTACCTACAAAGGCGCTTGCTGATGCCTATGGCGACTACAAATTCTTTTGCGGTGCTATGTCGGCATCTCAACGAATTTCGAAATGGGTAGCGAAGAGTTGGGTTTATGAATTTGCAGAACAAAATCCAGCGCAAAAAATTCCAGACTCAACTGCGAACCCCTACAACGGTCCGGCTCTTTCATTTTATGGTCCTTGGGGAGACTTCCATTCATCTGACTCAGCGTATTGGTTTGGTCAGTTCGCCGACTCCGACAAAACAGCGTCCAATCAGACGTTGTCTGCGGCCATGAGGGGCTATCTCTCAAATTTTGCGCGCAATGGCGATCCAAACGGCAATGGCTTACCCAATTGGAAGCCGGCGGCCCAGAACTCCGGTAAGGCCATGTCTCTAGCTTCACCGCTGATTTCGGATGTTGACTCAGCAACAAACCACCATTGTGGATTCTGGTCAACAAAGCCCCCTTCCGACAGCCTCTTGTAATTGGAATCTAGAAACGGTGGGAGCGTGGCGAGTGGTGCCATTGAAGCACTGCTTGCCCGCTCCGTAAAAATGAGAAACAGCTGCCGATTCGGAGAAATGGCGCAGTTGCGCCCATGCTCACGCCGACTCCGCACCGAAGTAACGCGCGCGCATGGCGATGTCCGCCACGACCAGCGGGCATATAGGCAAACTGATGGCGGCAGAGCTGCTGGTGTGCGAGCAGCGCGGGCGGCACCGCTACTACCGGCTTGCCGACGACGAAGTGGCCCACGCGCGGGAGGCGGTGGCGCTGATTGCCGAGCGCCGTACCCACACCGTCGGCTGGGCCAACCCCACGCGCCAGCGGCTGCGCTTTGCCCGCTGCTGCTACGGGCACCTGGCGGGGCTTGTGTTGCAAGCCAAATACGCGTTTCAGGCCGTGGATAGTGCGGGAGCAGCTTCTCTTTTTATAGCAATCAACTGCAGACGGTGGCGCGAACAGTTGGTGGCCGAGCAACAGACCATCATGGCGGCATGAGTAGTTCATCCCAGCCCATTGCAACAACAAACTTTTGTATAGACTGTTAAGATTTACGGACACCACCAGCCTGCACTTGTCATGAACTCCCCTATCCGTCAGCCACTTTCTGAACACGCCATGCAAATCGCAGAGCGTAGTTTCCCAAAGCATGCCGCTTCGTCGGGACATAAGGCCTATAAGGCAACGCTCAGCCTCACCGGTGCTGTTGTCGTGAAAACGAGCCAAGGGCAGATGGTGGAGCGTCGCTCTGATGGCACCTCCATCGTCATCAAACAAATCCCCTTGGGCAAGCGTGTGAAGTCTGGCGTCACACTCAAGCGTGTCAAGTAAGCTGACTGACCGTAAACCTGCGGCCAAGCCGCTTGCAAAACGCGCAGCTTCCGCCCAGCCAAGACTGCGCGTACTGGCCGGACCCAACGGCTCCGGCAAAAGCACCATCCAGCGAGAACTCAAACCCGAGTGGATTGGCGTCTTCGTCAACGCTGACGAAATCGAAAGCGAACTAAAAACATCTGGTGGCAAGCTCAGCTTGGCCAACTTGGGCATTACAGACAAACCCGCCGCCGTCTTGGGTCGGCTGGAACTTCATATCAAGAACTCCAAGTTCGCCCAGAAGCTGGGGTTGCATTCGCTGCTGGGGCGCATGGCAGTTGATCGTTTGTTGGTACTGGATGTGCCGGGCCCCTATAACTCGTATCTTGCCTCCGTGTTGGCCGACGCCATACGCCGCGAGCTACTGCAAGAAGGCAAGACCTTCACGTTTGAGACGGTCATGTCTTCACGGGACAAGGTGGATTTCATGCGGGAGGCCAGGGATAGAGGCTATCGCGTCTATCTGTACTTTGTGGCTACGGACGATCCAGACATCAACCTAGACCGCGTACAGCGCCGCGTGTTGCAGGGTGGCCACCCCGTGCCTGAAGACAAGGTCCGCAAACGCTACCGTGAATCCATTGACTTGATGACCGAAGCCAGTAGCGTTGCCCACCGCAGCTACATTTTTGACAACTCGGGTTCGAAGCACAAACTGCTGGTCGAAGTCAAAGAACTGGCCAATGAAGTCTCCATCACACTGCACACCAGTCGCCTGAATCCTTGGTTTGTTGAAACAGAACTCTGGCGCTCTTTCGCCTGACGTGACCAAATGGTGATGCCGCTGGGACGCAAGCACCTAGCGGGCCTGCTGCCTTCGGTCAATGCGCTTTAGTCCTCAGAGGCATTTTTAGGACAGAATTGCAAGCCCAATCGGCCGTTCAGGCCGTGGATAGTGCGGGAGCAGCTTCTCTTTTGATAGCAACTGTGAGGCAATCAATTAACCCACTTCCGCTTTTAGCTTCAAGGCCAAGTGCGACCCATCGCTCACACGGCGCGTACCTTCCACCCCTGCATTTGCAACTGCACCAGAACGCTGTCTGGCCCGGCCATATGGTAGAAGCCCAGCACAGCCAGGGCTGGCTTGTTGGCACGCAGCATCGTGTCAAAGCGGGGTACCCAATTGCGATTGCGTCCCAGGACCATGCTGGCGTACATCTGTGGGTATTGCGCCTTGAGCCGCAACACTTCACGCTCTGCAAGCTCAGCGTCGCCACGTGCCCAGCTGGAGTACATGCGCGCATTGGCCGAGTGGTCAGCCAATATCTGGTCCAGCGTGTAGCTGAGGAACTGCTGGTCTGCTTCGGCGGCCAGGCCACCCATGTAGACCATCACGTCGTCTTGCGCGGGGAACTCGCTTTGGACAGCCAGGCCCGTCTTTTGCGCCATGGCGGTGAGCACTTTTTCGGCAGAGCCTGACTCCGGATGACCGAGGTGTGCGTGGTAGGCGTTGTCCAGGGTCAGCGCAGCCAGCCAGGGGCGAAAGGGTGCAAGCTCTTCGGGACGCATCTGCGCCGCTTGAGCAGCCTGTGCCAGGCGCTGTGCTTCGCCAGTGCTGATGCGTTGGGATAGTGGGGTTTGCGCGTCCATGCCATGGCGCGCGACCAGCTCCCGCATATTGCCGCGCACAACGCGATTGGTCTCCACCCACAGCGTGGAGCAGTTGGGTAGCAATTGCGCAATGCGGCTGTCATGCCAGGCCTGGGCCTGCGGCGGCGTGCCACCCAGCACATAGGCCTTGCCACCATGGCCCTCTACAGACCACAAGGACCAATGCGCGGCAGGCGAAGCGGTGGTACACGCAGAAAGCGTTGTCAGGCTGCCAGCGGCGGCAGCCATGCCTGCCAGCATCAGTTGCCGCCGCGATAGTGTGCCGGTGTGCGCGGGGTTGGCGTGTTGGCTGTGGTGATCGTTGTTCATGGGGTTGCGTTGGCGTGGGTATTAGCGTGGGTATAAGGATTGCGAGCCAAATAGGCATTTCAGCCCGTGGATAGTGCGGGAGCAGCTTCTATTTTTATAGCAATCAAAGGCTCAACGGAGCGAATCTGCTGCGTGAGAGACGGTGTTCAGCGCCAACTGCACGGCGCTAGCGCGCAACTGCACGCCCGACACGTTGCCGTTGGCCGCCTGCTGGAATTTCACCTCCGCCTTCCCATCTTTGGTAACGAATACGCCTTGTGAAATTGCGACGAGCTCCACGTCAGCGTCGCCAACGACATCTGCGAACAGCCGCTGACCCTTGCGCGATACCGTTAAGGTCTTGCCATTTTCCAAAACGTACTGCCCTTGAAATTCGCGCGCCTCGTCGAATGCCATCTTGAACGGGCTGTGAATTGAGACCTGTACCGGCGACGGGGCAATAGTCTGTTGATGCGCGCCTGTAACTTGCTGCGCTTGCGCCGCTGTGGCTGCGGCCGTTGCAATTGCGACGGAAATCAGAGTGATGATTGGTTTCATAGGATCCCTTTGAATGATGGAGTTGTCCCTAGAGGTACTGAACCCAAACGGGGCTTCAGTTGCTGTGGGGACACTCAATGTATTTTTAAGGGTGATGGCGCGCCAGCAGGTTCCGATGAATTGCAGATTCGACCGACCTGAATCCCTAAACTGGCGATAAGTTTGCAAGCCACGCAGCCCGCGCGGCGATCTTGGCGCGCATGCTGGGCATGGCGAGGCGCTCTTGAAGGCTCAGCTCGGGAAGCGCTCCACATGCGTTTCCCCGCAGCGGCCCAGGTAAACCACATGGCGTCCGGCAATCCAAACCGTGTAGCCCACGCAGCCCGCTTGCTGCGATAGCAATTTGAACTCGGGGTACATCACCCGCCCCTGCTGCGCGCCAAGGATGGCTGCGCGCACGGCGTCGCCATCAAAGGCGTCGGCAATGCCATTCTGCGGGCGCTCAAAAGCGAAATCAGCGGTGGTGCCGTCAGGCAGGTAATAGGTGGTGCGGCCTGAGCGATAGTCGACGTGGTACGACTCCACCCCGGCGCCCACGAGCTGGCCGATCACTTGGCCGAAGTGGATGGAGCCCTGGTTGGATGCTTCAAAGGTGGCCTGGATGGTGGCGCGCGTGCTGTCGTTCATGGTGTGCTTTCTGGTTGAGGTTGGTAGAGGGTGGCCCGTTGCATCAGGCGGTTGGGATTTCTTTGAGCTGATGGTGAAGAACCAAGGCCTGCATGGCCTGGGTGAGGGCCTGGCGCTCTGCGGCGGGCAGGTGGCCGAAGAAGTGCTCTTCGTTGGTGTCGGCCAACGCGGCGAGCTTGGGTACCAGGGCTTTGCCCGCTGCCGTCAGCGCCAGGCACTGCTCGCGGGCGCGCCCTTCAGCGAGTTGCCGCTCGGCCAACCCTTTTTCTTCCAGTCGGGTGATCACTTTGGAGGCCGCCCCCTTGGTCATCCCCAAAGCAAGGATCAGCTCTGCATGCGTAGTCTCGTCTTGTGACCACAGCGTACGCAGCGCCACCCATTCGGTGACGGTGACGCCTTTTTCTTCCAGCAGCTGCTGGAAGCGGATCGACACATGGTTGGAGACAAAGCGCAGCCAGAAGCCCAGATGGGCTTCCAGCGGCGAAGGCGGTTTTTTTGGTTTGCGGGTTGCCATAGGTATCCTTGGAAACTAGAGCTATTTTAGTTTCCTTGGAAACCAATGTCAATACATTGGCAATCGCTTTTGCAATGCGTTCGCGGGGGCTGATTAGTAGTTGTGGTGCAGCAGCGGCGGCACCAGCCGCGGATCGCGCAGCTTCTCTACCCACCACTGCAACGCAGGCCCGGCACGGTGCGAATGCCAGCCGACAAACAGCAGATTCGGCTCGCGCGGGTCTTGCGTTTCTAGGGCCACCAGTGTGCCCTGCTTCAAATGCTGTCGCACTTTTTCCAAAGGCAGCCAGCCCACGCCCAGGCCTGCCACCTGAGCGGCGATCTTGGCGCGCATGCTGGGCATGGCAAGCCGCTCCTGGTGCGTCTGCACGCCGTAGCTGCGAGCCACCGCCAGGCGCGAGGTATCCGCCACCACCACCGAGCGGTGCGCGGCAATCGCTTCGGTCGACAGCGCTTGCCCCTTCTTGGCAGCGCGCGCCAGCGGGTGCCGTGGCGATACTGCAAACACCCATTCCAACTGCGCCAACTCAAACCATTGCAGATGCGCCATCGCCGGGGGCTCGTTGGTGGCGGCCACCACCAAGTCAGCACGCTGGTCTAGCAGCGCCTCCCAGGTGCCGCCCAGCACCTCGTGGGCAAAGCGCAGGCGCACGCCGCTGTTGAGCGCATCAAAATCGGCCACCAGCGGTAGCAGTGCCTCGATGTTTGCCAGCTCGTCGGTCACGATGCGCAGCTCCGACTCCCAGCCGCGCGCCACTTGCTTGACGCGCTCGGTCAGGCGCCGCGCCTGGGCGTGCAGCTGAGCGCCTTGCTCAACCAGCAGCAGGCCGGCGGGCGTCAGCGCAATGCGGTAACCCGCGCGGTCGAACAGCAGCGCATCCAGCCGCTCTTCCAACTGGCGTGCGGCATACGACACGGTAGACGCGGCCTTGCCCAGGCGCTCGGCGGCGCGCGACAGGCTGCCGGTGGCACGTACCGCTTCCAGTAGCTGTAAATCGTCCAGACTCAACATATTCGATAGTTTCGTACGAGTTCATCGGAATTATGGCGCCTGTAGCGCCGCCATTCGCAAGACACTTGCTTCATCAGCCCTGAAGTGTGGTTGAAGACCCCGTAAGACATCATCAACGAAACAACCGAAGGAATTAATCATGAACCGCTTTTTGGACAAGAACATTTTGGTCACCGGTGGCAGCAGTGGCATCGGCGCCGCAGCCGCTATCGCCTTTGCCCGCGAAGGCGCCCGTGTGGCGATTACTGGCCGTGACGCTGAAGGCCTGGCCCGGGTCAAGGCCGAGTTGGGTCCGAACGCGCTGGCCCTGGTCAGCGAAGCTGGCGATGTGTCAGCCCAGACCGCGCTGGTCGCAACGCTGCAAGCGCAGATGGGCGTGATCGACGGCGTGTTCATCAATGCTGGCGTGGCCAAGTTTGGCCCGCTGGCGCAGATTGACGAAGCACTGTGGGACAGCAGCTTTGACACCAATGTCAAAGGCCCCTACTTCCTGATCCAGCGCCTGGCTGCGCTGATGACGCGTGGCGGCTCCATCGTGCTGAACGGCTCGATCAATGCCCACATCGGCATGCCCAACTCCAGCGTCTACGCCGCCAGCAAGGCCGCGCTGATTTCGCTGGCCAAGACCTTGTCAGCCGAGCTGTTGCCACAAGGCGTGCGCGTGAACGTGGTGAGCCCCGGCCCGGTGACCACGCCGCTGTACGGCAAGTTGGGCCTAGCGCCTGACCAGTTGCAGGCGATGGCTGCCAGTATCCAAACGCAGATTCCGCTGGGCCGCTTCGGTACACCCGAAGAAATCGCCGCCACGGTGTTGCATCTGGTGTCCAAGGAGTCTGGCTTCATCGTCGGCACCGAGATCATTGCCGACGGCGGCATGAGTCAGATGTAAATCGTGCTTGCGCTCAAGCCTCCCGCAGCTCCGTCTTGCGCTCAATGATGCGCGAGACCAGGCCGTACGTCACGGCATCCTCGGCAGACAGCCAATGGTCGCGCTCGATATCAACCAGCACTTCCTCCAGCGGCTTGCCGGTCTCGCGCGCGATGGTGCGGGCGATGCGCTCGCGGGCCTTGACCATTTCGCGAGCCTGGATGGCGATGTCGCTGGCCATGCCGCCTGCGCCGCCGCTGGGTTGGTGGATCAGGAAGCGCGTGTTGGGTGTGCAGTAGCGCCGCTCGCGGGGCACGGACAAATACAGATGCGTGGCGGCGCTGCCGACCCAGCCGGTGCCGACCATGTTCACCGGCGCGGCAATGAAGCGCACGATGTCGTGGATGGCGTCGCCAGACTCCAGGTGGCCGCCCGGCGAGCTGACCAGGATGTCAATCGGCTCGGCGCTTTCTGCGTCCAGCGCGATTAGGCGGCGCGTGACGTCGGCGGCCATCACATCGTTGACCGTGCCGAAGACCAGCAGGGTGCGGGATTTGAAGGCTTTTTCCTCCAGATAGGAGGTGCGCGGCTCGGTGGCGCTGGATGGTGGGGTGGTGTTGGGGGTTTCCATCGTGTGAAGTCCTGGTTGTTGAACTGCCATGACGAACGAGACACCACTTTCGTGACATCCGGGATGTAAAAGCTTTGTGGCATGCTGCGCGGATGTACGACGAACGCACCTTGAACCTACTCGAATCTGACCGCCGCCACCTGGTGCGCGCAGCCTCCCGCCTGCTGGGCCCTGCAGACGCGGAGGATGCGGTGCAAGACGCCTATGTCCGCGCGCTGGAGGCCGATGCGCTGGCATTGAACTCCACCCAGGCCTGGCTGCTCACCGTGGTGCGCAATCTGGCGATTGACCGCCTGCGGCGGCGCAACTGGATGCAGCACTGGTTGGACATGACCGCTGACGACACAGAACAGGCTTCGCCCTCTGCAGAGATAGATGCTGCGTTGGCGCAAGAAGCCGCCCTCGCCTTGCAGCTGCTAGCAGCCCACCTGACGCCAGCCGATGGCGCGGCCGTGCTGTTGCATGAGGTGTTTGAGGCAAGCCATGCGGAGATCGCAGAGGCCAGCGGCAAGACTGAAGCCAGCAGCCGACAACAATTGCGGCGCGCACTACTGCGGCTACGGCAGGCAGGCACCCGGACCGACACTGAACTGGAACCGCCCGAGGACACCGTCTTTCGCCTGTACCTACAGTCACTGCAGTTGCGCGATCCGCAAACGCTGTGGGCCATGCTCAGACACCCGCCGATCAGTGCAGCCCTGACCTCCGGTCGGGCTGAGCCCTTCGACAAACTAAGGGCGAACGGTATTGGCGCAAATGTCACCTGCGGCGTGATACAGGTGGGCGGTCAACTGGGCCTGGTGCTCACGCTGGATGGCGTCAGGCTGTGCGTGGTGCCGCTGGGTGTGCGGCACGATTGCGATCTGGAGGCGCTGCAGCGGTAACGCCAATCCGGCTCAATCTGCCGCCGCAAAGTGCGCCATCTGGTCTGCGTGCGCCTTAACAAAAGCCGGCCGGGCCGTGGCTCGGGCGACATAGGCACTACAGGCGGGAAAGGCGGCCAGCCCGTCAAACCGATGGACCAAGCGCAGCACATCCGCCATCAGTATGTCTGCGACAGAGAACGCACCAGCTAACCATTCGCGTTGTGCCAGCACCGATTCCAGGTGCTTGAGGCGATGCCCCTTCAGAAAATCGTCAAACATCCTCCAAACCGACGTGTCATGGGCCTCGCCGGTGAAGTTCAACAGCGACCAGGGCAGGCTGGCCATCTCGACTGAATTCAAGCCCGCGAACAGCCATTCGATCACCTCGCTTCGGGCTTTTGCATCGGTGGGCATTAACTTCTCACTAAGGCCACCCAGATGCAGCAGGATCGCGCCGCTCTCGAATATCGAGATATCGCCATCGGTCAGCCACGGCACCTGGCCGAAGGGCTGGTGCGAGAAATGCGCTGCGCCGCGATCACGAAACGGCGCGCTCGCTACGCGGTAGGGCAAACCGGCCTCCTCCAAGGCCCAACGCACCCGTATGTCGCGCACATAGCCGCGCGGCGATTCGGGAACCCAATCGAAGGTGGTGAGAGTCAGGTCGCTCATTCGGTAGTCTCCAAAAAATTCTGCAATTTGCCGAACCAGCCGCCCCAACCCTGTTCGTGGCTGCTGCGTGCTTCGTCAGGCAGTTGCTCGTGGATCAGTGTCAATTCGGTGCCGCCGTCTAAGGGCTTCAGTAAAAACGTCACAAGCGATTCGCGCTCGGGCATTCCGGTCCATTCCCAGGTGAACACCAGCTTTTTCTCAGGGATCACTTCACGGTAGACCCCGGTGGGGTTGTATTCATTGCCGTCCAGCAAGCGGAAAACGACGCTGAAGCGGCCGCCCGGTCGCACGTCGGCCTCGGCGCGCAGCGTAGGCCCGGCATCCGGCCCCCACCAGCGCAGCATCAGCTTGGGATCGGTGAGCGCGGCGTAGACCTTGGCGGGCGTGGCTTTGATCGTGCGCACCATGGTCAGGCTGGGCAATTGGTGGATCATCATGGCTCGCCCTCCTCTTCCAGCATCGCCACCAGCCGATCCAGGCTGGCTGTCCACAGGCTTTCATACCGGTGCAGCCACTCCATGGCCTCTTGCATGGGCGCGACGGAGGGGTACACCGACACGGTGCGACCGGATTTTTCCCGGGTGATCAAGCCTGCGTCCGACAACACATCGAGGTGTTTCATCATGCCAGGGAGCTTTTGCGAAAACGGCTGGGCCAGCTCGCTGACCGAGAGCCCGGGCTTTTCCATCAGCCGTAGCAATACTTCACGCCGGGTAGGGTCAGCGAGCGCTGCGAACGTCCGGTCAATGTCTGTTGCTTGATACTTCACCATGTAGCGAAGTATTACTCGCATCCAGATAGAAGTCAACCCTCAATTGCTGGCGCGGCGCCCCTTACCAACATAAGGCAGCGCAAACAAATACAGCCCGCTCAGCAGCATCAAGAAAAGCGGTGGCAGTGGCGAATAGGTGATCCAAGCCGCAGGCTCACCCCCTTGCGCCCTGGCCGCAAAGTTAGCGATAACGGTCAAGGTAAAAATGATGGACAGCCAGCGGTGCGACTGTCGGATCCAGTGGTTTGCAGTAGTGCTCATCTGATTTTCTTTTATGCTTTGCGCGCCTGAATCATCTTCCAGCCGTTGCCGGATGGATCACGAAAGCCTGCATCCACCGTGCCGTAGCGGTCAACCGGCTCCTGCGTAAATTCCACGCCCGCGCCCAGCATGCGTTCATAGGCGGCGCGGCAGTCGTCCACCTCCAGCACCAGGGGCGGCATCGCGCCTTTGGCGACCATGGCCTGCAGCGTCTGCGCGGTTGCCGCGTCATGCACCGGCGGGCCGGGCTTGAACAGGCCCAACTGGAAAGGCTGGCCCGGCTGTTGCCCTGGGATTTGCACGGTCAGCCACCGGTAGTCGCCATTGCGCACATCCGTGTGGACCTTGAACCCCAGCTTGTCGACATAGAAGGCGAGCGCTTCGTCTTGGTCGCGCACATACACACCGACCACCTGAACTGTTTGACTCATTGAATTTCCTTTCGTAGAGCCGCCTTTATATCGCCGCCCAAACGGCGGCGCTTCTCCAAAACTGCTGTTCTGAGATCAGGCCGGTGGGCCGCGCTGACGATGCAAGCGGGCACATTCTGCAGTTCGTTTGCAGTCGCCCGCGTGCGTGCCCGCACCGCGCTGGGTGTTTCGCCGGTGATGTCGCGGAATATGCGGCCAAAAGTGCCCAGGCTGCGCCAGCCCGTCTGGAAGGCGATGTCGGTGATGCCCAGTTCGCTGTCGCGCAACAGCGCAGTGGCCCGCTCAATACGCCGCGTGAGCAGATAGCGGTGCGGCGGTACGCCAAAGGCTTGCTTAAATGCCCGCGCGAAGTGCGCCTGGGAGACGTGGCTCACATCAGCCAACCGCTGCACCGGCCAGTCTTCGTGCGAGGCGGCGTCCATACGGTCTTTGGCGCGCAGCAGGCGGCGCAGTAGCTCGGGGCTTTGGGCTTGTGTATCTGCACGCATGCGCCGATGCTACCCAGTCTGTCGCCGCCATTCCATGGACTTCTGCATGGATAGGCTCCAAGGGAAAAACGCTATACATTTAGGAGCTGCTCCCGCACTATCCATGGCCTGAACGGCATATTTCATTAAAAATCGCGCCACACCCTTGCGAAAGTGCCCAGACATAGGCATATACAAATCCATAAATTGAAACGTCGTTTCAATGTCACAATTGGGCCAAATTTTTGTACCCCATTTTCTGGAACCCCCATGCATCCCTTCGCAACCGCCGTGGCGGTGATCGCCCTGTGCACCAGCGCCGCCGCGCAGGCCAAGCCCATTGGCGTCATTGAACCCTCGCAAGCGCTGACCGAGGCGCGTATTGCCCTGCTGAGCCCGCCGCTCAAGGCCGCTTGGCAAGACTATCTGAACCGATCCCAAACGCGGCTGCGGGCCGACCAAGCCGCGCTGGCGGCGGAGCGCGCTGGTCTTAGCACTGTGCCGCCCCAGCCCGAGGGCGGTAATAGCGAGAAATCCATGCCACTGGACAAACCGGCGGCCTGGTATGGCTCGGCAGACGCGCTGCGCGTGGCCGACAACATCGTCAGCTTTCAAACGCCGTCAGGCGGCTGGGGCAAAAACCAGCCACGCGACCGCCCGGTGCGCCAGCCTGGGCAGGCGTACGTCAGCAGTAATCGATCCAAATTTCAAAAACCAGGCGACTTTGATGCGCCAGAGGATGAGAACTGGAGCTATGTCGGCACCATCGACAACGACGCCACCATCACCGAGATCTTTTTCCTGAGCAAAGTGGTGGCCGCCCTGCCCCCACCCGAGGCCGAGAAGTACCGCGCAAGCACGCTGCGGGGCCTGGAATACCTGCTGGCCGCGCAGTTCCCCAACGGCGGCTGGCCGCAGGTGTGGCCGCTGCAGGGCGGCTACCACGATGCCTTCACCGTCAATGACAACGCCATCGTAGAAGTGGCCCAGCTGCTGGAGGCTGTGGCCGCCGGTCAGCAAGACTTTGCCTTTGTGCCCCCCAGCCTGCGTGAGCGCGCCCAAGCGGCCGAGAAAGCCGCGCTGGCCGGGCTGCTACAAGCCCAGGTGACGGTGGCGGGTCGCAAGACTTTGTGGGCCCAGCAGCACGATGCGCTGACACTGGCACCCACGTCCGCCCGCAACTACGAGCCCGTGGCGCTGTGCAGCTCGGAGAGCGCAGCGGTGCTGATCTACTTGATGGCGCACACCAATCCTTCGCCCGCGGTGATAGAGGCCGTAGAGGGCGGCATTGCCACGCTACGCGCGCTGGCCATCAGCGGCAAGACCTGGCGCAAAGACAATGAGCTGGATGGCCGCAGGCTCTATGCGGCCCCCGGCGCAGCACCCTTGTGGGCGCGCTTTTACGATGCCAACACGCAGCAGCCCGTGTTTGGCGACCGCGACAAAACACTGCACGATGATGTGGCCGATATCAGCCTGGAGCGCAGAAACGGCTACGCCTCGTACGGCACCGCGCCCAGCAAAGCGCTGCAGGCGTATGCCGTCTGGAAGCAGCGGGGCTTGCCCGCAGCCCCATCGGGCAAATAGTCTTTTTTGTTGATTTGCTATGGATTCAGGAGCTGCTCCCGCACTATCCACGGCCTGAATGGCCGATTTGACTAAAAACACCTCGCTACTGGCTGAGCCTGTCCTTTTCCGCCAACACCTGTACCGCGTGCTCATAGCCCAGCAGCACGGTGGCTTCCAGGTGGCCCCACTGCAGCATGCCGATGCGCGCCAGCGGCGGGTTGAAGTACAGGTCGCACAGCGCCTGGGCGCTGCGCTGG
This sequence comes from Burkholderiales bacterium PBB3, assembly GCA_002256115.1. Taxonomy (GTDB): domain Bacteria; phylum Pseudomonadota; class Gammaproteobacteria; order Burkholderiales; family Burkholderiaceae_C; genus Allorhodoferax. The sequence continues at coordinate 29,990 of NKIK01000005.1, forward strand.
CGCGACATGCTGTACAGAATCGTCACCGTCATCAGGTAAGACGGCAGCGATGGCAACTGGTACAGGCGCTGGTCGCGCGGGCGCATGCGGTCGCGCAGCAGCTGCCAGGTGCCCGGCATCTCGGTGTGGTTCACCTGCACGGGGGTGCGAATATTCAAGTCCACACCAATCACCTTGCCCACACCACGCATGCTGCGCATCACGTCCACCGGGAAGTTATTGAAGCTGCCGCCATCGCACAAAAGCTCGGTGCCATGAATCACCGGCGGCAAGGCGCCGGGGATGGACGTGCTGGCCAGCAGCGCATGCACCAGGCTGCCGTGCTGCATGCACTGCTCACTGGCGCGCGAGAAATTGGTGGCCACGCAATAAAAATTCTTCCACAGGTCTTCAATGTCGGCATCAAAGCCCATCAGGTCTTGCACCGCATGCGTCAGGATATTGCGCAGGCGGCGGCCTTTGATGAGCGAGAGCATGGGCAGCAGGTTGTAGTCGCCCGTGGGGTTGGTGCCAAACGCGGCGCGGGCATTGGCCATCACCCGCTCGGGCGGCTGGTCGGATGCCACATAGCAGGCCATCACCGCGCCAATGCTGGTGCCGCCCACCCAGTCCACCTCAATACCCTGCTCTTGCAGCGCGCGGCACACGCCCAGGTGCGCCAGACCGCGCGCGCCACCACCGGCCAAGACCAGGCCCACGGCGGTGCGGCTTTGGATACGGGCCAGGCGCGCCATGTCGCGGTCCAACTCGGGGCGAATATGCACATGCCCCGCCACCGGCCGGCGGGCCAGCCACTCGGCCGTGCCACGGGGCGCTTGCTTTTGCGCGGGGTGCAGCAGCACCAGGATTTCGGTCACTTCCGTCAATGCGGGGCGGTTCATTAGGAACCGGGTTTCCATGGGGTGCAAGGCTACCGGCTCGTTGGTGTCGGCCAGCAGCAGCAGCTCATCGCAGTGGCGGCAGCACAGTTGCGTCCAGGGCGTGGCGTCGGCGTCGGCCAGCAGCAGCACGAAGTCATGCCGGGCCTCAATATCGTCCAACAAAATGGCAATGTGGCGTTGGATTTCGTTGTCAAACGTGCCCGTCAACTCCAGCCCCATGTGCAGCAGTTGCCATTCCATCTCGTTGCGGGTCATCACGCAGACGCTGCCCATGGCAGACAACTGCGTCTGCAGCCGCGCCGCAAAGCTGACCAGCGCTATGCCCGCAGTCACGGGCAGCAGGCCCATGGTGACGACTTTGTCCTTGGCCAGGCCGGGGCGTTGGTCGGGTTTGCCGCCTTTGAGCTGCGCAATGATTTGCCGCGTCATGGCCACAGAGATCTGGGCGCTTTGGGTCAGCAGGCGCTGAAAGTCGGGCCGGTTGAGCTTGACCAGCACCGAGTCGCGCACGGCCACCACCGTGGCGGCACGGGGCTCATCGGTGTAGAGGCTCATTTCGCCCACAAATTTGCCGCGCGCGATGTCGCCCACGGGGCGCTGGCTGCCGTCTTCGGCCAGCACATAGGCGCGCAGCCGCCCGCTCACCACCAGGTACATGGCGTGGCCGGGTTCGCCTTGGGTCAGCAACGTATCTCCGCCATGAATTTCGACCCACTGCAGGCTTTGGCGCAGGAGTGCCAGGGTCTCTGGCTCCAGCTCGCCAAAATAGGCTTTCAGGTGCTGGGCTAACAGCGCTTCATGCGAAGAGTGGCGAAGCTGATCAGCGTTCATAAGTGCAGGTGCGAATACGAATACGGCTGACGGTTAAAGTCATGGCGGGGTTGATAAAGGTGAGCCGCGCTACTGTATCCGACCTCGGTTTACCTGCTTACACAGGCCCGCTGGCAGGCGCAAGTGCCTAGTTGGCCTACAAGGCCTACAGTGCCCGCCAACAGCGCATCCAGGCCAAAACACTGTTTTCAAGCCACTATGTGCGCTAGCGCACACCACAGCAATGCACCTAGCCCGATGATCGACACCCAGGTCCATACAATCGTTGTGTGCACTAGCCAAACACCCTTTGGCGGGCACTTTTGAAAGCTGCAATGCACGAAACCCCACCCGCCCCCAGCATCACAGCTGCGGCGCAGGCGCTATTGATGACAGGCGCGTTGCAAAGCGCGATTCTGCACAGTGCCAATTTTTCCATCATTGCCACGGATGAGAAAGGCATCATCCAGCTCTTCAATATTGGGGCCGAGCGCATGCTGGGCTACAAAGCTGCCGAGGTCATTGACAAGATCAGCCCCAGCGACATACATGACCCCGACGAAGTGATGGCGCGGGCACAGGCATTGAGCCTGGAGCTAGGCACCATCATCACTCCCGGCTTTGAGGCCCTGGCGTTCAAGGCGTCGCGCGGGATTGAAGACGTGTATGACCTGACCTATATCTGCAAAGACGGCAGTCGCTTCCCGGCGATTGTGTCTATCACTGCGCTGCGCGATGACTATGAGGCAGTCATAGGCTACCTGCTCATTGGCTCAGACAATTCCCAACGCAAAAAGATTGAACAAGAGCTAAAAAAAGCGATGCATGCGGCCGAGCGGGCCAACCAGGCCAAGTCGGATTTTCTGTCCGGCATGAGCCACGAACTACGCACGCCTTTGAGCGCCATACTGGGTTTTGCGCAACTGATAGAAACCGGCAACCCAACGCCCACACCATCGCAAAAGCGCAGTGTGGACCAGATCCTCAAAGCCGGTTGGTATCTGCTGCAGCTGATCAATGAAATCTTGGACCTGGCCCTGGTGGAGTCCGGCAAAATGACGCTCTCCAACGAGGCCATTTCACTGGCATCCGTGATCCAGGAGTGCGAGGAAATGATTGAACCCCAAGCCCGTAAGCGCGGCATTGTGGTGAACTTTCCTAAGCTCTCCACCGACTACTTCGTTATTGCTGACCGCACACGGGTAAAGCAGGTATTGCTAAACCTGCTTTCCAACGCCGTGAAGTACAACCGTACCAATGGCACGGTGTCCGTTTATTGCTTGGAGGTAGCTGCCAAACGCGTCCGAATTTGCGTAGAAGACACTGGCGAAGGCTTGACTGCCAACAAGTTGGAACTCCTGTTCCAGCCGTTTAACCGTTTGGGTCAAGAACTGCAAGGACAAGACGGCACTGGCATCGGCCTGGTCATGAGCAAACGCCTGGTCGAACTGATGGGTGGCACGGTGGGGGTAGAAAGTACCCTAGGTACTGGCAGCATATTTTGGTTTGAAATGGACATTACCCAGGAGCGCCAGCACTTACCTGCCAATTTGGACGTTGTCACCAACCAGGTGCTGCCATTGCCCTCATCCCATGTTCACACCGTGCTGTATGTGGAGGACAACCCGGCCAACTTGCTCTTGGTACAGGAGCTGATTGACCGGCGCACGGATATCCAATTGATCAGTGCCCGTGACGGCATTACCGGCGTATCTATGGCGCGCACGCATTTGCCTGATGTGATTTTGATGGACATCAACCTGCCTGGCATTAGTGGCATTGAGGCCTTGCACATTTTGGCCCACGACACAACTACCAAGCACATTCCCGTTATTGCGCTGAGCGCCAATGCCATTCCCCGCGATATCGAAAAGGGCTTAGAAGCCGGCTTCTACCGCTACCTGACCAAACCTATCAATGTGCACGCTTTCATGGAAGCGCTGCAGCAAGCCCTGACCTTCGCCAAGGCAAGCAAACCATTGCACACAAACTCGGAGATTTCCCAATGAGTCAACAACTTGATATTTACGACGCGCGCGTCCTGGTGGTGGACGACCAAGACGCCAATGTAGAGCTGCTGAGCCTGTTGCTGGCTGAAACCGGCTACGTCAATGTCACCACGACCACCGACCCCAGCACCGTCTGTGCCATGCACCGCAAGACACCGTTTGACCTGATCCTGTTGGACTTGCAGATGCCGGTGATGGATGGCTTTCAGGTGATGGAAGGCCTCAAAGCCGACAGCGGGGATGACTACTTGCCCGTGATCGTATTGACCGCTCAACCGGCACACAAGCTGCGGGCCTTGCAAACCGGCGCCAAAGATTTCATCAGCAAGCCTTTCGATCTGGTGGAAGTGAAAACTCGTATCTACAACATGCTGGAAGTGCGCCTGCTGTACAAAAAGCTGGCCGAGCACAACGCACTGCTGGAGCAAACCGTGCTGGAGCGCACCGCCGAGTTGCGCGAGAGCGAGGCGCGCTTTCGCAGTCTGACCGAGTTGGCCAGTGACTGGTACTGGGAGCAAGACGAAAACGGCGCGTTCACCCGCGTGTCTGGACCGGTGCAAGAAATGCTGGGTTTGCAAGCTGACGACCCGCAAGGGACGGCGACCAAGCCACAATCTACTGGCTGGGTAGATGCCGAACGGGCGGTCTTTCAGGCCCACATTGCCGCCCGCCAACCGTTTATTGATTTGGTTTTTAACCGCGTGAACCCCGATGGAACGCGGCAGCAGTTTCGGGTGAGTGGTGAACCCATGTTCACCCAGTCGTGCAAATTTATGGGTTACCGGGGTATAGGCGTGGAGGTGATTCATGGCGGTAACACCTAAGCCCACAGACAATCGACTTTTGGCGGCGTTAGCCCCTGATGTGTTTCAGCGGCTGGCGGCGGATTTGCAGCCGGTGCACCTGGCCCTGGGTGCCAGCCTGTATGAACCTGGCAGCAAGCTGCAGCATGCGTATTTTCCGACCACGGCCATTGTGTCGCTGCACTACATCACCGAGTCCGGTGCCTCCACAGAGGTTGCCGGTGTGGGCAACGAAGGCATGGTCGGCGTGGGTCTGTTTATGGGCAGTGCGTCCATGTCCAGCGCGGCCATGGTGGGCACTGCCGGTAGCGCTTTTCGCCTGGATGCCAGGGTGCTGCGCCAAGAGTTCAGCCAGGCCGGTGGCCTGCAAAGCCTGCTGCTGCTGTATGCCATGGCGCTGATGGCCCAGTACAGCCAAAACGCTGTGTGCAACCGGCACCACAGCGTGGATGAAAAACTATCCCGCTGGCTCTTGGAAACCCTAGACCGCAACCCAGACCAACCGGTTGTCATCACCCAGGAGTTGATGGCCAATATGCTGGGGGTGCGCCGCGAAAGCGTGACCGTGGCAGCGGGAAAACTGCAACAGGCCGGGTGCGTGAGCTACCGCCGTGGCCATATTGGTGTGCTGGACCGCAGCGCGCTAGAGCACCGAACCTGCGAGTGCTACGGCGCACTCAAAAAAGAGGTTGCAGGGCTGCTGCCCAGTGTCAGGCCGCGTTAACCGCGTTCGCTGCGTTAGAGGCTTTAGCGCTTAGACCCCCAATACCCCCCCGGCAAGATCAGCGCGGCACCTGCCACATGGTGCCAACCCAAGGGTTCGCCCAACACGGCAAAGGCTGCCACCGCCGCATACAGGGGACCCAGATACAGCGTCACCGCCACGCGGCTAGCGCCCAGTATCTTTTGGGCCCAGCCATACAACCAATAGGCCGCCAAACCCGGTGCCAGTGCGGCAGCGGTCACCAGGCCCAGAGCCTGCCAACCCAGTGCGGGTGTGCTGGGCTGCTGCCATTCCCACACGGCGCAGGGCAGCAATACCACCACCCCACCCATGCAGATGGCTGCCAACCTGGCGGTGGGGCTGAGGGTGCTGGGCCACAGCTTTTGCAGCAAGGCGTACAGTGCCCACGCCACCATGGCCGCCAGTATCCAAGCGTCTCCCACCACCCACTGCACCTGGGTCAGCGCCAGCCACTGGCCTTTGACGATTACGTGCACCACCCCAGCCAATGCCAAGACCACACCCAGTACCTGCTGCGGCCTAAAGCGCTCGCCCAGCCACAGCAACGCCCCCAGAGCAATCAACACCGGAGACGCGGAATAAATCAGCGCGATGTTCAGTGCCGCAGTCGTTTTGGCCCCCAAGTACACCCAAGCCCCGCACACCAACATGCCGCAAAAACCAAGAACCACATACTGGTACCACACTGCCGCCAGCGCGCGGCGCTGCGCCCACAGCTCCTGCAGGGCCCAAGCAGTCAGGATCAGCCCCGCCAGCAGCCAGCGCCCAAAGGCCAGGGTGTAGGGTTCAATCACACCCGGCGCGCGGCGCGCAATGATGTAGTTCACCGCCCAAAGTGCCGGCACCAGCCACAGGGCCAAGCGCGCCAAGTGTTCGGCACGGGCCGGGGAGTGGTTAGCGTCTGGCAAAGCGCGCCGTCAAGCGATGGAGGCTGCGGCCAAGTCTGGCGCGGCTGCGGTGGAAGGGCTCAGCGCTTGCGCCTGCGCCAACACCTCGCGGGCGCTCAGGTGCTTCAGGCGATGGTCGCTCCACACCTGACGCCAGCGCCGCGCCCCCGGCATGCCATGGCGCAGGCCCAGCATGTGGCGGGCAATGCTGTACCACGCGGTGCCATGCGCGGCGGCCTCGCGCTCCATGTAGTCCACCATGGCCAATTCGACGTTTTCCCTCGTCAATAGTGCGGGAGCAGCTCCTAAAAACATAGCATCCCACTCTGCCAACCACCAGGGGTTGTGGTATGCCTCGCGGCCCAGCATCACGCCATCCACATGCTCCAGTTGCTCGGCCACCTGCGCGCTCGTGGTCAGGCCGCCATTGATGGCAATGGTGAGATGGGGGAAGTCTTTTTTCAGCTGGTGCACCAGCTCGTAGCGCAGCGGCGGAATCTCGCGGTTCTCTTTGGGGCTCAGGCCCTTGAGCCAGGCGTTGCGCGCATGGGCAATGAACACGGTGCAACCTGCATCGGCCACCGTACCCACAAAGTCGCGCACAAAACCATAGCCCTCTTCCTTGTCGATGCCAATGCGGTGTTTAACGGTGACCGGGATGTCCACCACATCCACCATGGCTTTGACGCAATCGGCCACCAGCGTGGCCTCGTTCATCAGGCATGCACCAAAGGCACCGCGCTGGACCCGCTCACTCGGGCAGCCGCAGTTGATATTGATTTCGTCATAGCCCCAGTCCTGGCCCAGTTTGGCGCACTGAGCCAGGTCAGCAGGTTCGCTACCGCCCAGTTGCAGGGCCAGCGGGTGCTCTTCGGCATTGAAACGCAGGTGGCGTGGCACATCGCCATGGATCAGCGCGCCGGTGGTCACCATCTCGGTGTAGAGCAACGCGTTGCGGCTCAGCAAGCGGTGAAAATAACGACAATGGCGATCCGTCCAGTCCATCATGGGTGCAACGGAAATTCGCCAGGGATTCGACTTAGATATCATCTTTAAAATCAATAAGTTACGTCATTTTCGCAGATTGTCAGTCCGTCCAATTTCCAGATAAAACCTACTAAAGGCTACTGCGAGTGCAACATAGAGTGCAACAACAGCGTCATGTTGCACTGATCCCGTAAGAGGGGGTTTTTGTTCTTAAAAATACCGCTAGTCATATATCGTCGCCCTACTCTTGCCCCAAACTGAGTTCAATGCAAATCACCGAGGCTACGCGCCATGTTAGATAACAATTTCAAAGCAATCTCTAAGCAACTCCTCGAAAGAGTCTGCTCGGAGGGGTGGCCCGAGTCCCAAACGCTCGATTTCAAGGCATTGGCCTACGGCAAGTCCGACGACGACAAACTGGAATTGGCGAAGGATGTTTGTGCGTTTGCCAACGCGGATGGTGGCGACCTAGTCATAGGAATTTCAGAAAAATCGGGATCTGCCAATACCATTTTGGGATTAACGGGTGAGACGGCAGATCAATTGCAACGACGCATTCAGCAGACCCTGGATGCGAAAATAGAACCACGCATCAATGGAATTCGGGTAACTACTGTTGATGTTGATGGAGGATTCGTTCTTGCAATGCGTGTGCCTGCGTCCTACGATGGTCCACATTGCGTTCGCGACACAGACAGCTGGCGTCGCTTTGTAATCCGCAACGGTACTAACACTAGTGATATGACATTTGATCAAGTTAGATCTGCATTCGACCGAACAGCTACTCTAACGGAACGGGTACGGCAGCTCATCGACTCTCGACTTTTGATCATTAATGCTGGCAAAACTTGGCGTCCAATGATGAAAGGCCCCGCGTGTGTAGTGCACGTAGTACCACTCAGTTCAATGGTGGGCCGAACATCCGTCGACGTGTCGAAGTTGCACGACGATTTCATTAACTTCTTGGGTGATGATTGGGGCGGGGGAAGTCGAACCCTAAATCTAGATGGACTAATTGTTCACCCCGGCGGGGACAATGACGACGGTGTCTATGCCTACAACCAAGTTTTTCGCAACGGCGCACTTGAATTCGTTAGATTTGGCGGCTTGAGCGATGGACGCAAGATCGTTCCATCGACTGATGCAACAAAGTTTTATAGGGATTCCTTGAAGATGGCATTCAAGCAAGCGCCGGCTCTTGGCCAATCAGGTCCGGCGATTGTTAAGTGTGCCTTGCTCAATGCAGAAGGCTTTGAACTTGGCGTAGGTGGCGGCTACCACAGCCGTCGCACCACGCTTCTGGACAGACGCGATATCGCGCTTCCGGATGCTTGGGTGGAATCCTTGGAGTCAGTCATCGACGTGGATGCAATTGCCCGTCCAATGATGGATGTGCTGTGGCAATCATTTGACGTACAGCGTTGCCTAGAGTACCGAGAGGATGGAGTTTGGGCCCCTCGAGGCTAAAGTGCTAACTGAACGTTGAAAGCTTTGGTTTTCCAAACCGACACTAGTTTTTTGATTTCACAACGATTGGAACAACTCGCATCTGGCGAACCATCGTGAACGTTTCAAATGAAGGGCGAGCCTTGATTACTTTCACTGTGTGTTGAACTGGTTCAACTAATTTTCGAAATGTACCTACAGGCTTCGTACATCGAGATCCGACAATGATCTCTCTCAGAACCAGCTTGTCGCTAAAAGGAAGATAGTAGAACCCGTCAATCGGGTCTTTTTCTTCTAGTTTCGAGAAGAGACGCCATTCCTCTTCATAAGACCACTGCGCATACTTTGTCGTCAATACCTTTTCAAGTAGTTCTATGGAGACGCCGTTGAGGGGGGCGGAGGCATTGATGAGGTTTTGCAAGCGTTCCCCTTCATAGCGAATAGGTTTTGCAAGCTCTTCCGGAACATCAAACCCAAGGCAGACTCCAGTATGGTTGCCCGCATAGTGCGCCCACATAAGTGGGCTTTTCCAATGTCGCCCCATACACAACACGCCAAGCTTCTCCGTCCAATATTCACGTAAGAACTTGAATACATGTCGTGCTCTCTTATCCCCTACTGATGCACAGAGCAATTCAAATGGATCATTGAGACGATCAAATTGCCCGAGGCGCATTCGGCGCTCTGGCAGGATGTGTTTCATAGCAACGTCCAGCGACGTCATATGGTAGAGACGCATACCGACTCCCGTAACTCGTCAGTGCAACATTAGTGCAACATTGAGACTCGAAGATTTTCTAACCAATTGAAATTATTAGATTTTTATCGAAAGTCCTGCCAATCCATCATCGGGGCAACGGACAGACGCCACGGGTTGTACGCGTTTGCGGAATCTGAAGGGAACAAAGGTTGGGAAATGGGGGCCGACATAGACCTGATTATCCCAGCCCGTGAAAACTAGCGCAGCCAGGTGGGTGCTATGTGGGTGTTATGCACCATGGCGCCTGGTCATGCGCCAGCGCCATCCACAAGGCCCAGCCGGAGCTAAGCGCCAAAGCGGCGCCTGCCAGCCGCACGCCCCACTGCCCCTCCCCCGGCGCTGCGCCGCGCAAACGCAGCCATAGCCAGGGCCCGGCCAGCATGGTGACACTGGTACCCAGTGCAAACAGGGCCATCACTGTAGCCCCGGCTAGTGGACCACCGGCCAAGGCAGCTACCAGCAGGGCCGAATACAACAAGCCACATGGCAAAAGCGCCCACAGCGTACCCAGCACCAGCGGTGCCCCGCCGCCCCACCCGGCTGCCAAGGCCCGCGCACTGCGCCAAACCCGTCGGCCTGCAGCTTCCAGCCACACTGGCTGGCGCGCCTGCACCAGCAGCACCAAGCCCAACACCAGCGCCGCCACATGCAACATGGACCACACCGGGCGCAGCGCCGCGGATTGCACCGTGAGCCAGCCCAAGCCCTGCATGGACGCGGCAGCCAAAGCGCCCAACAGGGCGTAACCCAGAATGCGGCCCAGCTGAAATGTGAGTAGGGCCGCGTTCTTGCGCGGCCCAGCCGCCTGGCCTATGCCCGCACAGGCAGCACCGCACATAGCCACGCAGTGCGGCCCGCCCACTAAGCCCATGAGTAGCGCGGTCAGCGCCAGTGAAGATTGCATCAGTCGATGCTAAGTGATCTTGGTTGGATGACTTGGGCTAAATGATTTTGGAGAATCGGGCGCGCGTGCGGTCGGTCTGCAAGTAGCGGTCAAACACCATGGCCACCGCGCGCACGAAGAACCAGCCCTGGGCGGTCACTTGAATGCCCGTATCGTCTACCACCACCATGCCCTGCTCTGCAAGCGCGACCAAAGCCTCCAGCTCTTTGGCAAAGTAGCTTTTGAAGTCCACCAGATACGCCAGCTCGATCGCTTCAAACTGCAGTTGCCCCTGGCACATCAGCCCCATGATGGTGGCGCGGCGCACCAGGTCATCGCGCGACAGCGCCAGGCCCCGCACGATGGGGAAACGGCCATGGTCCAGCGCGTCGTAGTACTCGTCCAGCGTCTTGGCGTTTTGGCTGTAGGTAGCGCCAATGCGGCCAATAGACGACACCCCCAGGCCGATCAAATCGCAATCCGGCTGGGTGCTGTAGCCCTGGAAATTGCGATGCAAACGGCCTTGACGTTTGGCCACCGCCAAAGAATCACCGGGCAATGCAAAGTGGTCCATACCCACGTACACATAGCCTGCGCCTACCAGCGTTTGCAGGGAGCGCGACAGCATGGCGATTTTGGCGCCGCCGCTGGGCAGCTCTACTGTGTTGATGCGGCGCTGGGGTTTGAAACGCTCGGGCAAATGGGCATAGGCATACAGCGCAATGCGGTCCGGGCGCAATTGGACAATTTGGGCCAAGGTGCGGTCAAAAGACTCCGGGCTTTGTTGGGGCAAGCCGTAGATCAGGTCTGCATTGATGGACTCAAAACCGCGCGCCCGCGCTGCGGCCACCAGCGCAAACACCTGGTCTGCAGGTTGCACACGGTGCACGGCCTTTTGCACTGCCGGATCAAAGTCCTGCACGCCGAAGCTCAGCCGGTTAAAGCCCAACTCGGCCAAGGTGTCCAGACGCGATGGATCGACCGTGCGCGGGTCCACCTCGATAGAGTATTCACCCCCCGGCGCAAAGCTGAAGCTGCGCCGCAGCATGGCCATCAGTTCGCGCAGCTCAGTGTCGTTCAAAAACGTAGGGCTGCCACCCCCGAGATGTAATTGACTCACCATCTTGCCCAGGCCCATCTGTGCGGTGTGCAAATCGACCTCGCGGGCCAGATAGCGCAAATAGCCCGTGGCACGGTCGTGGTGCTTGGTGATGATCTTGTTGCAGGCACAGTAGTAACACAGGGATTCACAAAAGGGAATGTGCACATACAGCGACAGAGGCAAGGCCATGGCCGAGGCACCACTGCGCCTTTGTGTCAAGGCCTGCGCGTAGTCTTCGGGCGTGAAGGCTTCCACAAAGCGGTCTGCCGTGGGGTAGGAGGTGTAGCGCGGCCCTGCCACATCGTAGCGGCGCAACAGATCGTCGGGAATGTCGAAGATGGCGGAATTGGTGGCTTCGTCGGCGCGTACTGTGACGGCTGGTTTCATGGTCACTCCTGGCTAGTGCCCCGAATGTGCAACAAGCCCCTCTCCGCCCCCTTGATCTACATCAAAGGCACACCAGTCTTGGCGGCGCATAATTGATTTGCATCAAGGGACACTGTTTATGCCCACCCAAACTTCCAATCCACACACCACCCTAGAAATCCCAGGAGTCGCTGTATCCGCCGAGACCATCAAGGTGGCCTGCTCCAATTGCAATTTGCGCGAACTCTGCATGCCCATGGGCTTGAGCGAGAGCGAACTCAACCGCATTGATGACCTGGTGGCTGTGCGTCGCAAAGTGAAGCGTGGCACCCCTCTGTTTCGCAATGGCGAAAAGTTCAGCAACCTGTTCGCCATTCGCACAGGATTCTTCAAAACCAGCGTGGCCTCCGAGGATGGACGCGACCAAGTCACGGGTTTTCAAATGGCGGGTGAAGTCATGGGACTGGACGGCATCGTCAATGACTTTCATACCTGCGATGCCATCGCCCTGGAAGACGCCGAAGTGTGCGTCATGCCCTTTGACCGAATCGAGGAGCTGTCCCGCGAAGTGAACGCCCTGCAGCGCCACGTGCACAAAATCATGAGTCGCGAAATTGTGCGGGAAAACGGCGTAATGTTGCTGCTGGGTAGTATGCGGGCCGAAGAGCGTCTGGCGGCCTTTTTGCTGAATCTGGTACAGCGTCTGCACGCGCGGGGTTTCTCGCAAAATGAGCTGGTATTGCGCATGACCCGTGAAGAAATTGGCAGCTACCTGGGCCTGAAGCTGGAGACCGTGAGCCGCACGTTCTCCAAGTTTGCGGAAGACGGCATCGTCGAGGTCAAACAACGCTATGTGCGCATCGTCAACCCCGATGCGCTGCAAGACATCGTCAACCCCAAGGTGTGCAGCTAGCGATTGATCTCATCTGCGGGCATGGCCAGCAGCGCAGTCAAGCCATTGGACACAATGGCAATACCCCAAAAGACAAAGAAGGCGGCGGTGTAAACCGCAGAGCGCGACCACAACAATGGCTGGCCTTCCCAATGCAGCTCTTGCGGATCAATCAGCGCAAACACCAGCACCTCCAGCACGCCTGCGGCCAGAAAAGCGGGCCACACAACCCACATCAAACGTTGTTGCCACATGGTGCTGGGCTCAGGGTGCTTTGGGTTCTGGGACACCAGTGGCCGCATGGTTGCGCGCCTGCATGGCCGGGGCGAGGCTGGTGGGCTTGTCGCTCAGCGTCTTGTTGATCTCAATCCCCTTGCGGTAATAGTCTTCATCGACCACCGGGTCTTTGCCCACGGCCGCCAAGTAGAAAGTGATGAAGGACGCCACCACCACGATGGCCGGGCCAGAGATGACCAGCCAGACATGGGGAAAACGCCACCAGGGGCGGGGTGTGGAATCGGAAGCGTTTTGCATGGGCTGGTCTCCTAGCGGGGCACGATAAATACAGACTTCTCTGCCACTTGGGCAGCAGCGTTCTGTAAGCCAATATGAAACTCAATGGGGTGAGAACCCGCTGGCGCAACCTCGTAAGGTGCGCGCACCGTGACTGCAATCCAGCGCGACTGGGTGGACTCGATCAAAACATTCTCAGTGGGCTCCATAGTCAAGCCTGGCAAGCCCGACACGGCAATATGGAACTGTTGATCCGACTCTGTGGCATTCATGATCTGCAAGCGGTAGACGTTTTCAATTTTTCCGCCCGACACAATGCGTGCCAACGAACCCCGGTCACGCACCACATCCACTTTAAAGGGTGTGCGGGTTGCCAAACTCAGCAGCATGGCCAACACCACCACACCCAAGATCGCCGTGTAAATCAGCACCCGGGGGCGCAACACATGGCGCAGCGTTTGGGCCTGCGTCCAGTTCTGGGCAACGGCATTTTGGGTGGAATATTTCACCAGCCCGCGGGCATAGCCCATCTTGTCCATCACGGTGTCGCATACGTCGGCGCAAGCACCGCAGCCTATGCACTCGTATTGCAAGCCATCACGAATATCAATGCCCGTGGGGCAGACCTGCACACACAAGCTGCAATTCACACAGGCACCCAAGTTGAGACTCGCCGGATCAGATTTGCGAGAACGCGCCCCGCGCGGCTCGCCGCGCGCTTCGTCGTAGGTCACGATGAGGGTGTCGTTGTCAAACATCGCGCTCTGAAAGCGCGCATACGGGCACATGTGAATGCACACCTGCTCACGCATAAAGCCCGCATTGCCATAGGTCGCAAAGCCGTAAAACAGGGTCCAAAAGACTTCCCACGAGCCCATATTGAGCTGCACCACCTCACGGCCCAGGGTATGTATGGGCGTGAAGTACCCCACAAAGGTAAAGCCCGTCCACAGCGCTACAGCCAGCCACAAAAAATGCTTGGCCGTTTTGCGGCTGAACTTGTCCCAACCCATGGGGCCCGCGTCGCGGCGCATGCGTGCCGTGCGATCGCCTTCGGTGCGTTTCTCCAGCCACAAGAATATTTCGGTATACACCGTCTGCGGGCAGGCATAGCCGCACCATAAGCGCCCCGCTACTGCGGTAAACAGAAACAAGGCCAGCGCAGAAATGACCAGCAAACCAGTCAAATAAATGAAGTCCTGCGGGTACAAGACCAGGCCAAAAATGTAGAAGCGCCGCGCGCCCAAATCAAACAGCACCGCCTGGCGTTGCCCCCACTCCAGCCACGGCAAACCATAAAACACCAGCTGCGTCAGAAACACCATGCCCCAGCGCCAATTGGTGAACACACCCGACACGCTGCGCGGATAAATCTTCTTGTGGGCTTCGTACAGCGACACCATTTCCGCATCGGCACCCACCGGCGGCGCAATAGGCCCCCGGTCGGGGGACACCGCTATCGGGATCACTGTGGAGCGTCGCGTAGAAATAGAAGCCTCACTTCGCCGCGACGTGGTTGGACAAGCCCCAGACGTACGACGCCAATACTTTGATTTGCCCTTCGGTCAATTTCTCGCCCTGGGCGGGCATCTGGTTGACCTTGCCGTTATTGACCATCGCAACAATAGCCGCTTCGCCATAGCCATGCAGCCAGATGTCATCGGTCAAATTAGGGGCACCCAGCGCCTGGTTCCCCTTGCCGTCCATACCGTGGCAGGCCGCACAGGCCGTGAACTTGGATTTACCCAAATTGGCCCGCAAAGAGTCGTGCGGACTGTCCGACAAACTGAGCACATAGTGGGCCAGGTTTTTCACATCATCGGCCGTGCCCACTGCAGCGGCCATGGGTGGCATTTGCCCCAAGCGGCCTTGGGTCAGGGTCTCGGTGATTTTGTCGGGCGTACCGCCGTGCAACCAGTCGCCATCGGTCAAATTGGGGAAACCCTTGGAGCCGCGCGCATCCGACCCATGGCACTGCGAACAGTTGTTCATGAACAGGCGCTCGCCAATGGCCTTGGCTTGGGGATCACGCGACATGTCCTCAGGCGACATGGCTGCAAACCTGGCATACAGGGGCGCGACAGCCGCATTGCCCTTGTCCACTTCTTTCTGGTACTCGCCAATCTGCGTCCAGCCCAGTTGCCCGGCAGAACTCCCCAAACCGGGGTACAGCGCCAGATAGACCAAGGCAAACACGATGGTGATGACAAACAGCCAGACCCACCAGCGCGGCAACGGGTTGTTCATCTCCCGCAAGTCTCCGTCCCACACGTGGCCGGTGGTGTTGTCATGCGCCGTCATGGCCCGGGCTTTGCCACTGAACCACAATAACAGTCCGCAGGCCAGGATGCTCAGGATCGTGACGCTGGCAATGAAGATGGACCAAAACCCGCTTGTAAAGTCGCTCATATCGGTTCCTTATGGGTACTCAGTCCTGCTCAAAAGGCAGGTTGGCCGCTTCGGAAAAATCGGTGGAGCGGTGCTTGGACCAGGCCCACCCCGCAATGCACAGAAAGGTCAAAAAACTGACCACCGTAGCGACAGACCGCAAACTAATGACATCCATGTGATGCTCCAGAGGGTTTATTTAAGCGCCAGCCCGAGCACCTGCAAGTAGGCAATCGTGGCGTCCAGTTCGGTTTTGCCTTTGACTTCCTCCGCCGCCGCCGCAATTTGCGCATCGGTGTAGGGCACGCCAACACGGCGCAGTGCAGTCATGTGGGTTGGCATCGCGGCAGCGTCCACCAGCGTCTTTTCCAGCCAGGGGTAGGCCGGCATGTTGGACTCAGGCACCAAGTCGCGCGGATTCGTCAGGTGAATGCGGTGCCAGTCATCGCTGTACTTGGCGCCCACACGGGCCAGGTCAGGCCCGGTGCGCTTGCTACCCCACTGGAAAGGGTGGTCGTATACGGATTCACCCGCCACCGAATAGTGGCCATAGCGCAAAGTCTCGGCCCGGAAGGGGCGGATCATTTGCGAATGACAACCGTAGCAGCCTTCGCGAACATACACATCCCGCCCCGCCAATTGCAGCGCGGTATACGGCTGAATGCCCTTGATGGGTTCCGTGGTGGATTTCTGAAAAAACAGCGGCACGATCTCTACCGCGCCGCCGACCAGCAGCACCAGCAGGATCAGCACAATCATCAGGAAGTTATTCGTCTCAATCTTTTCATGAGACAGCTTGGAGTTTGCGTTGTTGTTGGATGCGTTATTAGCCATGTTCAACTCCTTAAGCGTGGGCCGCAGCGGTGGGAATCTCGACGACGTAGGCACGTCCTTGGGCCACGGTTTTGGTAACGTTCCACAACATCACGACCATGCCACCCAAGTACAGCAATCCACCCAGCAAGCGCAACACATAGAAGGGATACGTGGCCTTCACAGACTCAACGAAGGTGTAGGTCAGCGTGCCATCGGGATTGATGGCGCGCCACATCAGGCCCTGCATCACACCGGCAATCCACATGGCCGCGATGTAGATCACGATGCCGATGGTGGCGGTCCAGAAATGAACCTCAATAGCCTTGACGCTGTACATCTGCTTTTGGCCATAGAGCCGTGGAATCAGGTAGTACATCGATCCCATGGTCACCAAGCCCACCCAGCCCAAAGCACCCGAGTGCACGTGGCCTACCGTCCAGTCGGTGTAGTGACTCAAGGCGTTCACGGTCTTGATAGACATCATGGGTCCCTCAAAAGTAGACATACCGTAGAACGACAGGGACACAATCAGGAAACGCAGGATGGGGTCATCGCGCAACTTGTGCCATGCGCCACTCAGGGTCATGATGCCGTTGATCATGCCGCCCCAGCTGGGTGCCAACAGGATGAGCGAGAAGACCATACCGACCGACTGCGTCCAGTCCGGCAGGGCGGTGTAGTGCAAGTGGTGCGGGCCCGCCCACATGTAGGTGAAGATCAGCGCCCAAAAGTGGACGATGGACAGGCGGTAGGAATAGATGGGCCGCTCGGCCTGCTTGGGGATGAAGTAATACATCATGCCCAGGAAGCCCGCGGTGAGAAAGAAGCCCACCGCGTTGTGACCGTACCACCACTGCACCATGGCATCTTGCACGCCGGCATAGGCCGAGTAGCTCTTCATCCAGCCTGCGGGGATGGCCGCGCTGTTGACCAGATGCAGAATGGCTACCGCCAGAATGAAGGCACCAAAGAACCAGTTGGCCACATAGATATGCTTGACCTTGCGGGTACCTATGGTGCCGAAGAACACAATGGCGAACGACACCCAGACCAGCGTGATCAGGATGTCAATCGGCCATTCCAGCTCGGCGTATTCCTTACCCTGGGTGTAGCCCAAAGGCAGCGATACCGCCGCAGCCACGATCACCAGTTGCCAACCCCAAAAAGTGAACGCCGCCAGCTTTTCGCCAAACAAACTCACTTGGCAGGTGCGCTGGGCCACGTAATAGGCAGAGGCAAACAGGCCGCAGCCACCAAAGGCAAAGATGACCGCATTCGTGTGCAGAGGCCGCAAACGCCCGTAGCTGAGCCACGGTATTCCAAAATTGAGTTCTGGCCATGCCAGTTGGGCGGCAATGATCACGCCCACCAGCATGCCCACTACCCCCCAAACCACCGTCATGATGGCGAACTGGCGGACAACGGTGTCGTTGTAGATGTCCGCCGATTGATTTGGAAATGCCATAGTTACCTCTTCTCAAATGGTCTGCAAACTAGTTTCTTCTGAACCGTCTCCCGCCGGTTTGACCAAGATCAAACCAAGCCCAGATACCCAAGATTTATGCGGAATCTTTGAGTATTCTCTTGCCCTCGTCCTCAATATCTTCGAACTGCCCCCGGTCAATCGCCCACCACAGCCCCCCAAGAATGAAAAAGACCAAAACAACCGACAGCGGGATGAGTAAGTAAAGGATGTCCATCAGGCAGGTGCCTCCAGAGGTTCGGGCCATGCCAGGCGCATGGCATTAAGCACCACCAACAAAGAGCTGGCCGCCATGCCCAAGCCCGCCAGCCAGGCGGGCAAATAGCCAGCCACCGCCAGCGGCACACATGCTGCGTTATACGCCACGGCCCACCACAAGTTCTGGCGCACGACACGCAGGGTGCGCTGGGCACGCAATACGGTGCCTGCCACCAGAGTCAAGTCGTCACCCAGGATCACAAAATCGGCCCGAGCCTGGGCCAGTGGCACAGCCTTGCCAAAGGCGATGGAAACATCGGCCCCCGCCAGCACCGGCCCATCGTTAAGCCCATCCCCGACCATGGCGACGACCTGGCCCGAAGCCTGCAAGGCTTTGAGAAACTCCAGCTTGTCTTGTGGAGAGCAGGCACCACGCACCTGCACAATCCCCGCCCGGCGCGCTACGTCGGTGGCCGCCAATACGCTATCGCCAGAGAGCATGTGCACGGCCAAGCCTTGGGCTTGCAACATGGTCACCGCCCCGGCGGCTTGGGGCCGCAGACATTCCTCCAAATCAAAGGTCGCCACCCAGCCCTGGGCGTCCGCCAAAAAGACTTGGGATGGCAAAACTGCAGAGGCAGGCACGCCGCAGAATGCCGCCGAACCCAGCCGCAGTTGCAGCATTGCGCCACCCGGCCCACTGCACACCACCTCGCCCTGCACGCCCTGCCCTGGCAACTCGGTGGCCGTTGCGCAAGACCAGCTTGGATCAGCCGCCGCGCCGTGTGGACTGCGGGCTTGCACCAGTGCCCGCGACACCGGATGCAATGAATGCTGGGCCAAGGCCTGGGCCATCTGCAAGACATCACCGGCACTCAGCCCCCCCAGGGCAGTGGTTTGACCCAGCACCATGGCATCGCTGGTGAGCGTGCCGGTTTTGTCAAACACCACCGTGGTGACCCCGGCCAGAGTCTCCAAGGCCTGCAGGCGGCGGACCAACACACCGGTTTTGGCCATGGCCCCCGCAGAAGCCAGCATGGCAGCCGGTGTGGCCAATGAGAGCGCGCACGGACAGGTCACGATCAGCACCGCAACCGCCACCATCAGTGCATGGCCGGGGTCGCGCTCCCACCACCACGCACAGGCCAGCGCGGCAGCCACCAAGACGCCCACTAAAAACGGCTTGGCCAGACGGTCGGCTATTTGCGCGCTGTGCGGTTTGCTGGAAGCGGCACTGTCCATCAGCGCCACGATCTGGGCAAAACGGGTGGATGTACCCACGCAGTCCACGCGCACGATGACCGTGCCGCTCAGGTTATGGCTTCCGCAGAGCACCGGCATGCCCGCCGCGCGGGCGATGGGGCGGGACTCGCCGGTCATCAAGGCTTCGTCCACGGATGTGGTGCCGACCGTGATCAAACCGTCCGCCGGAAATGTCTCGCCAGGGTGTACGCGCACCACATCCCCCACCGTGATACGCCGGGCCGCCACCCGCACAAAGCTGCCGTCAGCTAACTTGCGCTCCACGCTGTCGGGCAGGCGATTCATCAGGGCCTCCAAAGCGCCCGCGGTTCTATCCCTCAGGCGCAGCTCCAGCCAGCGCCCGGTCAGCAAAAAGAAGACGAACATCGTCAGCGAATCGAAATACACCTCGCGGCCAAAAATGCCCTCGGGTGTAAAGGTGCCGACGGAACTGACTGCAAAGGTGATGGCAATGCCCAGCGCCACCGGCAGATCCATGCTGATACGACCCCGGCTCAGATCCCGCAGTGCGGCTTTGAAGAAAGGGCCGGAAGAAAACAGCATGACGGGTAAGGTCAGTACCCACGAAGCCCAGCGCAGCAAGCGCTCCATCTCAGCCGTCAGATCACCCGGCTGGGCGATGTAGGCCGGGTAGGCGTACATCATGACTTGCATCATGCACAGGCCTGCTACCAGCCAACGCCACAGGGCTTGCCGTGTCTCCACACGCCGGTGTTCGCTGGCAAAAATATCGTTGGCTGGAAGCGCCCGGTAGCCCGCAGCGGCCACCGCGGCCAGCCAGACGGAAGGCAAGACCTGCGACTGGACCCACACCACCTTGGCCCGGTGGCTGGCGGAACTTACTTGCGCGCTGACAACGCCTGGGATTTGCAGCAAGGCATCTTCCACCGTCAATGAGCACGCTGCACAGTGCATGCCTTCGATCACCACACTGGACTCCCACATCCCGTTGCGCCCCTCTAGCGCACGGCTGAACGCGCCCCACTCTTGCGGATCGTCCAATACCGCCAGCCCCTTGGCAAACGCCGGTGTCACAGAGAGAACCTGGGTCGGGGCCAGTTGCATAGAAGCGCAGTTTCCTATGTGTTGGGGCACAGCTCCTTGATTTGCATCAAGAAGCTCTGAAAGAGTGGCAACGGTGGCAATCCTCGGCCCACCCTCAAACGGCGTCGGCGTCTTCCTGGTAGCGCGCGCGTATTTCGAGCACCTCTTCCCAAGACTCCAGGAAAGCACGCACGCAATCGGGGTCGAAATGGGTGCCAGAGCCAGCGGTTAAAAAGTCGACGGCGGCTTCAATCTCCCAGGCTTTTTTGTAGGGCCGCTCAGAGGTCAGCGCGTCAAACACATCGGCCACGGCCACTATGCGGCTGAACAGCGGTATCTCGGTACCCTTCAAACCCTGCGGGTAACCGCTGCCGTCCAACTTCTCGTGGTGGCCTCTGGCGATTTCGGCCCCGGCTTGCAAGACCTTGGACGAGCTGCCTTTGAGCAGCTCGTAGCCAAAGATGGCGTGCTGCTTCATGATTTCAAATTCCGCCGCATTGAGGCGAGCCGGTTTGAGCAAAATCGGATCGGCAATGCCCACCTTGCCAATATCGTGCAGGGGCGCAGCCTCCAGCAAAAGCTCTTGCTGGTCCACACTCAAGCCCAATTTTTGGGCGATCAGGCGCGAGAAATGGGCCATGCGCAAAATATGTGCGCCGGTTTCTGGGTCGCGGTATTCCGCGGCCTTGCACAGGCGCAAAACGGTTTCACGTTCCCGCGCCAAAATCTCAGCCGTGGCTTTGCGCACTTCATCGGCCAACCAGCTTGCGCGGTTCACCAGCTGCTTGCGCGCCTCGCTCACGGTCAGCATGTTTTTGGTCCGGGCCAAAAACTCGACTTTGTCGACCGGCTTGATCAAAAAATCGTTGGCCCCCAGATCCAGTGCCCGGTAGCGCAGTTGCTTCTGGTCGTTGGCGGTAATCATCAAGATCGGTACCGACTCACAGCCCGGTATCGCGCGAAAGCGGGTGATGAACTCCAGGCCGTCGATGTCGGGCATCATGTAATCGACGATCAACAAATCCAGCTCGTTCTGGCTGGCCCACTCCAGCCCTGCGGCTGAGCTGGCGAAGGTATGGCCTTCGCAGTGGTCGAGCTTTTTGACCAATGCGCCAAACAAAATCAAATTGATTTCGGTGTCGTCAACGATGAGCACATGTTGGGTCACGGGATATCAACCTTGAAGGAAGCTGTGCAGAGCGTCCATCATACGTTCCACTTCGGCAAAAAAGGGCGGCAGCAGGGATCGCAGCTGCGCAACATCACCCGCTTTGGCACACAGCTCCAGCCGCATGGCCAAGGCACTGGCGGGCTGGGCCCCAAACATAGACAAAATTCCCTTGAGTGCATGCACAGTGCGCTCCACCATGGGCATATCAGCCTCCTGGCTTTCCATAATCTTGGACCGGTCCTGGGGCCACTGCGCACAAAACGGTGCCGCAATAATTTGCAAAATTTCTTGGTCCACCGAACCGAGGGCTGCACCGTAGTCAAAATCAGAGATGCCTTCACCCTCCTGCTGCAGGCCTGGGTCGACCCTGTCCAGATTCAAACTGCGGGTGGTGTTGGAAGGCAGAAACCGCTCTAGCAGCGTTTGCAACTCGCGCGCATTGATGGGCTTGGAAATATAGTCATCCATACCCGCAGCAAAGCAGCGGTCCCGGTCGGATTCCATGGCATTCGCCGTCATGGCAACAATGGGCGTGCGCCCGGAGGTCTCCAGCGCACGAATCCTGCGGGTGGCCTCCAACCCATCCATAACGGGCATCATCATGTCCATCAAGATGACATCAAACGTAGCCACAGCGAGGCAATCCAGCGCAAGCTGTCCGTTCTCGGCAACCGTGACTTTATGCCCCCAGCGCTGCAACAAAGTGACCGCGAGTCTTTGATTGATGAGGTTGTCTTCCACCAGCAAGACATCCATGGCTACGCGGTCTTCCATGACCGAATGCCGCGTGATGAGCGCCTGGGGAAGCCGGTCTTGGAGATTCAAAACCTGGCTCAGCGCCTGCATCAGATCCTCACGCGCAATCGGTTTGGACAAATACGCCACGATGCCAGCCTCGCGGGCACGTTGGGCGTCACCCCGCATGCCTGCGGACGACAACATCACCAGGGGCAAACGGTCGCAGCCGGGTAGCTCACGCAAGAGGACGGCTACCTCAAAACCGCTGAGTTCGGGCATTTGTGCATCCAGTAAGACAGCATCGCACACCGGCTCTTGCGCTGCGCGTGGGCGCGCCATCCAGGCCAGCGCTTCGCTACCCGAGGCAAAGTCATGGGTGATGATTCCGGTTGCCTGCAAAGTGCGCGTAAGGACCAGGCGATTCACCGCGTTGTCATCCACGATCACCACGCTGCGTCCGGCAAACGGGATCACGGGGTCCAACACGCTGGCCATCTGCGGATCCAAATCTGCCTGGATCGTGAATTGGAAAACGCTACCTTGACCCAACTCGCTCTCCACCCAGGTCTTGCCGCCCATGGCGGCCACAAGCCTGGCACAAATCGTCAGGCCCAAACCAGTGCCACCGTACTTGCGCGTGGTGGAGCTGTCTTCCTGTGAGAACGGCTCAAAGATGGACTTCAACTTGTTGGCGGGTATGCCGATACCGGTATCGCTGACGGCAAGCTGCAAGACGACCACCGCGCTAGCGGTCTGCTGCGCAGATATCCTGACCACGATTTCCCCGTGGGCTGTGAACTTGATGGCATTGCCCACCACGTTCACCAAAATTTGACGCAGGCGCCCCGGGTCGCCGAGCAAGCCCATTGGCACCTCTGGCCCAATGTCGCACACCAGCTCCAGGCCTTTTTCCTGCGCTTTGAAGGCCAGTGTCTTCAGCGTGTCTGACACACAGCGGCCCAAGTGGAAAGGGATGTGCTCAATCTGGAGTTTGCCTGCCTCAATTTTGGAGAAATCCAAAATATCGTTGATCACCCGCAGAAGCGCCTCGGATGAATTTTTAACAATGCCCAAATACTCGGCTTGGGTGGTGTCCAGCTCCGTATCCAGCAAGAGTTCGGTCATGCCAATGACGCCATTCATGGGGGTGCGAATTTCGTGGCTCATATTGGCCAAAAAGTCCGACTTGGCCAGGCTGGCACTTTCCGCACTTTCCTTGGCTCTTTGCAGTTCTTCAGCCACTTGCTTGGCCGCAGAAATATCGGTCAGGTAGCCATTCCAAATCCAGGTGCCGTGGGCCAATTGCCGGGGATGTGCCTCCCCATGGACCCAGACCACGTTGCCCGTGCCCTGGTGCACCATGCGAAATTCCATGGCCTGCGCGCTGGATTGGGCCGTGGCGACACGCAGCCCCGCCTGCAAAAACGCACCATCGCCGGGGTGCACACACTTCACCAAATGGCGGGTGTCTGCAACCACTTCTTCCGCTGTCACACCACAGAGCTTTTCGATGGCATCACTCATGAAGTTCATCACAAACCGGCCAGCAGCATCGACCGAGTACTGAAACACGGCGACCGGCACATTGGCCGTGATTTCGCGCAGGCGGGCATCGGCACGCTTGAGCTCGGTGATGTCTTGCCAAATGCCGGTGAACACGGTCGCGCCATCGGCGGCCAACTCGGCCTCAGGAACAATCTCCGCCCGCAACCAGCGAAAACTCGCGTCACTGAGCCGGACCTGGTACTCCCCGCGCCAATTCACCCGCCGTTTGGCGGCATCCAATACACCCGCAATCACCTTGGCCCGGTCCGCCTCCACAATTTGCTGCGTAGTGAGCGAGGGATCTGCCAATAGCGCGGCCGGTTCGATGCCCAGTACCTCCTGTAGTCGGTCGCTCACAAACGTAAAGCGGTAGTCGGCCTGGGAGACCTGCCACTGAAACACCACACCGGGGACCGTATTGGTAATGTGGCGCAGCCGGGCCTCTGCGGCCTTGATTGAGGCCTCCATGCGCCGCAGACCGCTAATGTCGGTGCAGATGGAGATGTACATAGAGATCTTGCCCGCATCATCGCGCAAGGGAACGATGGTCGCGTTAACCCAGTAGCGCCCTTCGGCCCGGTTGCGGTTGCAAATTTCTCCGCGCCAGACTTGGCCGTTGACCAAGGTTTCCCACATGTTTTTGAAGAAAACCGGTTCGTGCGTGCCCGATTTCATCAGCCGGTGGTTTTGGTTCAATAGCTCAGCCCGGCTGTAGCCACTGATTTCGCAGAGTTTGTCATTGGCGTAGACGATGTCGCCGTTTAACTTGGTGATACTGACGATGGCGTGTTGGTCCAGCGCAAACTTTTGGTAAGCCAAATCGGTCAGCGCGGCATGCAAATCCCGTTGGCCCTCTTCATGCTGGTGCACCAAATCACGCATCACGTTGGACAGGCCCTCCAGGCTGTCATCCGCATCAAGCGACTGGTGCGTGTCAATCGACGCCATCAAGTCCACGGCGGTCTGGCGCAGCGACTCGATGGCACGCGTGCGGCTGACCAAATCTTCGCGCAGGCGGGTATTTTTTTGGGTCAACTCCAAGGAACTCAATTCCAGACTGCGGGTCTTGAGCTCCAAATCCCGGTCGCTCTGCTGGTAAGTGTCGTCCACCCGTTGTAAAAAAGTGCCCAAGCCCACCAGCGCTCGGCCCACGTCTTCGGGCACCCCGCTTGCACTGCCCATGCGCTGGAGCTCTGCCAGCAAATCTGGCAGCTTGTCCTCGGGCACGTCCAGAAAACGCTTGAGCTGGCGAACTAAGAGTTTGTGCATGCTGCGGTAGAGCCCAAACGGTGCAAAACCATCAAAGTTTTTCCCCGATGTAAGTAATCGTCATGGTTTGGTTGTGTAGCTTGCATTCCACCGCGCGTGTGAAGGGGCTCATCTCACCATACGAGTAAAAACCGGCCAGGGTTGCGCCCTTGCCAAAAACATCGGCCACGGCTTCCACCTCTTCCTCCACACGCCCGCCCATCACCAGCTTGCGCCCCACGCAACTGACCAACAGGGCCAAGCCTTGACCATCGCTCGCCTGCATCGCTTTGGCAGCCTCGGCCGCCGCCTCTGCACCGTCTACCAGTGCATCGGTGCTGGCGTGCATCAGCTTCAGGTAGCCGTTGGGTTCAATGTCGCCAGCCAAGGTCAGGCTTCCGGCGGCCTCATCCACCCCCAAAATCGTGCGAATCAAGCCCACTTCGGTGTGGTCCTCACCCAGCATGGCAAATGGAAACAAGAGCCCGGACGCTGGCACGTCCTTGGCGTGCTCACCCAGGTACTTTTTGTAAACCTCTAGCGCAGACTCGCCATCGAGTTCATAGAGCACATTGTTGTCGCTGCGGGTGACCTTGCGCGCCGGGCCAAAGGGAGACCAGCCACCAAAAGAGCCATGGCAAAACTCCAGCGCATCGCCATACAAGCCGACACAGCACAGGCGGTCATCGCTCACGCCTTCGTTGTCCAAAACCCAGGTCTGCGCAAACGCGCCACCATCACCGGCCAAGCCCCCGGTGACGGGGATCGCCGTTCCGATGACTTCCTTCATACCGGCCAGTACGGCACTGCCATTGATTTTGACGCCTTGCCCAAAGATCAGCACGGCACGCAAGCCCTCTGTGGGTAAGCCCGCTGCCAACCGCTGACCGGCAGCAAAGGAGTCTTCCATGCTGGACAAGACGGTGCTAAAGCGCTCGACCCTGGATTTTTCAAACTGCAGTGCGGTGACGACGAGGGTGCCATCTGCGACGCCGTGCTGGGAGATTTCACCGGCCGTAGAGCAACCGATGCGGTGGGCAGCCGGAAAAGCCTGGGCCAGCGCCGAGGCGGCACCGCGCAAATTCTCAACCGCACCAAACGCCAGCACCAGCTGGGGTACCAGCGGCTGCAACGCTGCAAAGTCTGCAAAATCCACCAATTGGGCCTGTGCATGGCGCACCGTGATTTGACCAACTTTCATGGCGTGCTCCTAGGCGGTGGTTATCAGCTGCACCGCAGCTGGTGCTGCAAATAGTACCCCCTAAACCCGGCTAGCGCGGGCCGTATTGCTGGCGCAAAAGGTTCTTTTGCACTTTGCCCATGGCGTTGCGCGGCAGCTCTCCCACCACAAAGCAGCGCTTGGGAATTTTGAAGTTGGCCAGCGTGGCTTTCAATTGGGCAATGATGGCTTGCGGGTCCAGGCGCGCCCCCGGCTTACCAATCACCACGGCCACCCCGACCTCACCAAAATCAGCATCGGGCACCCCCACGACGGCACTCTCGGCAATGCCGTCCATGGCATTGATATAGCCCTCAATTTCTGCAGGGTAGACGTTGTAGCCGCCGCTGATGATCAGGTCTTTGCTGCGGCCCACGATGGTGACAAAACCATCGGGCGCGACTTGCCCCACATCGCCCGTTTTAAAGAAGCCGTCGGCGGTGAACTCTTCGGCTGTTTTCTCGGGCATGCGCCAGTAGCCCTGAAACACATTCGGGCCTTTGACCTGAATGCCACCCACCTCACCCGCTGCCAAATCAACGTCGCCATCACGCACGCGCAATTGCACTCCTGGCAACGGTCGGCCCACCGTTCCACCGCGACGCTCGCCATCGGCGGCGTGGTAGGGGTTGGAGGTGAGCATCACCGTCTCAGACATACCGTAGCGCTCCAAAATCGTGTGGCCGGTGCGCTCTTGCCATTGCACAAAGGTGTCTAGCAGCATCGGGGCAGAGCCCGAGATGAACAGACGCATGGAACACAATTGGGCGGGGGTCAAGCCCGGCTCAGCCAGCAGGCGCACATATAGCGTGGGTACGCCCATAAAAACCGTGGCACGGGGCAGATTCTGTAACACCACTTGCGGATCAAAGCGGCTGAGCCAGATCATCTTGCTGCCGTTGATCAGCGCGCCGTGGATGGCGACAAACAGGCCGTGTACATGGAAGATAGGCAAAGCATGCAGCAGCACGTCGCCACCCATCTGCGGCGTGCGCCAGCCCCAATAGTCCTTCAACACCAACGCGTTAGAAAGCAGGTTTCCGTGCGACAGCATGGCCCCCTTGCTGCGCCCCGTGGTGCCACTGGTGTAGATGATGGCCGCCAGGTCTTGCGCCTGCACCTGCGCCGGGCTGTGTTGCCTTGGAAACTGGGCGGCGCGCTGCAGCAGGGTGCCACTGCGATCGTCATTCAGGCTGAAGACATAGGCGGTGCCGGCTGCGAATGCCATCTTGCTGACCCAGCCAAACTGGCTGCCCTGGCAGACCACCACGGCGGGCTGGGCATCGGCAATGAAGTAGGCCAGCTCCGCACTTTGGTAGGCGGTATTCAGTGGCAAATACACCAAGCCCGCGCGCAGCGTGGCCAAGTAAAGCACCAAGGCCTCCACCGATTTTTCGACTTGCACCGCCACCCGCGCACCCTTGGCTAAATCCAGGGAATCCAGCAAATTGGCCACCATGGCCGTGGCCTCGTCCAGATCGCGCCAAGAGTAATGCAGACCGGTTTCAGTTTCTACGGCGCAGGCATCCAGATCGGCGGGAAAGGCCGCACGCAGCGCGACAAACAGGTTGGCGTTGGATGAGCGAGGGGCGGTGGGTGTGCCTGCCGCCGGGCTGTCAGGGGAAGTCATAGTGCGCATGGTGAGAAAAAGAGGGAAAGAAGTGCAAGAGGTGCAAGAGGTGCAAGAGGTGCAATGAGACCATTCAAAACACAGGCGGGCGTTTGGCCAAGAAAGCCGCAATGCCTTCGCGGTGCTCGGGGCTGTCG
Source organism: Burkholderiales bacterium PBB3 (assembly GCA_002256115.1). GTDB lineage: Bacteria > Pseudomonadota > Gammaproteobacteria > Burkholderiales > Burkholderiaceae_C > Allorhodoferax. The sequence goes on from NKIK01000005.1 coordinate 57,954, forward strand.
GCGTAATCGTAGCAAGCGGCCGAATTCAAGTCGATTGCTATTAAATCAGGAGCTGCTCCCGCACTATCCATGGGCTCTGCAGCCCGATTTAATGCTCTTAACGTCTGCTTATTCATTCGGGCAGCCTGCGGAGCCAGCATGGTGATAGACAGGGCCTGCGCACTGCAGTGGGCTGCAATCTCAGTGGGTGCGCACAGGCCGGTCAAAAAGCCAGTGTGCAACATATGCTGGGCATCCAACACCGCAGCGGCCAGCAGCATGGCCCGCGCCGTGGTGTGGCCTACGGCTCCCGCCACCAGCGCAGCTTCGCGCGGGGCCATGGGAAAACCTAGCTTCGCAATGGGTGCGCCAAAGCGGGCGTTGGTGCTGGCCCAACGCAGGTCGCAGCAGCTGGCAATCTCCAGCCCGGCCCCCATGCAGTTGCCTTCGATCTGCGCCAGCAGTGGCACATCGCAATCCAGCATGGCTTGCAGCGCACCCCACACATCGTCCTCATGAAACGCCTGCAGGGTGTGCGGATCAAACCGGAAAGCCGGGTACTCAGCAATATCGCCCCCGGCGCAAAAATGCCCGTCAGCCCCCTTGACCACAATACAGCGCAGGCCGGGCTGCTGCGCCGCGGCGCTAAACACCACCCGCAGCTCGCGCCACATGCTGCGCGACATGGCGTTGAATTTGCCGGCGTTCTCCAGCACCACGGTGGCCAAGGCCCCGTCTTGGGTGGTTTCCATGCATACCGCCATCGCCGTGCCTCGCGTAAAACGTCTAGTCTAGCTTTGCACCCGCAGCCTTGACCACGGCGGCCCAGCGCCGCACTTCCGCGCTAACAAAGCCGCCAAACTGCTGACCCGTCAGGTTGGGGAAATCCGCACCGTTGTTGGCCCAGGCCTGCTTGATCTCGTCCGCAGCAGCCATGCGCCGCACCTCCTCCAACACACGGGCTTGCACATCGGCCGACGTGCCCTTGGGGGCCCACAGGCCGTACCAGGTGGTTACGGTGTAGTCGGGCAGGCCCAGCTCGGCAGCGCAGGGCACATCCGGGAAGGCGGCATTGCGCTTGCTGCCTGACACCATCAGCGCCTTGATGCGGCCACCTTTGATATGTGCTGCCGACGAACCCAGGCCGTCAAACATCATGTCCACATTACCGCCTATCAAGTCTTGCAAAGCCGGGCCCGCGCCACGGTAGGGAATGTGGGTGATAAAGGTCTTGGTTTGCAGCTTGAACAGCTCGCCTGCCAAGTGGTGCGAGGTGCCGCCACCCGCCGAACCGTAATTCATCTTGCCCGGATTGGCCTTCACCTGGGCCAGAAAGGCCTTGAAGTCGCCGGTCACATTCTTGGGATTCACCACCAGCACCTGGGGCACATTGGCCAGCAGGGCCAGGGGTATGAAATCCGACTCAATGTTGTAGTCCAGCTTGGGGTACATGCTGGGCGCAATCGCATGGTGCACCGCACCCATGAAGAGCGTATAGCCGTCCGGCTGGGCCTTGGCCGCAATGCTGGCACCCAGCGTACCGCCCGCGCCGCCGCGGTTGTCGATCACCAACTGGGTGCCGGTGAGCTTGGCAAACTGGCCAGACATGGGGCGCGCAAAGGCATCGGTACCACCGCCTGCGGGAAAAGGAACAATCACGGTCACCGGCTTGGCGGGCCAGCGCGCCTGCGCAAAGCTGCCGCCCGGCCAGGCTGCCGTGATGCCCGCAGCAGCCGCCGCCAGCAGTGCCCGGCGGCGCTGGGTGTCTGGCACATCGGCTTGGGTTGTTGTCCTATTTTTCATCGTTGTCTCCTGTTTTTATGAACGCAAAACGGGCCGTAGCCACGCACCAAAAAAGTCAACTCACACCACTCAACTCACACCACTCAACTCACAAAATCAACTCGCTGATGGCCGATGCCACCGGAATCTTGCCTTGGGCCAGCATCTCGCGGTGCTTGTCCAGGCGCTTCAGGTCGTAGAGGTAATTCACCATCAAGCCATACGATTGCTTCTGCCCTTTGGCCGATGGATCGCTGGCCCAGTTCAGCCGCTCGACCCGGGCACCATTGCCCAAGTGAAAGCGCGCCACAGGGTCCAGCGGCTTGCCTTGTACCGTTTCTTTGCCCAAATACTGCGCCGCGCAGCGCAGCAGCATATGGCGCACTGCGGATGAGGGCTTGAGCGTCAACGCCGTCTCTGCCGCCGTTAAAAAATGCGAGGCCGTCACCGGCTCGAAGCCTACGGCCCGGCCGAGCTCGGCCTGGTCATGGGCGTCCAGCCGTTCGATCATCGCCGCCGCGTTCTTGCCCAACCATTGCCGAAAACCCGGAATCGGCGACAGCGTGGCAAAGGTCTTGAGTTTGGGGAACTCGGCTTTCAGCGTCTCCACCACGCGCTTGATCAGTGAGTCGCCAAAACTCACGCCGCGCAGGCCGTCCTGGGTATTGCTGATTGAGTAGAAGATGGCAGTCGTGGCGGCGTTCAGGTCGGCGGCGTCGGCGGACTCATCCAGCAAGGGGGTGATGCTCTCGGCGAGCGCGTCCACCAGTGCCACCTCCACAAAAATCAGCGGTTCAGCGGGCAGGCGCGGGTGGAAAAAGCCGTAGCAGCGCCGGTCGGAGTCGAGCCGGTTCTTCACGTCCGCCCAGCTCTTGATGTCGTGAACCGCTTCGTACTTGATGAGCTTTTCCACCAATGACGCGGGTGAGTCCCAGCTGATGCGGCGCAGGTCCAGAAAGCCCACGTCAAACCAGGTGGAGAACATGTACTCCATCTCCACATCCAGCGCCTGCAGGCGCTTGTCGCCTTTCAGGCTGGCCTGCATCTCGGCGCGCAGGTTCACCAGAAATCGAATGCCCTCTGCATCCACACTAAAGCGCTGCAGCAGGCGGCGGCGCGGCGACACGGTGGCGCGGCGGTAATGCACCTCGGCGGCAGCCTCGTCCGGCGTGCCCACGGCGGCGGCAAAGGTAGCCTGCGCGGCTTTCACCTTCTGCGGGTCGGCCACAAACATTTCGCTCATCAGCAGCCACATGTCACGCCGCCGTGCGGGGGTGGCACCGGTGTACCAAGCGGCCAGCTCGGTGGCGCGGCGGCCGCCCTCCACTTCGCTGACACGGTCGTCAATCACCGCGTGCAGCTCTTGCAGAATGCGCCGCAACACGCGCGGCGACAGGGCTTCGTCGCCCTGGCTCAAGGTGGCGTTCAGGCGCTCCCGCGTGCTGCGCTGGCCCCCAACAGCCTTGACCGAAAGGCCCGCCATATCATTGTTCGCAGCGGTACTTGCTACTTTTTTAGGAGCTTCTCCCGCACTATCCACGGCTTCAACGGCACTTTTCACCCTTGAACTTTTGGGTAGAAGGCGCTGCACGTTGCGGTTGATCCAAGAGTCTTGGTTCATGCCAGCAACCTGCTTTTCTGGGTGCGGGTGAGTTCGCGCAGGGCCTCGCGCTGGCGCAGCAGATGCGTGCGCATGGCAGCGTCTGCGGCCTCGCCATCGCGCGCCTTGATCGCGGCAAACACCGCCAAGTGTTCACTCAGGCTTTGCTCCAGGCGGCCCGGCGCGTGCAATTGCTGCAGGCGGGCCAGCTTCAGTATTTTGCGCAAATCGGCAATGCTTTGCGCCAGCCAGCGGTTGTTGGCAAGCAGGATGATGGCTTCGTGGATGCTGAAGTTGACGGCGTAGTAGTCGGTGATGCGCTTGGCTTGGGCGTGCTGCTGCAGGGTTTGGTGCAAGCTTTCCAGCGCGGCAATGTCGGCGTCCGTCGCGTTGCGCGTGGCCTCCAGCGCGCAGCGCCCTTCCAGCAGCGCGATCACTGGGAAGATGTCGTCTAGGTCCTGCTCGGTCACCTGGCTCACAAAACTGCCGCGCCGTGGTTCGTGGCGCACCAGGCCTTCGGCGGCCAGCACCTTCAGCGCCTCGCGCAGCGGCGTGCGCGAGATGGCCAGGTCCGCGCACAGCGCGGCTTCGTCAATAAAGCTCCCCGGTGCCAACAGCCCTTCAAAAATCCGGGCCCGCAAACCATCCGCCACTTCGTCGTGCAAAGAGTTGTGAATCAGGCGCATCGGGGTGGGCGGAAACGGCATGGTGCTGACTGTAATTTTCCATAATTATGAGTAATTACGATCGGCGCGTAAAGCCCCGTCGCAGCAATTGCGGCGGGTGTTTACCCTGAAATCGAAGGAATGGTGTGCGCTGTGGCCCGCTTACGCCGCAGCGCGGCGGCCATGCCACCACCATGCCACTGCGCCGCCCACAATCATGGGCACGCACAGCCACTGGCCCATGCTCATCCCGGTTTGCTGCTGCAGCCACAGCAGGTGCGCATCGGGCTCACGGAAGAACTCGGCAATGAAGCGAAACACGCCGTAGCCCAGCAGGAAGGCAGAGGCCACCTGGCCCTGCTTGCGCTCTTTGCGGGCATACAGCCACAACAACACAAACAGCAAGATGCCTTCCATCAAGAACTGGTAGACCTGCGAAGGATGGCGCGGCAGCGGGCCGCCATCGCGAAACACCATGCCCCAAGGCAGGTCCGGGTCGCTCAGGCGGCCCCACAGCTCGCCATTGATAAAGTTACCCACGCGCCCGGCAGCCAGCCCGGTAGGCACGCAGGGCGCCACAAAATCCGCCACCTGCCAAAACGGCCGCTTGCGCGACACGCCAAACCACACCATAGATGCGATCACACCCAGCATGCCGCCATGAAAACTCATGCCACCTTGCCACACGTAAAAGATCTCCAGCGGATGCGCAACGTAATAGCCAGGCTTGTAAAACAGGCAGTAACCAATGCGCCCCCCCAGCACGACGCCCAGCACACCTAAAAACAGAATGTCTTCCACGTCCTTGAAAGCCCAAGCGCTACTCCCTTGCAGCCGGTGAAACGGCGGGTGGCGCAGGCGCAAACGGCCCAGCCACATAAAGAGCGCAAAGGCCGCCAGGTAGGTCAGGCCATACCAATGAATGGCGAAAGGCCCGATTTGCAGGGCCACAGGGTCAATTTGGGGGTGAATCAGCATGGACGGCATTGTGCACGTTGGCAAAGCCCATAAAACGCTGCAGGCTGGGGCTGCTGCGCTGCCACACCAGACTGGTTTCGCAGCCAGGCACGGGAATGCGCTCAGCGCCGCGCCCTGCCCCTTGTACTTGGCGGTACACCACCCCACTGCGCTGAAACTGCTGCACGCTGGCCGGCACCCAGGCCACGCCCAGCCCGGCTGACACCAGATTGACGATGGTCTGCATCTGGATCGCTTCCTGGGCCACCACCGGCAGCTGGCCCGCATCGTGGTACATGCCAAAGATGGCGTCGTAGAGCGAAGGCACGATGCGGCGGGGAAAGCTCACCAGCGGCTGGGCCCACACATCCGCTAGCCGCAGGGTTTTGCGCTGGGCCAAAGGGTGCGATTCAGGTAGCGCCAGTACTAAGGGCTCTTGCGCCACGGTCAGGCGCTGCAGACCCGGCACTGCAAAACCGCTGGCGTGCAGAATGAATCCGGCATCCACCTCATCAGCCTGCAACAGTTGCAATTGCACATCGCCCGTCGCCTCTACCAGGTCCAGTTGCACGCCCGGAAACTCCTGGCGAAACGCCATCACCCAAGGCGGCAGTATTGAAAAACCCACCGTCGACACAAAAGCCAGACGCAAACGACCCGACTCGCCACCGGCTAAGGCCCGCGCATCCAACACCACGGCCTTAGCTTGCTGCAAAAGCGCCTGCGCCTGCGGCAGCAGCGCCAGGCCCTGCGGCGTGAGTTGCACGCTACGTTTGGTGCGAGCAAACAGCATCACGCCCAGGCTGCGCTCCAGTTGGGCAATCGCCTGGGTTAAAGGCGGCTGCGTCATGTGCAGACGCAAGGCCGCACGGCCAAAGTGCAGCTCTTCGGCCACGGTGACAAACTGGCGCCACAGGCGCAGCTCGATCCAGGGCAGTTGCGGGATGGGTTTACTCATATGCAAAACATATTAATACACCTTGAAAAATGGATTGGAACGAATCACCGGCAGCGGGCATACTCCGGCCAGCTTTTTGAATAACGCCAGCTTGGCATCGCCGAAAGAGACACCATGACCACCAAACCCATCGTCCTGAACCCCCGCAGCAAGAACATCACCGAAGGCAAGAGCCGCGCACCCAACCGCTCCATGTACTACGCGATGGGCTACGAAGAAGGCGACTTCAAGAAGCCCATGGTCGGCGTGGCCAACGGCCACAGCACCATTACCCCCTGCAACAGCGGCCTGCAAAAGCTGGCGGACGCGGCGATTGCCGGTATTGAAGAAGCCGGTGGCAACGCGCAGGTGTTCGGCACGCCGACGATCTCTGACGGCATGGCCATGGGCACTGAGGGCATGAAATACAGCCTGGTCAGCCGCGAAGTCATCAGCGATTGCATTGAAACCTGCGTGCAAGGCCAGTGGATGGACGGCATCGTCGTGGTCGGTGGCTGCGACAAGAACATGCCCGGTGGCCTGATGGGCATGCTGCGCGCGAATGTGCCGGCCATCTATGTCTACGGTGGCACGATTCTGCCCGGCACCTACAAGGGCAAAGACTTGAATATCGTCAGTGTGTTTGAAGCCGTGGGCGAAAACGCTGCGGGCCGCATGAGCGACGAAGACCTGCTGCAAATCGAGCGCCGCGCCATTCCCGGCACCGGCTCCTGCGGCGGCATGTACACGGCCAACACCATGTCCTCCGCGTTTGAGGCCTTGGGCATCAGCTTGATCTATTCCAGCACCATGGCCAACCCGCACGACGAGAAGATGAACTCGGCCAAGGAATCGGCCAAGGTGCTGGTGGAAGCGATCAAGAAGGACCTGAAGCCACGCGACATCGTGACGCGCAAGTCGATCGAGAACGCCGTGGCGGTGATCATGGCGACCGGTGGCTCCACCAACGCCGTGCTGCACTTTTTGGCCATCGCCCACGCGGCCGGTGTGGAGTGGACGATTGACGACTTCGAGCGCGTGCGCGTCAAGACCCCCGTGCTGTGCGACCTGAAGCCCTCGGGCAAATACCTGGCGGTGGACCTGCACCGCGCCGGTGGCATCCCGCAAGTGATGAAGACGCTCCTGGTCGCGGGTCTGCTGCACGGTGACTGCATCACCATCACCGGCCAGACCGTGGCCGAAGTGTTGAAAGACATTCCCGATGTGCCGCGCGCCGATCAGGACGTGATCCGCCCCATCGACAAGCCCATGTACGCCCAAGGTCACTTGGCGATTCTGAAAGGCAATCTGAGCCCCGAGGGTGCAGTGGCCAAGATCACTGGCCTGAAGAATCCGGTAATGACCGGCCCAGCCCGTGTGTTTGAAGATGAGCAGTCTGCACTCAAGGCCATTCTGGACAACAAGATCGTTCCCGGCGATGTGATGGTGCTGCGCTACCTGGGCCCCAAGGGCGGCCCTGGCATGCCCGAAATGCTGGCGCCCACTGGCGCGTTGATTGGTCAGGGTCTGGGCGAAAGCGTGGGCCTGATCACCGATGGCCGCTTCTCTGGCGGCACCTGGGGCATGGTGGTGGGCCACGTGGCGCCCGAAGCGGCGGCAGGTGGCGTGATTGCGCTGGTGGAAGAAGGTGACTCCATCACCATCGACTCCCGCCAGTTGATTCTGGAGTTGAATGTGCCCGAGGCCGAAATCGCCAAGCGCCGTGCGGCTTGGACTGCGCCCAAGCCACGCTACACGCGCGGTGTGCAGGCCAAGTTTGCGTTCAATGCTTCATCAGCCAGCAATGGCGCGGTGCTGGACAACTACTAATCCAGTCTGCGGGCCAGTCAGCCCATGGGAAAGCGCCCTGGCAGGCTTCTGCTAGCGGCGCTTTTTACTATTGCTCAGCGTGCCAATCGCTTCGCGGTTTTTGTCAATGCGTGCCTGGCGGCGCTCATCTTCGCGCTGCATCGCCTTCTTCTTGGTCCACCCGGTAGAGTCAGCCCAAGCCCACCAAGCGGAAGCAAGGCCAAAGGGCGCTAGGGCGACCCACCACGACCAATTCGCCACCGGGTCAATTTCCAGGTATTTCATCAACAATAAAACGACGCCCAAGCCAACTGCATACATAGTGCTCTCCTTGCAGCGAATGGCCAATGTCAGCCATTGGTCAACCACCCGCCTTACAATTTCGTTGAACGACTGTAACCCAACCGAAGAGGATCACCATGAAACGTGTTTTGTTCCCCGCCTTGATCAGTGCTGCTGCCCTCTTGGCCGTAGCACCTGCTTTTGCAGATCAGGCTTTGGCAACCTCCAAAAATTGTATGGCTTGCCACGCAGTCGACAAAAAACTGGTGGGGCCTGCTTTCAAAGATGTCGCAGCCAAGTACAAAAGCGATAAAACAGCCGCTGACAAGTTGGCCGTCAAAGTCATCAAAGGCGGCAGCGGTGCTTGGGGCGCAGTGCCCATGCCAGCCAATCCGCAAGTGAACGATGCCGAGGCCAAAAAACTGGTTGCCTGGGTACTAAGCCAGAAGTGATTTTTGCGGCTTTCAAACCGCACTATGCAAAAAGCCCACAACTGTGTGGGCTTTTTGCTTTCTGGCCCGTGGATAGTGCGGGAGCAGCTCCTAATTTTATAGCAATTTAGATATCACAATTTGGATATCAATAGGCCTGACCTAGTTGATCCAGGATAGCGGGATTCTCCAACGTAGAAGTGTCTTGCGTCACCGCCTCGCCCTTGGCCAGCGAGCGCAGCAGGCGGCGCATGATCTTGCCACTTCGGGTCTTGGGCAAATTCTCGCCAAAGCGGATGTCTTTGGGCTTGGCGATTGGGCCGATTTCCTTGGCAACCCAGTCACGCAATTCTTTCGCAATCGCCTTGGCCTCGTCGCCCTTGGGCATGGGACGCTTGAGCACAACGAAGGCGCAAATCGCCTCGCCCGTCAGATCATCGGGACGGCCCACCACGGCAGCCTCGGCCACCAGATCGGTTTTGGAGACCAGCGCCGATTCGATTTCCATCGTGCCCATGCGGTGGCCGGACACGTTCAGCACATCGTCAATACGGCCGGTGATGCGGAAGTAGCCGCGGTCGGCGCTGCGCACCGCGCCATCGCCCGCCAGGTACAACTTGCCACCCATTTCTTCGGGGAAGTAGGCTTTCTTGAAACGCTCAGGATCATTCCAGATCGTACGAATCATCGACGGCCAGGGGCGCTTGACCACCAGAATGCCGCCCGTGCCATTGGCAATGTCGTTGCCCAGCTCATCAACTATCGCGGCCATGATGCCGGGCAGCGGCAGCGTACAGCTACCGGGCACCAGTGGCGTAGCGCCAGGCAGCGGCGTCATCATGTGGCCGCCGGTTTCGGTCTGCCAGAAGGTGTCGACGATGGGGCACTTCTCATGGCCCACATTTTTGTAGTACCACATCCATGCCTCGGGGTTGATGGGCTCGCCCACCGAACCCAGGATGCGCAGGCTGCTGAGGTCTGAACGGTCCGGGTGCACGGCCGCATCGCTTTCGGCTGCCTTGATGAGCGAGCGGATCGCAGTCGGTGCCGTGTAGAAGATCGTGCACTTGTGGCGCTCAATCATTTGCCAGAAGCGGCCCGCGTTGGGGAAGGTCGGCACGCCTTCAAAAATGATTTGCGTTGCACCCGCAGCCAACGGGCCGTAGGCCACATAGGTGTGGCCGGTGATCCAGCCGATGTCGGCGGTGCACCAGAATACGTCGGTGGGCTTCAGGTCAAAGGTCCAGTCCATCGTTAGCTTGGCCCAGAGCAGATAGCCGCCTGTGGAGTGCTGCACGCCCTTGGGCTTGCCGGTGGAGCCGGAGGTGTAAAGGATGAACAGCGGGTGCTCCGCGCCTACCGGCACAGGCGCGCATTCGGTGCTCTTACCAGCCAGCGCTTCAGTGAAAGTCTTGTCGCGACCCGCGACCATGTTGCAAGCGGTCTGGGTGCGCTGGTAAACGTAAACGTTCTTGATGGTGTCGCAGCCGCCCATCGCCAGACCGTCATCCACGATGGCCTTGAGCGGTAACTCTTTGCCGCCACGCATCTGGTAGTTACTGGTGATCACCGCCACCGCGCCCGCGTCGATGATGCGTTCTTGCAAAGCCTTGGCCGAGAAGCCACCAAACACCACGCTGTGGGTGGCCCCAATGCGGGCGCAGGCCTGCATGGCGATTACGCCCTCCAGTGTCATGGGCATGTAAATCAAAACACGGTCGCCCTTTTGCACGCCGTCGGCCTTGAGCACATTGGCAAACTGGCTCACCTTGGCCAGCAGTTCCTTGTAAGTGGTCTTGGTGACCGTGCCGTCATCGGCTTCAAAGATTACCGCCACCTTGTTTTCGGTGGGTGTGCCCATGTGCTTGTCTAGGCAGTTGGCCGATGCATTGAGTTCGCCGTCGTCAAACCATTGGTAGAACGGCGCGTTCGACTCGTCCAGCGTGCGCGTGAACGGCTTGTTCCAGACCACGTTCTCGCGCGCCAAGCGCGCCCAGAAGCCCTCGAAGTCTTGCTCCGCTTCGGCGCACAAAGCGTTGTAGGCATCCATACCTGAAATGCGGGCGGCCTTGACGGTGGCTTCAGTGGGGAAGAAAACTCGGTTCTCAACCAGGACGGATTGGATGGCTGACGAAGATGTACTCATGGATGTCTCCTGCGTATATAAATTTTTTTGGATCGGGCGGATATTGTTGGATTGCACTTACATATCACTGACTCAAAACTCCCAGCGTCACACAAGACTTTTACAATCACTGCTTTAACCCAATGACGCGAAAAACTCCATGAGCCACCCTCCAGCACCCGCCAAAGCACCGGCATCCATGAATCTTTTGTCCAAGATTATTTTCTCCAGCCGTTGGTTGCAACTGCCACTCTATTTGGGACTCATCGCGGCACAGGCTGTGTATGTATTTCACTTCTGGGTCGAGTTAGTGCACTTGCTGGAGGCGGCTTTTGGTAACCAACACGCGCTTGCAGAACTGGTTAAAAGCGTGGGCTACAAAGAGTCCCTGAAGGACGCACTGCCGGTTACCGCGCTGAATGAGACCATCATCATGTTGGTGGTTTTGGCGCTGATTGACGTGGTCATGATTTCCAATCTTTTGATCATGGTCATAGTGGGCGGTTACGAGACTTTTGTGTCGCGCATGAACCTGAGTGAGCATCCTGACCAGCCCGAGTGGCTCAGCCATGTCAATGCGTCAGTGCTCAAAGTGAAGCTCGCTACGGCCATCATCGGCATCAGCTCTATTCATTTGCTGAAAACTTTTATCAATGCAGAACAGTACACCGACAAGGTCTTGATCGCACAAACGGTCATTCACATCACATTTTTGTTGTCGGCAATGGCCATTGCCTACACCGACAAACTCATGGCCCACAGCCCAGCCCCCCACAAAGACAACCAACATTGATACTGGGGCAACGACCCCGGCCATACCACTATGACCACCATTCGCCAAGCTGACCTGATCGAATCCGTCTCTGCCGCACTGCAGTACATCAGCTACTACCACCCCGCCGACTACATCGCCCACTTGGCCCGCGCTCACGAGCGCGAGCAAAGCCCCGCAGCCAAGGACGCCATCGCGCAGATCCTGACCAACAGCAAGATGAGCGCCACGGGCCACCGCCCGATCTGCCAGGACACCGGCATCGTCAACGTGTTCCTCAAAGTCGGCATGGATGTGCGCTGGGAGGGTTTTACCGGCAGCCTGGACGATGCTATCAACGAAGGCGTGCGCCAGGGCTACAACCACCCGGACAACACACTGCGCGCGTCCGTCGTTGCTGACCCTGAATTCTTGCGCAAGAACACCAAGGACAACACGCCTGCGGTGATCTTCACTGAGCTGGTGCCTGGCAACACGATTGACATCACTGTCGCTGCAAAGGGCGGTGGCAGCGAGAACAAGAGCAAGATGTACATGCTCAACCCCGGCGACAGCGTGGTCGACTGGGTCTTGAAGACCGTGCCGACGATGGGCGCGGGCTGGTGTCCGCCCGGCATGTTGGGTATTGGCATTGGCGGCACGGCCGAAAAAGCCGTGCTGATGGCTAAGGAAAGCCTAATGGACGACCTGGACATGTATGAGTTGCAGGCCAAGCAGGCCTCTGGCGCTGAGATGGATAAAGTCGAAAAACTGCGCCTGGAGCTGTTCGAGAAGGTCAACGCACTGGGTATTGGCGCGCAAGGCCTGGGCGGCCTGACGACCGTGCTGGACGTCAAGATCAAGATGTACCCCACGCACGCAGCGAGCAAACCGATTGCGATGATCCCGAACTGCGCCGCGACACGCCACGCCCATTTTGTGATGGACGGCAGCGGCCCCGTTTACCTGACCCCACCGTCGCTGGATCTGTGGCCCAACGTCAACTGGACACCCGATTACGTAAAGAGCAAAAAGGTGGACTTAAATACCTTGACGCCTGCCGAAGTGGCCAGTTGGACACCCGGCCAAACTCTTTTGCTGAACGGCAAGATGCTGACCGGCCGCGACGCCGCGCACAAACGCATCAAGGACATGCTGGCCAAGGGCGAAAAGCTACCCGTAGATTTCACCAACCGCGTGATCTATTACGTCGGCCCGGTCGATCCGATCAAGGGCGAAGCCGTCGGCCCCGCAGGCCCCACTACGGCGACCCGTATGGACGGCTTTACAGAGATGATGCTGGCGCAGACCGGCCTGATCTCGATGGTCGGCAAGGCCGAGCGCGGCCCGGTCGCGATTGAGGCGATCAAGAAGCACAAAAGCGCTTACCTGATGGCCGTAGGCGGCGCTGCGTACCTGGTGTCCAAGGCGATCAAACACGCCGAAGTGGTGGGCTTTGCCGACCTGGGCATGGAAGCGATTTACGAATTTGACGTGGTCGACATGCCGGTCACCGTGGCGGTGGATTCGGGCGGTACCAGCGCCCACATCACCGGCCCCGCTGAATGGCAAAGGAAAATTGCCACGGGCGAGTTCAAAAGCATTCCCGTCACCTCGCGATAAGCAAGCTGCACTGAGCGCGTCCATGTCCACATCCTCAGGACCCGCGTCGCCCATCGGTGTTTTTGACAGCGGCATTGGCGGCATCAGCGTATTGCGTGCGCTGCACGCCGAGCTTCCGTTAGAGAGGTTTGTGTACGTGGCCGATGCCGGCCATGCACCCTATGGTGAGCGTGACGATGCGTATTTGCTGGCACGCGCACACGCCGTCACGCGCTACCTGATCGAGCGCCACACTGTCAAGGCATTGGTGGTCGCCTGCAATACCGCCACTGCGGCGGCTATCCGGGAATTGCGGCAAACCTACCCCGATTTGCCAATCGTAGGCATTGAACCAGCCTTAAAACCTGCGGCGGCGGTCAGCAAAACCGGCCTGATCGGCGTCATGGCGACCCGTGGCACGCTAAACAGCGATAAATTTGGCAATTTGCTGCAGTCCTTGCGGGGTGCTGCCACCTTTGTACTGCAGCCCTGCGATGGCCTGGCCGACGCCATTGAGCACAATGACGCTATCAAAATAGAAGCACTCTGCATTCAATATACCCAGGCCATGGGCGCATTTGGCTTGAAATTGGGCGAAATGGACACTTTGGTGCTGGGGTGTACCCACTACCCCTTTATTGCAGACCAACTTAGTGCAAAAGTGGGCACAGATGTCGTGTATTTGGAAGGCGGTGTCCCCGTTGCACGGCAAACACGACGCCTGCTGACAGAGCGCCAGGCATTGGCACCAGAACAGACGCGGCCAGGTGCCCAAACGGAAAGATTGGCGTTCTTTTCGACCGGAGACGCCACCGCCTTGGCAATGGCATCCCTGCGCTGGATGGGAAGAAACGTAGCGGCCAACGCCATTGACATCCCCAACCTGCAAGCCGCAAGAAGATTAGCATGTTGATGATTGGGTGGCGTTTGTTGGCGTGCCCGGAGGGGATCGAACCCCCGACCCACAGCTTAGAAGGCTGTTGCTCTATCCGACTGAGCTACGGGCACAAAGAACAAAGGCCCCAAAGCGAAATCACTTTAGAGCCTTATTGATATGTTGGTCGGAGTACAAGGATTCGAACCTTGGACCCCCTGGTCCCAAACCAGGTGCGCTACCAGACTGCGCCACACTCCGACAGCCAATATTCTAACCTGCCAAAGTCGGCTATCCGGGTGGGAGCGAAAAAATTTTGCATCCGCGCTGAGCCCCTTGGCCGTCGTCTAAACATGGCCTCTGACAATCTGCCATGGCTCACTGAAGGTGTCCCGTTTCCGGACCCGGCACAGGCCTGGGATCAAGATTCCGAAGCGCCCGGTTTACTGGCCATCGGCGGTGACCTGAATCCTGCAACCCTGGTGGATGCCTATTCCCACGGAATATTTCCCTGGTTTAGCGTCGGGCAGCCGATTCTTTGGTGGAGTCCCGATCCGCGCATGGTCCTGCAGACCGCAAACTTCAAGCTACATCGGTCTTTACGCAAAACCATAAGCCGTTTTCTTACTACCCCGAATTGTGAAATCCGCATAGATTCAGCGTTTGAATCAGTCATCCTAGCCTGTGCATCCAGCCCCAGGCTCGGGCAAGCTGGCACGTGGATCGTGCCAGCCATGGTGCAGGCCTACACAAACCTGCACCGTGCGGGCTTTGCCCACAGCATCGAAACATGGGTAGATGGCAAGCTGGAAGGTGGGTTGTATTGCGTGGCGGTTGGCAATGCCGTGTTTGGGGAGTCCATGTTTGCGCGCTCTACAGACGCTTCCAAGCTGGCATTGTCAGCATTGGTGGCCTTGTGCCTTGAACACGGTGTGGCACTGATTGACTGCCAGCAAAACACCGGCCATCTCGCATCACTCGGGGCCAGAGAAATACCCCGCGCGGATTTCTTGGCACACATTCGCCAAGCACAAACGGATGTAGGACCAGTTTGGCAATTCTCCCCTCTATACTGGGAGCATGTATTGTCTGCTTGACTCGCTCCCATGACAGACCTCAAGGACTTACCGCTACAAACTTTGCAGTTTTATGCGACAGCTCCCTACGACTGCAGCTATTTGCCCAACCGGCAGGCGCGCTCGCAGGTGGCAACGCCTAGCCACCTGATCAATAACTCCACTTACTCTGAGTTGGTTGGCAAGGGGTTTAGACGCAGCGGTATGTTCACCTACCGCCCCTATTGCGATGGCTGCCAGGCCTGTACGCCCTTGCGCGTGGATGTAGAACGTTTCAATGCCAGTAAAAGCCAGAGGCGAGCTTGGGCAAAGCACAGCGACTTAACTGCCCGTGTGCTCAAGTTGGGGTTTGAATCTGAGCACTACGCTTTGTATTTGCGCTACCAGAATAGCCGCCATGCCGGGGGCGGCATGGACGAAGACAGTGTGGACCAATACACCCAGTTTTTATTGCAAAGCCGAGTGAACTCTCGGTTGGTCGAATTCCGTGAACCCGCTACTTCGAGCACGCCCGGTAGACTGAAAATGGTCTCCATTCTGGACGTTCTAGACGATGGTGTTTCCGCTGTTTACACCTTCTTTGAACCAGAAGAGCGGAGCAGCTTTGGCACCTTCAACGTTCTTTGGCAAATTGCCCAAGCGAGAGCGATGGGTCTGCAACACGTCTATTTAGGATATTGGATAGAAAACAGCCAAAAGATGAACTACAAAGCTCGATTTAGACCGATGCAATTGCTGAAAAACGATGTGTGGTTGGACCACAATGCACGCCTTGCTGAATTCGCTGGGCACCAATGACTCGGACCTATGACAAAAAGAGACTCTGATCTGCCAAGTGTTCCGACCGTTCAAGTCATTGAGCGTATGTTTATGTTGATGGATGTTTTGGCTTCGCGCGAGGATGCGATTTCATTGAAAGATATTGCTGAAAGAACAGGTCTGCACCCGTCTACAGCCCATCGAATTTTGAATGACTTGGCTATTGGCAGGTATGTGGACCGACCAACCCCTGGGAACTACCGACTTGGGATGCGTTTACTAGAACTGGGCAATCTGGTCAAAGGACGCTTGAATGTTCGCGATGCAGCTGTGGGCCTAATGCGAGATCTTCATAAACTGATTCAACAGCCTGTCAATCTCAGCATGCGCCAAGGAGACGAAATCGTCTATGTGGAACGCGCCTACAGCGAGCGATCGGGAATGCAGGTCGTGCGTGCGATTGGTGGGCGGGCACCGCTACATTTGACCTCCGTTGGCAAACTATTTTTGGCCGCTGATGATCCACTGCGAATCCGTGCCTACGCAACGCGAACAGGACTTCAGGGGCACACCAAAAATAGCATTACGCAAATAGAGTCGCTAGAGCGTGAATTGTCGAAGACACGGCAGTCAGGGCATGCGCTTGACAACGAAGAGTTGGAGCTGGGCGTGCGATGCATGGCAGCCGGAATTTATGACGATCAAAACAAATTGATCGCTGGGCTTTCGATTTCAGCGCCGTCTGGCCGCATGGAAGACCAATGGCTCCCCAAACTCAAAGAAACTGCAAGGCAGATCTCTGAAACCCTGGGGCATAAAAGCTCTACAAGTCGATAATCACCAAAAACCTGGGACTAGGTGTTAGGTGATTTGCCTAGGACCTGAGATGTTGCAACCGGCGGGGCAACCGAAGCAATAGACTCCACCCAACGCTTAACACGTTCAGCATCAGCCAATCGCGTCAATTTTCCCTTGGAGTCCAAAAACACCATAATGAGTTTTCGTCCGGCCACCTTGGCTTGCATGACCAAACATTGCCCCGCCTCAGAGATATAGCCCGTTTTCTGCAACCCAATATCCCAGGCTGGATTTTTTACTAATCGGTTGGTGTTGTTGAACTGCAAGGTGCGCGCCCCTACCGCAACTTGATACCCCGTTGACGTTGACAACTCTCTCAAGGTTGCGTCTCCGTACGCAAAATTCACCAGCGTAGCTAAATCACGCGCACTGGATTGGTTTTTACTCGACAGACCGGTAGGCTCAACGTAACTGGTATCTCTCATGCCAAGGGTCTTCGCCTTTGCATTCATAGTCTCGACAAACACTTCCAAACCACCGGGGTAGCTGCGGCCCAAAGCATGTGCGGCTCTGTTCTCACTGGACATGAGGGCCAAATGTAAAAGCTCGCCACGACTCAAAGTGGCACCGACTTTTAGCCTTGAGGAACTGCCTTTCTCTGTATCTACATCAGATTGGGTAATCGTGATGGGTTCGTCCATAGGCAGCTTCGCCTCAGTAACCAATAGACCGGTCATCAACTTAGTGATAGATGCAATGGGCAACACAGCAAGCTCATTTTTTTTGAACAAAACCTCGTTGGTATCTTGATCAACCACGAATGCAACGCTTGACTTCAATGCTAGCGCGTCAACACCGCCATGGAGTCCGGCAAGTTGTCCGTAAGTGGGTTTGTCGGCTATCAGCACACGGGATGGTGCCCGTTTGCGAGCAACTTGTACTTTGGTGGCGGGCTTTTTGTATACCGATTGCTTGGCTGTATTTGACTGCTTGGTTTGCGCCTGGGCATGGAACATGCCAGAGAATCCCAATAGTGTGATGAGGCCGATGTGAAGAAAAAGTCGTTTCAAGTCATACCCCAAATTTACACACAATACGCCACCAATGATTTAGCCACAAGCGCGCCAGCCGGTCAACATTTTACTGAAATATCTCACAATATCAAAGACTTGTGCGGGAATGCTCAAGAAGAACGCCGACCAGCCCAGTAAGGCTATCAGCCCTGCGCAGCAACTCTGTCGGACTTACTTTGTAGCTTGTTTAGGGCACTTAGATAGGCCTTTGCGGACGCAACCACAATATCTGGATCGGCCCCAACACCATTGACAACACGGCCACTGTTTTGCAGACGTACGGTGACTTCGCCTTGGCTTTCAGTAGAGCCACTGATTGCATTGACCGAATACAGCACCATCTCCGCCCCGCTTTTCACATGTGTTTCGATCGCTTTGAGGGATGCGTCTACAGGACCATTGCCTTCTGATGTCTCTTTGACTTCTTTTCCACCCACCGTAAAGACGATAGTGGCAACCGGGCGTTCACCGGTTTCACTGTGCTGAGAAAGTGATACGAACCCGTACTGCTCGTTATCGTGCGACACACTCTCGTCACCCACCACGGCAAGAATGTCTTCGTCAAAAATTTCGCTTTTCCGATCCGCAAGCTCTTTAAAGCGTGTGAACGCTGCATTCACATCACTTTCGCTTTCAAGTTGGACCCCAAGCTCTTGCAAGCGCTGCTTGAACGCATTGCGTCCACTCAACTTGCCCAGCACAATTTTATTCGCCGACCAACCTACGTCTTCTGCGCGCATGATTTCGTAGGTGTCGCGTGCCTTCAGCACACCATCTTGGTGAATGCCAGAGGCGTGCGCAAACGCGTTGGCACCCACCACCGCTTTATTAGGTTGAACAACAAAACCCGTGGTTTGGCTCACCATACGACTAGCCGCCAAGATGTGGTGGGTATCAATGCCTACGTCCAGGTCAAAGTAGTCTCGCCGCGTTTTCACCGCCATGACAACTTCTTCCAGACTACAGTTTCCTGCCCGCTCTCCCAAACCATTGATGGTGCACTCGATCTGACGTGCACCGCCAATCTTGACGCCGGCCAGAGAATTGGCAACAGCCATACCCAAGTCGTTATGGCAGTGAACAGACCAAATCGCCTTGTCCGAGTTGGGAATGCGCTCACGCAGAGTTTTAATGAAATTGCCATAGAGCTCTGGGATAGCGTACCCAACGGTGTCTGGAACGTTGATGGTGGTCGCACCTTCAGCGATGACGGCCTCCAAAATGCGGCACAAAAAGTCAACATCGCTTCGATAACCGTCCTCAGGGCTGAACTCCACATCGCCGACCAAATTGCGCGCAAAACGAACGGACTGCTTGGCCTGTTCAAACACCTGATCGGGGGTCATTCGCAGCTTCTTTTCCATGTGCAATGCAGAGGTCGCAATGAATGTGTGAATACGCGCGCTGTTCGCGCCTTTCAAGGCCTCTGCAGCGCGCGAGATGTCACGATCATTGGCACGCGACAACGAACACACGGTGGAGTCTTTAATGGAATTTGCAATCAACTGAACCGCATCAAAGTCGCCATTGGAGCTGGCCGCAAAACCTGCCTCGATCACGTCCACCCTCAATCGCTCCAACTGACGAGCGATGCGCAACTTCTCGTCTTTGGTCATGGATGCACCCGGGGACTGCTCGCCGTCACGCAAAGTGGTGTCGAAAATGATCAATTTGTCAGCCATTTCAAAACTCCTGTCGTTACTACCATTGCACCAAAAAAAACGCGAAAAATGAAACAAAACAAAAGGCCCGTTGCGGTTGCTAACGGGCCTTTTGTGGAAATAGCGTGTCTGCGCTACTTATCCCGCCAGGCTCGGCAAACCAGTAGTAGCGCTAGCAAAGAAATATTCATAAAGTCAATGTACCACATCGCTTTTGCCTTACTTGTGTAGCCCCCGTTCGTCAGGCTCATCGGTTGAGGTACTGATCACGCTAGTTTGAAGTCCTTTGGCTTTACGCCAGCCGTAAATAACATAGCCACTCAAACCGTACACCATAAAAATACCAAAGCCAACCGTTGGAGGATCGATATTGATGAACGCGATTCCCAATGCGATCAAAACTATCACCGCAAAAGGTACACTGCGTTTCATGCCAAATTCCTTGAAACTATAAAAGGGTACGTTGGTCACCATAGTCAACCCGGCGTATAGAGAAAAACCAAAAGTTAACCAAGGCACTGGAATCCCCCACAACATGCCGGTGCCTTGCAATCCGGATTCGGTTAAAAGTCCGATAAACCCCACAACCAAAGCAGCGGCGGCGGGCGATGGCAGGCCTTGGAAGTAACGTTTATCTACAACCCCGGTGTTGACATTGAACCTCGCCAGCCGCAGCGCTGCGCAAGCACAATATACAAACGCAGCAAACCACCCCCAGCGACCCAAGTCCCGTAGCGCCCATTCGTATGCAATCAATGCAGGCGCAGCGCCAAAGGAAACCATGTCAGAGAGGGAGTCCATTTGCTCGCCAAACGCGCTTTGGGTATTGGTCATACGCGCAACACGTCCGTCCAAACTATCCAAAACCATGGCGCAAAAAATGCCGACAGCCGCTAAGTCATAGCGACCATTCATAGCCATAACAATGGCATAAAACCCCCCGAAAAGCGCCGCCAACGTGAATAAGTTTGGGAGTATGTAAATACCCTTGCGACGCTTTTTAATCGCAATGCCCTCTACAGGGTCGGTTGCGATATCGTTTCCATCATGCATGCTGAATCCTTAAGAAATGGGTACCCATGCAAAAGCCAACGCGGATGCCACCACATCGCCATCGAATCACCCAAGAGCTCTTACGACAGTGTAAGGGACTACGGACTGCAGGGCATTGAACAAGACAATAGAAAAAGGCCACCGAAGTGGCCCTTCAAACGACGCAAGCGACGCTCAATTACGAGTTTGATCGACCAACTTGTTCTTGGCGATCCAGGGCATCATGGCACGCAACTGGCTTCCGACCTTCTCAATGGAATGGTCTGCAGTGTTGCGGCGGCGGGCCGTCATGCTCGGGTAGTTCAAACGGCCTTCCTGGATGAACATCTTGGCGTACTCGCCGTTCTGGATGCGCTTCAGGGCATTGCGCATGGCCGCACGGGACTGGTCGTTGATGACCTCAGGGCCGGTCACATACTCGCCATACTCCGCGTTGTTGGAGATGGAGTAGTTCATGTTGGCGATGCCGCCTTCGTAGATCAAGTCGACGATGAGCTTCAACTCGTGCAGGCATTCAAAGTAGGCCATCTCGGGTGCGTAACCGGCTTCGGTCAGGGTCTCGTAACCCATCTTGATCAGTTCAACCGCACCGCCGCACAACACGGCTTGTTCGCCGAACAAATCGGTCTCGGTTTCTTCCTTGAAGTTGGTCTCGATGATGCCGGCCTTGCCGCCACCATTGGCCATCGCATAGCTCAGGGCCAGATCACGGGCCTTGCCGGACTTGTCCTGGTGGATGGCGATCAGGTGGGGCACACCGCCGCCCTGGGTGTAGGTGTTGCGCACAGTGTGGCCGGGGGCCTTGGGCGCCACCATCCACACGTCCAGATCGGCGCGGGGAATGACCTGGTTGTAATGCACGTTGAAGCCGTGGGCGAAGACCAGAGACGCGCCTTGCTTCAGGCTCGACTCGATCTCTTGGTACACGCCAGCGATGTTTTCATCCGGCAACAAAATCATCACCACGTCGGCAGAGGCAACCGCCTCGTTCACTTCGGCAACCTTAAGGCCGGCCTTGGCGACCTTGTCCCACGATGCGCCACCCTTGCGCAAGCCTACCACCACCTTGACGCCGCTGTCGTTCAGATTTTGTGCGTGGGCATGGCCCTGGCTACCGTAGCCGATGATGGCAACGGTCTTGCCCTTGATCAAGCTCAGGTCACAATCCTTGTCGTAAAAAACTTTCATTCTCAAATCTCCTAAAAAATGGTTTGGCGAAATGCCCATCGACAGGCTCAGGGCGAACGGTGACCGTTGATCGCCACTAGCCAGGTCCGTTCGCGTTGAGCCTGTCGAAACGCGCGCTCGGACCTATGAAAAATCAGACCCGCAACACGCGCTCGCCACGGCCAATTCCACTGGATCCCGTCCGCACGGTTTCCAGAATAGCGGTGCGCTCAATGGCTTCCAGGAAAGCATCATTCTTGGATTGATCACCCGTCAATTCAATCGTGTAGCTCTTGTCGGTGACATCAATGATCCGGCCACGAAATATATCGGCCATGCGCTTCATTTCTTCGCGCTCTTTGCCAACGGCCCTGACCTTGACCATCATCAACTCGCGCTCGATGTAGGCACCCTCAGTCAAATCCACCACCTTGACTACTTCGATCAGGCGGTTCAGATGTTTTGTGATCTGTTCGATCACATCATCCGAACCCGTGGTTTGAATCGTCATACGGGAAAGACTCGGGTCTTCGGTCGGCGCGACGGTCAAAGACTCAATGTTGTAACCACGGGCCGAAAACAACCCGACAACGCGCGACAGTGCACCGGGCTCGTTTTCCAATAAGACTGCAATGATATGTTTCATAAGAAGTGATTCCTCTTTTCGTTGCCCTCCTCCGAGTGCGGTAACACCCGGAATTGGCAAACAATAGATTCGTCAAAAAGACGGGCTTAGGTGAGCGAAAAGCTCAAAGATCTTCAGAACCCAACAGCATTTCTGTGATTCCCTTGCCAGCTTGCACCATGGGGAACACATTTTCGGTAGGGTCGGTTCTGAAATCCATGAAGACCGTGCGATCTTTCAGTTTGCGTGCCTCGCGCAGCGCTGGCTCAACGTCCTGCGGACGCTCAATCAACATGCCGACGTGGCCATAAGCCTCTGCCAGCTTGACGAAGTTCGGCAGAGCGTCCATGTAACTGTGGCTATAGCGGCCTTCATATTCCACTTCTTGCCACTGGCGCACCATGCCCAGGAAGCGATTGTTCAAGGCAACGATCTTGATCGGCGTGTTGTATTGCAGGCAGGTGGACAGTTCCTGGATGCACATTTGCACCGAGCCTTCGCCCGTTACGCAAAACACTTCACTTTCAGGCTTGGCCAATTTGATACCCATGGCGTAAGGGATACCCACACCCATGGTACCCAGCCCGCCGGAGTTAATCCAACGCCGCGGCTCGTCAAACTTGTAGTACTGGGCCGCCCACATCTGATGCTGACCCACGTCGGAGGTGATGTAAGTATCAGCGTCTTTGGTCATGTTCCAAAGCGTTTCGATAACGTACTGCGGCTTGATCACATCGCCCTGGCCCATGCTGTACTTCATGCAGTCCCGGGCACGCCAGCTCTCAATCGTTTCCCACCATGCGCCAAGCGCAGAGGCGTCTGGTTTGACAGCCCCCTCTTTGATCATGGCAATCATTTCGGTGAGCACATCCTTCACATCCCCCACGATAGGGATGTCGACTTTGACGCGCTTGGAAATGCTGGATGGATCGATGTCGATGTGGATGATCTTGCGTTCGTTCTGCGCGAAATGCTTGGGGTTGCCAATCACGCGATCATCAAAGCGCGCGCCCACTGCCAACAATACATCGCAGTTCTGCATGGCGTTGTTGGCTTCTACCGTGCCGTGCATGCCCAACATACCAAGAAACTTACGGTCACTGGCGGGATAGGCACCAAGGCCCATCAGCGTATTGGTGCAGGGGTAGCCCAGCATATCGACCAGCGTACGCAACTCGACCGAGGCATTGCTCAGCAGAACGCCACCACCGGTATAGATATAGGGGCGCTTGGCAGTCAGCAGCAGTTGCAGAGCCTTGCGAATCTGTCCGCCATGGCCTTTGCGCACCGGGTTGTAGGAGCGCATGGACACCGTACTTGGGTAACCATGGTACGGCACCTTTTTGAAAGACACGTCCTTTGGAATATCGACGACGACGGGACCTGGACGCCCGCTTCGGGCAATGTGAAATGCTTTTTTGAGCGTCTCCGCCAAGTCGCGGGCATCTTTCACCAGGAAGTTGTGCTTGACGATGGGGCGTGTAATGCCAACGGTGTCGCATTCCTGAAAGGCATCCAGGCCGATGGCATGGGTGGGAACCTGTCCGGTGATGATCACCATCGGAATACTGTCCATATACGCCGTTGCGATGCCGGTGACGGCATTGGTCACTCCAGGGCCGGAGGTGACTAAGGCGACGCCAACTTCCCCAGTGGCACGTGCGTAGCCGTCGGCCGCATGCACCGCACCTTGCTCATGGCGCACCAAAATGTGCTGAATGCTCTCTTGTTTGTAGAAAGCGTCATAAATATGGAGTACAGCACCGCCGGGGTAACCCCAAACGTATTTCACCCCTTCAGCTTGTAAACCCTTGACCAGGATTTCAGCGCCACGGAGTTCGACTGATTGCGTCGATGCGGAATTTGATTTGTTTGCAGCAGTTGCCGCGTTGGCCGAAGCGATTTCGGCTTTTGAAATTTCCATGATGAACCTTTGTGAATTTCTCTAACGAAAAACCTTGGGTGCCTCTTCACTAGCTCTTGTGGAGCCGCGTTGAGACTTAAGATCAAAGCCATGGACGCATTGAATGCTGCGCCGGACAGTGACCCGTTTGCCTTTTAATGAGCAGGCGTGATTATGGCATCAAAGTGCAACAATCTCGGTACTCTGCTCTTAAAAATGGATGTAGATGCCATAATCGCGGCCCCAACATAGGAAAAAAGCAGGTCAAAATCTGCTGACTGTGACATCCATTTTTATGCGCCCTTGGCACCGCTCACTTGGCTTCTGACCTCGAACTATCCGATTTTCTGAAAAGCGTGGAACGACGCGCGTTCAAACGGTCGGTCTACCACGTTCGCAATGAGCAGGCTGCGCTGGACATCGTGCAAGACAGCATGATGAAATTGTCGGAACACTACGGCCACAAACCCGTAGAAGAGCTTCCCATGTTGTTTCAACGCATACTGTCCAACTGCACCTTGGACTGGTTCCGACGTCAGAAGACTCAAAACGCGTTGTTTTCGAACATGAGCGATTTTGAATCGGACGGTGACGACGGGGAATTTGACCTTCTGGAGACGCTGAATGCGTCCAGCAACGCGGATCAGAACGAAAGTGCTGAAATCCAGACAGACCGGGCACAGACATTGCATATTATTGAACTTGAGATTCAACAATTGCCGGCACGTCAACGAGAAGCCTTTTTGCTGCGTTATTGGGAGGATATGGATGTTGCGGAAACCGCAGCGACCATGGGTTGCTCACAAGGCAGCGTCAAAACACATTGTTCACGGGCAGTGCACAGTCTGTCCAAGGCTTTGAAGGGAAAGGGAATTTCGCTATGAACACTACACGTCAAATGTCTGCACTGAGTGCTGAGGATCGCTTCGGCAAACGGGTTGCTGCGCGACTGTCCGATACCAGCGACAACCTGCCCCATGAAATCTCGGAGCGGCTCAAAGCCGCCAGGATGATGGCCCTGTCCAAGCGTAGCGTGATCAAAGTCGAAACTGCGGGCAGAGTACTGAATTTGGGTGCGACTGCTGCGTTGCAAGCGGGCGGAGAAAAGTTCAGTTGGTGGGGCCGTGTGGCTGCGACCATCCCTCTTTTTGCTCTTGTCGCCGGACTGATGGCGATTCAGCTCATCCAAGACGATTTTTGGGCGGACGAAATTGCGTCGGTGGATGCCGAACTGCTGACGGACGAATTGCCGCCTACTGCCTACACCGATCCAGGGTTTGTTCAGTATTTACACAGCGGCGGCCGCGACTGATACGCCCATGCCTTTCTCAGTGAGTTCTCTTTTTTTGCACCAAGTCACAGCACAGTTACGCCTGAGGGCGCTGTTTCTTATATTCGCCAGCGTGATGCTCGGTGCTGCCTCGCAAGTTCAGGCCCAGCCAGCAGCACCCGTCGCGCCTTCAAGCGCGGCAGTCCCAGCTGTGTCTTCGGGGCCCCGTTGGTCCGAGTTAACACCCGCGCAGCAAATGACTCTCAAGCCCTTGGCTCCCACTTGGGAGTCGCTGGAGCCTGCCCGCAAGCGCAAATGGCTGTCCCTTGCAACAACCTACCCTCGCCTGACGGCGGTAGAGCAAGAAAAAATGCAAAGCCGGATGGCGGAATGGGCTGCTTTATCACCCCGTGAGCGTGCGGTGGCGCGCCTGAACTTTGCAGAGACCAAAAAAGTCCCACCAGCGGACCGCGCGGCCAATTGGGATGCCTACCAGGCACTTTCGCCTGAAGATCGGCAAAAACTGGCTGCAAAAGCGCGCCCTGCTCCCGTAGGGGCGGCAATTGCACCCAAGCAATCGACTCCAGACAAAGTAACGCCAGTGCCCGTCACACGCCACACATCGGCCAACGACAAACCCAAGGGCAGTGTTGTGTCGCCGAGCATCGACCGAAAAACCCTGCTGCCGCAAGCGCCCAAGACCGTGAAAGCGGCGTCTGAGCCCGTCAACTAGTTAAAAGGCGACTACGAAGTTGCAATTGGGATTGCTGACCGGCCAACCTGGGCTGGGCGGGAACCTACAATCCTGCCAACTTTTATCCCGCAGGCCCACCTGATATGCCACCTATGAGTACTCCCAGCCTGACACGGCGCATGGCCTGCTGGCTCTACGAAGGACTCTTGATGTTCGGTGTGGTTTTCATCTCAGGCTACCTTTTTGGTACCTTGAGCCAAACCCGTCATGCTCTGGACAATCGCCATGCCTTGCAGATATTTCTATTCGTGATCTTTGGGATTTACTTTGTGTGGTTTTGGGCCAAGGGCCAAACCTTGGCGATGAAGACCTGGGACATTCGGCTGGTGGACCGCAACAACCAAGCGGTCAGTCAAAGGCGTGCGTTAGTGCGCTACTGCCTCAGTTGGACGTGGTTTTTGCCACCCTTGCTGGCGGTCAGTCCGTTTCAGCTGTCCGCAGGTGAAGTCACCGTGCTGGTGATGGGCTGGGTTGTAGTTTGGGCCATCCTGAGTCGCTTTCATCCAGATCGGCAGTTTTGGCACGACGCCTGGGCTGGCACGCGGCTGGTGCACTCCGCCCCCATGAGTCGTTAAGTATTGAAAAGAGCACCGTGCCAACTAACTCTGTTAACCCACAAAAAGACCGCACTGGACTTAACCGCATATGGCATGCGGCTGGCTATTCTATGGCGGGTTTGCGGGCGGGTTGGGGAGAAACGGCCTTTCGGCAAGAGGCCGTCGCAGCGGTGCTCCTGGTACCTTTGGCCTTTTACCTGGGGCGCACGTGGGTTGAAGTTAGCTTACTGGCCGGTAGTGTGGTCTTGGTCATGGTGGTGGAGTTACTCAATACGGCGGTCGAAACTGCGATTGACCGTATCGGCCCCGAGTGGCATGACCTCTCTAAACGCGCTAAAGATATGGGCAGTGCGGCCGTGCTTCTGAGCTTGCTGCTGGCGCTGGGGATATGGATAGCAGCGGCGGCGCACCGCATCCAAGCTTAGTGCGATTGCGTTAAACCGCAGACTCGTCTTGCTCGCCAGTGCGAATACGCACGACACGCTCTACTGCCGTCACAAAAATCTTGCCATCACCAATTTTTCCGGTGTGGGCGGCTTTGATGATGGCTTCGACGCAGCGGTCTACGTCTTCTGATTTGACGACCACCTCCACCTTGACCTTGGGCAGAAAATCGACCACGTATTCAGCGCCGCGGTACAACTCGGTGTGGCCTTTTTGGCGACCAAATCCCTTGACTTCAGTGACCGTCAGCCCAGTGACACCACAGTCTGCCAACACTTCGCGCACCTCTTCCAGCTTGAACGGTTTGATGATGGCGGTGATCTGTTTCATGGGTTCCCTATCTGGTCAAAAAGCATGCTGAATCCGGTCAGGCACATCACGCCCTGAATCGGTTGGTAATAGGATAACGCCAATCTTTGCCAAAGCTGCGGTGGGTTACCCGTATACCGATGGGTGCCTGTCGCCGCTTGTACTCATTGATCTGAATCAGCCGAGTGACTTTTTCAACGTCAGCTCGGGGATAACCTGCCGCCACGATGGTCTCGATACTCTGGTCGTTTTCCATATAGCGGTCGATGATGGCATCCAGCACTTCATAGGGCGGCAAACTGTCTTGGTCGGTCTGGTCAGGCCGTAGCTCTGCGCTGGGGGGGCGGGTGATGATGCGCTCAGGAATGGGGTTGGCACCGGTGCCATAGGGATCGTGCGCATTGCGCCAATGGGCCATCTTGAACACCAGCGTCTTGGCCAAATCCTTGATCACCGCAAAACCTCCTGCCATGTCGCCGTAGAGCGTGCAGTAGCCAGTGGCCATCTCCGACTTATTACCGGTGGTGAGCACCATGCTGCCAAACTTATTGCTCAGCGCCATCAGCAGGGTGCCGCGAACGCGGGCCTGGATATTCTCTTCCGTCGTATCTTCCGCACGGCCCGCAAACTCGGCGGCCAGGGAGTTTTTGAAAGCCTCAAAGTGCGCAAGGATAGAGATTTCGTCATAGCGCACGCCCAAGCGCTGCGCCATATCGCGGGCGTCAATCCAGCTGATGTCAGCCGTATACGGCGACGGCATCATCACGGCCCGTACTTTGTCGGCACCCAGGGCATCGACGGCTATGGCCAACACCAAGGCCGAGTCAATACCCCCCGAAAGCCCCAACAGCACACCAGGGAAGCGATTTTTTTGCACGTAATCGCGCACCCCCAGCACCAGCGCGTCCCACAGGTCATGCTCAGCGCTGCGCTCGGGCGCAATGCTTGCTTCTATTTTGATAGCTGCTCCCGCACTATCCATGCGCACTAGCAGGCTGTTTTCTATAAATCCAGGCGCTCGACCTGCCAATTGGCCTGCAGCGTCCAGTACGAAGGAGCGGCCCTCAAACACCACCTCATCTTGCCCCCCCACCAAATGGGCATAGATCAGTGGCAGGCCGGTGGCTGCTACGCGCTGGCGCATGGTGTGTTCGCGCTCGTGGCCTTTGCCCATGTGAAAGGGCGATGCATTGATAACGGCCAGCACTTGGGCACCCGCCGCCTTGGCATCTTGGGCCGGGGCGTCGAACCAGGCGTCTTCGCAAATCAGCAAACCAACCCGCACGCGTGCGCCTGCAGGCCCCGCCTCAAACACGCACGCCTGCGTGCCCGGTGTGAAGTAGCGGCGCTCGTCAAACACCTGGTAGTTGGGCAGCTCGCGTTTGGCGTAGGTGGCCACCACGGCACCCTCGCACAAGACACTGGCAGCATTGAAGCGGCTTTGCACGGCCACTGAGCGGGTACGGTTGTCACCACCGGTGGGATGACCAACCACAACGCTCAGGTCTTTCAGATCGGCCAATGACGCAGCCACGGTTTTCACGGCATCATCACAGGCATGAATGAATGCGGGACGCAAAAACAAATCTTCGGCGGCATAGCCGCAAATCGACAGCTCCGGCGTCAACACCAGCCGGGCACCTTGGTCGTAGGCGGCACGCGCCGTGTCTATGATTTTTTGGGCATTGCCGGCCAAATCACCAACCACAAAATTAAGTTGTGCCACGCACACGGTAAGAGTCATTTGCCAAATCTTTTCAATGTAGGCCAGCCCAAAAAAGCACTGCTGCGGGGCCAGTTGCGCCATGCGTGAGGATTATGTCATTCGGGTCGCAAACTCTGCGGCCGACATCGACGCACCGGCCTGGGACGCACTGTTGGCACGTCAAGCCGAGCCCAGCCCTTTTATGCGCCACGCTTATCTGGCCGCGCTGGAGCAAAGTGGCAGCGCCTGCGCCCGTACCGGCTGGCAGGCGCACTTTCTGCTGCTGGAGGCCAAAGCAGGGCCGCAAGGCACCGCCGCGTTGCCGGGCCCCGGCGCGCTGCAAGCGGCCTGCGTGGTGTACAGCAAGAGCCACTCGTATGGAGAATACGTATTTGACTGGGCCTGGGCCAGCGCCTATGAGCAGCATGGCCTAGCCTATTACCCCAAAGCCTTGGTGGCCGTGCCGTTCACGCCCGTGCCCTCTTCCCGCTTGCTGGCGGTAAACGACACGGCCCGCGCTGCGCTGGTCAGCGCATTGCTGGATTGGTGCCGAGAATCGCAGCAGTCTTCTTTGCACATTTTGTTTGCCGACGCCCAAGACACTGCGGCTTGCGAACAGGCTGGCATGATGCTGCGGCACACGGTGCAATTCCATTGGAAGAATGTAGCCCCCACGCTCCCCGCTCTGCGTGGTTCGCTGCCCCCCGAGGGGGCTAGCCCCGCCTCGCGGGGCTACGCTGATTTCGATGCATTTTTGGCGACGCTATCGCAGGAGAAGCGTAAAAAGATTCGCCAGGAGCGGCGCAAGGTGCAAGAGGCGGGCGTGACTTTTCGCTGTGTAGAGGGCGTCCACATCGGCGCGGCTGATTGGGATTTTTTCTACCGCTGCTATGAACGCACTTACCTGGAACACGGCAACGCGCCCTACCTGACCCGCGACTTCTTTCGGCGCATGGCCGACACCATGCCGGAGGCCTGGGTCTTGTTCGTGGCGGAGCGCGATGGGCGTCCGATTGCTAGCAGTTTGATAGCTGCTCCCGCACTATCCACGGCCTCAACAGCCGAAATGGGCCTCAAAACTCCCTGGACAGGCGGTATTGCCTACGGACGCTATTGGGGCGCGTTAGAGCGGGTGGATTGCCTGCACTTTGAGGCCTGCTATTACCAACCCCTGCAGTGGTGCATTGCCAAAGGCATTCAGCGCTTTGAAGGCGGCGCACAGGGTGAACACAAAATGGCGCGGGCGCTGCTGCCGGTGATGACGCACAGCGCCCACTGGTTGGCGCATCCCGCATTTGCAGATGCGGTAGGCCGGTTTCTGGAGCGTGAGGGGGAAGGCATTCAAAACTACCTGGGGGAGCTGAACGAGCGCAGCCCGTTTCGAAAAGACTAGGCCTGTATTTGTTGCCAGGCCAGCAGGAACCAGCGCGCTATTTGGCGGAGATGCCCAGCTCCGCGTGGCTCAGCAAAGTTTGCATGTCCATGACGATCAAGGTGCGCTCACCCACATGGGCCAAGCCGAGAACAAAGCGTGCCTCGATACCCGAATCAAACTGCGGCGCGGGCTTGATGGCTTCCGCGCCCAAGGTCACCACATCCGACACCGCATCCACCACCGCACCAACGATGCTGCCAAAAATATTCAACACAATCACGACGGTGAATTCGGTGTAGTCGGCGCTACCGATATGCAGTTTGAGGCGCAGGTCCACGATGGGGACGATGACACCACGCAGGTTGATCACGCCCTTGATGAAGCTCGGTGAGTTCACCATTTTGGTGGGCTGCTCGTAGGAGCGGATTTCCTGGACCCGCATGATGTCGATGGCGTAATCCTCTTGCCCCAAGCGCAGCGTCAAATACTGCCCGCCCAGTGCCCGATACGTGTTGTCCCCAAAGGAATGGTCGTGAACTGCGCCCTGGGATGGCGTCGATGTAGCAGATTCCATGGTGTCTTCTCCTCGCAACTTGGGTGTGCAATGGCTGTTCTGGCCATCATAACTGCGCCTGCTGCCAGCACTCAATAGCGTCAGTGAATAGCGCCAACCCAGCCCAGACGCCAGGAATTGCAGTCACCAACGTGACGCAAAACCCGGCCTGGGGCACAAAACCCCGTGTTTTCCAGCGTGGCGGGGTTACCGGTAAGTGCTAACGTAGTCGCTTCACCATTGAACTCCGACCGTTGGAACGCGCCGGAAACCCTCCATGTCCAAACCATCGAGTACTGCCCAGCATGAACACCAGCCAGCACCGAACGCTTTGCTGATGGCCATGGAATTTCGCGCCCCCTGGGAGCTATGGTCGGTTTTGCCCAGCTGGCCTGCCCTGGCCCGTGCACCAGCAGGTGACGGCCACCCGGTGATCGTGTTTCCAGGCCTATCGGCCAGCGACGGATCGACACTGCCCTTGCGCGGCTATTTACAAAACCTGGGCTACGACGTATCCGGCTGGAATCAAGGGCACAACTTTGGCCCCCGGGCCGGCATTTTGGAGACCGCCAAACGCCAGCTGTTAGACACGTTTGAAGTTACCGGCAAAAAAGTGAGTCTGATCGGCTGGAGCCTGGGCGGCATTTACGCCCGCGAGCTGGCCAAGGAACTGCCCCACTGCGTACGCAGCGTCATCACCCTGGGCACACCCTTTGCGGGCTCACATAAAAGCACCAACGCCTGGCGCTTGTATGAGCTCACCAGTGGGCGCGACATCGAGGTGGAAACCGCGCAATTCGATCTGCCCAGCCCACCACCGGTGCCCACCACCTCCATTTATTCCCGAACCGATGGCGTAGTCGCTTGGTCGGCCAGCCTGCAGAAGCCCACCGCAAGCAACCGCCATACCGAAAACATCGAAGTGTTTGCCAGCCACATTGGCCTAGGGCTGAACCCGACAGCGTGGTGGGCTGTGGCCGACCGACTGGCGCAAGCCGAAGGCAAGTGGAAACCCTTCAAGCGCGCCAATGGTTTGCAGCGTCTGCTGTTTCCGGAACGCAGCAAGGCCTAGGGGCCTAGGGCGGCAAATACAAAGCAAAAAGGAGCGCTGGTTGAAATCAACCATCGCTCCTTTTTTTATAGCTTCTCCCGCACTATCCACGGGCTGAACAGGCTATTTGGCTTCTTTTTCCTTCTTGTAGTTGGCCATGCCATCTACAATTTCTTGTCTGGCAGACTCTGGGCCTTCCCAGCCTTGTACCTTGACCCATTTGCCTTCTTCCAAGTCTTTGTAATGCTCAAAGAAGTGGGCAATAGTCTTCAAGCGGAAGGGGTTCAGGTCTTCGGGCTTTTTCCATTGGCTGTACAGCGACAAAATCTTGTCCACGGGCACGGCCAACACCTTGCCGTCTTCACCGGCTTCGTCGGTCATCTTTAAGATGCCGATAGCGCGGCAGGTCACCACCACACCAGGAATCAATGGCACGGGGGTGATCACCAACACATCCACCGGGTCGCCGTCGCCCGAAATGGTTTGGGGCACATAGCCGTAGTTGGTGGGGTAATGCATGGCGGTGCTCATGAAGCGGTCCACAAAGATGGCGCCGGTCTCTTTGTCCACTTCGTACTTGACCGGGTCTGCGTTCATCGGGATTTCAATGATGACGTTGAAGGCCTCGGGGGCATTTTTTCCTGGGGATACGGCGTCGAGTGACATGAGAGCTCTCTTGGTTGAAATGAAAAGGTTTTTCCGGTAAGGATTAACCCTGATTTTACTGACTCAGCTCTTGCGGAGCCCTTTTTCGTGAAATTTTCACGTTACAGTCCGCCGGTTGGCCAATCGTCTCCGCAACATCGCGTTGTGCTGGAGCTGCGAGGAAGCAACGCCGCGGGGACTTCGCAGGCGTTGTCCCCACTCAAGCGACACAACACGAGGAGACAAAAAAATGACAGGCAACTCAGCGCTGATATTGGCGCTCATCTGCGGCTTAATCGCCGTGGGCTATGGCTTTTGGGCCAGGAGCTGGATTCTTTCCCAAGACGCAGGCAATGCGCGCATGCAGGAGATTGCAGCCGCCATCCAGACCGGTGCGGCGGCCTACCTTTCCCGGCAGTACAAGACCATCGCCATCGTTGGCGTGGTGCTGGCCATTCTGATCGCGGTATTTCTGGACGGCCTGAGTGCCGTAGGCTTTGTGGTGGGCGCAGTGCTCTCGGGTGCCTGTGGCTTCATCGGCATGAATGTGTCGGTGCGTGCCAATGTGCGCACCGCGCAGGCCGCCACTAAGGGCATTGGCCCCGCTTTAGACGTCGCCTTCCGCGGCGGCGCTATCACCGGCATGCTGGTGGTGGGCTTGGGCCTGTTGGGCGTGACCGGCTTTTACTGGTACCTGGTGCCGGACGGCATGGTGACTACCGCCAAGCTCAATCCCCTGATCGGCTTCGCGTTCGGCTCTTCGCTGATCTCCATCTTCGCCCGTTTGGGCGGCGGCATTTTCACCAAGGGCGCGGACGTAGGTGCCGATCTGGTGGGCAAGGTCGAAGCTGGCATTCCTGAAGATGACCCGCGCAACCCCGCCGTGATTGCCGACAACGTGGGCGACAACGTGGGTGACTGTGCCGGTATGGCAGCCGACCTGTTTGAGACCTATGCGGTGACACTCATCGCTACTATGGTTTTAGGAGCACTTCTCGCAAGTGCGGCGGGTGCTACAGCCGTTTTATATCCCCTGGCATTGGGTGCGGTATCGATTGTGGCGTCCATCATTGGCTGCTTCTTCGTCAAGGCATCGCCTGGCATGAAAAACGTGATGCCAGCCTTGTACAAAGGCCTGGCAATTGCCGGTGTGCTGTCGCTGATTGCGTTTTACTTCATCACGCAATCCATGTTCCCCGCCGCCATCACGCTGACGGACGGCAAAGTCATCAGTGCCAGCAGCCTGTTTGGCGCTTGCACGGTCGGCTTGGTGCTGACCGGGGCGCTGGTCTGGATCACGGAGTACTACACCGGCACGCAATACGCCCCGGTGCAGCATATTGCGCAAGCATCAACCACCGGCCACGGCACCAATATCATTGCCGGGCTGGGTGTGTCTATGCGCTCTACGGCCTGGCCTGTGCTGTTTGTCTGCGCCGCCATCTACAGCGCCTTTAGTTTGGGCGGCCTGTACGGCATTGCCATCGCGGCCACTTCCATGCTCAGCATGGCGGGCATCGTAGTGGCGCTAGATGCCTACGGCCCCATCACCGATAACGCTGGCGGTATTGCCGAAATGAGCGAGCTGCCAGCCAGCGTGCGCGACATTACTGATCCGCTGGACGCGGTGGGCAACACCACCAAGGCCGTGACCAAGGGCTACGCGATTGGCTCCGCCGGTCTGGCAGCCCTGGTGCTGTTTGCCGATTACACCCACAAGCTGGATGCATTTGGCAAACACATCACCTTCGATTTGAGCGACCCCATGGTGATCATTGGCCTGTTCATTGGCGGCCTCATTCCTTACTTGTTTGGTGCCATGGCGATGGAGGCCGTGGGCCGCGCTGCGGGCTCGGTGGTGGTGGAAGTGCGCCGCCAGTTCAAGGAGATCAAGGGCATCATGGACGGCACGGGCAAGCCCGAGTACGACACTGCGGTGGACATGCTGACCACGGCGGCCATCAAGGAAATGATGATTCCTTCACTGTTGCCCGTGGTTGCGCCCATCGTAGTGGGCTTGGCACTTGGGCCAGCCGCTTTGGGCGGCCTGTTGATGGGCACGATCGTGACCGGCCTGTTTGTGGCGATCTCGATGTGTACCGGCGGCGGCGCGTGGGACAACGCGAAGAAGTACATCGAAGACGGCCACCACGGTGGCAAGGGCTCCGAGACGCACAAGGCCGCGGTGACGGGTGACACCGTAGGCGACCCCTACAAGGACACGGCCGGCCCTGCGATCAACCCGCTGATCAAGATCATCAACATCGTGGCGCTGCTGATCGTGCCCTTGATGATGAAGATCCACGGCGGTTAAGCCCGTCATACCCTTGTAGCCCGCCGCCGGGCCGCCCCGTGCAACGACGGAGCGTGGGGGTAGCACCACTAGCCCGCTTTTAGCGGGCTTTTTTGTGGGCTAGGATATGCTGTTGATTGGAGCAAAAAAGAAGGCCTTCGGTGAAAATTCTCGTGATTGATGACCATGCGCTAGTCCGTGAGGGGCTCTGCCAGGTATTGAAAGGCTTGGAAGACCAGGTAGAGGTTTTGCAGGCTGGCACGTGCACGCTCGGGTTTGCGATTGCGCAAGACCATTCGGATATTGATGTCGTGCTGCTGGACTACCACTTGCCCGACATGACCGGATTGGTGGCTTTGGAAATATTTGGTATGCGCCACCCCGAGCTGCCCGTCATCATGCTGTCCGGCTCCGCCAATATGCAAATCGTGCGCCACGTTCTGCAGGCGGGTGCCTCGGGCTTTGTCACCAAATCGGGTTTGAGCGATGAGCTTTTGCTGGCGGTACGGCAAGTGCTGGACGGCGGTGAATACTTGCCGCCAGACTATGTAGAGCCAGCCCCGCTATCGCTTCAAGACGACAACAGCCGCAGCGGCCTGACACAAAAGCAGGAGCTGGTGCTGCGTGAGCTGCTGGACGGTCGCTCCAATCGGGAAATAGCGCACACACTCGCGCTCTCAGAGGAAACGGTCAAAACCCATGTGGCGTCGATATTGCGCCACTTTGACGTGCAAAACCGAACCCAGGCCGTGGTGGCTGCCGCCCGCAGTGGCTACAGCGCCCGGCCGCATCCAGCAGCGTCAAGCCGACTCTGACACTGGGCGCTCTGAGGCCATGGTCAAGCGCCGCAGCAAGCTGCGCAATTTGGCTGGGCGAACCGGTTTGTGCAGCAGCGGCAGGTTGGCGTCCTTGGCGGCCTGCATCAGGGCGCTGTCGGTATCACCGCTCATGAGCCCGGCCGGCACATCGCGCCCAGCATAGGCCCTCAAACGCTCAATAGCCAAGAGGCCGTTGTCGCCACTTGAGAGGCGATAGTCGCTGAGAATGACGTCCCAGTCGCCGTGCCGTTCATGCGCGGCCATCGCCGCGAGGGCGGTATGGCCGGCATACACCGTGCAACCCCACGACTCTAGTAGCTCGACAACGGCAGTGCGTGCAAAGGCGTCGTCTTCAATCAGCAGCACCCGTGTCCCTTGCAGGCTGACGATGGCTGGGGCTTCATGCCCCACCGCCTCGGCGGCAAGTCCCGCCGATTCAGCCCGTGGCAAGCTGATGGAGAAACGGCTGCCACGGCCTGGTGCCGATTTCACGCTCAACTGGTGGCCCAGCAAAGTCGCACTGCGTTGCACGATATTGAGCCCCAAACCCAGCCCGTAGGCCCGGTCTCTGCCGGAGTTTCCAACCTGGTAAAACTCCCTAAAAATATCGGTCTGGTGCTCAAGCGAAATGCCAACTCCGCTGTCCCACACCTCCAGCCTGGCAATTTGGCCGTCCGCACTCAAACGGCATGCCACCAAGACACTGCCCAGATCGGTGTAACGCAGCGCGTTGTGCACCAAATTCATCACCATGCGGTGCAAAAGAACAGCATCGGTCATCACCCAGACCTCTGTTGGGCGGACCTTGAGCCGGAGGCCTTTTTCGGCAGCAAAGGGCTCTAGCGCCTTGGCCACCAGCTCCAATACCGCCCCTACGGCCACGGGGCGCAGATTCACCACCACCGCCCCCGCGTCCAGGCGAGATACATCGAGCAAATCATCGAGCAAGTCCTGCATAGCACGCACCGACTCATCCACGCGGGCCACCAGTTGCTTGACTGGCCCCTCTAGGGGCAATTGGCTCAGCCGGGCTACAAACATACCGAGGGCATGCGTGGGCTGGCGCAAGTCGTGGCTGGCCGCGGCCAAAAAGCGCGTTTTGGCACGGGTGGCATCCTCCGCTTCGTTCTTTTTGTCGCGCAGTTCCGCCGTGACATTGGCCACCCGCTGCTCCAACTCATCGCGCCCCCAAGCCAACTGGGTCGCCATCTGATTCAAACTCACCTGCAAGTCGTACAGCGGGTCACCGGGTGTTTCCCGGATCCGGGCCATCAGATCGCCACTGCCCACTTGGCTGATCATGCGCGAGACGCGCAAAATGGGCTGGACGACGCCTTCACCCAATTGAATGGCCAAAAACCCGGCCATCAACAAGCCCAGCAGGCCCACACCCAGCGCCAATTGCAGCATCTCTTGCTGGCGTTTGTGCAGCCCGTCGCGCGACAACTGCAACACCGCATGTCCCAATGGGACTGGCTCCGCACTGCCCTCTTCAAATGACTGCCCAAAGCCCTCATCCAGCGGCACCTTTTGAAAGCTCACGTTCTGGATCAGGGTCTCCAACTCCAGATCCGATTTCTTGGCACTGGCTGCCGCAGCCAGCAAGGCATCTGCCAGTACCTGATGCGGCGCAGCCCCGGCGGACACCAGCAGCACCCCCCGTGCATCAAACACCGAGACCGAGCGCACATCCGCCTCGCGCTTGATGCCATTCACCACCAATTGCAGGCTGGCCAGATTTCCCGAGAACAGCCCGTACTCACTCGACACCGCCAATTGACTCAATAGCAACTTGCCGCGCTGTTGATGCGTTTGGTCCAGTTCACCCAAACGATTGGCCCAAAAAACGCCCACCAGAACCAGCACGATTAAAACGATGGGCAGCAAGGTTGCCACCAACATGCGGGACCGAATGGTGGTGAGCATCATGGCCGCCTCGCAGTGGCCTGCAGTCGCTCGGTGAGGGTTTTGGCATCGATCTTCAGCCCCAAAGAGCGCGCCACATGTTCGTTGACACTGATCTCAAATTCAATCGGGTATTGCGGCGCGGGTAGCGCCGCGCCCTGAAGGACCTGGCGCGCCATACCTGCAGCCTGCATGGCAATTTGCTGGGGCGTTGCATAAATAGCAAGCAGGGCACCCGCTTTGACATAGGCCGGAGAAAAAGCCAGCATGGGAATACCAGCGCGGTAGGTCGTCAACAAAATGTTGGCAATGGTTGAGCTACTGTAGACCACAGGGTCCGCCACGGCCAACAA
This sequence comes from Burkholderiales bacterium PBB3, assembly GCA_002256115.1. Classification (GTDB taxonomy): domain Bacteria; phylum Pseudomonadota; class Gammaproteobacteria; order Burkholderiales; family Burkholderiaceae_C; genus Allorhodoferax. The sequence goes on from NKIK01000005.1 coordinate 95,895, forward strand.
CACGTCAGCCTCTTCCAACACCGCTTTCAGGCCGCCAAACAAGGCCCCAGAATCTGCCACCAAACTACTTTCCAGAGCCAAGCCCCGCGCTTGCAATGCCTGGGCCAAGCTGCTTTGTGAGGCTACCGAGTCTGGCCCCCACAGCACGCCCACGCGCTTGGCATCAGGCAAAGCCAAACGCAATAGCTCCACGCGGCGATTGAACGCTTGGTCTAAATAGACCGCAGAGACACTGCCTGCGGGGCGTCGACTGTGCTCGCGGACCAAGCGCTCGAAACCGCTTTTGGGCAACAAAGCCGCCACAACCGGTGTGCGGGATTCCAACGCCAGCACCCGCCGCAGGGCCTCAGAGCCCACTGTCACAAACACTTTGACCTGGAGCGCTGCAGAGTCACCCGCAGGTAACTCTGCAGCCGTGAGTTGAACGATTTCACCAGGTGCCAGCCCCGTGCGCTCCAGGTCTGCAGCCACCGCCTTGGCGATATCCAGATAGCCAGCGGAGCGCTCACTCAAAACCAGAGCAACGCTCGCGCCGTACGCACTGCCCCAGCTCGCAAGCCAGAGCGCAAGTATCAGAAGTCTGGAGAACGAAAAGTACTGCAAGCGGCGACCTTAAAAACCCAGGCGCAACCCAATATTGGCGCGTTGATCAAAGTAAAACTTGCGATCGCCATCACGCGAGGAAGGCCCCAGGTTTTGCACTGTGACTGCTAATTCCGCCCGCGTGCCTGCCCAGCGGAAGCTGCGCGCCAAACGCACATCCGTGCGCTCCAGCACGTAGCGGTCACCATCATCCGACGACATCAGGGCAATGCTGTCGCTGAGGTTGTAGCCCAGTGAAAGATCCCAGCCCGGCGCAATCGTGTGCACCACCGACAACGAAGCCGCGCGGGGCGCAACCCCGCCCTCCGTGCGGTAGGTGCGAATCGGGTCTATGGAGTTACTCACATCAATTTGCGTCCAGGTTTGGGACCACATCACCCGCGTCGCGGCAAAGGGTTGAAAGCCCACTTGGTACTCCAAGCCACGGATGGTGGACGCTTCCGTGTTGCGATAAATTTCTGGCAAATCTGGCGGGTCAGAACGGTTGTTTGCAACCCCGTTGCTGATCTCCTCATGAAAAGCACGCACATCGGCGGTGAATGCCATGTAGGGCAGCTTGGCGTAGTAGCCCAGTTCGCGCACCAAAACCCGCTCAGCGCCTAGTTTTCCATCGTTCACCACCCATACCAGGGGGTGCTTGCCATTGATGTCGTAATACTTGCGATCCGCGTATTTTTCATACGCACTCGGTGGCCTGCCCGCCACCGACACACCGGCACGCAGGGTCTGCCCTTCCGCAACATGCCAATTGACCATGACACGCGGCGACAGGGAATCACTACCGTCTGAAATACGTTCGGCCATCGCGCCCGCATTCAAAATCCAGTCGGGTGCAAAGCGCCATTCCAGATTGCCAAACAGGCGAAAGAAGCTGGTGACCACCCCGCCGGCGGTATCGAAACTGGAACGCGATGTCAGGGCTTCATTGCGCAACTCTGCGCCCACCACATAGCGCGTGGTGGCGCTGCTGCGGGCGGTGTATTGCAAAGACAGCGCATCGTTCTTCTCCTGGCCACTGAAGTCGATAGCGATGTTGGCATAGGGGAAGCCAAACAACTCGTCATAGGCCGTCGTCTGCAGGGGAAAGGCATCACGAAACGTATGTTCGGTGCGCGAGACGCTAACCGCCAAATCACGATCCTCATCCAGCGTCTTGTGCCAATCGAGCTGCACAAACTGCGATCCCAAGAATCGCTCACGGGCATTGTTGCCCGCATCGCCCGGTGTTCCCCGCCCGGCATTGATTTCAAGCCAGCCCACGCGCGCGGCCAACTCACTGCTGCCATCCAATTCAAAGCGAGATGAGGCGTTGAATCGGGACACCTGGTTCTTTCCAAAGGCATTGCGCAGACCGTCATCGCCGCGCACATCGGCGCTCAAACGGAAAGAAGTCGCATTGCTGCCCCAACCCAAGCGCAGGCCCGCATCGCGGACCTTGTTTTCGCCCACGCTCAAGGTCGCGGCAGCGCCCATGGTTTCGCGCACATCCCTGGACACAATATTCACTACACCCAAAAAAGCCCTTGCGCCATAGGCTGCTGAATTTGAACCCCGCAGCACCTCTATGCGCTCTATGTCCTCCAGTGCCAGGGTTTGCCACCCCAGCCCAGCGGAGCCCTGCAGGTGACCGGCATAGACCGAACGTCCATCGACCAGCACCTGGATGCGATTGGCCCACTCATCGCTGCGCCCATGGTAGGTGGCCATGGGGGCCTCGGTCTCAAAAGACGTGGTGGTTTGAAAACCCGGCACCAGGCGCAGCAGATCAGCCACATCGCGCGCGCCGGATTGGCGGATGAATTGCCGATCCAGAATGGTGACTGCGCCCGGTGTTTCGTCCAGGCGCTGTGCCAGCCGCGACACCGACAACACAATCGGCATCTCGCCCAAAAAATCTTTCTCGGTCGTGCCCGACGTGTCCACCCCCACCTGCGCGGAAGCTGCAGACACGATGGAGCAAAGAAAAGGAATCCATACTGCGTGTTTCATGGGCAAAGCTCCAACCCTCAGGTTTTGATTTTTATAACCACGCCTGATTTTGCATCGGTATTGCCTGCAAATTTGTGCCGGTCAGTGGACAATGCCGAATGGCTTCCATTATTCCCATCCGAGTTGTTCCCGCGCAGGGTATGCGCGCACCGCACGACGACGCCCCAGCGCACCCCGGCTTGCCCGAAAGTTACACACCACCTAACGGCCTGCTACTGGACGCGCGGCACCGGCCTTTGCGCGATTTGCGCATCAGCGTGACCGACCGCTGCAACTTCCGCTGCAGCTACTGCATGCCCAAAGGCGTATTTGGCAAAGACTACCCCTACTTGCCGCATGCCTCCATCCTGAGCTTTGAAGAGATCACGCGCGTGGCCACACAGTTTGTGCGCCATGGTGTGCAAAAAATCCGGCTCACGGGCGGCGAACCCCTGCTGCGCAAAAATATCGAGTTGCTGATAGCGCAATTGGCTGCGCTGCGCACGCCAGATGGAAAAGCGGTTGATCTGACGCTGACAACCAACGGGTCTTTATTGGCGCGAAAAGCCCGCAGCCTGAAAGATGCCGGCTTACAACGCGTCACCATCAGCCTGGATGGCTTGGACGACACGGTTTTTCGGGCCATGAACGACGTGGATTTTCCGGTGGCAGATGTGCTCCACGGCATTGAAGCTGCACAGGCCGCCGGTCTCAGTTCCATCAAGGTCAATATGGTGGTCAAGCGCGGCACCAATGACCAGGAAATCATCCCCATGGCACGCTACTTCAGGGGCACTGGCATCACCCTGCGCTTCATTGAGTACATGGATGTGGGGGCCACCAACGGCTGGCGCATGGATGAAGTCCTTCCATCCTCCGAACTGCTGCAACGTCTGCAATCCGAGTTCACGCTGCTGCCCCTGGCCTCCAATACCCGCGGTGAGACCGCCCAGCGCTGGGGCTATGCCAACGCCTCAGGCCAACACGATGCCGCCCTGGGCGAAATTGGATTGATCAGCAGCGTGAGCCATGCCTTTTGCGGCGAGTGCAACCGCGCGCGTTTGTCTACCGAAGGCCAGCTGTTCACCTGCCTGTTTGCCAGCAGCGGCCATGATTTACGCCAGCTGGTGCGCGGCAACCCAGACGATACGGCTTTGGCCGCAACCATTGGGCGTATCTGGAACCAGCGCCAAGATCGCTACTCCGAATTGCGGGCGGCCTTGCCCGCCGATACCGGCAGCGGCCAGCGTCGCATTGAAATGAGCTACATCGGCGGCTAAAGGACTGAGCGACTCAGCCGCCACGCAGGGCTTTTTCAACGCCCTGGTTGGCCAATGCATCGGCCCGCTCATTCCCAGGGTCACCGGCGTGCCCTTTGACCCAGCGCCAATCAATGGTGTGCACTTTGGCGGATACCAACTGGTCCAGTTGTTGCCACAGGTCCACGTTTTTCACGGGCTGTTTGGCGGCCGTTTTCCAGCCCTTGGCTTTCCAGCCGGGTAGCCATTCCGTAATGCCCTTGAGCACATACTGGCTGTCCAAATGCAGGGTCACCGTGCACGGGCGCTTCAGGGCCTGAAGTGCCTGGATCACGGCCATCATCTCCATGCGGTTGTTGGTGGTGACCAACTCTCCGCCGCACAGCTCTTTTTCAGAACCGTCTGCCGAGCGCAGCAACACGCCCCAACCGCCGGGGCCGGGGTTGCCTTTGCAGGCACCGTCTGTGTAAATAACAACTTTGTTAACAACTGGATTGACGACTTGATTCAAGATACTGCCCCTACGGGGTCTCACGGTTGAAGGATTCAGAATGCTTTTCGACCCGGTTGGCCACGGACACCGGGCTGCGGGTTGGCACGGGTACGGCTTTCCAGGGAGGGCCCAGCAAACGCATGCCCCGCACCCGCTTTACCGCCACCAAGAAGTAGGCCGAACCAAAAACGGGCCACCAGCGCGCGCCCAGGCGGTCCATCCAGGCCCAGCGCTGCAGCCAGCCCGCGTGGCTGACGCTGGGCCGGTAGCAACCAAAGCGGACCACCTCCACCTCAAAGCCCAACAAATTCAGCCAGTCGCGCAGGCGCCGGATGCCAATAAACTCGCCCGCCGCAGGCAAATACAAACTGCCCCAGCCCAAGCGGCGCAGCAGATGCCCACGCCACTGCCGCAGGCCCCACAAACTCCAGGGGTTGAAGCCACACACCACCACACGCCCTTCGGCAACCAGCGTGCGCTCTACTTCGCGCAGCGTGGCATGCGGGTCATCGCTCAGTTCCAGCGTATGGGGCAAAAGCACCAAATCCAGGCTCTGTGCCGGAAACGGCAGAGCCGCAAAATGCGTACAAAAATCGGGTGTCTGATCGGTGGCCTCACCGGGCTTGCGCCACTGCTCCGTGGCCAGCCAACGGTGTGGCATGCGGTTGTTCTGCAGCCCCGCCAGCTCGAGGATGCCCAGTTGCAAGGCGTGGTAGCCAAACATATCGGCCACTGCGGCGTCCACGTGCTCGCGTTCCCAGGCCAGCACGTATTGACCCGGCGGTGTTTGCAGCCAAGCCTGTAAATCAACAAGGGAATTCATGCGCGACACGGAACAAGTGCAATGCAAACGGGATCACACACTGGCTGGTTTTTCATTGCCGCAAAGGATACCGCTGATCTCAGCCCCTGCGCAGTACACCCTACTTTCGCCGGGAAATTATGGGTGTTTTCGGGGTTCTAGCCCATGGATAGTGCGGGAGCAGCTCCTTTTTTTGTAGCAAACCTATAATTTGCCCGCCCATGAAGTTAATACCCCTACCAGCCTTTGATGACAATTACATCTGGATGCTCCAGAGTGGCACGCAGGCCTTGGTGGTGGACCCCGGAGACGCAGCGCCGGTATTGCAGGCCCTGGCTTCCGCCAAGCTGACTCTCTGCGGCATTTTGATTACGCACCACCACCCGGACCATACCGGCGGTGTGGACGCCTTGCGTCAAGCCACAGGTGCCGCTGTATTCGGCCCGGCCCGCGAAAACATGCCCGAGCCCCTGACCCGTTTGCGCGCGGGCGATACGGTGCAGCAATTGGGCTTGGCGTTTAGCGTGCTGGACGTACCCGGCCACACGGCGGGGCATATTGCTTATTACTGCAACGACGTGGATGCTGAACCCCTTCTGTTTTGCGGCGACACGCTGTTCAGCGCGGGCTGTGGGCGGCTGTTTGAAGGGACACCGGCCCAAATGCAGCACTCCTTAGGGCAACTGGCCGCCCTGCCCGACAACACCCGCGTCTGCTGCACCCACGAATACACCCTATCCAACCTGCGGTTTGCCCGCATGGTAGACCCCAACAATGCGCGCTTGCAGGCCTATGAAGTCGAGTGCCTGCAGCTGCGCCAAGCCGGTGTTCCGACCTTGCCCTCGCGCATCGGCCTGGAGCGCCAAATCAATCCTTTCCTACGGACCGATGTGGACGCCGTGATCGCTTCGATCCGCCACTTCGACGCCGAAGGCTACCAACAAGACGGTGCTTTTGCCACGCTCAGGCGCTGGAAAAACCAAGCCAAGTGAACCCCAACCCTGTGAAATCTATTTACTTTTGTCTCGTACTGGCTCTGGCCAGTGTGGCCAGCCTGACCGGCTGCGCAACGCCACCCGGTGGCAACCCCACTGCAAGCTCTGAGGCGGCCCGAGCTGAGGGGCAGTCCAAAGCACCGGCACCCAGCGCGACGGCACCCACCAAGCCCACCAAACCCTTTACCGGCGTATTGGACCAGGGCTACGACGGCTCACTGTCGTCTATGGACCCGCAAACGGCCAGCGGCCAAACCGTGGCCTCATTGGCCCCGCCAGTCGACCTGTGGGACCGCATGCGCCGGGGCTTTGCGATGCCGGACCTGCAAAGTGATTTGGTCAAAGACCGGGAGCAGTGGTACACCTCGCGCCCGGATTACATCTTTCGCATGACCGAGCGTTCCAAAAAGTACCTTTTCCACATCGTTGAAGAGCTGGAGCTGCGCAATATGCCCACCGAGTTGGCCTTGCTGCCCTTCATTGAAAGTGCCTTCAATCCGCAGGCCGTGTCCAGCGCCAAGGCTGCGGGCATGTGGCAATTCATGCCGGCCACCGGCAAGTACTTTGAACTCAAGCAAAACGCGTTTCGCGACGACCGCCGTGACGTGCTGGCCAGCACCCGCGCCGCACTCGACTATTTGCAAAAGTTGCATGGCATGTTTGGCGACTGGCATCTGGCTCTGGCGGCCTACAACTGGGGTGAAGGCAGCGTGGGCCGCGCCATTGCCAAAAACCAGCGCCTGGGTCAGCCCACCACCTACTCCAGCCTGAACATGCCCATGGAGACCCGCTTCTATGTGCCCAAGCTGCAAGCGGTCAAAAATATTGTGGCCCAGCCCGAGGCCTTCAACTCCAAGCTGCCGCTGATTGAAAACCACCCCTACTTTCAGTCCGTCACCATAGAACGCGATATTGACGTCGCCCTGGCTGCCAAGCTGGCAGACGTGCCGCTGGATGATTTCAAGGCCCTGAACCCCTCTGTCAACCGCCCGGTGATCTTGGCGGCGGGCACCCCGCAAATTCTTTTGCCCTGGGACAACGCCGAGATTTTTCAGAACAATTTGCAGGCCTACACCGGCGGGCGCTTGGCCAGTTGGACGGTGTGGATCGCCCCCACCACCATGCGCCCCGCCGATGCCGCCAAACGGGTGGGCATGACCGAGGCCGATCTGCGCAGCGTGAACGCCGTGCCAGCGCGGGGGGTGGTCATTCGGGCAGGCTCCACCCTGCTGGTGCCGCGCGCCGCGCACATCCAAGACGATGTGGCCGGCAAAGTGGCCGACAACGGGCAATTGTCTCTGGCACCCGAAGTGGTTTTGCGTCGTACCGTCATCAAAGCCGGCAAGGGCGATACCGTGGCCAGCGTGGCGCGCAGCCGCGGCATACCCCCAGCCCAGGTGGCGCAGTGGAACAAAGTGGCAAGCAACGCCAGCTTCAAACCCGGCCAGCCCATCGTCCTGTTCCTGCCACCCAGCGCACCCAAGAAAAGCACCGCATCCAAAACTGCCCCCGCAACGACAGCAGCCAGGGCCTCAAGCCAGCCCGTGCGTAAGGCCAACCCCAAGCCGACAAAGCGCTAAGAGTTCATGCAGACCGGGGCTTTAGCGCCGGTCTACCAAGGCATGGGCAATGGTGCCCAAGTCCACATACTCCAGCTCACTACCCGCCGGCACACCACGCGCCAGCCGGGTGGGTTTGACGCCACGCTCGCGCAGCGCTTCGCCAATCACATGCGCAGTGGCCTCCCCTTCAGCGGTGAAGTTGGTGGCCAAAATCACCTCTTTGACCACTCCGTCGCAGGCGCGCTCAAACAGGGTTTTTAGGCCCAGATCGTTCGGGCCAATGCCGTCCAAAGGGCTCAACTTGCCCATCAGCACAAAGTACAGCCCGCGGTACGCGCCGGTGCGCTCCAAGGCCGATTGGTCGGCCGGTGTTTCCACCACACACAGCGTGCTCTGGTCGCGCCGTGGGTCCAGGCAGGTGGCACAGACATTGGATTCGGTAAAGGTATTACAGCGCTCGCAATGGTGCGTGAGCGTGGAAGCCTCATGCAGCGCCCGCGCCAGCACCTGCGCCCCCGCGCGGTCATGCTGCAGCAAATGAAACGCCATGCGCTGCGCCGACTTGATGCCCACGCCCGGCAGGCGCTTGAGCGACTGGATCAGGGTGTCAAGGGAGTTGGTATCGGACATCAACGATGCAGTGTTTTTATGGGGCGCAACGCATCACTGTGAGGCGAGGTGCCTGGGCAGCGTGGCGTTTTGCGCAGGTAAAAGGAGGAGCCCGCAGGGCGGGGGACACGGAGCAAAGCGCTACGCTGCCCAGGCACCCCGCCGCTGCTGGCCAGCAGTAAGCCATCAGAAAGGCAGCTTCATCCCACCAGGCAGCCCCGGCATACCCGCAGTGATCTTGCCCATCTTCTCCGAGCTGGTTTCCTCAGCCTTACGCACCGCGGCGTTAAAAGCTGCAGCCACCAAGTCTTCCAGCATGTCCTTGTCATCCGCCAGCAAGCTCGGATCAATCACCACGCGCTTCACGTCGTGCTTGCAGGTCATGGTGACCTTCACCAAACCCGCGCCAGACTCGCCAGTCACTTCGATATTGCCCAACTCGTCCTGGGCCTTCTTCATGTTGTCCTGCATCGCCTGGGCTTGCTTCATCAGGCCAGCGAGTTGTCCTTTGTTGAACATGGTATTTCCTTCTAAAAGAGACGGGGGATTAAACAAAGCCTGGACGGGGGATCACAGGCCTTGCGGTAAAACTTAGAGTGGCTTGATCGAACCTGGAACGATTTTCGCGCCAAAGTCCCGCATCATGGACTGCACGAAGGGATCATCAAAAATAATCTTTTCGGCAGCCAACTGCTTTTCAGCCGACGCCGCGCCATTGCGCCGACCCGGGCTATCGGTCACCCGGCCAATTTCAACCACCAGTTTGACCGGAAAACCGGCGGCGTGCAGCGCGGTGGTCAGCCGGTCGCGCGTGCCGGGCTGGTTCAGCGATTCACGCTCGACCCGCAGAATCCACTGGTCGGTGTCGCGCGCCACCAATTGCGATTGCAAGGCCAACTCGCGCACCATGGCATTGATGGCTTCGGCCTGGATCAGGCTCTGCACCGTGGCGTGCCAGAAGTCGCCTTCTTCGGTGGGAATCAGCACCTGGGCCGCTTGTCCAGCCACCACATCCGAGCGAGATTCCACTTGGGTTCGCATCGGCACTGCTACAACTTTAGTAGCTGCTCCCGCACTATCCACGGCCTGAGCGGCCATTTTTGCCAAATTTTTATCGCCGGGCTCCAGATGCGGCGCTGACTCGTGCACTGGCAGCACATGGCCTGGCGGCAGTGCCTTCGGCTGTAGCTGCTGGTTCAGAGGTTGCAGTTCTGCAGAGAAAGATGGCGGAGCATCTTCCCAAGGCTGCACAGCGCGGGGCTTCGCGTTTTGGGCTTGCGGGGCAGTGTGTACGGAAACAGGACTGGCGGAAGACACTGATGCGAGTGCTGCCGCTGCTACCGTTGTTGCCGTGGCCGCAGGAGCCTTAGAAGCCGCCTCGGACACCGTTGGCCGGGGTGCCGTAGTCACCACTGGCTTCGGCAGCACAGCCGCCGGTGCAGTAGCCTGGGCACTATTCAGAGTTTTTTTTTCCACGGTGGCCGCTGGGCCGCTGGGTTTGAAGGCCAAGAGCCGCAGCAGCACCATGGTCAGCGCGGCGTATTCATCTGGGGCCAGACCCAAGTCCGCCCGGCCATGCAGGCAAATGCTGTACAGCAACTGGGTTTCGTCCATGGGCAATAACTCTGCCAGGCGCGCGGTCTCGGTCGCCTCGGGGTCGGTGTCGTCGTCTTGGGCGACAGGGGCACCGCTGCGCGCCAGGGTTTGCACCACGGCCATGCGCTGTAGCACGGTGGACATTTCTTCCAACGTAGAAGCCGCGCTCAAGCCATTCAGGCGCAGCGCCTCAGAGGTTTCCACCACCGTTTTGCCATCGCCCTGCGCCAGCGCCTCAATCAGGCGAAACACATAAGAGCGGTCGACGCTGCCCAGCATCTGGCGCACGGTGGCTTCTTGCAACTGGCCGGAGCCAAAGGCAATGGCCTGGTCCGTCAAACTCAGTGCGTCGCGCATGGAGCCACGTGCGGCGCGGGCCAGCAAACGCAGGGCCTGCACTTCAGCAGGCACATTTTCCTGGCCCAGCACAAAAGTTAAATGCTCACGAATTGTTTCAGGCGCCATGGGCCGCAGATTGAACTGCAGGCAGCGGCTCAGCACCGTCACCGGCACCTTTTGCGGGTCGGTCGTGGCCAACACAAATTTCAAGTACTCCGGCGGTTCCTCCAGCGTCTTCAGCATGGCGTTAAACGCCGTGTTGGTGAGCATATGCACCTCGTCGATCATGAAGACCTTGAAGCGCCCTTGCACCGGCTTGTAAACCGCTTGCTCCAGCAGGGCCTGCACCTCGTCCACGCCACGATTACTGGCGGCGTCCAGCTCGGTGTAATCCACGAAGCGGCCACTATCAATATCCGTGCAAGCCTGGCACACGCCACACGGCGTAGCCGTGATGCCACCATTGCCATCCACCCCTTGGCAGTTCAGCGACTTGGCCAATATGCGTGACACGGTCGTCTTACCTACGCCCCGGGTACCGGTGAACAGGTAGGCGTGGTGCAGGCGCTGGGTGGTCAGCGCATTGCTCAGGGCTTGCACCACATGGTCCTGCCCCACCATTTCAGAGAAATTGCGAGAGCGATACTTGCGGGCGAGCACGAGATAAGACATGCGGCGATTCTAAAGGCAGGCCTGCCGGGGGCTTACCGGCGCGGCAGGCTATGGCTAGAATCTTTGCTCTGTCCAGCCGCGAGCTATTTGGCACCCCATTGGGCAAGTTGTTTGGCAGCATCTCTTCGACCCGCGAGAACTTCCTATTTCCACTCCACCCTCCCCATCCAACGGCAGCGTCCATGTCCTTTTGCAGCTTTGGCAGCGCTGGTGCCCCACCTGGCTCACGCTCAAAACCGATGACTTGCTGCGCGACCCGACCTACCGGCGTTTGTGGACCTCGATTCTGATTAGCTCCTTTGGCGGCCAAATCACCATGCTGGCCCTGCCGCTGACGGCGGCCGTGTTGCTGCACGCCACACCCACGCAAATGGGCACGCTCACCGCGATGGAAATTTTGCCCTTTGTGCTGTTCTCATTGCCGTCCGGCGTGTGGCTGGACCGGGTGCGCAAGCTGCCTGTTTATGTGTGGGGCGAAACCCTGCTGGCGCTCTGCCTGGTCAGTATCCCGGTGTGTTGGGCGTTGGATGTACTCACCATCCATTTGATGTATGTCGTCGCCTTTGTGATTGGCTGCGTGTTTGTGACGGCAGGCACCGCCGCACAAATTGTGCTGACCCAGGTGGTAGCACGCGAGCGCTTGGTGGAAGCCCATGCCAAAAACGCACTGGCGTCTTCGGGGGCAGAAGTGGCCGGGCCTGGCGTGGCCGGTGTGTTGATCAAACTGGTGGGCGCACCGCTGGCCCTGGTGGCCGATGCCGTTCTACTGATGATCAGCGTGCTGATTCTGCGCGGCCTGCGCATCGTCGAGGTCGTCAAGCCCAAGGCCGACGCGCACTTTGGACGCGATCTGAAAGAAGGCGTGCAATTCGTGGCCCAGCACTGGCTGCTGCTGTCACTGGCCACCGCCGTGGGCCTGTGGCAGCTCTGCCACCACAGTGCCATGGTGGTGCAGATTTTGTTTGCCACGCGCGAGCTAGGGCTCAACGCCAACCAGGTCGGCCTGTGCTACGTCGGCCTGGGCGTGGGCACCGTGGGTGCCAGCACGCTGGGCCATCGCATTTCTAAAAAGATTGGCCCCGGCCCCTGCCTGACATTGGGCTTTGCCGTGTGTGGTTTGGGCTGGCTGCAACTAGCGCTGGCACCCGCCAATGCCTGGGGCGTGGCGTCTTTTGTCTTTATGCTGCTGTGCTTTGGCGTAGGGGCGGTGTTGATCTTTATCAACTTCCTGGCGCTGCGCCAGGCGGTCACGCCCGAGCCCTTGCTGGGCCGCATGACCAGCACCATGCGCTGGCTGATTTTGATACCCGCTGGGCCTGGTGCCCTGCTGGGTGGTTACCTGGGCGAGCACTTTGGCCTGCGAACTGCGCTGGCCTTTGGCGGCTGCTCGGCGCTGCTGCTGGCCTTCTGGGGTTGGCGGCATCCGGTGATTCGCGGTATCCGCAGCCTGCCCCAGCCGGACTCGGTTTCGGGCGACAGTACTGCCTTAAAGCTCTAAAATCTGATCTTTCCCTCTGCCCCGCGCCGCGCCTGCCCCACCCCACAGCAGACAAGCGCACCCCACAAGGACCACCATGGACACCCGCACCCACCCCGTCACGCTCCGTATCGAACGCATTCGCGATGCCCTGAAAGCCCACCAGGCCCAGGCCGTGTTGGTGCCATCCAGTGATCCGCATTTGTCTGAATATTTGCCAGAGCGTTGGCAAGGGCGTGAGTGGTCCAGTGGCTTTACCGGCTCTATGGGCACGCTGGCGGTGAGCCTGAACGAAGCCGTGTTGTTTGCCGACAGCCGCTACTGGAGCCAGGCCGAAGCCGAGCTGCGCGGCACCGGCATCCGACTAGAAAAAATCCCCACCGGCGCGGCCACCCACCACAACGACTGGCTGGCGCGCCAGGCTGGCCAAGGCGGTGTTGTGTTGGTTGATGGCCAAGTGCTGGGTCTTGCCGCCGAAAAAGCCCTGCGCGCCACGCTGACTGCCGTAGGCGCAACCTTGCGTACCGAGGTGGATGTGTTTGCCGAAGTGTGGGCCGATCGCCCTGGCCTTCCATCCAACGCCGTGTTTGAACACCTGCCACCTTTTGCCACGCAAACCCGTGCCGACAAGCTTGCAATGGTGCGCGGTGCCATGGCCCAGCACACCTGCAGCCTGCACTTTGTATCCAGCGTGGATGACATCGCATGGATTTTGAATTTGCGCGGTGCGGATGTGAGCTACAACCCGGTCTTCATTTCGCACCTGTTGATCTCTGCCAACGACGCGACGCTGTTTGTGGCTGACGGCAAGATTGACGCGGCCCTGACCGCCCGCTTGGCTGCCGATGGCGTAGCCGTCAAGCCCTATGCCCAAGCGCCAGCGACCCTGTCCGCCGTGCCAGCAGGCACCCGCGTGCTGGTGGACCCCCGTCGCGTCACTTTCGGCCTGCGCCAGAACCTGGGTGCCAGCGTGGTGGTGGTCGAGGCCATCAACCCCAGCACTTTGTTCAAGAGCCGCAAAAATGCTACCGAGGCTGAATTTGTGCGTCAGGCTATGCGCGAAGACGGTGCGGCCATGTGCGAGTTTTACGCCTGGTTTGAAGAGGCCGTGAAATCGCAAACCCTGACCGAAATTGATGTGGCCGACAAACTCAGCGCAGCACGCAGTAAGCGCGCGGGTTTCAAAGACCTGAGCTTCCCGGTCATTGCCGGCTTCAACGCCAATGGCGCCCTGCCCCACTACCGCGCCACCGACGCATCGCACGCCACCATCAAAGGCGATGGCCTGCTGCTGATCGACTCGGGCGGCCAGTACCTGGGCGGCACCACTGACATCACCCGCACCTGGGCGATTGGCACCGTGAATGCCAGCCAACGCCGTGGTTACACCGCCGTGCTCAAGGGCACCATTGGCCTCTCCCGCACCTTGTTCCCCGAGGGCACGCCTTCGCCCTTCCTGGACTCCATTGCCCGCGCACCGCTGTGGGCCGAGGGCCTGGACTATGGCCACGGCACCGGCCACGGCGTGGGCTACTACCTGAATGTGCACGAAGGCCCACAAAGCATCAGCAAAACTATTCCTGAGCCACACCACGCCATGGAAGTCGGCATGATCACCTCGATCGAACCCGGCCTGTACCGCGAAGGCCACTGGGGCGTGCGGATTGAAAACCTGGTGCTGAACGTGGCCATGGACACGCCTGAGAAAGGCGCTTTCGGCAAGATGCTGGGCTTTGAGACTTTGACGCTGTGCCCTATCGATATGAGCTGCATTGAGCGCAGCATGTTGAACGCTGACGAGATTCATTGGATCAACGCCTACCACGCCACCGTGCTGGAGCGCCTGAGCCCGCTGCTTCAGGGCGATGCCTTGGATTGGTTGCAACGGCGCACCCAAATCGTGGCTTAGCCCGCAGCATGCTGCGATAAACTGAAGACTTCACTTTTTCGCCCATAAGACACTACCGTGCCCCAGTTTCTCCACCGCTGGCGTCTCCAGGTTCTAGGATGTGTCCTGGCGCTGGTGCTGCCTGTGGCGGCGGTGGGTGGAGAAGTCTTGCGGGTTCTGACCTGGCCGGGCTATGCCGACCCGGATCTGGTCAAGGTATTTGAGCAGCGCACGGGTGCGAAAGTGGAGGTCACCTTCATTGATTCGGATGACACGCTGTGGCAACGCATCAACGGCAACCAGTCGCAAGACTTCGATGTCTTTGCCGTCAACACCGCAGAGTTGCAGCGCTATATCGCCAATGCGCTGGTGGTGCCCATTGATACGGCCCAGGTGCCGAATCTGGCCAAACAATTGCCCCGGTTTCGTAATCTGAACGGCATACCCGGTATTGTTAAGGACGGCAAGGTCTACGCCGTGCCGTATACCTTTGCGGAAATGGGTTTGATCTATGACCGCCAGCAGATCAAGGAGCCGCCCGTTTCCATTCAAGCGCTGTGGGACCCGCGCTACCGGGGCAAGGTCTTGCTGTACAACGGCGCTTCTCACAATTTCACGCTGGCGGCGCAAAGCCTCAAAGATCCCAACCCCTTTCAACTGAAAGAGTCCGAGTGGCCTACCGCGGTGAATCGCCTGATAGAGCTGCGCCGCAACGCCATGGGCTTTTATAGCCAGCCAGAAGAATCCGTCGACCTGTTCAAACGCAAGCAAGCCGCTTTGCTGTTTGCCAACTATGGGTCCCAGCAATTGCAACTGCTCAAGGCGGCGGGGGTCGATGTTGGATACGCCATTCCCCAGGAAGGTGCCCTGGCCTGGCTGGATTGTTGGGTGATTACCCGCGGGGCAAAAAACAAAGGTTTAGCTGCCGCGTGGATCGATTATTTTCTGGAGCCCGAGCCCAGCAACGCCCTGGTCAAGCGGCAAGGGCTGGCCAACACGGTGGCTGCGGCACCCAATATGCGCCCCCAAGACCGGCTGAAGTGGCTCGAACCGGTGGAAAGCGCGCCACGCCGCAGTTTGCTGTGGGAGCGCATTTTGGCTGGCGACCGCGCCAGCAAGGTCTTGGCCCCATGAAATTTGGCATTGCCGCCAAACTGGCCCTGCTTTTGGCGGCAGTCGGCATTTTGGCGTCTGGCCTGACCGGCTTTTATGCCTACAACGTGAGCCGCGAGCTGCTGGTGCAGGCGGCCCGCAACGAGTTGTTGACATCCAACCAGGTGCTGGCCAGGCGGCTGGCCCAGGGCCGCCAAGAGGTCTCACGCAATTTGCAAATTTTGGCCACGCACCCTTCGGCCATTGCGGCACTAGAGGGCGCAGGGGCTACGAGCGAGAGCCAGCTGGCCACGCTATTTGAGAAGGTCATGCAGACCAACCCCAGCTACTTCCAGATACGCCTGATTTCGGCCGCCGAGAATGGCCTGGAGCGGGTGCGCATCGACCGGGATGGTGATCAGTTGCTGCATGTAGTGGGCGATGACTTGCAGGAGAAGGGGCATTACCCCTACGTCTCCGACACCCTCAAGCTGCCGGGGGGCAAAACCTTTTTGTCGCGCATCGTCATCAACCACGAGCGCGGTGCCCATTCGGGGCAGGACCAGCCCACGGTGCTGTTGGCCACCCCGGTGACCAACCAGAAGTCGCAGACGCTGGGCTTGGTGGTCATCAACGTCGACCTGAACGCCACCTTTGCCTTGCTCAAAGCCGATTTGCCCGCCGAATTTGGCCTGTACCTCACGAATGCCAAAGGCGACTATTTGATTCACCCGGATGCCAGCAAAACCTTTGGCTTTGACAAAGGCCGACGGGTGCTGGTGCAAGAAGAGTTCCCGGAAACCAGTACTTTGATCGACGGCAATGCCCAGTCCATGACGGTGGAGTCCAGCGCCGTCGATGAGAACCAGGTGCCGCTGGTTGCCACGTTTACGACGACCACCGTGCAAGTCCCCAATAGTGAGAACCGCCTGATCCTCGGTTTGGCGCAGCCTCTGAAAACCGTGCTGGCGCAGAGTCACCATTTGGGCGTGGCCATTCTGCAAATTGTGGTGGCTTTTTTTGTGGCCTGCGGCTTGCTGGCCGTCTTGGTGGCGCGGGCAGTCACCCGGCCTATCAATGCCGTGAGTGCCGCAGCGCGCAACCTGGCCAACGACGAACCCGTGGTCGGCCTGCCCGTCTCGCGCAAAGACGAAATCGGTCTGCTGGCCCAAAGCTTCAAGAAAATGCAAGACCAGATCAAACACCAGCTCAGTGAGCTGCAGCACAGCCGCCAACAGCTGGAGCATTTGGCCGGGCACGATGTGTTGACCGGACTGCCCAATCGGCGCCTGTTTCAAGACCGGCTGGAACATGCGCTGGCACGGGCTGAGCGCACCGGTGAGCGTTTTGCGCTGCTTTTTATTGATGTGGACAAGTTCAAAACCATCAATGACCGCTGGGGCCACGAGGCTGGCGACACAGTGCTGCAAATTACCGCCAAGCGCTTGGCATCCATCACCCGCAGGGCCGACACCGTGGCGCGCATGGGTGGGGATGAATTTGTGATCCTGCTGGACAACCCCAGCAGCCGCGAACAAATAGTCACCATCGCCGAAAAACTGCTGGACAACCTGCGCTCACCCATGCAATGGGCGGGCCAGGAATTTCAGGTGGGGTACAGCGTGGGCATCAGCCAGTACCCGCACAACGGCACCAATGCCACGACCCTGATGGCCAACGCCGACAAGGCCATGTACGAGACCAAGGCTGCCGGGCGCAATGGCTACCGCTTTTCACCCGGCACCACCAAGCCTGGGGTATTGAGCTGAGGCGTCAAATTGACCGCCGCGATTGGGTACAATCCGCAGTGACGGGCCTTCCCGCATAGTAAAGCGGCCAACCGGGTCAGGTGGGGAACCAAGCAGCCCTAACTGTGGAGCTAGTGCCGGGGTCAAGGCTCGTCACCCCCCCTTCTTTTCTTTCAGATGTCTACGCCATCGTCTCCCCCACCAGCAGGCCAGCCACGCAACCCTTTGCATGGCAAAACTTTGCAGTCGATTGTGGAAGAGCTGGAAGCCTATTACGGCTGGGCCGCGCTGGCCGAACAAATCCCCATTCGCTGTTTTACGCTAGACCCCAGTGTCAATTCCAGCCTGAAGTTTTTGCGCAAAACCCCCTGGGCACGTGAGAAGGTGGAGAGCCTTTACCTCTTCATGCTGCGCGAGATGCGCCGCAACGCCAGCTAAACGCAGGGCGATTCCTGGCGCTTTTGGAGCAAATCCCTGGCAGGTGACGGCAGCTATTTGCTATCAATAAAGTAGCTTCTCCCGCACTATCCACGGCCTGAACGGCAGATTTGGCACCTAAGCGGTTATGCGGTAAAGCGGTAAAGCGGTAGGTTCTACGACTTTTCCTGGTAGCGCAACACGCCCTGTGCCGCCCTATGGCCACTGGCAAAGCAGGCCTGCAGCAAATAGCCGCCCGTGGGAGCTTCCCAGTCCAGCATCTCACCGGCACAAAACACGCCCGGCAGTTGCTCCAGCATCAGGTCGGGGGTTAGCACCTCAAATAACACACCTCCGGCACTGCTGATGGCCTCGTCCAGTGGGCGGGCTGCGGCCAAACGGAGTGGCAGGCTTTTGATGGCAGCGGCCAGCTTGGGGCCGTCCAAAAAATCTTCCTTAGGTAGCAATTCGTGCAGTAAGGCAGATTTGATGCCGTCCAGATTCAGGCGGCTTTTTAAGTGGCTGGACAGCGAGCGCGAGCCGCGCGGGTGCTGCACCTCAGCCAGCACGCGCTCGGCCGACATATCGGGTAACAAATCGAGTTGCAAAGTGGCGTGCCCTGTGCGGATGATTTCATCGCGTAGCAGGCTAGAGGCGGCATACACCAGGCTGCCCTCGATGCCACCCGCGGTAGCCACAAACTCACCTTTGCGGCTGAATGACACGCCCTGGGTGTTGGTGAATGAAATGGCCACCGACTTGAAGGCTTGGCCTGCAAAGCGGCTGGCAAAAAACGCGGTCCAGCCTGGCTCCACATCAAAACCACAGTTGGAAGGCAACAGCGGAGCCACGGCAACACCCTGTTGCGCCAGCAGCGGCACCCACGCGCCGTTCGAACCCAGACGCGCCCAACTGCCACCGCCCAGCGCCAATACGACCGCACTGGCTAGCACTTCGGTCGGCCCCTGCGGGGTGTCAAAGCACAGCCGGTGGTTACCGTCCGCCTGGCGCGCCGAGCCGCCCCCAGCCCACCCTGTCCAGCGGTGGCGCATATGAAAGCGCACGCCAGCGCCCGTGCTGGGGTGGCGCAGGCTTTGTAGCCAGGCGCGCAAGAGCGGCGCGGATTTCATGTCCGTCGGGAAAATGCGGCCCGATGAGCCCACAAAGGTCTCCACCCCCAGGCTCTGCGCCCAGGCGCGCAAGTCATCGGGGCTGAAGCTTTGTAACAGCGACTCAATGGCCGTGCGTCGCGCGCCGTAGCGGCCCGCAAACCGGTCTGCAGCTTCCGAGTGCGTCAAATTCAGCCCACCTTTGCCCGCCAATAGGAACTTGCGCCCGACCGAAGGCATGGCATCAAAAACATGCACCGCCTGGCCTGCGCGGGCCAGCACTTGGGCGGCCATCAGACCGGCGGGGCCCGCGCCAATCACCGCGATCACCGGCAAAGCCGCAGGGGCGAGGGCAGACGCATCAGATGCGTCCGGCGTTGCGGCAGGGGTCGTTGGCAGCTTGGTATTCATTCGTTCATCAATTCAAAGAGTTGGCCCTGGGGCGTTAAAAAGGCAGCGCGGACCCGAGATGCGGGATACAGATGGGCCACTGCGAGCCGGTATTGGGCTAGTTGGGCGCACAAATCAGGCTCGGCCAGCGGCCGCGCATTGGACTTGAAATCCAGCACCCACCATTCGGAGGTGGCCTGGTGTTGTACCAGACGGTCTATTCTCAGCAAGCGCCCCTGCCAATTCAGCGGTACTTCATTGGCGTGCCAGGCCAGTTGGTTCAGATCCCAGACCCAGGCCCCCTGCCCTGCGGCAATGCCCGTGGCAGCCTGCACGGCCTGTGCCAATTGGGCGGGCTCCAGCGCAAACTGCGTGGCCAACTGGGCGCGCTGCAGTGCAGACCAGCCCCCAAAACCCACGAACCCGGCCTGGGGCACCACCCACTCCAAAAGCCGGTGCATGGCCTGGCCGATGCGGGATTCTGGTGTTTCGGGCTTTGCTACTAATTTAGGAGCTGCTCCCGCACTATCCACGGGCTGAAGTGCCAATTGGGGCAATGAAAGTAACTGAAAAATGGCCTCTGGGGTATCTTTCTCACCGGGGGAAGCACCCGCCGTGACCGAATCATCAGAGGCCAAAGCATCCGCCCAGGGCGCATCCTGCAAGGCAGGCTCCAGGCGCTGCCACCAGCTGGCCTCAGCCCCGCTGTGCGGCTCCATGCTGGAAACCACCAACGTGGTTTGGGTTCGGGTCAGGGCCACATACAGGCCATTGAGTTCTTCGCGCTGACGCGCCGCCAGCTCTTGCGCCAAAGCAGGCCCCAAGCAGGCACTGGGGCGCGATTCGCTGGCCACAAATGCAAAGCGCTGCGGATAGGCGGCTTCACCCGGCCACTGCACCAGCACGCCCATGGTCTCGGGTTTGGGCGCTTCGCCATCGGTATCCAGCAGCAGCACCAAGGGGGCTTCCAGGCCCTTGGCCCCGTGCACGGTGAGCAGGCGCACCGCCTGGGTCTCGGCCCGCACCGGGGCCGCGATGCCGCCCGCACGCAGGGCCCGCACCAAGGTATAGGCGCTTAAGTAGCGCGCACCATCCACCTGCAGCGCCGCACTCAGCACAGCCTGTAAATTGGCCACCACCGCCGCACGCCGCGGGGCTGGCGCTTGCACGGCAAACTTGGCCAACACATCGCCCTGCTGGTAGATGGCACTTAAGGCATCGTGGGGTGGCAAGTCGCGCAAGCACACGCGCCACTGCGCCAGGGTTTGCGCCGCCTGCGTCAAAGCGGGGCTCAACTGCGGGGTGTTTTGCAGTACGGCGTACCAGCTCGGTGCTGGGGTCTTTTTTTGCACGCCCGGCTCGGTTGAGCCGCCCCCTTGCTCATGTGCCCGTTCCCTGTGCGCTCGCACCGCCAGCGCCAAAGCCACCAAGTCATCGTCTTGCACCGAAAACAACGGTGATTTCAAAGCCCGCGCCAATGACAGGTCATGCGTCGCGGACACCAGCACGTCGAGCAAGGCCACCACATCCTGAACTTCGGGGCAGTCCATCAAATCGGCTTTTTCTGGCTGCTGGGCGGCAATGCCCAGCGCCGCCAGCTCGGCCTGCATCAGTCCCAGGCGCTCGCGCTTGCGGGCCAGGACCATGATGTCTTGGGGTACCAGCGTGGCGCCCGGCGCACGCAGTTGTTGCATTAGCCAGCGGGCGGCCTGTTGACACTCCAATGCCTTACGGGTTTCCTCGGGCTCGCGCCGGGGCGTGGTGAGTGAATTGCGCCAGCCCACGGGCTCAGAGTCATTCGAAGCATCGTCTTGGGCGGCAGCGCGCTCCCGCAACAAGCGCGGGAGTTTGAAGCACTGCCCAGCCTGGCGCGACTCGGTGGTGTGGGCGCGGTAGCCGTCAAATTGGCCCGCAGCCTGCGCACTGAGCATGACGGTATTGACCAGGTCGACCACCACGGGTGCATTGCGCCGGGTGTGGTCGCAGCTCAGCAAGTCGCCGCCCAAACCCTCGGCCACAAAGGCCTTGGCGGCCTGGAACACCTGCGGCTCTGCACGGCGGAAGCGGTAAATGCTTTGCTTAGGGTCGCCCACAATGAAAACGCTGGGGGCCTGCCCGGCACCGGTATAGCCATCCAGCCAGGCACGCAGGGTCTGCCACTGCAGGGGGTTGGTGTCTTGAAATTCGTCAATCAGCAAGTGGCGCACCTGCGCATCCAGCCGCTCTTGCACCCAGCCACTGAGCACGGTGTCGGACATCAGCGTCAGCGCCGCGCGCTCCAGGTCGCCCATGTCGATCCAGCCGCGCTCGCGCTTGAGAGCGGCAAAGTCTTCCACCAGCCCCCGCGCCAAGCGCGCCAGGCGCTGGTGGTGCAGCCAAGCCTGGTGCTGGTGTTCCGCAGCCGCCACGTCCATCACCAGGGCCTGGGCTTGCCGCACGACCTCAATCCCCACCAGCTTTTCACTGAGCTTGCGCGGCGTGCCTTTTTGCGTCAGCAAGGCCTCGGTGATGGCAGCAGGCTGCTGGTCGGTCAAACCACGCTCCAGCGCGCTGGCCGCCTGGGTACAAGTCACCAGCGTGCTGGCACCCAAAAGCTTGGCGGCCTGCCACAGCAGCGTTTGCGGCCCGTCGGCTTGCAGGCGCAGTGCGGGTTCCGCCAGGTCGGCGAAGTCAGGGTACTGCAGCGCAAAAGGCTCTACCGATGCGTCGACCACGCCCTGCGCATCGGCCAGCGCAAACTCCACCCGCTTACCCAATGCAGCTTCCAGCGCTTTATGCGTCTGGTGGCGGCCGTGGGTGGCTACCGCCTGCAGGTAGTCGGCCTTGGCCGCTGGGTCTTGGGCCACGCGGCTCTGAAATCTGCGCCACACCAGGGGCACGGCGCGGGCATCGTTCTCAAGCAGCTCGTATTGCGTGGGCAGCCCCAAGTCTTGCAACACCGCCATGGGCGCACTGCGCAATAGCGCGGCAAACCAGCTGTGAAAGGTGCGAATCTGCACCGGCCTGCCGCCTTGTAGTAGCTGCAAGTGCAAGCCCCGCAGCGCGGCGATGTCGGCGGCAGTGGGTTCGGTTTTAAAGCCCCGGTCTAGCAGCTCTTGGCGCAACTGCGCATCGGTAGCATATGCAAATTGCAGCAGCCAATGTTGCAGGCGCTGACGCATTTCTCCGGCGGCTTTTTTGGTAAAGGTAATGGCCAAAATTTCCTGCGGCTGGCTACCTGCCAGCAGGGCGCGCAGTATTCGCGAGACCAGCATCCAGGTCTTGCCCGCACCGGCGCAGGCCTCCACCGCCACACTGCGCTGCGGGTCGCAGGCCACGGCGTAAAAATGCCTGCGCTCTACCAGTTGGCCGTTGTGTTCGTAGGCTGCCAGGTTCATAGTGTCATAGTGTTTTTTCGCCGGGCCGTCCCAAGAAAAAATGCGGCCCCCTCGGGGGGCAGGGAGCCACATGCAATGGGCGACCGTGGGGGCTTTTCATACCCAGAAATCCTTGCGGCATAAACCGCGCGCGTCGCAAAAATCACAGGCCACGCCCTCGCCCAAAGCCGGCAGGGCTGCGCCACCGGCAATCGCCGCCACATCGGCCATCAGGCCCTCAATCAGCGCATCGCGGGCATCCACCAATTCCATCTGTTCACAGCCTTTCGTACCGTCTTTTTCACCCACATTGACATACATGCCCCGCACCGTGTCGTGAGGCAGCAAGGCGGCATAAAACGCCATTTGGGTGTCTTCCAAAGGCTCTTTCACGCGGGCGCGGGTTTTGGCCAGAGGTTCGGTTTTGTAGTCCACCACCAGCACCTGCCCATCGGCCAGGGTATCGGTGCGGTCAATGCGACCCACCAGTTGCAAACTCCCCAGCCGCTGGGTGTGGCTTGTTTCGGCGGACGTAAAGCGGGCCGATCTCGCGTCATGCTCTTGCATCCATCGCAGGTAGCCTTCGCGCACGGCAGGCCAGCTGGCGGCAAACGGCAAAAACTCGCCTTCCGCCAGTGCCATTTCCGCGCTGACCGCCTGGCTGGTGGCCTCCAGCAAAGCGCGTTGCTGCGCCAAGCCGTCTACCGGGCTGGTCGCCAAGCGCTGATGGAAACGACTCAGCACCTCGTGCAGCCAGACGCCGAAGTCGCGTTTGTCCAACTCGCTGTCCAGTTCATCCGCCTCGCGCAGGCCGAGTTGCCGCAGTGCAAAAAATCGATACGGGCATTGGCGTAAATCCTCGTAGGCACTGGCCGACCATTGGCGCAGCGGCAGGGCATTGCCCACTGGCAGCGGTCGTGCCAAAGGGGCAGCCAGCAGAGTGCGTAGTTCACGCGGCTCAGGTGCCTGCTGCGGGTTGCCGCCCCACTGCAGCAATTGCACCAGCACGCTGGGCATCAGGCTCTCGCCCGCGTCATCGCTGGTGCGCCACACCACATCCACCACGGGGGTTTGCAAGGCATGCATCCAGGCGGCGCGAAAAGCCGCCTCTAGCGTGGCCCGAGAGGGCAAACCCAAAGCCGCACGCTGCGCCGCAGTCCAGGCACCAGGGGGCTCGGCAGAGGGGTTAAGCCGCACCTCATCGCAACCGGCCAAAACCACGGCAGCAAACGGCCGCCCAAGCATCTGACTCATGGGAAGGATGACCACCTGTTCTTGCGCGGGGTAGTCCGGCTGGTAGCTGGCCGCCTCCAGCACCTGATTGACCCAGTGGGTGAAAGCAGCCAGGTCAAGTTTCCGCCCGGCCCCGGATGCCTGCGCCAGGGCTTCACCCTCAGAATTGTCGTCCTGCACATCCGGCTGCAAACGCAACACCGCCAGAACTTTGGCACCCGGGCCGTCCGCCACCAGAGGCTCCCATTGGCCGCTGGTCTGCAAGCCCAGGCGCAATAGCGCTATCCAATCCAAGAGTGGCATAGAGGTTTTGCAGCTCTGCCGCCAAGCATCCACGCTTTGCACCACCGCTGCTGCGGCTTCATCGTCTTGCGTCAGCTTGCGCAAGGCGGGCTCGCGCCACTCGCGAATGCCCGCCCGGCGCAGAATGACCTCTAGTGTGTCCGAACGATCCGCGTAGGCGGGAGCCTGCTTGAGCCAGTTCAGCACGCTGTCTGTGGATGCATTCCAAGTGCCCGCCTGTAGCAAGGCCATCAACTGCGCCGCCGCCGCGCTGGTGGACAGCTTCCAGCCGGTCTCATCCCGCATTTGCACCCCAAAACCGTCCAGCACGCAGCGCACACGGCGGGTCAGGGCGCGGTCCGTAGACACCAGGGCCAAGGGGTAGCGGCCGACTTCGATATGGCGCAAGACGCAGGCTACGGTGCGTTGGGCTTCGTCCTCTCCATCCTGGCAAGCATGCAGCTTGGCCGGGCTGCTGTGCACCGCGCTAGGCACAGCCGCGTCCAGCGCGGGTGCCAGGTCCAGGCAGACCAAGCGTTCGCCCCACACTTGCTGCAGACCTTGCACCAAGGGTTCGGCCGTCAAACCTTGCATCACGATCAGCAGATCCACGTCCGCAAATGCATCGCCTAAAAACACATCACTGGCATAGCCTGACACCAGCACCCATTCGACGGCAATGCGCGCCAGCGCCGCTTCCATTTGCAAGGCGGGGGATTCCATGCCCACCACGGCGTGTCGCCGCGCATCCTGGGCCCATGCATCCCGGTGCGCAGGTACGCAGGCGGCGGCCAAGGGTGCCAATTGGTAGGCGGACTGCACCAGCAGCCCAGCCAGAGACTCCTGCTGTGCGCCCAGCCCCGCCGCAGCCAGCAAGCTTTGGGCGGTCAGCAGATCCAAGGCCATGTCAAAGCGAATGTCCATGCTGTGCCAGGCACCGGGGGCCAGCGCGCTGCGCCAGTTCATGGTGGTCTCAAACCGTGGCACAAAGGAATCCGGGTACTGCTGCACCCACAAACGATTGACCAGGGGCAGCAATTGCGCATACGGCAAGAGCACCACAGCGCGCGCCGGGTGCGCGCCCGTGGCACGCAAGCAGCCCGCAATGCGCGCCAAAACACCGGTTTCGGGCTGCAACCACAGGGCCATTGCAGGGTGGCTGGCGGCGTAGGCAAACGCGGCCAAGTGGCCGACTGCGCCCGCATGGGGATCAGTTTTAACTATGTCGGCGATAGCCTCAGGGCTGGCAGGTTGGGGCTTGGTTTCTGTCACAATGCCGCAACTTTAGCGGTATCGCAAACTCTCAAAGGAAAAAACATGGCCAGCGCACTCATTACACACGTCACCGATACTACTTTTGAAACTGCGGTGCTGCAGTCGGCGAACCCGGTTTTGGTCGACTACTGGGCTGAATGGTGCGGCCCTTGCAAAATGATCGCGCCCATTCTGGACGAGGTCTCTGCAGCCTACGAAGGCAAGCTCAATATCGTCAAAATGAATGTCGATGAGAACCGTGAAATTCCGGCCAAGTTCGGTATCCGCGGTATCCCCACGCTGATGCTGTTCCGTGATGGTCAATTGGCCGCTACCAAAGTAGGTGCCTTGAGCAAGTCGCAACTCATTGCCTTTATCGATCAGCAATTGGCCTGATTTCGACCGCGTGACCGTGACACCGCTTCACGGTCATTTTTTCCTGTCATAATAAAAACTGTTCGCTGGCTTTCCCAAGTGCCGGTTCCATGATCCGGCCAAAGACGCCGGTCAAGAACACCGCAGCAAGTTACAAACGCGCTGCTCCCCCTTCCCCCTGACTTCTTCTTCATTCCGATTCCTTTTCGGTCAATTCCCCCACCGGGACCATCTCCATGCACTTAAACGAACTCAAAGCCCTGCACGTCTCCGAAGTCTTGAAGCAGGCGGAAGAACTTGAGATCGAAAACACCGGCCGCATGCGCAAGCAAGAGCTGATGTTTGCCATTATCAAAAAGCGTGCGCGTACCGGTGAGCAAATCATTGCCGACGGCGTGCTGGAAATTCTGCCCGATGGTTTTGGCTTCTTGCGCAGCCCGGACACCAGCTACACGGCCAGCACGGACGATATCTACATCAGCCCCAGCCAAGTGCGCCGCTTCAATCTGCACACGGGTGACATGATTGAAGGCGAAGTGCGTACGCCCAAAGACGGCGAGCGCTACTTTGCCCTGAATAAGCTGGATTCGGTCAACGGCGACTCACCTGAGAGCAATAAGCACAAGGTCATGTTTGAAAACTTGACACCGCTGTTCCCCAAGGTGCAGATGAAGCTGGAACAGGACATCAAGGGTGAAGAAAACATCACCGGCCGTGTCATCGACATCATTGCCCCCATCGGCAAGGGCCAGCGCGCACTGATCGTGGCACAGCCCAAGAGCGGCAAGACGGTGATGATGCAGCACATTGCACACGCCATTTCGGCTAACTACCCCGATAGCTACCTGATGGTGCTACTGATCGATGAGCGCCCCGAAGAAGTGACCGAAATGCAGCGCACCGTCAAGGGCGAGGTGATTGCCTCCACTTTTGACGAACCCGCCGCCCGCCACGTGCACGTAGCCGAAATGGTGATCGAGCGCGCCAAGCGTTTGGTTGAACTCAAAAAAGACGTGGTCATCCTGCTGGACTCGATCACCCGTCTGGCCCGCGCTTACAACAACGTCGTGCCCTCCTCCGGCAAGGTCTTGACCGGTGGTGTGGACTCCAACGCGCTGCAACGCCCCAAGCGCTTCCTGGGTGCGGCCCGCAATGTGGAAGAAGGCGGTTCGCTGACCATCATCGCGACGGCGCTGGTGGATACCGGCAGCCGTATGGACGAAGTGATCTTTGAAGAATTCAAGGGCACCGGCAACTCCGAAATCCACCTGGACCGCCGTTTGTACGAAAAACGCGTGTTCCCCTCCATCCAGCTCAACCGCAGCGGTACCCGCCGCGAAGAGTTGCTATTGCAACCCGAAATCCTGCAAAAGACCCGCATCCTGCGCCAGTTCCTCTACAACATGGACGAGATCGAGTCCATGGAGATGGTTTTGAAGCAAATGCGCGCAACGAAGAACAACAGCGAGTTCTTTGACATGATGCGTCGGGGCGGGTAACTAGAAGCCCATCGGCAAAAAAGGCTATAATCTTGGGTTTCGCGACAAGTACGCTGGATTGGCTGGCGCGGCTCTCGCAACTGATGGAGAAGATATGAAAGCAGGAATTCACCCCAATTACCGCGAAGTTTGCTTCCAGGACATGTCCAACGGATTCAAGTTCGTGACACGTTCTTGCGCTAACACCAAGGAAATGATCGACATGGAGGACGGCCGCAAGCTGCCTTTGTACAAGCTGGACACCACCAGCGAGTCGCATCCTTTCTACACCGGTACACAAAAATCCGTGGACAACATGGGTGGCCGCGTGGAGCGCTTCCGCAACCGTTTCGGCAAGACTGCTGTCAAGACCGAAGCCGCACCAGCCGCATAAGCGGGGTTTCAGGTTCATACCTGAAACACACCCAGAAGGCAGCCCGGATTTCGGAGCTGCCTTTTTTTCGCCCTTTTGATTTCGCTTTGTTGAATTTGCCAGCTTGTGAATAGTCCCACCCCTGCCATCGTTGCCCAATCCGCGGTTCGGCGTCTTCCGCGCATGGCTTTGCTACTGTTCTGCATTGCCTATGTGCTGCCGGGCTTTTTGGGGCGCGACGCCTGGAAGAGCGCCGACATGGCCGCTCTGGGCTACATGGCAGAGCTGGCACACGGCACCGCCCGCTGGCTGCAGCCCACACTGATGGGTGCAGCGCCCGAGCACCCTGCACTCCTGCCGTATTGGATAGGCGCATGGGCCATGCAGGTAGCACCCAGCTGGATGCCTGCCGACTTTGCCGTGCGCTTGCCGTTTGGCTTGTTTCTGGCGTTGGCGCTGATCACCACCTGGTACGGCACTTATTACTTAGGGCGCACGCCGCGCGCGCAGCCCGTAGCATTTGCTTTTGGCGGTGAAGCACTGCCCACCGACTATGCGCGCGCCATGGCGGATGCCGGGCTATTGGCTTTCATCGCCAGCCTGGGGCTGGCGCAACTCTCCCATGAAACCACGCCAGCCGTTGCGCAACTGGGCTTCGTGGCTTTGCTGTTCTATGGCATCAGCGCCCTGCCGTACCGACGACTTGGCCCGGCCATCGCTGCAGGTTTGGGCGTTACTGGCCTGGCACTGTCGGGTGCGCCTGCTTTGGCGTGTCTGCTGGGAGTGGGCGGTGCACTGGTACATGCTTTGGACCAATCTACCGAGAGCACGGACACCCGCGCATCCAAGGCCATCCGCCTGGAGAGTGCCGCGCTGTTTGTGCTCACCCTGGCAGTCTCAGCCGTCGCTTTCTACTACGACCAATGGCGCTGGATGATTGCCATGCCGCGGGCCACGCTGTCCCAATGGAATGGCATTGCACAACTGTTGATCTGGTTCACCTGGCCCACCCTGCCTTTGGCAGCCTGGACCATCTGGCGCTGGCGCCACCACCTCTTTAATTGGCAAATCAGCCGCCACGTGGCTTTGCCCACCTGGTTTGTGCTGGTGCCGCTGGTTGCCACCATCTTCACAGGTTCATCTGACCGCACCTTGCTGCTGTCTTTGCCGCCGCTGGCGGCCCTGGCTGCGTTTGCGTTGCCTACACTGCAGCGCTCCGTTGCCGCACTGATCGACTGGTTCACGTTGCTGTTTTTCTCGGGCTGCGGAATCATCATTTGGGTGGTGTGGATCGCCATGCAAACCGGCGTGCCCGCACAGCCTGCGGCCAACGTCGCACGACTGGCACCTGGCTTCACACCCAGCTTCTCTTCGCCTGTATTTGCCGTGGCATTGGTCGCCACCCTGGTCTGGGCCTGGTTGGTGAAATGGCGTGTGGGCCGCCACCGCGCGGCAATCTGGAAAAGTCTGGTGCTACCCGCAGGCGGTGCCGCCATGTGCTGGCTGCTGTTGATGACGCTGTGGATGCCGCTGCTGAACTACGCGCAGAGTTACAAGGCACTGGTACAGCGCACGCTGCCCCTGCTGGATGCTCCGGGCTGTGTGCAAACACTCGGCTTAAGCCAGGGGCAGATTGCAGCCTTCCAGTTTTACGGCCAGCTGCAACTGCGGCCCCTGCTCGGAGCCGAGTCTTGCCCTTGGCTGATAGCCGAACCCGGACCCGACAACGAAGTACCTGCGGGGCTTGCGCCAGAGCAATGGTCGCAAAAGACGCTGGCAGAGCACCCTGCGGATGGGTCTTTGAACGTCTATGTCTTTAAACGCCGCTAATCTTATGCAGCCAAAGCCATTGGCGCATGGCGCACGCGGCTCGCCGGAAAGGTGATGGAAAAGGTAGAGCCCTGACCAGGCACGCTCTCTATCGATAGCTCCGCCCCATGGCGCTGGGCCACGTGTTTGACGATGGCCAGGCCCAGGCCGGTGCCACCCGTATCACGCGAACGGCTGCGGTCGACCCGGTAAAAGCGTTCGGTCAGCCGTGGTAAGTGCTCTGGTGCTATGCCCTGGCCGTGGTCTTTCACGCTCAGCACGACAGCGCCATCGTCACGCAAAGTCCAGCGCACTTCAATGCGTTTTTCAGCGGGCGTATACCGAATCGCGTTGCCCGTCAGATTGGAGATTGCGCTGTACAGCTCTGCAGCCGAACCCGCGATGTCCACACCTGCCAAGCCCGTAAATTGCAGGTCATGCTGCTGTTGATTCAAGATGCTGGAAAGCTCATGGGCCTCTTGCGCGCACTGCTCCATCAAGCCCGCCACGGGCACCCAATCTTGAGCCGAAGGCAAGGGGCTGCCCTCCAGCTTGGAGAGGGTCAGCAGGTCACTCACCAGCGTCTGCATGCGGCTGGCTTGCTGCGACATCAAGCCCAAATAACGGGTTCGCTCTTGTTCATTCAATGGCAGCGTTTGCAGGGTCTCTACAAAGCCCGCCAACACCGTCAGGGGTGTGCGAATTTCATGAGAGACATTGGCCACAAAGTCACGGCGCATGGCCTCGGCCTGCTCCACCGCAGTAATGTCCTGCGACAGCAAAAGACTGCGCCCCTCGCCGTAGGGATGAATATGCACAGACAACTGGACCGGCTTGGTCGTGGTGCTGTGCCGCCCCGGCATGATCACGTCTTCATGGAAATTACGGGCGGCGTAGTAGGCGGCAAACGAGGGATCACGCACCAAATTACCGAAGTGCTGCAGCATGTCGCGCTTGGCGTCAAAGCCGAAGTGGGTACAGGCGGTCTCGTTGAACCACTCAATGCGCCCTTGCACATCCATCAGCACCACGCCGTTGGGCGAAGCCTGTAAGGCAGCCAAAAAATCGCTCAGGCGACCATTGCTCTCCTGGGCCAATCGGTCTTTGGCACGCACGGTACGGCGAATACGGTCATAGACCTCACCCCACAGGCCGTTGCCCAAGCGAATGTCGTCTGCCCCACCATCGCGCAACCAACGCAACAAACGGGTACCCCGCACGGCATCCAGCAAAAACCAGGTATAGCCCCCCAGCAAGGCTCCCACCAGCAGGTCGGTCCACAACTGCCCAAACGGGGCGAGATACCAAGCCAACGCTGCGGCCAACAACTGGCACACACACAGCGTAAAAATGCGCCAAGCCATCGCTCAGACGGCCCGCTCAGGCATGGGCTTTATCGGCCACAGGAACAATGGGTTTCGCGGTCAAGCGGTAGCCCGCACCCCGAACAGTCTCGACCATGGTGCCTGCGGCGTCTAATGCCTCGCGCAGTCGCTTGACGTGCACGTCCACCGTACGCTCTTCGATGTAAACATGGTCACCCCAGACCTTGTCCAGCAACTGCGAGCGGCTGTGCACGCGCTCGGCATGCCCCATCAGGTAGTGCAGCAGTTTGAACTCTGTAGGCCCCAGCTTCAGCGGCTTGGCATCAAACGACACGCGGTGGGTGGACGGGTCTAGCACCAGGGTACCGATGGTGATGCTCTCACCCGCTTGCTCAGGCACACGGCGGC
Source organism: Burkholderiales bacterium PBB3 (assembly GCA_002256115.1). Lineage (GTDB taxonomy): Bacteria > Pseudomonadota > Gammaproteobacteria > Burkholderiales > Burkholderiaceae_C > Allorhodoferax. Next base: position 126,807 of record NKIK01000005.1, read on the forward strand.
GCAGCACAGCACGCACGCGCGCCAGCAGCTCTTTGGTGGAGAACGGTTTGGCAATGTAGTCATCCGCACCCGCATCCAGCCCCGCCACGCGGTCCGATTCATCGCCGCGCGCAGTCAGCATGATGATGGGGATTTCCTTGGTGCGCGGATTGTCGCGCCAGCGCTTCGCCAGCACCAGGCCACTCTCACCGGGCAGCATCCAGTCCAGCAGAATCAAATCGGGCAAGGCGGCATCAATTTCAAGCTGGGCGCTGACGCTGTCCATCGCCCAGGTGGGACGAAAACCGTTGTGACGCAGGTTGACGGCGATCAGCTCGGCAATCGCCGACTCATCTTCCACCACCAGAACGGCAGGCATGTTTCTCATGAGGCCCCCTCAGGCGACAGCGATGACACACAGTGCAGAGCGTGGGGGCTCATCTCACCACCTGTTCGATTTTTTCCATGGTCGAGTGGCGCACGTCTTCGCCTTTGACCACGTAAATAATGAACTCGGCAATATTCTTGGCGTGGTCGCCAATGCGCTCAATCGCTTTGGCCAGGAACAGCAAATCCAGGCTAGGCGAAATCATGCGTGGGTCTTCCATCATGTAGGTGATGAGCTTGCGCACAAAGCCATCAAACTCCGCATCGATCAGGTCGTCCTCTTTCAGGATGGCCACGGCCGCCGTAATGTCCAGGCGCGCAAAAGCATCCAGGGCTTTGTTCAACAAACCCGAGGCCAAATCGGCGGCAATGCGCAGCTCTAGCGACGGCAAGGAACGCGGTGAGCCGCTTTGGATGATGGAGCGCACCATGCGGGCGATTTTCTCGGCCTCGTCGCCCACGCGCTCCAGATTGGCCGTGGTTTTGGAGATCGCAATCAAGAGGCGCAAATCGCGCGCTGTGGGCTGGCGGCGCGCAATGATGGAGGACAGATCGCGGTCGATCTCGATCTCCATGGCGTTCACACGCGCTTCGTTGGCGCTGACTTCATTCGCCACTTCGACACTGAACTGCGACAGCGCATAAATCGCCTGGCGGATTTGGGATTCAACCAAACCGCCCAGCTCCATCACTTGGGCAGAAACCGAGGTCAGTTCGCTATCGAACTGGGTGGATAAGTGTTTGTCGGACATTTTTGTTTTCTCCCTGAATTAACCGAAACGGCCGGTGATGTAGTCTTCTGTTTCTTTGCGCGTGGGCTTGAAAAACATCTGTTCGGTCGGCCCGAACTCAATCAAGTCGCCCAGGTACATATAGGCCGTGTTGTCGCTGCAGCGCGCGGCCTGTTGCATATTGTGGGTCACGATCACGACCGTGTAGTCACTCTTCAATTCCACAATCAGCTCTTCCACTTTAGCGGTAGAGATAGGGTCCAAGGCCGAGCACGGCTCATCCAGCAACAACACCTCAGGCTTGATGGCAATGCCGCGGGCAATGCACAGGCGCTGCTGCTGTCCGCCCGACAGGCTGGAGCCGCTTTGGTGCAGCTTGTCTTTCACTTCGCCCCAGAGCGCGGATTTGCGCAAGGCCCACTCCACGCGCTCTTCCATATCGGTGGCGTTCAGGGATTCAAACAACTTCACACCGAAGGCGATGTTGTCAAAAATGGACATAGGAAACGGTGTGGGTTTTTGGAACACCATGCCGACCTTGGCGCGTAACAGCGCCACGTCTTCTTTACTGGTCAAGATGTTTTCACCGTCCAGCAAGATCTGGCCTTCTGCGCGCTGCTCGGGGTAGAGCTCAAACATGCGGTTGAACACGCGCAGCAGCGTAGATTTACCGCAGCCCGAGGGGCCAATAAAGGCCGTCACCTTGTTCTCTGGAATCTCCAGATTGATGCCTTTGAGCGCATGAAACTTACCGTAGTAAAAATTCAAATCCTTCACCGAGATCTTGGTCTTGGTAGGCGCCGATGGTGTATTTAACATAGTAAAAATGAATAGAGGTGCGGTTTAGGGCGTGATTTACAGCTTGCTGCGTGTCAGCACGCGGGCCAGGATGTTGAGCACGAGAACAAAAGTCGTGATGATCAAAACGCCGGCCCAGGCCAGTTTTTGCCAATTCTCATAAGGGCTCATCGCAAACTTGAAGATGGTCACTGGCAAGCTGGCCATGGGCTCGCCCAGGCTGCTGGTCCAGAACTGATTGCTCAGCGCGGTGAACAGCAGAGGCGCTGTCTCACCAGCGATACGGGCCACCGCCAGCAGCACACCGGTAATGACACCCGCGCGCGCGGCCTTCAAGGTGATGCTCAAGATGACCTTCCACTTGGGTGCACCGAGTGCATAGGCAGCTTCGCGCAAACCAGGTGGTACCAGTTGCAGCATGTTCTCGGTGGTGCGAATCACCACCGGAATCACAATCAGCGCCAGAGCGACCACACCGGCAAAGCCCGAGAATGACTTGAAGCGCGACACCACCACGGCGTACACAAACAGGCCAATCACGATGCTGGGGGCCGACAACAAGATGTCATTCACAAAACGGGTGGTCGAAGCCAACATGCTCTTGGTATCAAATTCAGCCAGATAGATACCAGCCATCACGCCGATGGGGGTGCCCACACAAGCGGCCAAGAACACCATCAGAAACGAGCCGTAAATGGCGTTGGCCAAACCGCCTTCGTCATTGGGGGGTGGTGTCATTTGGGAGAAGGTGGCCCAGTTCAGTCCGCCCAAGCCCAGCAACACGGTTTCCCACAGAATCCAGAACAACCAGAACAGCCCAAAGGCCATGGCCGACAGGGCCATCAGCGTGGCAAGTTGGTTGACGCGCTTGCGTCCTGCAAATTTGGCGACGCGCGCGGCGTGCATTGCGGCTGTGGTGCTCATGTTTTGGTTCCTTCAGCCTTGCGCAGTCGCGAGAGCAGCAACTTGGACAGAGACAAAATCACAAAGGTAATAAAGAAAAGCACCAAGCCCAGGTACATCAGCGCCGCCTGGTGCAGGCCTTCGCCTGCTTCGGCAAACTCATTGGCCAGGGCAGAGGTGATGCTGTTGGCAGCCTGAAACAGGCTCAGCGAATCCAGTTGGTTGAAATTACCGATCACAAAAGTGACGGCCATGGTTTCGCCAATGGCGCGACCCAGCCCGAGCATGATGCCGCCGATCACACCGGTCTTGGTATACGGCAACACCACCTTGCTTACCACTTCCCAGGTGGTGGCTCCCAGGCCGTAAGCCGACTCTTTCAACAAGGGGGGGGTCACTTCAAATACATCCCGCATCACCGCAGCGATAAAGGGAATGATCATGATCGCCAAAATAATGCCAGCCGACAAAATACCGATGCCCACCGGTGGGCCAGAAACAAAGGCCCCCAGGTAAGGTACGCCGGAGAACGCTGCCTGCAAGGGCTGCTGTACATAGGTGGCCAACACCGGGCCAAACACCAACAAGCCCCACATACCGTAGACGATAGAAGGCACCGCGGCCAACAACTCAATGGCCGTGCCCAGAGGACGCTTCAGCCAGGCGGGTGACAACTCGGTCAAAAACAGCGCGATACCAAAACTCACCGGCACTGCAATCAGCAGCGCGATCAAGGATGTGGCCAAGGTGCCGTAAATCATCACCAGGCCGCCGTATTCGTCTTGAACCGGATCCCACACCGTGCTGGTCAAAAACGAGAAGCCATACTTGTGGATGGCAGGCCAGGCACTCATGGTGAGCGTGACCAAGATGGCCAACAGCAAGGCCAGCGTGCCCAAGGCTGCACCCTTGGCAACCCAACCAAAGATTCGGTCAGCCATGGGGCCCGAACGGGCTTTCTTTTTGGGAGGTGGATAAGACATAGCGCGTGCGGGCTGGTTTAAGGCAGAGTTGGACGGAAAAACACCGTCAACAAGTGTAGATGACATGGTGTTTTACCCGTCCTGAGTGGCTGCTTGAAACGCCGGATTACTTGAACGCCACTGGCTTGCCAGACGCGTCTTTGATTTCACCCCAGGCTTTTTGGATCGTGGCGACCACTGCCGGTGGCATAGGCACGTAGTCCAGATCGGTAGCCGACTTGGCACCGTTGGTGTAGGCCCAGTTGAAGAACTTCAGGGTTTCTGTCGCATTGGCGGGCTTGTCTTGCTTCAGGTGCATCAAGATGAACGTCGCACCGGTAATGGGCCAAGCGTCTTTGCCAGCCTGGTTGGTCAGGATTTGGTAGAAGGACTTGCTCCAATCAGCGCCAGCTGCGGCGGCCTTGAAGGTCTCGTCATCCGGCTTCACAAAGTTGCCAGCCGCGTTTTGAATGACAGCGTAGTTCAGCTTGTTTTGCTTGACGTAGGAGTACTCCACGTAGCCCATGGAGTTAGGCAGGCGCGATACGAACGCGGCCACGCCTTCGTTGCCCTTGCCGCCTGCGCCCACAGGCCAGTTCACGGCAGTGCCCTCACCCACTTTGGACTTCCACTCGGCGTTGACCTTGCTCAGGTAGTTGGTGAAGATAAAGGTGGTGCCAGAACCATCCGCGCGGCGCACTTGGGCAATGGCAGCATCTGGCAGGGCCAACGTGGGGTTCAGGGCCTTGATGGCAGGGTCATTCCAGCGGGAAATCTTGCCCAGGTAAATATCGCCCAACAACTGGCCGGTCAACCTCAGGCTGCCAGGCTCAATGCCCTTGACGTTGATAACCGGCACCACGCCGCCCAGCACGGTGGGGAATTGCATTTGGCCCTTGGTCTTCAAGACTTCGTCTGTCAACGGCGCATCAGAAGCGCCGAAATCGACGGTCTTGGAGTCAATTTGCTTGATACCACCACCGGAGCCGATGGACTGGTAGTTCACCTTGACGCCGGTGGCCTTGTTGTACTCAGACGCCCATTTGGAGTAGATAGGCGCTGGGAATGACGCACCCGCACCGGTAATTTCTTGCGCACCCACCAGGCCAGCAAAGCCCAATGTGGACGCAACGGCCAATGACAGCAGCGGCAATTTGAAAGTAATTCGCATGAGATTCCTCGGGTTGTTGAATGGGTAACGGCTGAACTTTAAGAATGTTTTGTGACAACCTTATGACAACACGCGGTCAAAAGCAATTCTTGGCGCTAGCACCCGCGCCCCGCAGATTCCACCGCTTTTGTCACAACTTTGTCACATGACTTTCATACGCTAGCGGTTTTCAACAGGAGTCACCATGTCGTTCAGCATCACCTTCGCCTCTGCCACCCGCCGTACGGCACTCGTTGCCGCTTTGTTAACACTGATGTCGGGTTGCGCCACGATGTCGGGCCCCGTGAGCGTGGCGGACACCATCGCTGCCGACCCTGCTCTGAGCACACTGAACGGCTTGGTGCAATCCGCCGGACTGACTGAGACCCTCAAAGGCACTGGCCCCTTCACCGTGTTTGCCCCCACCAATGACGCCTTCAAGGCCGTGCCTGCCAAAACTATGGAAGCCCTGGGCAAAGACCCGGTGGCCCTCAAAGGCGTGTTGACTTACCACGTACTGCCCGGCACCACATTGGCCGCCAACGTAAAAAACGGCAAGGTCAAAACGGTCAACGGCGCTGAGCTGGAGTTGAACAAAGCCGGTGATTTTGTGACAGTGGGCGAAAGCGCCATCGTCACCAAAGCCAATGTGACCGCCAGCAACGGCGTAGTGCACGTGGTGGATGCCGTGCTCCTGCCACCGGCTAAGAAATAAGCGTTCAGACCCACGGAACCAGGCCGACAGCTGAACCCTGTCGGCCTTGTAGTTTTAGGGGTCAAATCATGCTTTCAGCCCGTGGATAGTGCGGGAGCAGCTCCTCTTTTAATAGCAATTACCCAAACTCCCGGTTGGAATCCACATGCCACACGCCCTTCGTTCTTCCCGTCGCAGCTTTCTGGCCACCGCAGCAGCCACCACCGCGCTGGGTGCTTTGCCCGCCTGGGCGCAACCGGGTGCCGGTAGCCGCAACCCCGCCGTAGTGCAGATTGCTGACACCTCAGCCGGGCAAATAGACATTACCAAAGACTTTTTGGCAGGCTCACGCACCGCGTGGCAAGAAATCAATGCCAAGGGTGGCCTGCGCGGCAAGCCGGTGCAGCACCAGATACTGGAGGTGGATGGCAGCGCGGTGGCCCTGCGCGCTGCCGTAGAGAGCCTGAAGAATCAAAGCCATGTCGTGGCCCTGTTTGGCACCGTGGGGGCCATGGCCGCCAGCCAAGTGGGCGATATTCTGCGCCGGGATTTGCCCGATGTGGCCCACATTGCGCCCTGGCTGCACCAGCCCGATAGCGCCAAGGGCGACAACACGTTTGCGATATTTGCATCGCGCACCTCGCAGATTGACCATGCCGTGAAGTCGCTGGCGGTCATGGGGGTGACTTCTTTGGGTGCGGTGTATGCCACGCCAGCCGAATTTGCCACCTACCGCGATGAAATGGAGCAAACCGCCCGCAACCTGAAGATGACGCTGAGCCACTTTGGCCCGGTGGCCGATCTGCAAAAGCTGGGGCAAACGCTCTCGCCCGACAGCCCGCGCATCTTGATCTTTTTGGGCGGAACGCCCGAGATGCAGCAATTTACCCAGGGCATTGGTAAGCAGGCCGCGCAGCGCTACATCGTCGGCATGTCGGATGTCAATTTGCAGGTGCTGAACCAACTCGGCACCACCAAGCAAGCCTCGGTCATCGCGACCCAGGTGGTCCCCATGGTGAACTCACAAATGCCCATTGTGCGCAGCTACCGCGAGGCCATGGGCCGCTACCTGGACGAGCCACCCACGCCGCACAGCCTGGCGGGCTACCTGTCGGCGCGCTATACCTTTGATGCGCTGCAGGGGCTGGATGCCGCCCCCAGCCGCGCCAGCGTGCTGACCGGTCTGCAGCGGCGCAGCTCTGTGGAGTTGGGCGGATTCCGCATCGATCTGGAAGGCAAGCGCCGCTGCGGCACCTATGTGACCCAAAGCATGATTACCAGTGATGGCCGCCTACTCGGATAAGGCGGAGCGCGCGCTCCGGGTGGCAGAGCGCGAATGCTATGCTCCAGCGCGCAATTCGCCTCGTCCGCTTTTTTCTCCCCACACGCCAATGCACACTGGAAACCGTCTCGCCGCTGTTGATTTAGGCTCCAACAGCTTTCGCCTTGAAATCGGGCGGGTCGAACACGGCGAATTCCGCCGCACCGAATACCTGAAAGAAACCGTGCGCCAGGGCGGCGGCCTGGACGAAGACCGCAATCTGACCCCCCAGGCCATGCAGGCTGGCTGGGATTGCCTGGCCCGCTTTGGTGAGCGCTTGGCGGGTTTTCAACCCAGTGAAGTGCGTGCCGTGGCCACCCAAACGCTGCGCGAGGCGCGCAACCGTGACATCTTTTTAAAACGCGGCACCGAGGTGTTGGGCTTTCCTATCGACGTGATCTCGGGCCGCGAAGAAGCGCGCCTGATTTACCAGGGCGTGGCCCATATGCTGCCGCCCAGCGATGAACGCCGATTGGTGATCGACATTGGCGGCCGGTCGACCGAGCTGATCCTCGGCCAAGGCCTGACACCCAAGGTAATGGAGTCTTTTCGCGTGGGCAGTATTGCCTGGTCGACCCGCTACTTTGCCGATGGCCAGTTCAGCAAACGGTCGTTTGAGATAGCGGAGATTGCCGCCACCGCCGTGCTGGATGAAGCGCTGGACGCCTACCACCCCGACCACTGGAACACCGCCTATGGCTCGGCCGGCACCGTGGGCGCCATCAGCGATGTGCTGGTGGCTGCCGGTTGGCCTGCGGGCAGCATCACCCAAGAGGGACTGGACTGGCTGCTGGAGCGCCTGATATCCGCCCAAAACGCAGACAAGCTGCGCATGCCCGGCATGCGCGAAGACCGCAAGGCCATTATTGGCGGCGGCGTGAGTGTGATGCGCGCGGTGTTCAAGCTGCTGGGCATCACCCATTTGCACCAGGCGGCAGGTGGCCTGCGCCATGGTCTGATTTGCGATCTTTTGGGCAGCACGGCATCCTCCGGCGATTTGCGCGTCAACAGCGTGCAGCGCCTGGCACACAAGTTCAATGTGGACGGCGCACACGGTGCCCGCGTGGGCAAGGTGGCTACCGAACTCTTAACCCAAGCCCTGGGCAAAAGCCCGGCCTGGGCGGCCGACCCAGCGCGCCTGCTGCGCAAGCTGGGCTGGGCGGCCGAGCTGCATGAAATCGGCAGCCACATCAGCCACAGCGACTATCACAAGCACGGTGCCTACATCCTGGACCACGCCGACGCGATGGGATTCTCGTTGTCAGAAATGCACCGCCTGAGCCTGCTGGTGCTGGGCCACCGGGGCAAGCTGCGCAAGATAGAAGCCGAGCTGGCCGACCAGGGCATGGCCCTGCAGCTGATGGCGCTGCGCCTGGCCGTGATCTTGTGCCACGCCCGGCGTGACCCCGACATGAAAGGCCTGAGCCTGCGCGCCACCAACACCGCCGCCACCAGTTGGGTGCTGGCCTGCCGCAATGGCTGGTCTGCGGCCTACCCGCAGTCGGCGCATTTGCTGCGGGAAGAGTCCTTGGCGTGGCAAAAAACGCCTTGGGCTTTGGAGTTTACGGCGGCTTGAATTTTAGGGATTGCTCCTTTTTTAGGAGCTGCTCCCGCACTATCCACGGGCTGGAAGCCCGGAATGGCACATTTTTCTATCGGCAGCTTGCCATCCTCCCGCTCTCCTCCCGCGTATTTGTCGACACGACTGACCAAGCATGTGTCGATATCACCGTGTACCCCACTCCCTAGTCGTCGGGCATATCGGAGCACCTAGCCGTTTGAAACAAATTCTTCATTGAATTTATAAAATCGCGACTATTTAATTTTAAAATTAGCGGAATCTAAATTTTAATAAACGCGACCCATGAACACCCCGCCAACTCCGACACCCACGGTGCCTCCAAACGGCATCGCCCGCTGGCAGACCCCAGGTGTTCTGGAGGCGCTGCAAACGCGCCGGGTGGTTGTTTTGGAAGGAGCACGCCAGTGCGGCAAAACCACGCTGGCCAAATCGCTCCCCCCATCGCCAGGAGTGATTTACCGCACCCTGGACGATGTGGCACTGCAAGCCGCAGCGCGCGCTGACCCGCATGGTTTTGTGGCGCACGGGGCTGGTCTGATGGTGATTGATGAAATTCAACGCGCGCCCGAATTGCTGCAGGCCATCAAAAAAGAGGTGGATGAAAACCCCGTTCCTGGACGATTCTTGCTCACCGGCTCGGCTCGCATTCAGTCCAGCCCAGGCGTGAACGAGTCACTGGCTGGACGTGTAGCGCACCAACGCCTGCGCCCCTTCGCCGCTGGCGAGTTGGCCGGAGTTCCCCCTACGTTTTTGGCCCGCGCATTGCGGGAAGATTGGGCGGGCTTGGCCAGTGCCTTCCAGTCAGCGCCTGGCGCCGTCAACAGCTCGGTATCTGGCAAAGACGCCGTGCTCTTACAGGCTCTGCGCGGCGGCTACCCGGAAGTACAGTCCATGAATGACAAAGCCGTTCGACGCTGGCACCAGGACTACGTGACAGCGCTCCTGGCACGTGACCTGCAAGACATTGCCCATATCCGCCGCAAAGACAGCATGCGCAAGTTGCTCGAAGTGCTATCAGCCTGGTCAGGCAAGCTGATGGATGTGAGTGCCATTGGTGGGCAGTTGGCTGTGTCCCGCCCGACCCTGGAGACGTATATCAATGCGCTACAAACCCTGTTTTTAGTAGAGCGCGTGCGGCCCTGGGCCAAGACTGACTACGACCGCGTCAGCAAGCAGGACAAACTGTTCATGACCGACACCGGCCTAGCGGCCAGCGTTTTGCGTTGGCAATTTGACAAGGTACGTCTGGATGCTGACTTAAGCGGCAAATTGGTAGAAGGCTTTGTGTATACGCAACTGGCGGCGCAACTGGAGGCGCAAGACGAACCCTGCCACCTAAGCCATTACCGCGACAGAGAACAGCGTGAAATCGACTTCGTCATAGAAGCCCCCGACGGTATGACAGTGGGTATCGAAGTGAAAGCTGGCTCGGCTGTGGGGCTAGAGAGCTTCAAACACTTGCTGTGGTTTCGTGAACGCATGTTGCAAAAAAAGGCACCGTTTGTGGGGCTGGTGCTTTACACCGGAGAACAGGTGCTGCGCTTTGGAGAACAGTTGTGGGCGGTACCCCTGCATGCGCTGTGGGGCGAGTGACTCGGGGGGTGGCGTTGGAACGTTGAATTTTCAACCAATATGCTACAAATTCAGGAGCTGCTCCCGCACTATCCACGGGCTGAATGGCCGATTTGGTTCGCAATCTCTTCAGCTTAAGTCCTCAGTGGCTTCAGTCACGCTGGCCGCTACAGGCCGCTCCGCCACCCGCTCAAACACCCCCAGCCCCGCCAGCTTGGCATCGTGTTTGGCACGCGCGGCCAAGTTGGCTACCTCTTCCGGCCGGGTAAAGCGGCCGGCCTCTATGACCACCGCGCCCACCGACAGCGTGGTGCACGGGAAGAAGCGCTCCACACCTTGCCGGTCTTCAGCCTGAATGCCACCGGCCTCCCGCGCCGCGTCATCAAACAGCGCCAGCGACCGGGTGTTGAACTCTTGCACCAAACGCTCGCAGCGCTCACGCCAATCGGGGCTTTGGAATAGCACGATGAAATCGTCGCCGCCCACATGGCCCAAAAAGTCAAATTGCGGGTCGCAGTGCTCCAGCGCAATGCGGGCCAGCAGGCGGATCATCTCGTCGCCGCGCCAGTAGCCGTAATAGTCGTTAAACGGCTTGAAGTGGTTCAGATCGGCATAGCAGGCCACAAAGCGCGCCTGCTTGCGCAGCAGCCGCTCCATGTGCTGGCTGATGGGGATATTGCCCGGCAAAAAGGTCAGCGGATTGGCGTGGCGGGCGGCCTCGATGCGCGTCTCGGTGACTGAGCGCACCAGTTGCTCTCCGGTGCCTAGGCCCACGTAGCGGCCGTTCTCTGTGACGATAAAACCATCGGCCAGATAGCGCTGGTCTTGGGAGGTGAGGATGCCGATCAGGTCATCCACACTGTGGTTGCGCTCAATGAGGCGCGGCTCGTAATTGATATGCGCCACGCAGGGTTTGCGTCCCCAGACCTCGCGGTAATAGAGCTTGCTGTACTGGTTGATGAACTGGGCGCGGTTGATCAGGCCCACCGGGCGCTCAGCGTCCATCACCGCGACGGCATGCAGATCGGGCTGGGCTAAAAATAGCTCGGCCAGCGCGTCGTTGCTCGTGTCATTCGTCACTGTGGGCGCATTCAGCAGCGCCACATGGCGCAATTGCCCGTGGGTGACGGCGCGGGTGAGTTCGGGTAGCACCGCAATTTGCCGCTCGCGCAGCACGCGGTAGGCCTGGGCATCCAGGTGGCGCGTGGGCTGGCGATCGGGGTGGCCCAAAAAGTAACCCTGCCCCAGCGTGATGCCCAAATCACGCAGCACGCGCAGGTCTTCGGCGGTCTCTATGCCTTCGGCCACCAGCTCTGTGCCAAAGATGCTGGCAATTTGCTGCAGGGCTTGCAGGGTCTTGAGCTTGTCGGCGTGCTCGCTGATGGCCTTGGTGAAGTACTTGTCAATCTTCACAAACTCGGGCCGCAGTTGCGACCACAAACGCAGACTGGAACGTCCGTCACCAAAGTCATCCAGCGCCAGCGCCACGCCCACGGAGCGTATACGCTGCACGATGCCCGCCAGGTGGTCCATATCGGCCACACGTTCGTGCTCGGTAATCTCTAGCACCAGCATGCGCGGCACAATTTTGAGGTTGCGCAGCAGGCTTAGCAGGTTTTGCGGGCCGCGCTCTTCAAACAGCTGGGTGAGCGCGTTGGCGCTGATGTTGACGAACACGCGCCCCGGCGCTTGCAATTGCCCCCAGGTTTTCAGGGCCGCCACCACGCAGGCGTATTCCAGCTCGTAGCCCAGACCTTCTTGGGCGGCCGCTTTGAGCAGGGCGTCGGGCGTGTGCAATGCCGTGCCCACTGGCCCGCGAATCAAGGCCTCATGGGCGAACAGAGACACCGCCTCCATCGACACGATGGGCTGGAACACCGGGTACAACTGCCCGGACTCAATCACATGCGCCAATGGGCTGGACGCCATGGATACCGGGGTGATTGCGTGGACTTGCATGGTTAGGGGCCAAGGCTAGCCGCCCGATGTGACCCCACTGTGACAGTGCTTTGACAAATCTGTTGCACCAGCCACTGCGGGTCATCTAGGGCCAGGTCATGCCCGGCGCGGGGATGCTCCACCAGCGGCACCTGCCAAACATGCGCCAGCACGCGCGAGCAGCGCACGGATACCAAACCATCGCAGCTACTGGCCAGCAGCAAGGTTGGCACCTGGGGCCGCCTCGCCGGGGCCTTGAAACGGGCTGCCGCCCACAGCTGGCGCAGGGCGTTGGCCACCGACACCGGGTGGGCCATGCGCAGCAGCAGCCAGGCTTGCAGGGTCTGCGGGTGATGGCCAGTGGTGGTCATGCGCAGCACGGCGGCCTCCCACTGCCGCCCGCTGGCGCGGCGCAGCAGGGTGCGCAGCAGCAAGTCGGCCACGGTAGCCCAATTGCGGGGCCGCAGGCGTTCATAAAACGCGCTGTAGGGGCGCATGCTGGTGTTGACCAGCACCTGGCGCTCTAGCTCCTGCGGGTAGTCATGCGCCCACTGCACGGCCACCATGGCACCCATAGACAGTGCCAGCACTGCATACGGCGGAGCTAGGCCCGCGCTGCGCAGTTGTTGTCGGCAAGACTCGACCATGGCCTTCAAGTTCATGGGGCTGGTGTGGGTGTACAGCGCGCCGTTGCCCGGCAGGTCCAGGGCATGCACCCGCGCGCCCGGCACCTGACATTCAAAAAACGGCACAAAGGCACCCCAGTGCCCGCTCTCGCGCACCAAGCCGCGCAAAAAGATCCATTGCGTTACCGCTGCAGGTTTGGGCTGAGTGGCAGGGAGCTTCATGGCGTGTCTAGTACCAAGCCTGCAGCGCCTGCGCGTGGTGCTGGGCGCGCTGCTCGGCCTGCGGCAACCAGCGCAGGTGGCCGCTGGCCGCGCGTGACAAGAAATCCAAAAACTGCTGGTGCTGGCGCAACACGCGCTGCTGGCGGTGTTCTATCAGCGGGTTAAAAATACCATGCCGCGAAAACAGCTGGCGCGGGTTTTTCTTCACCCACAGCCAGGAGCCCATTTCCAGCGTGAGCGGCAAGAAAACACCACTGCCGCGCTGGCAGGCCTCCAGATACAGGTGGTCCCACACATCGCCATGCGCCAGGTACTGCAGGCTTTGCGGCTCAAAAATATAGCGGTGGTGGCTGTGCGATTGCGCAAAGATGGTTTTGAGGGCATGCACCTCAGCCAAATGGGCAATGGGTGCGCGGGTGTGGGCGAATGGAAACCAGATGCGGTCCGTCGCACCAAAGCCCGAGTGGCAATCTACCGATAGCGCTAGCGGGCGGTGCAGCATCTCGTCTGCCACCACCTCGGCCACGGCCTGGTTCTCAATCTCCATGGGGGCATGCAGCGCCCCCTGGTACCAGGGCAGGCGCGCGCTGTAGCGCTGGCCGCCTACCAAAAAAGGCACGGGGTCTTGGGCCTGCACGGGCGCATTGCGCATCAGGTCTACGCCCTGCGGGTTGGCCCGTGTGCCCAGCCCCAGGCCACCGGGGTTGACGATGGGCATGAAGACCATGCGCAAGTGTTCTAGTTGGTGGTGCAAGGTGCTGTCCCATTGCAGGCGCATCACCAGGCTGTGCAAATAGGCAATGACCACCTCCGCGCCAATGCGCTCCAGGCCATGCACGCCACCAAAATAGCCCACCGCTGGCAGGCGCGGGTCGGGGTTGCCCAGCGTGATGGCGTAGACCGGTAGCGTGCTGCTGCCGCCCCACTCTACGCGGCGCACCACGCGCGATTGCACACGGGGCCCGGCCAGCTCCAGAATGCGCTCCAAGGCAATCAGTTCGGGGATATCAGAGGGCTGCATGGCGCGCAAGCATAGGGGCCATCGGCTCTAAGCCCCAGCACTTTGCGCATACCCCTGTATGTCACATACCACGCCATCAAACTGTCATCAAATCTGAATACGCTTGTGCCGAGATTACAGAAGGGGCTACCTATGTTTGCCAAATCCAGCTTCTACCGCACCATGGCCGTGCCAGCCTGCCTGGCCTGGGCGCTTGTGGAATTGATCGCCCTGCAACGCGCCCGCCGCCAGCGCGCGCGCAGCCAAGCCTAAACCACCGAAGGAGTCGCCATGCTTTGGAAATTCTTGAAACTGCAAACTCTGCTGGATACGCTGTTTGACGATGGCTGGTGCGGCCTGGGCTTGCCTGAGGCCGCAGAGACCGATCTGCAGCCGCTTGCCGAGCTTGCAACCAGCCACTGAGCTGCAGTCAACTGCTATTAGTTTAGGAGCTGCTCCCGCACTATCCACGGCCTGAATGGCCTATTTGGCATATACCGCGCGGTGAATGTGTGCCAGCCAACAGACCCAAGTTCAGTCCATCCGTATCGTCCACACCAAGCGCCCTGTACCAGTGGCGCTGCTGTGAAGCGATCAGGCAACTTATTGGATGGAACTGCAAATGAACTACGAAGAACGCGACAACTACGGCATGTACAAAGTCGACACCCGCGGTGGGCCGGGTCCCCGCCTGATGGGAGCCGACACGCTCAATGGCAACGATGTTTACAACCTGCAGGGCGAAGACCTCGGAGACATCAAGGAAATCATGCTGGACGTGCACTCAGGACAGGTCAGCTACGCCGTGCTCTCCTTTGGTGGTTTCCTTGGTATGGGCGAGAAGCTCTTTGCCGTGCCTTGGAACGCCTTGATTCTGGACACTGTGAACAAGCGATTCACACTGGACGTGCAAAAAGAACGCCTGGAAAGCGCCCCCGGATTTGACGCCGACAAATGGCCCGATATGTCAGACCCTACTTGGGCAAAAGACATCCACACCTACTACGGCACCAGGCCGCATGACGCAACGGGCACGGGGTTCAGAACTTAAGCAGCTCAGACGGACCGCCAGCCCCGAGGGGGTGGTTGTTCGACTGGCCCTATGCGCAAACGATCGGTAAGCAGCTTTTGGACGCAAGCGCTGAAGCGGCAAATGGGTGCCGTGACACGCACCGCACCGCAAGCCAGCCATTGGCGTACGGGCACCGCCGTCAGTGCGGCTGGCGCTCGGCGCTACTGCCTGTTTCAAACCGCAGCACACATCCCTGCGCAGGGCTTGGCCCTGGTGGTGATGCTGCACGGCTGCAACCAAGACGCGCGCGGCTTTGCTGCCAGCACCCGCATGAACCAACTGGCCCAATCTGCCGGGTTCGTGGTGCTCTACCCCGAACAAGATCGCTTTGCCAATGCGCACGCCTGCTGGAATTGGTTTGACACGCGCTCTGGCCGCGCCCAAAAAGAAGCCAGCAGCATCCTTGCGGTGCTGGACCAGGTGTGCGCGAAGTACCCCATCGACACAGGACGCATCGTGCTGGCAGGCATGTCGGCAGGTGCCAGCATGGCCGCTCTGGTGGCACTGCAGGACCCCGCGCGCTTTCTGGCACTGGCCCTGCATTCGGGGGTGGGGCCGGGCATGGCAGACTCCACCGCCTCGGCATTGGCTGCCATGCGTGGCCGCAGCCCCAAGCAGGCGCTCCACGCAGCCCAGCAGCCGTCCCTGTGGCCACCGCTGTTGGTGATTCAGGGTACGCGGGACACGGTGGTGGCACCGGCCAATGGCGAGTTGACCGTGCGCCGCTGGGCCACAGCCCTGGGCGCGCGCGAAACAGCGCCTCGCGCGGTGCAGCGCGGCGCACGCTATGTGATGACGATCCAGGACTGGAAACTGGGCACCCGCGTCGTTGCCAGCCTGGCAGAGGTAGCCGGGCTCGGGCACGCCTGGAGCGGTGGTGCCGCGACGCAGGCTTTCTCTGACCCGCAAGGGCCAGACGCATCACGCATGGTGTGGTCGTTTGCGCAACGCGCCTATGACAAGCGCCAGCGCCAGCGCCAGCATTGAAATTCACACTGGCTTGAAAGTACTCGAACGCTACAGACTGGAGCGCTCAAAAATTGAACGGGGCGCGCATTGATCAGCGCGCAGCTCGCCAAGTCATTACGACTTTGAGCAACGCATTGGCCACTGCTGTGGAAGACACCTCGTTATTCACGGCAACCGACACGAAAGCATTTGCCACAGGGTCATACAGCACCACAGCATTCGCGGTGGGTATGCCACCGAGATGGCTGAGCCAGGGTCGAGTACGGCCCTGCTCGTCAGTCCACTCGGTCAGCATGACTCCTTGTCCGACCCACATAGTCCCTTGATTTCCAGGTGCCACCGCATCTGTTTGAAGGGGGTACAGCTGAGCCCATTGGCGTTGAACGGTGGCGGGTGCAAGCAGGCGACCTGACAGTAGCGCTTGCCAGACGGTCAGCATGTCATTGGCGGTGGCTACTACATTACCGGAGCCCAAGCGCGACCAAGCACCTGGATCAGTCTGCGGTTCGCGTGCCTTGTGCGGTGTTGCCAGTCCAGCGGGCTGCTCCTCGCCGGGCCGCAATGCCCGCAAGTACTGCAATCCAAGTGGTTCAGCAATGCGGCTTTGCATGGCCTGATGAAATGGCTGTTGTGTCACGGCCTCCACGATCAAAGCCAGCATCTCGTAACCTGTGTTGGAATAGCTCGCACCCGCGCCTGGGCAAAAGACACTCGGAGTTCTGGCAGCTGCAGCCACCCGTTCAGCGGATGACTGCACGATCTGCCCTGGAGAGATCAGCGCATTGGTAGCTAGCCCACTGGTGTGCGTCAACAAGTGTTCGAGGGTGATGTGCTCAGCTTGTGGAATTTGCGGATACCAGCGGGCCAGACGGTCGTCCAGCCGAAGTTTGCCCTCTTCAACCAACTGCAACACCAGCACGGCGGTCAGGGATTTCGCGACACTGCCCCAATAAAACAGAGTTGCCTCGCTGGTGGGCTCTGGTGGCTGAGCACGCGCCACCCCCTGGGTTGTTGTCCACTGACCCAGGCCGGGCAATGTCAGTGCCACCGTCATAGCAGGTGCGCCCGTCTGCACCAAGATGTCCTGCACGCGCTGGTCCAGCAATGCCCGGAGATCAGCGGGAAGCACACTGCCCGAGGTATCGCCACGGGCCGGCATCGGGAAGCTATTGGCGGGCAGTGCGGCATGTCGGGGTGGTCCAGCATAAGAAACGGCCGATTTGCAAACAAGCGGGCTGACGCCCGGAGTGCTGCCTGAACCGACGCCGCCGCATCCAGCCATCAAGGCGATGCCCAACAAAGCGAAGATGGCTCTCATGGTGGGGACATCTTTCCTTGCGGACTCGATTCCAGGCCAGCCATACCTTTTTCTCGAGCGCGTTCTTTTTCGTATTGGCGGTAATCCGATAGTGAAACGCACGCCGGGTCAGTGGGCTTGCGCGTGAGTTGGCATTGCTCGGCGGTGGAGCGAACACCGTCGTAAAAGGTGTGTTGCAAGGTTTTGCCAGCACACCCAGTCAACCCCAAGAGGGCCAGGCTAACGACCTTCACGGCGAGTGAAAACCTTCGCCCTCCGGCTTGAGTGTCCGTATTGTTGAAGTGTGAATTCACAAAGATTTCCTCATTAAATGAATGTATTAAAGTAATTTATTATTGTTTTACAGAAATATACACCAAAAACTTTGACGTTCCCGTTTTGACTGGCGCAAGTGGACCTACGGGCCTTGCCTAGGTGTCTGCCTGCACCAGTGTGAGATCGTGACCTGCACCTGCACCTGCAATCAGTTGGATGGCAATGTGCGGCGCAACCCTCTTGCGCCGCGCAATGGCAGCCAAAAACACCACTGCAAAAATTTGGCGCCGGGCAGCCCAGCGCGCCTTCTTCGCGTAGTCATCGGACTGACGTAAGACTTTCGGTTTCGTACAGTGCCTCTGTTGCGTAAAATAAATGTTTTAGAGCAAATACTTATTGTTAAACAACAATTTTTTGAGGCAACTCATTTTTTCAAGTGACAGAATGAAAACAATTCCTAAACGCCGCGCCGATGCAAGCCAGCAACTTAACTGGCTTCTCGCACTGACTTGTCTGGTGCTGGCACTCGTTCTGCCAGCCGCTGCGTTTTATGGGCTCTGGGCCGCCTCACCCGAGGCTTTGTTGGCTCAATTGGGGGTACGTCTTCCGTCGACTGCAGGCCTGCCAGGACCACAGATGGGCGTTTGGCAGACAGCAGTTGCATTCAGCATTGGCATGTTGCCGGTTTGTTGCATGTCTTATGGCCTACTCCGCGCCCGCCAATGCTTTATGGGTTTTGTGCGGGGCGAAACTTTTAGCCTGGGTACCGTCATTCATCTTCGGGGATTTGCAGCCGGATTGTTGGTGTCTAGTTTGACGGGACTCGTGGCACCCCCGTTAATGACTGTGCTGCTAACCTGGGGTGCGCCGGAAGGCCAACGGTCAATGGCCGTGGCACTGGGAGCACAGCATTTGCTAATGCTGCTGTTTGCCGGCATTGTTTGGCAGATCGCACATGTCATGA
Organism: Burkholderiales bacterium PBB3; assembly: GCA_002256115.1. Lineage (GTDB taxonomy): Bacteria > Pseudomonadota > Gammaproteobacteria > Burkholderiales > Burkholderiaceae_C > Allorhodoferax. The sequence continues at coordinate 145,250 of NKIK01000005.1, forward strand.
GCCGCGCCATCGAAATCGCCGATGAAAACGCCCAGATTGTCTAGGGCTTAGTCAAACCATGCCCATCATCGTCAAGCTCGACGTCATCCTGGCCGAGCGCAAAGCCAAGTCAAAAGACCTAGCCGAATACATCGGCATCACCGAGGCGAATCTGTCTCTGCTCAAGCAAGGCAAAGTTAAGGGCGTTCGCTTTGACACTTTGCAGCGCATCTGTGAATATTTGAACTGCCAGCCCGGTGATCTCCTGATATTCAAGCCGGATGAGTAAAGCCTGTGTGGAGTTGTTTCGTCTTTGAGTTTGCTCATGTCGCGCCATGGCACAGCGCGAAAACAACGGAGTCGCTATGAATTTAGGAGCTACTCCCGCACTATCCATGGGCTAAAAGGCATATTTGGTACATTGCCGCAATGCGGACAAATCCACTGCAGACAATTGTGTACGTGATCCTTGGAAAGACTAGAAGTGAAACCAACGTTACAAGCGGCAATCCTGGCTATCGGAATCTTTACCAGCCTGATCCCAACCCCTGCACTGGCCAGTTTTCCGGAAGCCGTAGCCGCCCAGGCCCGTGGTGATTACGCCAGCGCATTGAAGCTGTACCGCATAGAAGCCCAGCAAGGCCACATCGAAGCCCATACCAACCTCGGGCTCCTATACGAAAAAGGCAATGGCGTAGCCCAAGACTACAAAGAGGCCGCAAAGTGGTACCGCCTGGCCGCCGACAAAGGAAGCGCCGCAGCCCAGAACTATCTGGGCCTGATGGTGGAAGACGGCGTAGGCGTCAAGCAGGACTACAAAGAAGCCACGAAGTGGTACCGCCTGGCCGCTGAGCAAGGCTATGCCGCAGCCCAAATCAATCTGGGGGTTGCGTACATGAATGGCGTGGGCCTGCCCCAAGACAAGGCCGAAGCGATGCGCTGGTACCTGCGCGCTGCAGAACAGGGTGATGCCAACGGCCAGTACAACATGGCGCTGGCCTATTCACGGGGCTACGGCGTGCAGCAAGACTTTAAAGAAGCGGTGAAGTGGTACCGCCTGGCCGCAGCAAACGGCCATGCGTCGGCGCAAAACAACCTGGGCACGATGTTCACCACCGGGCGCGGCATTCCGGCCAACCGCGTGCTGGCCTACGCACTCTTCAACCTGTCCGCCATCAGTGATCCCTCGCGGGAGAACAAGGCCGCTGCCAATCGCAATGGCCTGGCGGCATCCATGTCGGCCCAAGATATTGAATCCGCCAAGGAGTTGACGCTGGAATTGAAACAGCCGGGAAATCTGTTGAAAGTGCTGGACGCGCAAAGCAGCGCACCGGTAGCGAACTAGCCTTTGCTTTTTCTTCTGCTTAGCCGCAGAATTGATTGCCACTTCGCTTTGAGGGTGGGTCTTGAAATCTGTTGATACCGGAGGTCATTGATGGGTAAGAAAACGGACAAACTACAACGTGTCGTTGAGAAACTGGCGACCCGGTACGGTGAGGAAGATGAAGACGTGCGCCGACTTCAATCGGCATTGGATATTCTGAACGCAGGCCGACAAAAGCTACCCTCTGAAAGACGGCGCTACGGACCTTCAGAAACGACATTCCTCACACCGGCCAAAAAACTCTACTACGCGTCTTCCGCTGAGTTGCCGCATTGAACTCCGCTTAGACGGCGTAGCGGTTTTAAAGATGTGCCAAATCGCGTAGGTCGTGCCGAAGATCAGAGTGCACACGACTCTTGCTGTGCAAACTGATCAAGAGTTCAATACGGCGCCGCAAAGATACCAATGTGTGCACTGCGGCCAAGCCAAACTCTGCATACCCTGGATTTACGGTGACCAATGGCGGGTAACTCCACAAAGCGGTTTCTGGCTGGCCAGGCCACATAGGGTGGTCGTAGAGGGTTTCTGCATCTAGCGAAATAACAAAATCCATTCTGGGAGCGCCGCTCTTTGTGAACTCGCTCCATGACTTGCAATGCAAATCTGAACTTGGCATCCCAGCCGTCTGCAACGCCAGCAAGGACCAATGGCTGGGACTGTTTGCAATCAAACCAGGAACGCCGCAGGAGTAGGCCTTGAATTTCCCCCTTCCAAGGTGACGCAGGCACGCTTCGGCTAACAAACTGCGCCCAGCATTTTCTCGGGACACAAACAACACATTGGTAGCAAACGGATACATGACTTGATCTTAACGGAGTGGTACCAATACTCAGACAATGGGACTAGGCGGGTCATCACCTCGGCTCAGGCGCAAGGCAGTGCTCAACTGCGAAGAAATCCAGTGGTGAGCGTCCAAAACATCCTCAAAGGCCTCGCAAACAATCCCCGCGTCTCTCCACGCTCGCAGATAGTGCGGCGTCATCAAAGAAGCCCCCTCCACGCTTCGCGGGAGAACCAACCCCGTCGCAATGGATGCGTTATTGCGCGCAACCTGAGTCACCAGATACTTCTTCAGCCCATCCAACATTTCAGGCGAGGCCAATGCACTGTTTTTAAAGATAAATAGCCCTCCCCACGGGCCGTTGGATACGAGTACTTGGCGCGCTTTGGCATGCACAGAGTCCATAGCCAGCAAAATTTCTTTATTAAACGGCCCAGTTGCCTCTTGAATGAAGAGGTTTCCTTCAATCTTGGACTCTATGGTTCCATGAGGTTTAAATGTCGCGGGGTCAAACCAAGTTGTACTGAAGTGGCTTCTAACCGTCATGAAAATCTCCAGGCTACGTTGCTGCTTGAGTCGATTCAGGATACGCGCCGAATATGACGAATGAGGCATCAAATTTGCAGTTCACAGGGAAATGGTGGTCAAGCAGTTTTTCACATGGCAGACACTATTCACGACAACAATACCGATCCCTTCTGCGATTGAAGCTAGGGTGCAACGCCGCGACTTTGTAGTCGTCCACGGTGTACGCCACGACACTATTCTTAACATTCATTCAATGAATCGAATTCACCTGCTTCCCCCAGCTATTAGCCGCTCTGCGCTGGTGTATGGGACGCCTCTTTGGCTTGTCGGTGTTTTCCGCGGAGTCTTTGGTTTTGCCGCACTCCTTGTCATGCTTCTCTCGTTAAAAGATTGGACGGTCTTGCCATTGCCTGTCCAACTACTGGTGCCGATATTGACACCCAGCATGCTGGCACTTTCAGTTTGGTCACGGCCGTGGAATAGGACAGTTAGTTTCATCGCCAACGAGTCAGGATTATTTTTTCCCACCAACTCTCCGATACAGCTCGGACTCACGCCACCCGCGCAAGAACACTGGTTGCAAGTGCCTTGGAGTCGCATCGACAACTTACGAATTTCGAGAGAAGTGGGTGAAGACTTCCCGGCATTGGCTTTTGATATTCAAATTTCAGATGCTGAACGAACTGAGTTCTTCACGCACGTTGGTCAAGCCGTAGATGGTGATTCGCAACACGGCTATGACCTGTCGCTAGCGTTTTCTCATGCATTGCCCACACCCAAAAGCACCCTGAAAAAACTGCTGCTATTGCGTGGTCGTCAAGAAACTTGCTCCTAAAAGAGAAGCTGCTCCCGCACTATCCACGGCCTAAACGGCGGATGTGCACAACCGTCCACCGTGTAGCTGGTGCAGTACGGCAACATCACGCTACTACACCCCCAGGGTCAAACCCAAGCAGGCAACAGGCAAGGGCAACAACTTCTAGACACAATTTGTATAACGATATAAACTATATATACCGTTTAAAAAAGGAACCCCATGAACGCCGTTGAAAAATCCACCGCCATTGCACAGACCTCCAAGCCAGCCGTAAAAGCCTCAGTGACTGCAGCCGCCCCTGCGGCAGCCAGTACACCCGCAAAAGCAGAAGGCGTGCCCGCTAAAGTTGCGGCCAAGCCCTCTGTCAAACCTAGCGCCAAGCGGAAAGTGGCTGCAAAAGCGCCAGCAGTTGCCCCGGTAAAACCTCTGGCCAAAGCTACTGCCAAAAAGGCAGTTGCTAAGGCACCGGCCAAAGTCAAAGTCGTCAAGGCCGTAAAGCTCCCCAAGGTGGTGAAGGCACCTAAGGCTAAAAAGCCCAAGATGGTTCGTGACAGCATGACCATGCCCAAGGCCGAATACGCGGTGATTGATGAACTAAAACTGCGCGCCGCCAAGTTGGACCGGCCTGTCAAAAAGACCGAGCTATTGCGCGCGGGTATCAAGGCGCTAGCCGCTATGGCGGACACGGGCTTTCTGGTCGCGCTCAAAGCGGTGCCCAGCCTGAAGACGGGGCGGCCTAGCAAAAGCTATTGATCTTTTCATAATTCATGACAACCAATCGCTATCTCATGCGTTATATCCTGAACGGGTTGTTTGGAGATACGAGACATGGTCAAGCGAGCGATGGACGATGCAACGAAGAAGCGGGTGCGAG
>NKIK01000118.1 GCA_002256115.1 Burkholderiales bacterium PBB3
TATTGCTCCGGCCCTGAGAAGTCTCAAGCCGCATAGCGAACCCGGCGATCCTGGAAGTAGCCCATAACGCGCTCAGGATTTTGCTCCAGCATCGCCATATGCTCGTTCGCAGCCTCGCGTAATTTGGCTTCGGTTTTGATTGGCACCCGCTTGCCAATCTCCTGCTTCAAGTCGGCGTTGAGCCGCTCCTCGGGGTTGAGTTGCGGGCTGTAGCTGGGCAGGTAGAACAACTCAAGTTCGTCTTTGTGTTCGGCCACCCACGCCTTCACCAGTTTGCTGTGGTGCACACGCAAATTGTCCAGAATCAGGAAGACTTTTTTGCCCGCATCCTTGATCAAGGCTTGCAAAAATTCAATGAGCTTGTCGGCATCAAACGCTTCGTCAATGATCATCCAGCGCGTCTTGCCCTGGTTGGTCACCGTTGCAATCATGGAGAGCTTCTGCCGGGTGCCACCAACAGCCATAGCCACCGGTGTTTTTCCCGCCGGGGCGAAGCTTCTGCCACGTACATCCGTGTTGACCAACGCAGTCTCGTCTCCCCAGTGAATTTCCGCCCCTTCAGCTCTGGCGCGCTGCTCTATGGCCGGGTATTCGCCCTCCAACCAAGCTTGCACTGCCGCAGGGCTTTGTTCGTAGGCGCGTTTGATGGGCTTTTGCGGTGTGAAGCCCCAGCGCTTGAGGTATTTGCCAATGCTGCGCACTTGCAGTTTGATACCAAATTCTTGCTCGATCAGTTGGCCTACGGCTGCGCGACTCCACAGATGAAAGTCCATCTTGAGTTGCTCGGGGCGCTTGTCGATGATCATGCGCTGGATGGCGTCTTCTTGCGCTTCACTGAGCACCCGGCCATCGCCTCTGGCGCGCCCCCGCAAAGCTGGTCGAATGGCGCTCCAGCCGCCCGCATCAAACAAATCGACTGCAGCACGCACTGTGGGGTAACTCAGCCCCGTCATCGCCACGATTTGCATGATCTTGATGCCCTTCTTGTGCAGCCGCACGACTTGCTTGCGTCGCTCGTGGAGTTGCTCCAGTGTTTGATTTCTTGCGCTTTCTTTTTCCATTGAGCTTGGATACAGTAAATCTGAAATAGTTCAGACTTTATTGGGCCTTATCTATA
>NKIK01000055.1 GCA_002256115.1 Burkholderiales bacterium PBB3
AATATGCACCCTTACCCTGAGGATCGTTTCTATGCGTCAACTACCTGAGGCAGGAGCCGTATGCGGTAATTCCGCACGTACGGATCTGTGCGGGGGGCGGGGGGTAACCTTCGTTCCTACCGCAACAGCAACTGCCCCACAACGATCAAGCTGCCGCTTTTACCCTCAAGCGCCAGGCATGCAACAGCGGCTCGGTATATCCGCTGGGCTGCTCCAGCCCCTTGAACACCAGCTCCGTCGCCGCCTTGTAGGCAGACGACGTTGTGAAGTTGCCAGCCATCTTCTGGTACAGCTTGTCACCGGCGTTCTGCTTGTCCACCACGGCGGCCATGCGCTCGAAGGTTTCAGTGATTTGTGCTTTGGTGACCACGCCGTGGTGCAACCAGTTGGCCATGTGCTGGCTGCTGATGCGCAGCGTGGCGCGGTCTTCCATGAGGCCCACGTTGTGGATGTCGGGCACCTTGGAGCAGCCCACGCCCTGGTCCACCCAGCGCACCACGTAGCCCAGAATGCCTTGGGCGTTGTTGTCCAGCTCTTGCTGCTTCTCGGCGGCCGTCCAGTTGGGGGCTGCGGTCACGGGGATGTGCAGCAGGCCGGCCAGCAGGGCGTCGTGCTCTTGCGCGGCATTGCGCTTGGCGTGGGTAGCTTCGATGTCCTTTTGCACATCGCTCACCAGCAGCTGGTGGTAGTGCAGGGCGTGCAGCGTGGCGCCGGTGGGGCTGGGCACCCAGGCGGTGTTGGCACCGGCCTTGGGGTGGGCAATCTTCTGCTCCATCATGGCCTTCATGAGGTCGGGCATGGCCCACATGCCTTTGCCGATCTGCGCCTTGCCGCGCAGGCCGCAGCTCAGGCCGACCAGCACGTTGTTCTTCTCGTAGGCGTGGATCCAGGCGCTGGCCTTCATGTCCGCCTTGCGCACCATCGGGCCGGCGTGCATGCTGGTGTGCATCTCGTCGCCCGTGCGGTCCAGGAAGCCGGTGTTGATAAAGGCCACACGGCTTTCGGCTGCGGCAATGCAGGCCTTCAGGTTCACGCTGGTGCGGCGCTCTTCGTCCATGATGCCCAGCTTGACCGTGCTGTCGGCCAGGCCCAGCATCTTTTCCACGCGGCTGAACAGCTCGGCCGCGAAGCCGACTTCTGCCGGGCCATGCATCTTGGGTTTGACGATGTAGACCGAGCCCTTGCGCGAGTTGCGGATGGCGTCTTTCTTGGTCTTTTGCAGGTCGTGCAGGGCGATGGTGGTGGTGACCACGGCGTCCATGATGCCTTCGGGGATTTCTTTTGTGCTGCCATCGGCCGCGGTGTAGGTGATGGCCGGGTTGGTCATCAGGTGGCCCACGTTGCGCACAAACATCAGGCTGCGGCCGTGCAGCTTCACGTCCTTCTTGCCATCGGGCGCGGTGTACACGCGGTCGGCGTTCAGGCCACGGGTCAGCGTCTTGCCGCCCTTCTCGAACTGCTCCACCAGCGTGCCTTGCAGAATGCCCAGCCAGTTGCCATAGGCCAGCACCTTGTCTTCGGCGTCCACCACGGCCACGGAGTCTTCCAAGTCCAGGATGGTAGACAGTGCCGCTTCCAGCACCAGGTCGCTCACGCCGGCCGCATCGCTCTTGCCGATGGGGGTGGTTCGGTTGATGATGATGTCCAGGTGCAGGCCGTTGTGTTGCAGCAGTACGCTGGAGGGGTCTTTGGCCGCACCCTGGAAGCCGATGAACTGGGCCTTGTCGGCCAGTTTGGAGGTGGATCCGTCCTTCAGTGTGACGACCAGTTCGCCACCCTTGACGCGGTAGCCGGTGGAGCCCACATGCGAGCCTTTTTTGAGCGGTGCGGTGCGGTCTAGCACGTTGCGTGCGTATTCAATGACTTTCTTGCCGCGCTTGGGGTTGTAGCCCTTGGGCCCGACTTTTTCTTGGCCCTTGTCTTCGCTGATCACGTCCGTGCCATACAGCGCGTCGTACAACGAACCCCAACGCGCGTTGGCGGCGTTCAGTGCATAACGCGCGTTGAGTACGGGCACCACCAACTGCGGGCCGGCCTGGGTGGCAAGTTCAGCGTCCACGTTTTTGGTGCTGATCTTCACTTTCTTGGGTGTGGGCACCAGGTAGCCGATCTTTTCTAAAAATGCCTTGTAGGCTGGCATGTCGGAGATGGGGCCGGGGTGGGCCTTGTGCCAGGTGTCCAGCTCGGTCTGCAGGCGGTCGCGCTCGGCCAGCAGGGCAATGTTCTTGGGGGCCAGGTCGGCCACGATGGCGTCAAAGCCGCTCCAGAAAGCATCGGGAGCTATGCCGGTGCCGGGCAGCACTTGGTCATTGATAAAGCTGTGCAGCACGGTGGCTACCTGCAGGCGGTGCTCGGGGGTGCGGGGCGTGGTGGTCATGGTGGGCCTTTCAGAGGAATGGGTTACTGTATTCCATCCTTTGCGGATTACTATATGGAAGAATATCAATCGATTTGTGACTATTTGGGATGTAGTTTATGGGGGTGGTCGCGCAATGGCCCAGAAGCACGCGCACCAAGCCCAACTTCAACAAACTGACAACACCCGCTCGCTTTATCAAAGCTTACAAGGTACATTCGCGATCGCATCGATTACCTGGCGTCATGGTCGGTTTTGGTGTTCTCAACGAATAACCAACCAAGCCAGGGACCCATCTCATGCGTTTATCGTTCAATTTTCGTGGCTTCAGTGCGGGCATTGGCTGCGCGATGCTGGTGCTCCTTGGCACCACCTTCAGCCTTAGCGCACAGGCCATCGACCTGCGCATTGTCAACAAGATGCCCCGTTGGATAACTGGCGATGTTGAATACACCACCCCAGAATGCAAAGCGGTTTCTTACAGGATTGATCCGGGTGAAACATGGTCAAATAGTCAACGGGGGCCCTGCGCGATACGGGTGATTCGGGCCTTTGCTGCGAGGAACCCTAGCGGGACTAGTGACCGCCAATCTGCAACGTCGTTCTCTGCTCCATCGCCGTCAGGCTCGACCCAGAGTGATTTTGTAGTCGAAGGGACTGTTGGAGGTCCGCCCCGTGTTGTGGCGTCTGGTCCAGCGGTCGTTCAGGCACCTCCTCCCGCGCCAACGCCCGTGCCCGTTAGACCAGCTGCTCCCGCTAACTCCACGGTGAAGTGGGAGGCCGTTGCGCCAGGCAAGATGCCCCCCGCAGATGCATTCAAGGGTGGGCGGCAACGTTTCGGTGGACGGAACGATGCGTCAGGCAATCCTGTTTACGAGTTACTGCCGGTGTGCCGGGGTGAAATCAATGGCGTGACGGCAATAGGAAACGCTGCGCCGTTTTTCAAGCATGACGGTGGCTGGTCATGGAACGGGCCGACGCCTGAATATCGCTGCTATGTCTATCTGGGTGGCAAAGAACAGGAGCTGGCCGCCTATGAAGTTTTGATGCTGGATCAGCAAGTGGCCATTCGCAACCCGAACGCAGTGCGCTGGGTTGCCGGCGCAAACGGGGCCAGCCCAGCCAGTGCGTTCAATGGCGCGGTGACGGGGCAGGCTGCGGTTGCTTGCCGCGCCCAGCACGCCGACGGCGAAGTCTGGGTGCGCGTAGGCACGATGGCCCAAAACGGGTGTAACTTTCCCTACGGCGGCCAACTGCGGCCGGCGGCGAATTATGAAGTGTTGGTGGTCGAAACGGGTGCCGGTCAGCAATTGGCACGCGGTGCGAACGAGCCGCGCCTGGCCGCCGAGCCAGACCGCCCAGCCCCCGCTTGGCAGGCTTCTGGCAACTGCAGCAACCCTGGCGGACGATGCCAGCCGCGGGCTGACGAAATCAAAGCCATAGGTGCCTACAAGATCAACGCGGTAACGAGGACCGACGCGACCGGTCGTGAGACGGCGCGTTACGTGAAGACGCAGGGCGGCATCTGGGAGGCGCGCTCCTTCGACAGCGGAAAAACTTTCGTGCGTCCCTTCGCAGAAATTGAGCGCAGCGACAATGCCATCATCCTATTCAGTGGCCCCTTTGATTTTGGTGGACCGAACGGTAAGGTCACATCGCAGACCATCATCTTTGGTCTCAATGATGGCTATGTCAAGGCTGGCGGGACGGATCAACTGGTAGGTAGTGGGACCATCACATGGCTGGTGTCGGATCCGAAATTCCGTGAAGGCCACAAACTCATCGGTACGCAGGGCTACATGGCGCGGGCCATGCGGGCGGAACCGGACACGGCCATGTCCGTGACGATGAAGCTCGCCAACGCGTCGCAGACCAGCACGTTTTGGAAGGGCGCTAGCCTGCCGCCCCAGTTGATCAAAGGTCCGAATGGGGATTTTGGCAACTACAAGGTCGCCAGCTCAGGTGACGGTTGGTTGGAGTTGTATTCGGTGGTGGGCCCACGGCCAGGTGACGCCAAATGGAACATCCATTTTCTGAAGGTGGATTTCTGGCGCAACCGGGTGTGGGAGTTGTTGGGTGTCACGGACCGGCAGCCAGGCACGCAGGATCCGGCTGCGCTCAGAACGCAGGCCAGAAGTGCTGGCCCCGCCAACGCTTGGGCGGATGCCTACGAGTTGACCGATTCTTCTGTGTTTTCGGGTGCCAATATTGGCGCGGCATTGAGCCGCGTGTCGGCCACCCAGCAAATGGGCTGGACCCTGCGCGAAGAAGTGGGCGGTTCGACCCTGCGCTGGGAAGAATTGAGGAGCGATGTTGTCGCTCGGCAAACCAGCATTGCCGAAGGTTCGCCGATCGGGCGCATGTTGACCGAAACCGGTCGTACCGCTCGCTCGCTGACCTTGTCGGGCAGCGAATTGGGCAGCCCGCTCATCATCGATTGGGTATCTGGTACGGTGACCACCGGCGGTAGAACAGTCGGCGATTTCCTGAGTGGTGACGCGGAATACACGGGGCAACGCAAAAAGCTCCCCAGGCCTACTGCACCTGGGGTGTCTCCAGGATTCCAGTTCGTCAACAGTACCGATTGGCCGGTGATGGTCAAGGTCAGCCAAGTGGGCTGCCTCTACCATGGTGTGGTGCCTCCCCATTCCACTATGACGCGCAACACCGGTGCCGTGTGGTTCACGCTGTCGGCAAGTTGGTCGGGCGACGGTAAGGATCTCACCAAGGAACAGGTGTTTACGGATTGCGTGGCACCGGTGGCACTCACCACACTCGGTGTCATTGCCGCTGCGGCCACGGGGGGCTCCGCGGTCGGCGTGGTTGCTCTGGGGGCGTCATCGGCTGCCACAGCGGGAGCTGCCGCCACAGCGGTGACTTTCATGAATGCAAGTGGGGCGAGCCAGGGCTCGCAAGACGCTGTGGCCGCCGGGATATTCGTGGTGGCTGCCGCAGCTTCAGGGGGCGTTGGTGCCTTCCAAGTCGTCAGCACCCGGATGGCACCCGGAATGACCGCCGCTATGGCGCGCTCCGCCATGACCAGTGCAGTGTCCAAAGGGGCTGCCAAGGAAGCGCTGGTCACCCTGCGCGACGAGGCGATTACTGCTGCGGCGTTCGCGGCTGCCAACAACTACCCCGAACCCAGTGACCAGGATTTGGGAGTGCTGCAGTCTTGGTTTGACAAAGAAATCTCCCTCGCGGGTCAATACGCTGGATATCCTTGGCCCTGGAAAATGAAGGACCGGATCATGCCGCAGTACGAAATCACCGGCGGCCCGCGCGTGGACACCTTGAAGGACGGCTCCAAGCTGATCCGCAAAGGCAGCCCATTCAAATTTGCGCGTGTGAATTGAGTCCGAGTACTCGAGAAGAGCCAACAACAATCAAGGAGTGACGCCATGCGTTTGTCGATCAATTTTCGCAGTTTCAGTGCAGGCCTTGCCTTTGCGGTCCTGGGTGCCATCGGTGCCACCTTGAGCTTCAGCGCACAGGCCTTGGATCTGCGGGTTATCAACAAATCTGATCGCATAGCGTATGTGACAGTGACCTATGCGGATCAGGCCTGCGCACAGGCAAGGTCGGACAAGCTTGCCCCAGGAAAAATATGGTCGAATGACAAAAGAGGCTCCTGCATGATCTGGGACATTGGCGTCGCCCTCTGGCCGCTAACTCCCAGCAGTGATCCCTCCGTGTCCCGCGGTGCCAAAATCTATCTAAAAGGCTCACCCGCCTCGGATTTCGAAGTCAAGATGGTCGGTGACGCTGCCAGTATCTCGGTGCTCGACCAACCGATAGATATGACTCCGGTGCCGGTCGCCGCACCCAATCCGGGGGCTGGCCAGCTGCGCATCGTCAACAAAACCGCATTCCGTGTGATAGGCGGAGTGACGTATCCGGGATGCAGGGGAGACCGTTTTGAGCTTGCCGCAGGCGCGTGGGTTTTGATCAAAAGGGGTGCGTGCCTGGTGACGGCCATTGAGGGTTCCGTCTTCCGAGAGACCGCCGGCCAAATCGTTCCCCCCGTGATCCCTTACAAGTCTTCAGGCACTGGCTACAGTGATTTCACCATTACAGCGGCTGGGGACAACAACACCTACCGCATCTGGTCGGCTGCCGAGCTGGCAAGCCTGCCACCCCCCGCAGTGCAATGGGGGGCAGTGCAAGCATTGCAGCCGCCACCCGATGCCGCCTTCAAGGGCGGCCGACAGCGATTTGGCGGGAAGAACGATGTCGCAGGAAATCCGTTCTTCCACTTGCTCCCTGTGTGCCGGGGGCAAGTCGATGGCGCGTTTGCAATTGGCAACGCTGCGCCGTTTTACACCCACGCTGGCGGCTGGTCGTGGGATGTCTATCACTGCTATGTCTTCCTCAATGGTGCTGAACAGGAGCTTGCCGATTACGAGGTCATGCGCGTCGATGCGCAACTCGCGGCGCAAAACGCCTTTGCGGTTCAATGGGTGAACGCAGCCAACGGGGCACTCCCCGCGAATGCCTTGAATGTGGCGAAGTCGGGACAGAGCCTCTACGCTTGCCGGGCACAAACCGCAGAGAGCGAAGGCGCATTGCGCGTGGGCATGGTGGGCCAGGGCGGATGTCTCTTCCCCTATGGCGGTCAAAACCGGCTCAGCGCCACGTATGAAGTATTGGTCGTCGACCGCAGCGCGAAGAGTCTGCTATCGAAGGGCGCCAACGAGCCGCGTCTGGCCGATGCGCCAGACCGCCCGGCAGCCCAGTCGAAAGCCGGCGAAGACTGTGCGGCATTGAGCGCACGATGCCAGTCGCGGCTGGATGCACTGCGCGCCATGGGGGCGTACAGGATCAATTCGGTGCACTGGTCTATGAACAGTTCCGACCAAAGGCATTTCAAGAAGACGCTGGGCGGCGTCTGGGAGGGAATTGCAGGCAATGGCGAGCGCCGTTACTACGCAGAGGTTGAGCGTGTTGACAGCCGGATCATCCTGTTTAGCGGCAATTCGACTGCCGGTTCCAGGCAAGGCCTGTTTTGGCCAGAGAAGCTTACCTTTGGGATCAGCGATGGGCTGATCGACGATTCCCGAACCAACTATATCGGGCAGGCCGCGATGGCGGAACCGGACACCGCGTTGTCGTTGACGATGCGGCCCCTGAACCCGGCGCAGTCCATTACGTTCTGGAAGGGTGGCAGCCAGCCTGCAGCATTGGTCAGAAATAGGGACGGCCAATTTGGCAGCTACAAAATTGCCAGCTCGGGTGATGGTTGGTTGGAGCTGTACACCCTGGTCTCACAGGGCGGTGCTTGGAACATCCAATTCCTGGCGATTGATTTCTATCGCAATCGGGTGTGGGAGTTGCTGGGAGTCACGGGTCAACGGCCCTCTGCTCAGGATCCCAATGCCCTCAGAGCGCTGGCCAAGAGCGCTGGCCCGAACAAGGCGTGGGCAGAGGCCTATGAACTGACCAATGCGCCCACATTTTCGGGCGTCAATATTGGTGCGGTATTGGGTCGGATGTCGGGTGCGCAGCAGCAGGTTGCCTGGACCCTGCGCGAAGAGGTGGGCGGCAGCACCCTGAAGTGGGAGGAATTGAAAAGTGAGGGTGCCGCTGCGCAACGCAGCATCGTCGATGGCAACCCTGTGGGGCGCTTGTTGACAGAGACAGGTCGCACCGCCAGCTCGCTGACGCTGTCGGGCAGTGAATACGGCACCATCACCATCGATTGGGTGGCTGGGTCGGTAAGTGCCGGCGGGAAAAGGATCGGCGATTTTCTGACCGGCGACTCAGAATACGTTGGCCAACGCAAGAAGATACCGTCACCCACGCCACCCGGAATTTCCCCAGGGTTCCAGTTCGTCAACAAGACCGATTGGCCGGTGATGGTGAAGGTCAGCCAGGTCGGCTGCCTTTACCATGGTGTGGTGCAGCCGCGCACCACGATGACGCGCAACACCGGGGCGGTGTGGTTCGCCCTTTCTGCTGCCTGGGCGGCGGATGGCAAGGATCTCACAACCGAACAGGTGCTGAGTGACTGCGTTATGCCGGTTGCGACCACGGTAGTCGGTGTCATCGCGACAGCAGCCTCGGGTGGCTCTTTGGGCGGTGTGATTGCCTTGGGGACAACGGCCGCAGTGGCAGGAGGGGCTGCTTCGACGGCGGTTTCATTCATGAATGCAGGCGGCTCAAGCCAGCTTGAGCAAGACGCCGTGGTCGCCTCGATCTACGTGGTTGCCGCCGCCGCGACCGGGGGTGTCGGTGCCTTTCAGGTGGTCAGCGCCAAAATGGCGGCCGGAACCACCGCGACGGTCGCGCGGACAACGCTTGCTGCTGCCGCTGCAAGGGGGGCTGCGCGGGAAGGACTGGTGGCCCTCAGAGACGAGGCCATCAATTTGGCGGCCTTCGCGGCTGCCAACTACGTAGCACCCAGCGAAGCAGACTACACGACACTGCAGTCCTGGTTTGACAAAGAAATTAACCTTGCAGGTCAATATGCCGGATACCCCTGGCCCTGGAAAATGAAGGATCGCGTCATGCCCCAATACGAAATCACCGGTGGCCCGCGCGTGGACACCTTGAAGGATGGCTCCAAGCTGATTCGCAAAGGCAGCCCCTTCTCATTTAGGCGCGTCAATTGAGCCGCCGCACGATTTGGCTGGGGTGCAGCTGTGGTTTGCTATTGGCAGCAGTGGGGCTGTCCGTTGCGGCCCAGGGCGTAAATGGTTGGGTACCGTTTGGGGCGACCAGCCCGTCGACGCCACAAAACCAACCCGCGCAGAACCAAGGCTTTCAGAATCAAGCGGCGCAAAACCAAGCTATCCAAAACCAGCGCACGCAGCCGTTTGGTGCAAATGCTCCAGGCGGAATGCCCGTCGCATCGCCCTATGCGCAAACGCCTACCCCAGCAGCCGTACAGGCCGTGCCGGGCCGTGCGCGATTGATCAACCTGCCACGCATCGATAACCGTGCGATCGAGGAAGTCATTGCCGGTCTGCTCACGCGATTCGAGGTAGAAAAGGGCTACATCCCGGCGAGTGCGGAGCAGATTCGAAAACTGCCGGTGCCCTCCAAAGTCGTGCCGGTGGGCGCGGTGTTAGCGCGGGTGGATGGGACCAACACTACCCACCTTCAACGATTCGGTTACTTACGTCAGGTGGGGCAATTGCCGCAGCTGTGGTCTTACGGAATCACCGTGACGCCTGCAGGCGTGGGCCTGAACTCGGACGCAGGTCAACTCGACGAGGCCGTCACCTCCATCCTCGCATCGCGGGAAACCAATGAAGTCGATATCGCGATCTCGGAACTCAAAGTCGAGGTCGTCAAACTGGCCTACGTGGACAGTGAGAGCGCGGTTGCCATTCTGAAGTCGATGGGCATCAACGTAGGCGGTACCGACATCGCCCAGCGCGCCGCGCAGGGCGGGCAGCAAAACCAGTGGTCGGGCGGCGGAATGCAGGGCATGCAGGGCGCGCAGGGTTACCAGGGTTTTTCGGGATACCAGGGCGCGCAAGGATTCCAGGGCACTGCGGGGATGCAGGGGATGCCAAGCGACCCAGGATCGGCGCAGCGCCCTGTCGCTCCCGGCCGTATCAAGAACAGTGAATTGCCCTTGGTCATCCGCACACCCGCGCCCAACCCGCAAGAGGTGGGCTTGGTGGGTGCGGGCGAAAGCTATTCGTCAGGCACCTCCACCGGGCCGAACGGGTTCACCACCATGCTGGGCGCGACGAATAAGTTGGCCACCGAAACACTGTCGTCCCCCACCACGCAATTGATGGTCATGTTCAATCCGGATCGACCCGAGCAGTTAGGTCGTATTCGAAAAATCATCACCGAGGTCATCGACACGCCGGCACGCCAAATCGTCATCGAGGCCATGGTGCTGGAAATCACCACGAATGGCCTGGAAGAGCTGGGCTTGCAATGGAACTTTCAAGAAGGATTCAATGCCTTGACGCTGGGCTCCCTGACGCCCGGCTCCAGCATCAACACCCTGTCATTGGCCAGGGATACGAGTAGCCCGGAATTCATCAAGAACTTTTACATCAAGCTGCAGGCGCTTGTGCGCGACGGCAAGGCCGAGGTCTTGGCCCGCCCCAGCGTGTTGACGCTGGACAACCGCCAAGCCACGATTCGCGTCGGAACCGACATTCCGATTGCTACCAGCCGTGACTCCTCCTCTGCGTCGTCGACCGATTCGCGCGTCTCCTACAGCTTCTTTTACTTGCCGACCGGCATCCAGTTGAATGTGCGCCCGCGTATCGACAACGAGGGCAAGGAAGTAAGCATGCAGATCGACGCGGCCGTGTCCGCCACCGTGGCCAACCTGGGCGTGGAAATTCGCAGCCCCGGTGCCGTGGTGCTGGCCGCCGCGCCTGCGGTGTCCACCCGCCGGGTGCAGACCTATGCGCGCATCCCCAACAGCACGCCGCTCATCATCGGCGGGCTGATCAGCAAGAATACTGACGAGACCGTGGACAAGACACCGATACTCGGCGACCTGCCCTTGGTAGGTTCCCTGTTCCGGGCCAAGCGCGCCACGGGTTCCAGGCAAGAAGTGATCATTGTGCTGACCCCGTACATCATCGACGAGTCGACAGCCGCGGCACACTATGCCTTGCCCAAGGACGCTCCGTCCTTTGACTTCGTCCAAGACACCGACTTGTTCCGCAGCAATATACGGCTGCGCGCGGACGACATACCCAACACGTCCTTTATCAAAGAAAACAACCGCCTCTTGCTGTACCGCAAGCTGGTCAGTCGCATCGCCGCCGGCGATCCGAAGCAGGTGGAAAAACCACCGCTGTCGCTGATTCATGGCAAAAACATTCCTGCCGAGAAGGATCTGATGGCTGGCGTGCTGGGCGAGGCGCTGCGCAAACGCTACAAGGGCGTGCCGATTCTTCCGGGCCAAATGCTTTTGTTCAACGAACGCGAGCAAGGCGAGTTGGTGACCTCTCGGCTGGACAGCGTGCTGGCCAAGCTGGGCGACGGTACAAATGCAGACAGCTTCTTCCGGTTGAACCCGAACAAGTGCCTTGCTATCACATTTATTTCACACCGCAAGATTCTGATGGCAGGCAATGTCTTGGAAGAGCCCGAGCCGCGAACGCGCATGGTGAACTGCAAAGCGGACCGATCCGATTGGAAGGCCGTGTTGTACGAACTGAATCGCAATACGACCGATACCGAATTCAACACTATCCTGATCAAGGACCCATCCGATTTGCTTTTGCTTGCCCGTGCGATTGCGCTGCGGCGTCTGATGCAGATCAATGGCGGAGCGGACGCCCTGACCATCGACAACATCGTGGTCGGGCGCGTGATCGGGTTCCCTGAATTCGGTCCCAACCAGGTACATACGCTCGATGCGGTGGTGGCGCGCAATTTCTATCTTTCGCAACACTACCTTCGTGAGTTCGAAGAAGGTTTCGAAGAAAAGATGGGCGAGATCGACACCCTGTTGCGCAGTGGCAAATTCCGCGAATTCTTCTCGCCTGAGGAGCTGCCTGCGGTGAAGCGCTGATTCAAGGGCAGGCGGTCGGGGTACAGCGCATTGCGAGCGTGGAGTATTTGGACCGTTGGGAATATCAGCGGAGCTCCGTTACATCTTTCTAAAGTCGTTTTGTTGAAGCTCATCAACCATTTGTGACTAGTTTTGGTGCAATGGCTGATGTCGCATCACTCGTCACAACTAGAGTGCCAATCTAAAGTCAGCCGCAGTTGAGCCTGACCCGGTGGACTAGAAATCGCAAGCCCTAGACATGCGAAATCTCTATATTTTGCTTTTATCAATCATATTTTGAGATTAAACTCTTAATATTGTAATAAAAGGTGCGCTGATCATGGCAACTCCAAAACCAAAGACCCAAGAAGATTGGGATTCACTGCGTGCAGATATCACAGAGGCATTCTCGCCCGGCGCTCCTGTGCAAGAGAAGGATCTATTTTCTGGAAGAACGTCACAGATCAGGGCGTTGATGGACGCGGTTAGTCAGAGAGGCAGGCACGCCATTGTTTATGGCGAGCGCGGTGTGGGGAAAACTTCTTTAGCAAATATCTTGAAGCTAGTTATGCACCGGCCGAACCGAGAGTTAATTTATGTTCGCGTGAACGCAGACCCAAACGACACATTCACTAGTCTTTGGAAAAAAGTGTTTAAGCGAATGACTTACAACGTAGAAACCGGTGATGGTTCTCAGGTCGTTAAAAAGGTCTCAGATGACTTTCAATCCGAAATATCTCCCGACGATGTTCAGCTTGTGCTTGCCGAGTTTTCGGAAAATCACACACCAATTATTGTGCTGGACGAATTTGACCGTATCAAAGACCAAGCGACGGTCCATCTCGTAGCCGACTCAATTAAGTCTCTATCGGATTACTCTGTAAATGCAACGGTTGTGATTGTTGGCGTAGCTGAGGATATTTCGAGTTTGATACGTGGGCACGAATCTGTTACTCGCGCGCTGATTCAAATCAGAATGCCAAGAATGTCTCCCGAGGAGATTAAGCAACTCGTCTTAACCCGCTACACGCGTTGCGGGATTTCAACGGACGCTGACGCAGTCTGGAAAATTGCTTTCCTGTCCAGAGGGCTACCTTATTACGCTCACCTACTAGCAATGAATGCCGCACGTTATTGCATAGATCACAAGAAAACTGCGGTGAAGCACGAGGATGTTGACAGGGCACTTGATAGTTCAATTGGAGAGCTTGACCAGTCTATCAAAGAGAAGTATGTGCTGGCGGTAAGGACGCAAAAAACAGACGGCATTCTCTACCCATCAGTTTTGTTAGCTTGTGCTTTTGCAATTACCGACGAGTTGGGAAGATTCCAACAATCAGCCGTCACACAGCCACTAAATAAGATACTGCCTGATAAAAATTACCAACCCTCTACATTCGCGCTGCACATGAATGCATTTTGTGAAGAGGATCGTGGGCGTGTTCTGCAGCGATTTGGATCAGCAAGAAACTACCGGTACAGGTTTTCTGATCCGATGATGCAACCCTTCGTCATTTTAAAAGGGCTGAACGAGGGCCGGATTACAGACCAAATCGCCGACATTTTCTCAACTAAACCACAGTTGGATTTAGATTTGGAGTTCTCCAATGAGCCTTTGCGACGTTAACTGTTCCGTACTTAGATAGAAGTCTTTGTCAAGTCCAGACAGAGGTGGCAACACTCGCGGGTCCACCCTGCAATTAGCAATAGCTACAGCGCTTTTTGCATCCCGCGTTAGTTTGAAAAAAGGTGTGTTCCATGTTTAGTCTTGACTCTGAATCCACGCGAATAAGGCACCTCCCACTGTCTGGCATCCGCGTCGTCGAATTCACTCACATGGTTATGGGGCCTACCTGCGGCATGACGCTGGCTGACCTGGGCGCCGAGGTCATCAAGGTGGAGCCGCTCGCGGGCGACAGCACGCGCAAGCTATTGGGCAGCGGCGCGGGCTTTTACCCGCTGTTCAACCGCAACAAGAAAAGCATTGCGGTGGATCTGAAAAGCGCCAAGGGCCGCGAGATCGTTCTCAAGTTGATCGCCACGGCCGATATCGTCAGCGAGAACTTCAAAACCGAGACCATGCAGAAGCTGGGGCTGGACTACGCGTCTTTAAGCAAGCTGGACGAACGTCTCATTTATGTGAGCCACAAGGGCTTTTTGCCCGGCCCCTACGATCACCGCACCGCGCTGGACGAGGTGGTGCAGATGATGGGCGGCCTGGCCTACATGACCGGGCGGCCCGGCGATCCGCTGCGTGCGGGGTCCAGCGTGAACGATATCATGGGCGGCATGTTCGGTGCCATTGGTGCCATGGCCGCGCTGATGCAACGCCAGCAGACGGGCAAGGGCCAGGAAGTGCAAAGCGCGCTGTTTGAGAACAACATCTTCCTGGTCGCCCAGCACATGATGCAGTTCGCGGTGACCGGCAAGGCCGCCGCACCCATGCCCGAGCGCATCTCGCCCTGGGGCATTTACGACGTGTTCAGCGTCAAGGACAACGAACAGATCTTCCTGGCCGTGGTGGGCGATGGGCAGTGGAAGACCTTTTGCGAAGCCTTTGCCTACGCCGACCTGTTTGCCGACCCGCGCGTCACCACTAACAACGACCGCGTGCTGGCGCGGGGCTGGCTGATCCCCGAGCTGCGCCAGCGTCTGGCCCAGTTCAGCCGCGCAGAACTGTCGGCGCGGTTCGAAAAAGTGGGCCTGCCGTTTGCGCCCATCACCGATCCGCAGCATTTGTTTGACGACCCGCATTTGCAAGAGACCGGCGGCCTGGCACCGCTGGAGCTGCCCGATGGCCGCCAGACGCAGGTGCCGCTCTTGCCCATCACACTGGACGGCGAGCGCCTGGGCCTGCGGCTGGACCCGCCCAAGTTGGGTGAGCACACCGATGCGCTGCTGCAGAGTCTGGGCTACTCCGGGCCGGAAGTGGCTGCGCTGCATGCAGCAGGCGTAGTGCTATGAAAACAGGAGCTGCTCCCGCACTATCCACGCGCGCCAAAGGGCTGAAAGGCAGTGCGTTTTACGCAGGTCAAGGAGGAGCCCGCATAGCGGGCGGGGGACACGGAGTAAAACGTGCTGCCCTTCAGTCCACCCGGAGTCAGTGATGGACAAACTCAAACAACTCGAATCCTTTGTCTCCGTGGCCACGCGCGGCAGCCTGACCGCAGCGGCGAACGCCGAAGGCGTGGCCCCCGCCATCATGGGCCGCAGGCTGGACGCGCTGGAAGAACGCCTGGGCGTCAAACTGCTGCTACGCACCACCCGGCGCATCACGCTCACGCACGAGGGCAGCGCGTTTCTGGAAGACTGCCAACGCATCATTGCCGACGTGGCCAATGCCGAGGCCAGCGTCAGCGCCGGTGGCGTCAAAGCCAGCGGCCACCTGCGCATCACCGCGCCAGCAGGTTTTGGGCGACGCCACGTGGCTCCGCTGGTGCCGCGCTTTCGCGAGCTGCACCCCGATGTCAGCATCTCCCTGAACCTGAGCGACCGCGTGGTAGACATTGCTGGCGAAGGCTTTGACTGCGCTGTGCGCGTTGGCGATATGCCGGACTCGTCGCTCGTGAGTGTGCGTATGGCCGACAACCGCCGCCTGTGCGTGGCTACGCCCGCCTACCTGAAGCGCCACGGCACACCACAAACACCGGCCGATTTGCCCCGCTTTCAGTGCCTGGCGCTGACCAGCGATGCGTCCCAAACCCGGGGCTGGGCCTTCAAGTTGCCCGCAGGGGCGCAAGACGCGGCAGGCAAAGAGGGCGAAGTGATCCACCTCAAACCCGCTGGCCCGCTGGATTGCTCAGATGGCCAGGTGCTGCACGACTGGTGCTTGGCAGGCTACGGCATCGCCTGGCGCAGCACCTGGGAGGTGGAGTCAGAAATTGCAGCTGGCCAGCTCGTAGCTGTGCTGGAAGACTACGCCGCCCCGCCCAACGGCATCTACGCCGTCTTCCCCCAGCGCAAGCACCTGCCACTGCGCGTGCGCCTGTGGATTGATTTCTTGAAAGAGCGCTATGGCGCGCCGGGGTTTTGGCGGGCGGTGTAGCAGAGCGGTTTAGTGGTCGGAAATCAGCCACGCAATGGCCGATTTCCGACCATAGATAGGCCAGAATTTCTGGCTAGGGCAAGTGATTTTGCTATCACTATAGGAGCTGCTCCCGCACTATCCACGGCCTGAATGGCCCAAAACGCTTAAAAATGGTGATTCAAGCAGCAAAACACGTTAGCGCTAAGCCCTGTCATCAATCCGTCACACCCATCCCCCATGCTCGGGCGCTTTGCGAACGTATTTGCGTCCATGCTGAAGGAACCCCATGCAAGCCGACTTGACCGCCGAACACGACATGATTGCCCGCCTGCGCGCCGAGCTGGCCGATAGCTACGACGAAGAGCTGGAGATGGAGCTGGATGACCGCATGGCGGCTGGCGAAGACCATGGCACCGACGAATCCAAAGCCGCGCGGCAGCAGTACTTCCGCGAGTTGTTTCGCCTGCAGGGGGAGCTGGTCAAGCTGCAAGACTGGGTGGTGGCCACGGGGCACCGCATGGTGGTGATTTTTGAAGGGCGTGACTCGGCGGGCAAGGGTGGCGCTATCAAGCGCATCACCCAGCGCCTGAACCCGCGCGTGTGCCGCGTGGCCGCGCTGCCCGCCCCCAATGACCGCGAGCGCACGCAGTGGTACTTTCAGCGCTATGTGTCGCACCTGCCTGCGGCGGGCGAGATCGTGCTGTTTGACCGCAGCTGGTACAACCGCGCGGGTGTCGAGCGGGTGATGGGCTTTTGTGACGATGCCCAGCTGGAAGAGTTTTTCACCACCGTGCCGGAGTTTGAAAAGATGCTGCTGCGTAACGGCATTCAGCTGGTGAAGTACTGGTTTTCTATCAGCGACGATGAGCAGCACGCGCGTTTCTTAAGCCGCATCCACGATCCGCTGAAGCAGTGGAAGCTCAGCCCCATGGATCTGGAAAGCCGCCGCCGCTGGGAGGACTACACCCGCGCCAAAGAGGTGATGCTGGAGCGCACCCACACGCCCGAGTCGCCTTGGTGGGTGGTGCAGGCGGTGGACAAGAAAAAGGCCCGCCTGAACTGCATTCACCACCTGCTGAGCCAGGTGCCCTACCACGAGGTGGAGCACGCTGCCGTACACCTGCCAGAGCGCGTGCGCAACCCCGAGTACATTCGCGGCCCGGTGTCAC
The DNA here is from genome assembly GCA_002256115.1 of Burkholderiales bacterium PBB3. Classification (GTDB taxonomy): domain Bacteria; phylum Pseudomonadota; class Gammaproteobacteria; order Burkholderiales; family Burkholderiaceae_C; genus Allorhodoferax. The sequence goes on from NKIK01000055.1 coordinate 17,028, forward strand.
AAAACATCATGGTGCCGCAGGTGTACTGAGCAGTCCTGGGCGAAGGGCGTTACAGTGGGCGCTGCTTTACAACCCACTGCAACGCGCACCCCACCCCCTATGAAAACCCACTTTAAAACCGGTGCTGCGGCACTGCTCATGGTCCTTTTGGGCGCAAGCCACGCCCAAGCCCAAAACCTGAAGCCTGGCCAGTACGAATACACCACCAAAACAGAAATGTTTGGTATGTCGATCCCCATCAGCTTCAAACAGTGCGTGACTGAAAAAGACGTGGCCTCCAACAAGGCGTATGTGAATCAGCAGGGCGTGGAAGGCTGCACACCGCCGGATGTGAAGCGCAATGGCAGCGAGATCACCATCAAATACACCTGCACCAAGCCGCGCATGACCGGCGAAGGCAAGGGCAGCATCAGCGGCGACACCTTCTCCATGGACATGCGGGTGATCCAGCATGAAATGGGCGACAGCGTGGTGAAGACCGCACTGACCGCCAAGCGGATTGGCGACTGCGCCCCTTAGTCAGGCAGGACGCCGCCAGCATGTCACTATTGACGTTTTCGTAAATCATGACATCACCACAATTTTGCCTGCGCCCAACAAGCGGCGGTGATCGTGGGGCGTCTTTGCGCACTCTTGAGCTTGTTGCGCGCGGTTGTCTGCAATTCGCTCAGGTTGTTCGGGCAGTAGTTGGCCATAGCGTGGCGTTTGAGCCAGGCCCACAAATACTCCACCGGATTG
>NKIK01000056.1 GCA_002256115.1 Burkholderiales bacterium PBB3
AGTAGAAAGTCTTGGTCAGGCAAGTAGGGCTGGTAACTGATTGGCATTTGCCCATAACGCCTACGCCTCGTTTGCCGATGACCTGATTTCTGCCGCGCAGACTCCTAGGCTGCTACAAGTCGCATTGCTGCGCTTATTTGCAACCCAGCTTTTCGACCGAAACCGGGCAAGGCAAATACTTCTGCAGTGTGTCCTTGTAGCGGCCGTCTTCTACAGCGCACTGAACACGGTGTTGAATTGGCTGACAAAACTGGCATCAACCGATTTCTTGCTGAATGCCACCAGCGCTGGCTCACCCGATACCACGATGCGCGTTTTGGCCACCAGATGCGACAAGCCCAATTGCTGCAACTCCAACAGCCCGGTCAGTCAATACGGCACGGACCAGGTCCACACTGATGCCCTGAATAGCACCATCCTTGCCCCGAAAAGAATACGGTGCGTCATCAAACCAGCGCACCGTCTTGACACAAACCTGCGCCTCTGCAGCACCGTTTGAAAGCATGACAACGGCTGCGAGGACCATCCATTTGAGAGAGTTCATGCACGACTCCAAGTCATCCAACAAGGTCATGATGCCACAGCGAGCAAGCCGGGCAGGACCCGCGTAATATGCAGCCCGAACTCAATGACGAAGGAGAGCAAGACATGGGAACTACAGTCAATTTTCAGCGCCCTGATGGGCGCGCAGTCAGCGGCTATTTGGCCCAACCAGCGGCTGGGGCAGACGCGCCTGCCATTGTGGTCATCCAGGAATGGTGGGGGCTGAATGCGCAGATTTGCGGAGTCGCGGATCGGCTGGCCAGCGCCGGGTTTCAGGCCATGGTGCCTGACCTGTACCGCGGGCAATCGACCGTGGAGGCGGAAGAAGCCCACCACTTGATGTCGGCACTCGATTTTGGGGATGCCGCATCACAAGACATTCGCGGTGCTGTGCAGTATTTAAAGGCCCGTGCGCCCAAAGTGGGGGTGACCGGCTTTTGCATGGGTGGCGCACTCACGCTGCTGGCGCTGACGCAAGCACCTGAAATCGACGCCGGTGTGGTTTGGTATGGCTGCCCGCCTTTGGATTACATCGATCCACTCAAAATACGCGCCCCACTTCAAGCCCACTGGGCCACGCAAGACGAGTTTTTCAAAATTGAAGTGGTGGACGGCCTGGAGGCCAAGCTGCGCGATGCCAAGGTCGGCTTTGAGTTTCATCGCTACCTGGCGCACCACGCATTTGCCAATGAAACTGCCGTGGGGCCAGGGCGTATTGCAGCTACGCAGTACGACCCTGTTTGGGCCCAACAGGCGTGGGACCGAACACTGCGTTTTTTTGGCCAGCACCTCGGCTAAACAGCCATTGGCGCCATTCCTACTGCAAGGGGTGGTGGCCCACGGTAAGGCCGTAGCCCACATGCTCAATGGTGCGAATCTCCAGGTTGCTGACGCCTGCATTCGCCAGTTGCTTGCGCAGCCGGTAGACCGCCATATCCACGGCGCGTGAACGCGCGTCCAGGCCCGGCACAATTTTCCCCAGGGCGGTGAAAAGGCTGGTGCGTGATACCGGCTCCGGGTAGTTGGAGACCAGGCACTGCAATACGACAAAGCAGCTGCGGCTCAAATACGCCACCGAACCGCTGATCGTGCAACTGCAGGACTCCGGGTGCAAAACCATGGCACCCAGATTGGGCGCTTTGTCTGGCCCCAGCTTGGCCACCCGGATAGTGGTTTGCCAAGACTTGTTGACCAAGGCCTTCAACACTGGCACACCAATCGATTCTGGCCAGACTTCATCAAAACCAGCATCCAGCGCGAGGGGGTAGTCGATACTGTCCAGGCCCGGCCCGATCAACACACTGCGCTGCGCACCCACACGGCGCAGTGAATCCAGCAAAGGCCGACAGGCCACATCAATGCCCCCGCCCACCACGATGGCCAAGTTCAATTCCTGGGGGCCGTCGTAGTGCGCCAAGGCGCTCACATTGGGGAATATCCTGAAGTAGATGCCCTGATGCTGGCAAACATCAATCAGTTTGTTGCAACTCGCACCCAGGGCTCCAATGATGGCAATCCCGCACTGGTTGGCGTAACCGGACTCGCGAACCGTCTTGTGGTTGAAGTACGCGCCTGAATCGGCCGCGACGTCGGCGGATGGGTGCTGGCTTTCGAGCAATGTCATGGCAAGCTCAGACAGAGGACGGTGCCAAGGACTTCAGGAGATCGGATACAGCGCGTGCAAACATGGTGGGCTCCTCTGGATGAATGGCTGAACTGTATTGACCCTCCGCATAGAGTGCACCCGCCATGTGACGAAACGCTGCAAACTGCGACGACCGAACGATTTTGGGCCTCCAACGGGGTGGCAAACCCGTTGTTGATAAAGCGCATCCTGGAGTACAGTGAGCTTTTTTGACTCGTGAGGCAAATTATGGTCAAGACTTGGCAAGAATCCACCGTGGTTTACGGCACCGAAGATCTGCTGACAAGCCTGTGCAACTCGGTTACCCGCGTTCTCAGCGTTGCCACCCAGCTGTTTACGACTTTATCAACCTGTTTACGACTTTAATTACCCAGAATAGCTGGGCATGTAGAAAAACTTTTACTCCACCGTCACGCTCTTCGCCAGATTGCGCGGCTTGTCCACATCCGTGCCCCGCGCACAGGCGGTGTGATAGGCCAGCAACTGCAGCGGCACCACGTGCAGCAGCGGTGACAACTCCCCATAGTGCTCGGGCATGCGAATCACATGCAGGCCTTCGCCGCTGTCGATGCGCGTATCGGCATCGGCCAGCACATAGAGCACACCGCCGCGCGCGCGTACTTCGTGCAAATTGCTTTTCAGCTTCTCTAACAACGCGTCATTCGGTGCCACCGTCACCACGGGCATCTCACTGGTCACCAGCGCCAGCGGGCCGTGTTTGAGTTCGCCGGCGGGATAAGCCTCGGCGTGGATGTAGGTGATTTCCTTGAGCTTCAGGGCACCTTCCATAGCGATGGGATAGTGCAAACCGCGCCCCAAAAAGAGCGCGTTTTCTTTCTTCGCAAAGTCTTCGGCCCATGCGATGACCTGCGGCTCCAGCGCCAGCACCGCCTGCAGCGCGGCGGGCAAATGGCGCATGGCTTTCAGATGGCGCGCTTCTTCGGCCTCGGTCAACCGGCCCTTGGCTTGCGCAAGGCACAGGGTCAACAAAAACAGGCCCGCCAACTGCGTGGTGAACGCCTTGGTAGACGCCACGCCAATTTCCACGCCGGCACGCGTCACATAGGCCAGGCTGCACTCGCGCACCATGGCGCTGGTGGCCACGTTGCAAATGGTGAGGGTGTTTTTCATGCCCAAAGATTGCGCGTGGCGTAGTGCCGCCAGGGTGTCAGCGGTCTCACCGCTTTGCGTGATGGTGACCACCAGGGTGTTGGGGTTGGGCACCGAGTCGCGGTAGCGGTATTCGCTGGCCACTTCTACATTGCAAGGCACTTTGGCAATGCTCTCGATCCAGTACTTGGCGGTGCAGCCGCTGTAGTAGCTGGTGCCACAGGCCAAGATCAACACGCTGTCGATCTGCTGGAACACGCGCGCGGCATTCGCACCCGGCGCATGGTTGCCCTGCTGGTCAAACAGCTCGGGCACGATGCCTTCCACGCCTTCCAGCGTGTCGGCAATGGCGCGGGGCTGCTCAAAGATTTCCTTTTGCATGTAGTGGCGGTAAGGCCCAAGCTCAGCCGCGCCGCTGTGCGCATGCACGGTTTTGACCGGGCGCTGGGCTGGGGCCACGGCCCTGTGCGCTTTGTCAAACAACCAGTATTTGCCTAACTGCACGTCCACTACGTCGCCCTCTTCCAGGTAGACGATCTGATCCGTCACACCGGCTAGGGCCATCGCGTCGCTGGCCAAGAAATGCTCTTGCCCGTCTTTGCCCACACCCAGAATCAGCGGTGAGCCGGCGCGCGCGCCAATCAGGCGCTGTGGCTCGTCTTTGCAAAACACCGCAATGGCATACGCGCCGTGCAGTTGGTTCACCGCGGCTTTCACCGCCTCAAACAGGTCGCCGTCGTACAGGCTGTCGATCAGGTGGGCGATGACTTCGGTGTCGGTCTGGCTGTCAAACACATAGCCCTTGGCTTTGAGGGCGGCGCGCAGCTCGTCGTGGTTTTCGATGATGCCGTTGTGGACCAGGGCCACGCGGCCCGCACGCGCGGCTGCATCCGCACCAGGGCCGTGGCTGAAATGGGGGTGGGCGTTGTGCACCACCGGTGCGCCGTGCGTGGCCCAGCGGGTGTGGGCAATGCCCAGCGTGCCTTGCACTTGGCCTGAGGCCACCTGCTCAATCAGCTCCGCCACCCGCGCAGTGCTGCGCGCGCGGCGCAGGCCGCTAAAACCGCCGCCACCGGCGGTTGAAGCATCTTGGGCGTAGACCGCCACGCCGCAGGAGTCATAGCCCCGGTACTCCAGCCGCTCCAGGCCTTGCACCAACACGGGAACGATATTGCGGGTAGATACCGCGCCGACGATGCCACACATAGACAGTCTCCTATTCAACAGATGGCGAATAGTAGGAGCCTTGCTGAAAAATATGTGTTTGAAATTTCCATTCATATGAACGAAAATTTCATGAAACCTATTAACTGGAATTTAATTCCAATTTACAAATACATATGGAACAAATATTACTAGATACCGTGGACCTGCAGCTGCTGGCCCAGTTGCAGAAAGACGCAAGCCTCAGCAACCAGGCCCTCGCTGCGCGCGTACACACCTCCCCGCCCACCTGCCTGCGCCGGGTGAAACGCTTGCACGATGCCGGGCTGATTGAGCGCCAAATCGCCATCCTGAACCCCGAGCGCCTGGCCGCCACGCTGGGCCACGGCCTGACCGCGCTGATTGAAATCACCCTGGACCGCCAAGACGCTGACGCGCTGGACGCGTTTGAAGCCCGCGTGGCCCCCGACGACGCCGTACAGCAGTGCTACCGCGTGTCGCCTGGGCCAGACTTCATCTTGGTAGTCCACGCCAAAGACATGCCCAGCTACCACGCGCTCACGCAGCGGCTATTCACCAGCAATGCCAATGTGCGCAATGTGAAGGCTTTTTTTAGCGTCAAACGCAGCAAGTTTGGGGCTGAGTTGAGCATCACTTAGCCCGTTCAGGCCGTGGATATTACGGGAGCAGCTACTAAATCAATAGCAATCCAAAAAAACAAATCAGGCTAGGGGCAGCAGCAACACCACTTGGCATCCACCCTGCACGGTGGCAGAAATGCGGGCATCCCCGCCCATGCGCTGCAAACTTTTGCGCACCAGCGCCAGCCCCATGCCCAGGCCCGCAAACTGGCTACTGGCGTGCAACCGCACAAAAGGCTTGAACAGCTGAGCCGCCTGCTCCGGCGCGAAACCCACGCCGTTATCTTGTACGACGCAGTGCAACTGGCCCGTGGTGGCATCGATGCTGGCCGACACCCGAATGTGCGCCTGCAGCTGGGGGCCGGTAAATTTAACGGCGTTGTCCAACACATGGCCCAAGGCCTGGCGCAACAGCTTGGCATCCGCTTGCACTGCAGGCAGCGCCGCGTCGTCCACCGACCACAGCACTACGCGGCCCGGCGCTTGACCCTGCAATGCGCGCTGACGCTCCAGCACCAGTGCCTGCACCAGCGCGGCCCAATCCAAAGGCTCGGGGTGCAGCGCCACAGTGCCCACGCTGCTGAGCGCCAGCAAGCCATCCAGCATGCTACCCAAGGTCTTGGCAGCGCCGCTGATGTTGCCCAAAAACTCCCGCATCTCTTCATTCAACTGTGGCCCGGCTTCGTCTTGCACCAACTGTGCAAAGGAAGTGATGTGGCGCAGGGGTGCGCGCAAATCATGCGAAATAGTGGCGGTGAGCGATTGCATCTCGGCCTGCAACGCCAACACTTGCGCCTCCAGGTCGGCAATGCGCACGGCGCTGGCCGACCGATCAGCGCCCTGCGCAGTTGCGGGTGATTCCGGGGTGTTCATGGCACGGGTCTTTAAGGGTCTTGGGTGGCAGCCGCTCAAGCCTGCGGGGGCTTGGCTGCCTTTTGCGGCCGGGCCCAATTGGCAATGCTGACCTGCTTGCCGCGCGCTACGCTCAAAGCGCCGGGTGCCGTGCTTTTGGTGATGGTGGAGCCACCGCCCACCGTGCCACCTGCGCCCAGGGTGACTGGGGCCACCAGCACGCAATTGCTGCCGACATGCACATCGGCCTCGATCACCGTGCGGTGCTTGTTGGCACCGTCGTAGTTGGCGGTGATGGCACCCGCGCCAAAGTTCACCCGCTCGCCCACGGTGGCGTCGCCCAGGTAGGCCAGGTGATTGGCCTTGGCACCCTGGGCCAACGTGGAGTTTTTTACTTCCACAAAGTTGCCAATGTGCACGTCGGCACCCAAATGCGCGCCAGGGCGCAGGCGCGCAAAGGGGCCAATCAAAGCGCCCGCGCCCACTGTCACCCCCAGCTTTTCGCCGTCGATGTGGGTGAACGGATGGATCACCGCACCCGCCGCAATCACGCAGTTGGCAATCACGCAGTTGGCCCCGATGCGCACGCCCTCGCCCAGGTTCACCTGGCCTTCAAAAATGCAGTTCACATCAATACTGACATCGTGCGAACAGAGCAGGTCGCCGCGGACATCGATACGCGCCGGGTCGGCTAGGCGCACGCCCTCTTCCATCAGCCGGTGCGCCTGTTGCAGTTGGTAAGCGCGCTCCAGCTCGCCCAGTTGCACCGGGCTGTTGACGCCTGCCACTTGCACGGCGTCTGTAATCTTGTGCCCCACCACCGCCACACCATCGGCCACGGCAAACTTCACGATATCGGTCAGGTAGTACTCGTTCTGAGCGTTTTGGTTGTCCAGCCGCGCGAGCCAGGTCTTCAGGCGGGCAGCGGGCACAACCATGATGCCGCTGTAGATCTCGGTGATCTGGCGCTGGGCCTCGCTGGCATCTTTGTGTTCCACGATGGCCTGCACGGCGGCATCCGCGCCACCATTGTCTGCACGCACGATGCGGCCATAGCCCGCCGGGTTGGTTTGCTCCAGCGTCAGCAGGGCCAGCTTGTCCCCACCACAGGCGCGTATCAGATGGAACAAGGTGTCGGCCTGCGTCAGCGGCACATCGCCCGACAGCACCACGACTACGCCATCGTCTGCCAGCGCGGGCACGGCTTGCTGTACTGCGTGGCCGGTGCCGAGCTGCGGCTCTTGGCGCACAAACTGCAACGCAAAGTCAGCGGCAGGGCCGGTGAAGCGCGCACACGCGGCTTCCACTTCCTCAGCGCCGTGGCCGGTAATCACCACCACGTTGCGCGCCAGCAAAGCAGCGGCGGTGTCCATCACATGGTGCAACAGAGGCCGCCCGGCAATGGCATGCAACACCTTGGGCAGCTTGCTCTTCATGCGCGTGCCTTTGCCCGCCGCCATAATGACCACGTCCACGGGAAACCCCGTGCGCCCGCTGCCCTGATCTAACTTGATTGAATCCACAAACATGCCCCTAGTGATGCGGTTGCTACGACGCCGTGGTGCACCACGCCGCCTGCCTTGGATGTCTATTATCGGCACCCTGCTGGTGTGCTCTTTACTGGGTGCATGCGGCACCGCCCGTTTGGCCTACAACAACGCCCCCATGCTCACCTTTTGGTGGCTGGATGCTTATTTTGACTTTGACGCAGACCAAGCCGTGCGCATGCGCGCCGATCTGCAAACAGTGCACCAGTGGCACCGCAAAGAAGAGCTACCGCTGATCGCCGCCGAGCTGGGCCACCTGAAAGCCCGCGCCCTGCAAAATGCCACATCTGAGCAAACCTGCAAGCTAGCCGCCGACGTGCAAGCGCGCGCCACATCCGCTCTGGAACGCCTGCTGCCCGCCATCGCAGCGGTCGCGCCTACGCTGACGGAGGCACAGCTGCAGCAGGTCGAACGGGAATACGCGAAGCGCAACCGCAAATGGCGCGAAGACTTTTTGGAGGGCAGTGCTGAAGACCGCCTGGACCACCGCGTCTCGCTGCTGGCAGATCGCGCCGAATCGTTTTATGGCGGCCTGCGCACCGAGCAACGCAACTGGCTGAGTCAACAAATCGCCGGGACGGATTACGACGGCCAAATCCAATACCGTGAGATGCTGCGCAGGCAAAACGATGCGCTGCAAGTGCTACGGCAACTGCGCAGCAGCAAGGCCACACCGGCCCAAAGCCAATTGGCGCTGCAGGGCGTGCTGGAGCGCACCACGGTGTCGCCCGACGCCGCCTACCGCCAGTACCTGGCGCGCTTGCTGGCACAGGGCTGCGCCACCATGACAGAACTGCACAACGGCATGACGCCACAACAACGCGGCAAACTACTCAAAAGCCTGCAAGGCTACGAAGACGATGTGCGCATACTGATGGCAAACCCCTGAACCTACCCAAGCACCATGGCCATACATGCTGAATTTGCCGACTACTGCTGCGAACTGCTGTCTAGCCTGGGCCCTTGCCGGGCCAAGCGCATGTTTGGCGGCTGGGGGATCAGCGTGGATGGCATGAGCGTGGCCATTTTGGCCAACCTGGGCCAGGGCGACACCTTGTGGCTGAAAGTGGATGAGGAGAGCAAACCCCAATTTGAGGCCGAGGGCTGCGCCCGCTTCACCTATGAAGTCAAAGGCCAGTTGAAGGGCATGAACTACTACGCTGCCCCGGCCGATGCGATGGAATCACCTGCGCTGATGGCCCCATGGGCGCGGCTGGCACTGCAGGCGGCACTGGCCGCACACACTAAAAAACCTGCCAAGAAACGCAACCCGCCGCCGGGCCGCCCCAAGGCGGGTTAGCCCCCTCGGGGGGCAACGACCCGCGCAGCGGTGGAGCGTGGGGGCCACACTCACACTGGCCAAACCACCCCGTAGTCGTTCAAGATAGCGTCCAGCGGCATGTCATGCGGCTCGGCCTCAAAGTCGGGCACAAAGCCCACGCCAAAGCCTAAGCCCACGGTAAATGGCTTGGGTTCCAGCGTAGCCAGCATGCGGTCATAAAAACCGCCGCCATAGCCCAGCCGGTAGCCGCCCGGCCCATAGCCCACACAGGGCGCAAACAGCAGCGTGGGTACGATCAGTTCGGTGTCTTTGGGCTTGGGGATGCCGTAGGCGTCTTCTTCCATGGGGCAGCCGGGGTACCAGGCGTGGAAGGTCATGGTCTTGTGCTCTTTGTTGACCACCGGCAGACCGATGCGGCGCGGCTGGGGCTCGTCAATCAGCTCGCCGTCTTCCTTCCAGCGGTGCAGGGCGGGCAAGGGGTCAAACTCGCCTTTGATGGGCCAGTAGGCACCAATGACCGTGTCGGGCCGCCCCACCAGCCAAATACGCATGACTTGCTGCAACATATCGGCGCGCTGTAGGCGATCCGGCAGGTTCAGGCGTTGTTCCAAGAGTTCTTTGCGAAGGGCTTTCTTGGCCGCCACTTTCAATGCGTCTGAGTTGTCCATAATCTCCACATGCAGTTCTCCGTCATTCTGACATCGTTCGCCCTCTTGGGTGCCCTGATGTTCACCCCCCACGCCCAAGCACAGTCCACACTGCGCGAAGCCATTGCCGTCAGTGTGGCCGATGCCCCCATCATTGAGATGGCCCAGGCCTACAAAGTGCGCGACCGCAAGCGCCTGGCGGCCCTACAGCCCCTACTGCGCGGCCACCCCCTGGAGCCCTGGGGTGCCTACTGGAACCTGTCGGCCCGCCTGGGTGAAGCCAGCCCGCAAGAGCTGCAAGACTTCTTCGGCCGCTACGCCGGCACCTACCAAGAAGACCGCTTGCGCGCCGAGTGGCTGCTGATGCTGGGCCGCAACCGCGACTGGGCCGCCTTTAACCGCGAAGCCCCGTTGTACCGCATGAACGATGACAAATCGGTGCGCTGCTACGGCCTGCTGGCTGAGCACTTGGCCAGCGGGGTCGACAACACGGCCCAGGTCAAAGACCTGTGGCTGAGCCTGAAGGAAGCCGATGAAGGCTGCGCCGCCGCCGCGGAGCAACTGGTGAAAGACATCCCTGGCAATAATGCCATGGCCTGGCAGCGCGCCCGCTTGGGCATGGAAAACGACCGGCTGCGCATCGTGACCCAAGCGGTGGATCTGGTGACCAACAACGCCAGCAAGCTACTGAACAATATTTACCTCAACCCCGGCAAATACCTGAACGACAAGCTCACCGCCATTCAGCCCAAGACGCGCGAATTCGTGTCGCTGGCGCTGATCCGCCAAGCCTATCTGGACCCCGAGGCCGCCGCCGTTGAGATCAACAAGCTACGCTGGCGCGCCCAGCTGACCAACGAAGAGCGCAGCTGGGTGTGGGGTGTGATCGGCAAGCGCGCCGCCCAAAGGCTGATGCCGGAGGCCCCCGGCTACTTTGCCCAGGGCCAGGCCAGCCAGATGCATGAAGACCACCTGGCCTGGATGGTGCGCGGTGCGCTGCGCACCGGGCGCTGGGCCCAAGTGCTAGACGCCACCAAAGCCATGAGCCCCGCCCAGCGCGCCGAGCCCACCTGGGCCTACTGGCATGCGCGCGCCTTGCTGAAGCAAACCTCTAGTGAGTTGGCACAGGCCCAAGGCCGCCAACTGCTGCAAGAGCTGGCCAGCGTACGCGGGTTTTATGAAATGTTGGCCATGGAAGAGCTGGGCCTGCCCATCGTTACCCCAGCCTCCCCCGTCGCGCTGACGCTGGCGGAAAAAGACGCCGCTGCAGCCAACCCCGGCCTGCAGCGGGCGCTGTACGCCATCCGCATTGGCCTGCGCCCCGAGGGTGTGCGCGAATGGAACTACACCACCAACTTGCACACCCGTGGCGGCATGGATGACCGCAGTCTGCTGGCCGCCGCCGACCTGGCCTGCCAAAACGGCATTTGGGATCGCTGCATCAACACCAGCGAACGCACCAAGGCGGTTATCGATGTGGACCAGCGCTTCCCGATGCCGTTCAAGGCGGCGGTGGTGGAGCGCTCCAAACAAATTGGGCTAGACCCGGCTTACGTGTATGGCCTGATCCGCCAGGAGAGCCGCTTCATCATGGATGCCAAATCCGTCGTAGGAGCCTCCGGCCTAATGCAGGTAATGCCAGCTACGGCACGCTGGACGGCCAAGAAGATTGGTCTGACCAACTTTCAGCCGCATGACATCAATGACCGCGAAACCAATATCGCCATTGGCACGGGCTACCTGAAGCTGGTGTTGGACAGTTTTGATGGTGCCATGCCGCTGGCGGCTGCAGCCTACAACGCGGGTCCAGGTCGACCCCGTTTGTGGCGTGGCCAGACCGGTGCCCCGGTGATGGAAGCCGCCATTTGGGCTGAAAACGTGCCTTTCAATGAAACCCGCGATTACGTTAAGAAAGTGCTGGCTAATACGACGCTGTATGCGGCGCTGATTACCGGTCAGGCGCAGTCGCTGAAGGCGCGACTGGGGTCGGTGGGGCCTAAGGATGCGGCGGCGGTGGAGACTGGGTTGGATTTACCCTAACTCGGTACTCTTTGCGACTATCCGAGAAGTCTGGGCGGATGGGCGTTCTGCTCCGTGTCCCCCGCCCGCTGCGCGGGCTCCGCCTTTTACCTACGCAGAACACCCAACCGCCCAGACTTCCAGCCATTTGGCACGCCACCGCACCGGGGGCGCGCATCAATCGGGGCAGTTTTCTTCATCAGTTGGAGTAGTTCCGCGCTCTACACTGCAGTCTTGTCATTGCAACGCCTTCAAGGACTCCAACATGCTCAAGCTCTACATCGGTAACAAAAACTACTCTTCCTGGTCCATGCGGCCCTGGGTTTTGCTGACACAGGCTGGCATTCCTTTTGAGGAAGTGATGGTGCGCTTTGATTCGTTTGATGCCGGTTCGGCTTTCAAAAATACGCTCACCGCCCTCACCCCCACCGGCAAAGTACCGGTGCTGGTGGATGGCGATTTGGCCATCTGGGACACCCAGGCCATTGCTGAATATGTGGCAGAGCAGTACCCCGACAAAAATCTCTGGCCGCAAGGCAAAGCCGCACGCGCCCGTGCGCGTAGCGTCTGCGCCGAAATGCACGCTGGCTTTACCGGCTTGCGTGGTAACTGCGCCATGAACATTGAGGCGCATTTGCCTGAGGTGGGTGCGCTGATCTGGCGTGACAAAGCCAGCGTGCGCGCCGATGTGGCCCGCCTGGTGGCCATGTGGCAAGAGCTGCTGGCCCAGCACGGTGGGCCAATGCTGTTTGGCTCTTTTTCAGTGGCAGATGCCACGTTTGCCCCGGTGTGCATGCGCATCAAAACCTACGACCTGCCGGTGCCCGCCGACATTGCCGCCTACATCGAGCGCGTGTGCGCCCTGCCCGGCGTCAAGGCCTGGATCGACGACGCGCTGGCTGAGAAGGACTTTTTGGACTTTGAGGAGCCGTACCGGCTCGCGCCATGAAAACCTACCTAGTCGGCGGCGCGGTGCGGGATGCCCTGATGGGTTTGCCCGTGCAAGACCGCGACTGGGTGGTGGTGGGCGCCACGCCAAAGCAGCTGCTGGACGCCGGTTATATCGCCGTCGGCAAAGACTTTCCAGTGTTTTTGCACCCGCGCACGCATGAGGAATACGCCCTGGCCCGCACCGAGCGCAAAACTGGCGTGGGCTACAAGGGCTTTGCGGTGCACGCCGCGCCCCATGTCACGCTGGAAGAAGACCTGGCCCGGCGCGACCTTACTATCAATTCCATAGCTGCTCCCGCACTATCCACGGCCTCAAATGCCGATTTTGCACTGAATGCGCCGCTGCAAGCTGATTCTTTAATAGACCCCTACGGCGGCCAGGCTGATATTGCAGCGCGCATCTTTCGGCACGTGACCCCGGCTTTTCGGGAAGACCCGGTGCGCATCCTGCGCGTGGCGCGGTTTGCGGCGCGGTTTATCGACTTTATGGTGGCCCCGGAGACGCTGGCGCTGATGGCCGACATGGTGGAAAGCGGCGAAGTGGACCATCTGGTGGCAGAGCGCGTGTGGCAAGAGCTGGCGCGCGGCCTGATGGAAAAGAAGCCATCGCGCATGTTTGCGGTGCTGCGCGCCTGTGGTGCGCTGGCGCGCCTGCTGCCGGAGCTTGACCGCCTGTGGGGCGTGCCCCAAAGCCCCGAACACCACCCCGAGGTGGACACTGGCCTGCATGTGATGTTGGTGCTGGACCACGCGGCTTCGGTGGGGGCGAATTTGGCGGTGCGCTTTGCCTGCCTGACCCATGACCTAGGCAAGGGCACCACGCCAGCCGACGTGCTGCCGCGCCACATTGGCCACGAGGAACGCAGCGTCAAACTGCTGCGCGGCGTGTGCGAGCGCCTGCGCGTGCCCACCGATTGCGCCGAGCTGGCCCAGGTGGTGGCCAAAGAACACGGCAATATCCACCGCAGCCTGGACCTGAATGCCGCCGCCACGGTGCGCCTGCTGGAGCGCTGCGATGCCTTTCGCAAACCCGAGCGCTTTGGCCAGGCCTTGCTGGCCTGTGAATGCGATGCGAAGGGGCGGCTGGGCCTCTCGGACCGGCCCTACCCCCAGGCACCCCGGCTAGCACAGGCTTTGCTTTTAGCGCGCGCCGTTGCTACAGATTTAGTAGCTGCTTCCGCAGTATCCACGGGCGCAACCGGTCCCAAGATAGGTGAAGCGGTGCACAAGGCCCGGGTTGCCGCTGTGCAGCACGGCCTGGGCTGAGCGGCAAAAAAGGGGCTTTTGCGCCGTTACACTGGTGCGATGTTGATCCACATTCCGACCGTTGTAGTCACCCTGATTCTGGGGTACGCCATGCTGGCGCTACAAATGTCGGTGGCGCGCAAGACCCAAGACTCTGCGCCGCTGCGTATTTGGAATTGGGGTAACTGGGCGTTTCTGGCCGCGTTCCTGTTTCTGGTGTCGCGCCTAGCGGTGCCATTGTGGGTATCTACCATTGGCGGCAATACTCTGATTTTGGTGGGCTTGGCGCTTTACAGCCAGGCCATCTACCTGTTTTTACACGGAACGGCACCGCGCAGCATGTGGATCACTCTGGCGGTGTGTTGCGCAGCCGTCGTAGCCCTGCACCCGCTGGACTATGCCCCTCGGTCCAGTGCCTATTCGCTGCTACAGGTGCTGATGCTGGTCCCCGGTGTTTGGCACATCATCCGGCATGGTTGGTACAAAGAGCCGTCCTTGCGCATGGTGGCACTAACGCTGGGCTTGTGCGGCCTCGGCCTGCTTTGGCGGGCGGTACAGGCCTTGAACGATCCGTTTGCCTTTGGCGATGCACTGGAGCCCGGCAGGGGCCCAGCGCTGACCTTTTTGGTGGCTTTTATCTGCATGCTGGGTTCGGGCTTTGGCTTTATCTTGGCGGCGCTAGAGCGCAGCGCCAACCACATGGAAAACCTGGCCACCCATGACGGCCTGACCGAGTGCCTGAACCGCAGCGCCGCCGTGGCCTTGCTGGGCAATACCTTGCAGCGCGCCCAGCGCACCGGCGAATCCACCAGCCTGGTGATGCTGGACTTGGACCACTTTAAAAGCGTGAACGACAAGTACGGCCACCGCACCGGGGATGAGGTGCTGCGCAAATTTGCCCAAACGGCGCGTTTGCGGCTGCGCGCCTCGGATGTGCTGGCGCGCATGGGTGGCGAGGAGTTCGCGCTCATCTTGCCCACCACCGATGCCGTGGGCGCGGTGCACGTAGCCGAGTCGGTGCGCGCCGCCATTGAGGCCTTGGTGATCAACAATCTAAAGGATGGCACGCTGTCAGTCACCGTATCCGCAGGGGTGGCCTGCGCTGCGGCCGGGGCTGTCACCACACCGGACTTGCTGTACCACCGGGCAGACACGGCGTTGTATGCCGCCAAGGCCGCTGGGCGCAACCGCATCGAGCTGGCTGCCGATTTGTAAGCGCGCACGGCACACTGACGGCCCAACGCTGCATGAGCAAACCCGCCCATATCCGCGACAAGATTTACAAGACCGTGGCCCGCCAGTTGCATGGCAAGGTGCCGTGCTGGATGTGTGGCGAGCATGTGGCGCACCAAGACGCCACGCTGGAGCACATTCAGCCGCTCAGTGAAGGGGGTAGCAGCCACCAGGACAACTTGGCGATTAGCCATGGGCGCTGTAACCACCAAAGGCATGCGAAGGTGGCGTTGGTGGCTGAATAGGCCTGCGGAGCCAGGCGCTGCAGCGCCGACCTAGAAGGCCGGGCGGTAGGGCGCTCTGCTCCGTGTCCCCCGGCCGCTGCGCGACCTCCTCCTTTTACCTACGCAGAACACCCTACCGCCCGACCTCCTAGGTCGACTCCCCCGTTGCGAGGCGCGTCAGTTTCGCTTGCACTTGCAGCCAGGCGCAGAAGGCTTGTATCTCCGGGCGCTGCCCACTGCGCGGGCCCACGATGAGCCAATAGGCCATGGGCGATTCCAGCCGCATATTGGGCAATATCTCAACCAAATCCCCATTGGCCAGGCTATCGGCCACCAGCGGCATACGCGCCAGCGCCACGCCCTGGCCCGTGAGTGCGGCCTGCGCGATCTGGCTGGCGTAGTTGAAGTAGAGCCAGCGCTTGGGCTCCAGTTTGGTGAAGCCATGGGCGTCGAGCCAGCGGCGCCAGGTCAGCCATTCCAGGTTTTGCGTGCGGTGCGAGTCGCCCGCCTCCACCAGCGCAAAGTGGGCCAGGTCTTCGCCCCGGCGCAGCGGCTTGCTGCCTTTGAGTAGCCACGGGCTGGCCACGGGGGTGAGCTGTTCGCCAAATAGGCGCACGGCCTCCGGCCCCACCTGGGCCGGGCGTTTGTAGCGCAGCGCCAGGTCCAAGTCGCTGGTTTCCAGGTCGACCGAGTTGTCGGTGGCGTCGATGCGGATATCGATATCGGGGTATTCGCTTTGAAAGGCCTCCAACCGGGGTATCAGCCACATGGAGGCAAACGAGGCCCAGGTGGTGATAGCCACGCTTTTGCGCCCTGCTGTGCGGCGGATCAATCGCACAGTGGCATCAATGCGCTCCAACGATGGCACCACCGCGCGCAGCAGCTGCGCCCCGGCGCTGGTCAATTCCACGGCACGCGTGTGGCGCAAAAACAGGGCCACGCCGATCTCGTCCTCTAAGGCCTGAATCTGGCGGCTAACGGCGCTTTGGGTCAGTGACAGCTCCTCGGCAGCGGCCCGAAAGTTGAGGTGGCGGGCCACGGCCTCCAGCGCGCGCAAGTGGCCGGCAGACAGCGGCCGCGTACGTAGCAGGCCGTGGCTGGGTGTGCTGATAGGCGGTGTGGTGACAAAAGAGGTTGGCTTGGGTTGTAGGACGGCCATGCAATCTCCGGTGAGTTTTGTTGATTGATGCGTTTTAAGAATGAATAGCATACCTCCATTTCATTGGACTATTGGGGTCTGCACAGCGATCATTCATTGCCTGAACTGAACTGGAGCACACCATGAACATTCCTAGCTTGCAACAATCCATGCGCCTGAACCGTGGCGAAGCGGCCACCCTGCGCGCGCCCCGCCCTGGCGTTTTGCGCGTCACTCAAGGTCGTATTTGGGCGACGCTGGGCCAGGCCCCAACCGGGGGAACATCACGCCGCCTGCCCTGCGCTGCGGCTGAACCCCGCGGCGGCGACCACTTTGTGACGCCCCAGCACGATCTGTGCGTGGCGGCGGACCAGATTGTGGTGGTGGAGTCTTGGCCGGCAGCCGACGGCAGCAGCGCCACGCTGGAGTACATCCCCAGCTGAAGACCGCATGGGGCTTAAGGCCTCCATGCGCTTTTGCTAGGTGTTAGCGAGGGGTTCGCATTAGACTGCGTGGCTTTACAGTCACCGCAGACCGCCATGGAATTCCTCTCTGACCCCAACATCTGGATCGCCTTCTTCATGCTGGCCGCCCTGGAGATCGTGCTGGGTATCGACAACATCATCTTCATCAGCATTCTGGTGGGCCGCCTGCCCCCAGAAAAACGCGATGTAGCGCGCCGTTTGGGTCTGGGTTTTGCGATGGTCTCGCGTATCGCCCTGCTGTTCAGCCTGGCCTGGGTGATGACACTGACCAATCCGCTGTTCACGGTCATCGGCCAAGAAATCAGCGGCCGCGATTTGATCCTGCTCGGCGGTGGCCTGTTCTTGCTTTACAAAGCCTCGCACGAAATCTTTATGGAAGTGGAAGCCCACCAGAGCGATGAAGCGGCTGCAGGCCCGACCAGCACCAAGACCGGCGCCACGCTGTTTTGGGGCACGATTGTGCAAATCGGCATTGTGGACATCGTTTTCTCGCTCGACTCGGTGATCACCGCCGTGGGCATGGTGGACAACATCAGCGTGATGGTGGCCGCAGTGATTGCGTCAGTCGGCGTCATGCTGTTCGCCGCCAAACCGATCGGCGATTTTGTGGACCGCCACCCGTCCATCAAGGTGCTGGCACTGGCGTTTTTGACCATGGTGGGCACGCTGCTGATCGCCGAAGCCTTTGACGTGCATGTGCCCAAGGCCTATGTGTACGTGGCGATGTTGTTCTCGCTGGGCGTGGAAGCCCTGAACATTCGGGCCCGCACCAAGCGACTGGCCTTGGCAAAAGACAAGTCTTATTGCTCCGGCCCTGAGAAGTCTCAAGCCGCATAGCGAACCCGGCGATCCTGGAAGTAGCCCATAACGCGCTCAGGATTTTGCTCCAGCATCGCCATATGCTCGTTCGCAGCCTCGCGTAATTTGG
>NKIK01000057.1 GCA_002256115.1 Burkholderiales bacterium PBB3
TGAGATCCGGATAGCGGCGGTTGGGCGCTGTGGAATGGGTGTAGTCCCGCACGGCCAGGCCGAAGTGGCCGATGGGCGAACCGCCGGGAGATTCAACCACGTACTCACCCCGGCCCATGAGTTTCACAATAACCAGCGACAAATCAGGAAACCGCAGCGGGTCGGCTTTTCGTCGGCGGGCCAAAAACGATTCCAGCGCTTTGGAGTCCGGCTCGGGAGGCAGCTCCTCGCCATACTCTTTGGCCACGCCCACGATGCGCAGCCAGCGCTCGGGCGAACGCACCACGCGGCGCAACGAGGCCACGCCCCGCCCCGCCAGGTAGCGCGCATTGCAGGTGTTGGTGGCAATCATCACTTCTTCAATCAATTGGCGCGCACGGTTGTGCTCTTGCAGCGCAATGTCGGCCACGCGCTCGCCATCAAACACCACGCGGGGCTGAAAGCTCTCAAACTCCAAGGCGCCTGCGCTGCGGCGACGCGCGCGCAGCTGTTGGGCCACCGCGTCTTGCATGCGCAGCAAGGCATCCAGCCCCGGCACAGCGGCAGCGGCCTCGGGCAGGGGGCCCGTGCCATTGAGCCAGGCGCTGACCGCGTCATAGGCCAGCTTGGCCTGATTGCGCACCCGGGCGCGGTACACCGTGGAGCCCGCCATCGAACCATCGGGGTTGAACACCATCTCGGTCACCATGGCCAGGCGGTTCTGGTGGGGGTTCAGCGAGGTCAGGTCGGTCGACAGGCGCTCGGGCAGCATGGGAAAAATGCGCGCCGAGGTGTACACCGACGTGGTGTTAGTGCTGGCGTGCAGATCAATCGGCGTGTCGCGCGGCACCAGGGCATCCACATCGGCAATGGCCACCCACAGGCGCACGCTGCCGTTGGGCAAAACCTCAGACACCGTGAGTTGGTCCAGGTCCATGGAGTCGTCGTTGTCGATAGAGCACCACAGCAAGCTCGTCAGGTCATGGATGGCCGGGTCGGTATCGTCAGGCTGGCGGGTGATGCCTGCCAATTGGCGCTCTACCTCGGACGCGAACTCGGGCAGCAGGCCGCGCTCGTTCATGGCGTGGATGGCGATGCGAACTAGGTCGCTGCGGTGGTGGGGGCGGGAGGTTGAATGCATCGACCCAATATACGCCAGTGCCTCACACGGCGACTGTGCGGCAGTGCGCTTTGCTTCCAACATGTCAGTTGGCTCCGCCCGCTATGCGGGCTCCTCCTTTTACCTACGCAAAACACACTGCCGCACAGTCTCCTGACTTGTAAAATTGCGCCGGTCCCCAACCCAAACACGAAAGCCCCATGCCTAAAACAAAAAATAAACCCTTCGTGATCGGTGTCGCAGGGGGCAGCGGCAGTGGCAAATCCACGGTGACGCGCGAGGTGCTGGCCTCCATCGGGCCAGACATGGCGGCGGTGGTGATGCAAGATGATTACTACCTCGACCAAACCCATATGTCGCCCGAAGATCGGCGCAAAACCAATTACGACCACCCCGATGCGTTTGACTGGCCGCTGATGGCGCAGCATGTGCGGGCGCTGCGCAATGGCGAGGCGATCGAGATGCCCGAGTACGACTTTGCCGCCGACAACCGCTCCAGCAAAACCATCACGGTGAACCCCGCGCCGGTGATTGTGGTGGAGGGCCTGTTTGCGCTGTACGACGCCAAGCTGCGCAACATGATGTCGCTCAAAATTTATGTAGATACCGCCTCCGACGTGCGCTTTATCCGCCGCCTGCAGCGCGATATTGCCGAGCGCGGGCGCAGCACGGATAGCGTGATCAAGCAGTACCTGGAAACCGTGCGCCCCATGCACAAGCAGTTCATAGAGCCGACCAAGCGCAATGCCGATGTGATCTTGCCGCACGGCGCGAATGGGCCTGCGGTGGACATCATCACCACCAAGGTGATCAGCCTGATTCGCGATCTGGAGTAGGCCTGAGCCCCGCCACGGGTGTGCCCACAAAGGCCGCTTGCGCGGCTGTGGACAGCCTGTTCATTCTGGCACGATCAAGGTTCATCCAGATAGCAGCCCGGAGACTATCAACTTGCGCTGATAGCTATTGCAAGGGCAAGGGTGGGGGTGGCGACCTACCAAAAACTATGGTCGCAAGGACGAGGTTTTGCGCAATTGCGCAAGCTCATCGTGGAGGCTGGCGATGACTTGGTCGACCATGGTGAGCTGCTCGCTAACGGCCCGCAGACGATCTGCGGTGTTGCGCGCGACGTAAACCATCAGTTTGAATGCAACCGCAGGATGGTCCTGGGCCAGGCGATCCAAACCGCCCTGTGACAGTCCGGCAGCCTGAACGGCCGTGATGGCGATACAGGTAGTTGACCGCGGAGAGCCATCCAAAAGTGCCATTTCGCCAATCAAAGAGCCTGGGCCCAGCGACGCAATAGCCACGCGGTCCTCACGGCCCGAGGCCCGGGTGTCCACCGTCACATCACCTTCGAGCAACAACAACATGTAGCTGGTGCGGCTGTCATCGCCCTCGCGGTACAAATACGCGCCTTCCGTAAAACTCACCCACCGCAAAAAGGGCAGCACCACGCGGGCCTCGTCGGGCTGCAGTGCAAAGTGGGCCTTGCTCTCGCACAAGGATTGAACCGCTTTGGAAGCCAAGGCGGGCGCGTCCGCCAGCGGTCGTGTGCGCATAGTGGGCGTTGCGTCCGTCGGGAGGGTGCTGTGCATTTTGGGGTGCATCATAGATTGAAACCAAGCGTATAAAAGTCAAAAAAAGGGAGATGCGAGTGCAGGTGATTTTCACCGACAACTACCCGATTTTCGCCCTTAAAAGCTCTACCCCCGCACACGCCGCCGCAACCTGCGCGGTAATGCATTGCGCGGGCGTTGCCGGCTTCAGCGATTCGACGACAAAGACTTAAAGCAGCCCGATATTTCTGCTTGATAGTTCAAACGCAGATACGACTTGGGCCAGGCGCTGTGCTTGCGCTTGGGAGCTGTCGGCGGCGGCGGCGGACTCTTCTACCAACGCGGCATTTTGCTGTGTCATTTGATCCAGCTCTAGCACTGCGGTGTTGACCTGGCCTATGCCATCGCTTTGCTCGGATGCTGCAGCTGAAATCTCGCCAATGATGTCGGAAATCCTGCGGGCACTCGTGTTGATCTCTTCCATGGTCGCTACCACTTGGCCGACGACACCACCGCCAGTCAATAGTGCGGCAACGACCGCCGATACCGTCAATAGCTCCTTGAAGGTTAAGTCGGCTCGCTTCATGGCCGCTATACCGGTGTTGGGGTCGAGTTCCGCAAAATGAATGGCAGAGTCGGCCTTCTTGGCAAAAGTGTCCACCAGGCCCATCGCAGTTTTGACGTCCTGCCGCACTTTGCTGTCCATGGCACCATTGGCTGCCAGCGACTCAATGACCGGCTTGACACCATCAAGCTGCTTCTTGGCGTCGGCCCGCGCTGCCTTTTTATCCGTCTCGTCTAGAGACGATATGAGCGCTAAGGTGAGATACACCCCTGCGTTGACCTCCGCCATTTGCTGCTGGGCATTGGCTATCGTTTTGAAGTCGTCCAAGCTTGCGCGAGAGGCAGAAAGCCCTTTCTCACTCTGACTATTCTGAAACCAATTACCCAACTGACCCGCAAGAATGACCATAACCCCTCGTACCGCGACCCCTTAATTACCACGAGAGTCGCATTCAGCGTACCTAGCTTCACACACAAACTCCACCCCCGCGCACACCGCTGCCACCTGCGCGGCAATGCACTCTTCGGGCGTGGCACGGGGGCTGTCGGGGTAGACCTCGGTGGTGCAGGTGTAGCGCGCATCGCTGATGCCCGCGCACAGACCGAGCTCTTTCATCGCGTAGTGAATGACGCCATGCGCCACCACGGCTGAGCCGATGATTTCGCCCTTTTCATCCGCCGGTGCAATGTGCGTCACACGCTCTACCGCCTGGATGATGGCCTGCTGAAATTCTGGCTGCGGGTTGGCG
Organism: Burkholderiales bacterium PBB3; assembly: GCA_002256115.1. GTDB lineage: Bacteria > Pseudomonadota > Gammaproteobacteria > Burkholderiales > Burkholderiaceae_C > Allorhodoferax. The sequence continues at coordinate 3,969 of NKIK01000057.1, forward strand.
GTGTCATCCACCACATAAAAGCCATCGGGGATCCCATGCGCCTCAAAAACTTTGCCATCGCGCGCAGCCTTGGCCGGGCCGAACTCGGACTCGTCGGTGTCGGTGGTTTCGTGCAAATCAATGTGGGCGGCAAACTGGCCACGCAGCGGCGCAATCAATCGCATCAAGGCAGCGGATTCCTGCGCGGGGCTGCTGGGCTGGAAGTTGCGGTTGGGGTCCAGCGCATCCCAGTTCCAGCGCTGGATACGCTCATAGGCCCAGGGGCTCACGCAGGGCACCACCAGCAGATTGGCGCGGCCCGCGTACTCTGCCGCATGAGCCTCTGCAAAGCGCAGCGCGCCGTGCACGCCGCTGGTTTCGTAGCCATGCACACCGCCCGTCACTAGCACCGTGGGCAAGCCGCTCTGCCAATTGCGGCTGCGCACAGCCATCAGCGGGAAGCGCGCATCGCCGTACACCACCTCGCCATAGGTCTCCACATCCAGGCGCGTGCGCAGCGTGTCGATGGCGCTGAGCACATCGTCCGCATAGCTGCGCTGGCGCACCTGGCGCGCCAGCCACTGGGCGCGCTCTGCATCGCCCCAGGGCTGGCCAGGGGTGCCTACGGGATAGAAATGGGAAGTGGTCATGTGGTGATTTTCAGAATGGAATTGCTACGATTTTAGTAGCTGCTCCCGCACTATCCACGGCTTGGATGGCGCATTTGGCACATAAACAGCCTGTACGGGTAAGTCCTAGCATGGAAAGGGGGCTGTGCTGCTCACATAATGCGCACAAATGCGTTTCCCAGCCCTCATGCCCTACTCCCCCACCATATGGCGGCTGCCCCTGCTCGCTGCGCTTTTGTGCGCGGCCCAAGTCGCGTGGGCTGCGCCTGTGTGCCCTAGCAAGCCCATCACTTTCGCGTTCTTTGAAAGCGGCCTGCTCTACAGCGAGAAAACCAAGGACGGCATTGACAAGGCGGTGATGGACGAACTGGCCCGCCGCAGCAAATGCCAATTTGATTTCTCACTCAAACCCCGCGCGCGCATTTGGCTGGAGATGGAACGCGGCGATCTGATGATGACCGGCAGCGCCCTGCGCACCGAGGAGCGCGAGGCCTATGCTTGGGGCGTGAATTACTTTGCGATGAAGCCCGAGCTGATACTGCACCGCACCAACGGGAAAATTCCCAAAACGCTCGAAGAATTTTTGAAAGACGAGAGCTTGAAAATCGGCGTGGCGCGCACCTTCAAGCATGGCGATGCAATGGACAGCTTTATTGACGAGCTGCGCCAGCGCAACCGCGTGGCGGATGTATTGCCCAGCAGCATGTACGAGATGTTCACCCGCAACCGCTTTGCGGCTATGCCGATCTACCCGCTAGACACCGTGTACCGCGACCAGCACGACGTGTCGCAATACAGCATCGTGTCGGATTGGTTTCCGGCAGACAAGAGCCTGCCAAGGGCCTTGCTGTTTTCCAAAAAACACTTCAGCAAAGCGCAAGTGCAAGAGTGGCGCGTGCTGGTACAGCAGATGCGCGACGATGGCACGCTGAAGAAAATTTACACCGCCTACGCAGGCAAAGACACGGCCGAGAAGCTGCTGCAGTACGGGCCCGATCCGCTCTAGGCCCCCGGCCCTAACCTATTTGGCAGAAACCCGTCGGGGCCACGTTTATTCGTGCCGGTGCTAACTTCGCGCCCTTGTCCCTCTTCTTGTTATTTTCTCGCCTTTTTCACTCACCGGAATCCTCACCATGCTTTTCAATCCCCTCCAAGTCGGCGCACTCACCCTCCCCAACCGCATTTTGTTGGCCCCACTCACCCGCACCCGTGCCGATGCCGGGCACATGCCCAACGCGCTGATGGCCGAGTACTACGCCCAGCGCGCCAGCGGTGGCTTGCTGATCACCGAGTGCACCATGATCACCGAAGGCACGTCCGCCTTTATCGCCGAGCCTGGCATTTACTCCGCCGAGCAGATCGAAGGCTGGAAGAAGACTACCGATGCCGTGCACGCCAAAGGCGGGCGCATCTTCATGCAAATCTGGCACGCGGGCCGTGCGGCGCATCCTGATATCAACGGCGGCACGCGCACCGTGTCCAGCAGCGCCATCGCCATTGAAGGCGACATCCATACCCCCACCGGCAAGGTGCCGCACGCCGTGCCCCACGCACTGACGGCGGAAGAAATCCCCGCCATCGTGGCGGCGTTTGCCCAAGCCGCCAAGAACGCGATAGCCGCAGGCTTTGACGGCGTGGAAGTGCACGGTGCCAATGGTTACCTGATCGACCAATTCTTGCGCGATGGCTGCAACCAGCGCACAGATAACTACGGCGGTTCTATCGAAAACCGCGCACGCTTCTTGTTTGAAGTGCTGACCGCGGTGACCGCCGCCGTTGGCGCGGACCGCGTGGGCCTGCGCTTGTCGCCACTGAACAGCTACAACAGCATGATTGACAGCGACCCCATCGGCCTGATCACCTATCTGGCGGACAAGCTCAACAGCTTCAAGCTGGCCTACTTGCACCTGATGCGCGCCGACTTTTTTGGCGTGCAAAAGGGCGATGTAGAGACCATTGCGCGCGACAAGTACAAAGGCGTGTTGATTGGCAATATGGGCTACACGGCTGAAGAAGCCGAAGCGGCTATTACCGCAGGCAAGCTGGACGCGGTGGCCTTTGGCACCAGCTTCTTGGCCAACCCGGATTTGCCCGAGCGCATCCAGACCAAGGCCGCACTCAACGCGCCGGATAGCAGCACCTTCTATACCCAAGGTGCCAAGGGCTATACCGACTACGCCACGCTGTAGTTTTGACTTGCGGTGGCCGCTCACATACCAGCGCCAAATATCAGCGCTGTCTGACACGCAATCGGGCACTTGTCTGACAGGCCACCGCACTGAAGCGGGCTGTAATGGACTCTTACTTTTAAGGAGTCCACCATGACCCAACACGCCACCGTGACCGACCACGTGACTTACCGCCCCGGCGACGGCGCACCGCTGGAGATCCCCAAAGGCCCCATTGACGTGGACCTGGCCCCCGACAGCGCCACACTGAGCTGGACTGCCGACAACGGTGCTGCGGGCCTGGCCGCCATTCCGCTGACACAGTACAAGGATTACGTGAAGCACAAGCAGATCGTCGTCGACGCCTGATCGCCCGCACCGCGCATCGAGCCCAAGGCCTCGGTGCCGGTGGCATGATGGCGTCTTATTGATGAGACGCGCAACATGAAACAACGCCAAACCCGATCCGAAGTCCCCACCGAACAGACCTGGAACCTGGACGACCTGTTTGCCTCCGAAGCGGCCTGGTCGGCCGAATACGCAGGCATTGACGCCGCCCTGCCCGGCATCGCCCAACACCAGGGGCAACTGGCCAACAGCGCCCAGCACTTGCTGGCCTGCCTGGATGCGGTAGAGCAAATTGAAGAGCGCTTTGCGCGCGTCAGCACCTACGCCTATCTGCGCAATGCACAAGACGGCACCAACCCCGCTTACCAAACCGCATCCGCACGCGCTGCTGCGCTGAGCGCGCGTATCGACTCCAGCATCGCATTTGTGGAGTCCGAAATTCTGGCAATGCCCGATGGCCTGGTGGCGCAATTCCAAGCGGCTGAGCCCGGCCTGGCAGTGCACCGCGTGCTGCTCACCGATCTGATGGAACTGCGCCCCCACCGCCTGGGCGCGGAGGCCGAGCGCGTGCTGGCCTCCTTGGGCGAGGTGCTGAACGCGCCCTACATGGTCTATAACCGCTCCAAGTCGGGCGATATTCAATTTGCGCCGTTTAGCAATGCCGCGGGCGAGCAGTTTGCCAACTCCATCAATGGCTTTGAGTCGGACTATGAATCGCACAGCGACACCAGCGTGCGCCGGGGCGCTTGGCAATCCTTCAGCGCGGGGCTGAAGGCTTACAACCACACCTACGCCGCCACCTTCGCCACCGAGGTGAACAAGAACGTGGTGATGGGACGCCTGCGCGGCTACGCCAACACCACCGACTACCTGCTGCAAGCCCACAAGATTCCGCAGGCGGTGTACCGCAATATCCTGGAGATTATTCAAGCCGAGTTGGCTCCCCACATGCAGCGCTACGCGCGCCTGCGCCGCAAGGTGCTGTGCCTGGACAAGCTGCTGTATTGCGATATCAAAGCCCCGCTAGACCCAGAATTCAACCCAAGCATCAGCTACGAAGAAGGCTGTGACCTGGTGTTGAAATCTTTGGCACCCATGGGCGCGGAGTACTGCGCGTTTGCCAACACCGCGATGCGCCAGCGCTGGGTGGACCGATCCGACAATGTCGGCAAATCATCGGGCGCGTTTTGCGCGTCGCCCTACGGTGTGCACCCTTACATCCTGATCACCTGGGCTGACACCATGCGCAATGTGTTTACGCTGGCGCATGAGCTGGGGCACGGCGGGCACTTTGGCCTGGCCATGCAGCACCAGCGCTTTGTCAACACGCGCCCGGGCATGCCGTTTATTGAAGCGCCATCCATCATGAATGAAATGCTGCTGGCGCAGCACATCTTGGGCCAGAGCAGCGATACGCGCATGCGCCGCTCGGTCATCATGCAGGTGCTGGGCACCTACCACCACAACTTTGTCACCCACCTGCTAGAGGCCGAATTGCAAAACCAGGTGTATGGCCTGGCCGAGCAAGGCCAACCGATTACCGCCGGGCTACTGAACCAGCGCAAGGGCGACATATTGGCCAAGTTTTGGGGCGATACGGTGGAGATGGACGACGGCGCGCGCATGACCTGGATGCGCCAGCCCCACTACTACCTGGGCCTGTACCCCTACACCTATTCGGTGGGCCTGGTGGCGTCCACCGCCATGGCCCAGCGCATTGCGACGGAGGGCCAGCCCGCGGTGCAGCGCTGGCTGGAGGTGCTCAAGGCCGGTGGCACGCTCAAGCCGCTGGAGCTGATGCAGGCCGCGGGAATTGACATGCATTCGCCCCAGCCGATTCACGATGCCGTGGCCTATGTGGGCAGCTTGATTGATGAGCTGGAGCAGTCTTTCGCTTGAAATGCGCCTGAATCAAGGGGAGGGAGCGGGCAAGTCTTGCAGCTCCTGCCACCCTATGACGCGGCAACCCTGTCGCTCGTAGTTTCCGCCACCGCCATACACAATGACCGGTGGCAGCACCGCTTCTTGCGCAGATTTCTGCCATTTGAGGATCGCATCCGGCCAATCCGAGGCGAAGGTGCTGCCGGATTTGATTTCAATGGCCTGCATGCCCTGCGGGGTCTCGAAGAGCAGATCCACTTCATGCCCCGCGCTATCCCGCCAAAAATACAGGTCGGCACCCTGCCCTGCGTTAAAGCGCTGCTTGATGCATTCACTCACCACATAGGTCTCAAACAAAGCACCGCGTGCCGCGTGCGTCTGGATGCTGGCGGCATCACGTATGCCCAGCAGCCAGGCCATGAGCCCGACGTCCAAAAAATACAGCTTGGGGCTCTTGACCAGTCGTTTGCCAAAATTACGGTGGTAGGGGGGCAAGCGCGCGACCAGATAGCTGGCCTCCAGCACCGACAGCCACTCCCGTGCCGTGACCGCCGAAATGCCGCAATCCGCCCCAAGCGCCGCCAGGTTGAGCAGTTGCCCCGACCGTGCCGCGCACATGCGCACAAAGCGCTGAAACAGCGACAGGTCGCGCACCGCGATGAGTTGCCGTACATCCCGCTCCAAATACGTGGCAACGTAGTTGGGAAACCAGTCACCTGGCAGTAACTCACGGTCGTACAAGGCGGGATAACTGCCGCGCAGCAGCATGTCCTCCAGCGTGTTGGGCAGCTTGCCAACAGCGGTGAGTTCACTCCCCGATAAGGGCAGTAACTCGATGCGCCCAACCCGACCCGCCAGCGACTGCGTGATGCCCGATACCAGATCAAACTGGGCCGATCCGGTCAAAATGAAATCACCCATCCGCGCCCGCTCATCGACCAGGCCCTGTAGCCACGACAGCAATTGCGGGCAGCGCTGCACCTCATCCAGAATCGCCCCCGACTCAAAACGGCCCAAAAAAGCACGCGGATCGCGCTCGGCAAATGCGTGCTCGTCCGGGTTTTCAAGCGACACATAGGCCTTGTCAGCGAAAACCGCCCGCGCCAGCGTGGTCTTACCGGACTGGCGCGGCCCGGTCAGGGCAAGGATGGGGAAGCCCTTGGCCAGGCGCTGTAAGGTGGGGGTTGCTCTGCAGGGAATCATTTTTATGCAAATCGGATTTTCAACTTTCGATTTGCAATTTTATACCCCGGTGAACTCTTTCACGTTACTTTTGTCAGGTGCAATCAAGCGCCCGGCTGGTACTGAAACACCGCCTCTAGCGGCTGCCCAAACACGGCGGCGATGCGGAAGGCCACTTCGAGCGAGGGCGAGTATTTGCCCTGCTCAATTGCGTTCACCGTTTGGCGCGTCACGCCAATGCGCTCGGCCAGGGCCTGCTGGGTCATCTCGCCGTGCTCAAAGCGCAAGCGGCGGATGGCATTCGTAATGCTGATGTCTGCCATGTCACACCGCGCGGCGGTAGTAAAACAGGCGCATGCCGTAACGCAGCAGCTCGGCGATCCAGATAACGAAGAGGATGCAGTGCGCAAACTGCCAGGTGGTAAAGCCCATGTGCATGGTGCCGATGGTGAAAAACGCGCCGACCAGCAGCACGAAGTAAGCGGGCTGCGTGGCGCGCAAGCGAATCAAGCGCTCGCGTTCGTCCACCGGAGTTTTGGCGTCCTGCGGCGCGCGGATGGCCAGCACGATATGCGTGATCACCTGAATCACGATCAGCACCACCACCAGCACCCAAAACAGCGTGAAGTAGTAGTACGGCCCGCCGGGGTGGCTGCCGCCCAGAAGCCCGCGCGCAATCTCGGCAAAGTAGATGCCCAGCAGGCTCAGCGAGATGAAACTAAGCCAATCGCTTTTTTCACGGAAAGACATGGCGAGCACCTATAAAGTCGAAAAATATAGACTTAATGTACATAAATACTTACTCAATGTCTAATATTTTTTACATTACTATAATCACAAAAACAAAAATCGCTACAGTTTTTATAGCTGCTCCCGCACTATCCACGGCCTGAATGGCCTAAAAGGCACTTAAAAACAGCCCCAAACTCGCCATATCTGGCCACAAGCAGGCAGTCGCGGCGGCTGGCGGGTCTGGCCCCGGTCAATCAGCGTATGCTTTTGCCCATGAAAATACTCAAACGCGTGGTGGTGGTCCTCGTGGTGCTGGCACTGGTATTGGCCTTGGTCACCTGGCTGGTCTTTCAAATGCCGAGCTTTGGCGGCGTGGCTCAGGGCGCGCGGCTGGCGCGCATGCAGGCATCGCCCCAGTGGCACGGCGGTCGTTTTGAAAACACGCCGCCCTATGTCAGCGATATGTCTTTGCAGCGCGAGCTGCACGACTGGATGGGCGAGCAAGTGCGTGAGCCGCAGTTTGAGGTGCCCGTCGTCAAAATTCCCGTCGCCAACTTGGCCCAGGCCGCCGCCCCCGGCCTGCGCGCCTGGTGGCTGGGCCATGGCAGTGCGCTCATCGAGGTGGATGGCCTGCGCATCCTCACCGACCCCGTGTTCTCTGAGCGCACATCGCCCTTCCAGTTCGTCGGGCCGGCGCGCTTTCACCCCGCGCCGCTGCCGCTGGATCAGTGGAAGAACATCGATGCGGTAGTCATCTCGCACGACCACTTTGACCACCTGGACATGGACACGATCAAGCATCTGGCCCAAGGCGGCACGCACTTTTATGTGGGCTTAGGCATCGGTGCACACCTGGAGCGCTGGCAAGTGCCCGCCGCCCAAATCCATGAGATGGACTGGTGGGATCAGTTGGAGATCAAGGGCGTGAAGATCACTTGCGCACCCGCGCGGCATTACTCGGGCCGCACCAGCATGAACAATTCCACGCTGTGGGCCTCGTGGATGGTGAAGGGGCCGACGCACTCTGCGTACTACAGCGGCGACACCGGCTACGCCGAACACTTCAAGGCGATACGCGCCAAGCTGGGCGCGCCCGAGTTGGCGCTGATCAAAGTAGGCGCCTATGGCGACACCTGGATGGACATTCACATGAACCCCGAATCGGCGGTGCAAGCCGTGCAAGACCTGGGTGCCAGCACGCTGCTGCCAGTGCACTGGGCCACCTTCAATCTGGCCTACCACGCCTGGGCCGAGCCCGCAGTACGCACGCTGTCCGCCGCCAAAGCTGCTAACGTACAGGTGGTGGTGCCGCGTGTGGGCGAAAAGTGGGAACTGGGCCAGTCGTTTGTGAATACGCCGTGGTTTGTGAAACCCTGACTGAATCGAATCGCTATTCTTTTAGGAGCTGCTCCCGCACTATCCACGGGCTAGAACGCCAAAATGGCATGCAACGCCCAAGCGCAGGGCTTGGCGATTTACCTAATCCCGCGCCACCCGAAAGCCACCGCCATGCGATGGCAAGTCGGCGGCAAACCAGGCGCGGTTGGCCGAGCGCAGCCCGGCGGCTTCGCTGACCCAGCCTCCGCCGCGCATCATGCGTTTGTTGCCAACACATTTTTCCGCCCAGGCGCTGCCGTTGCTGGGGGCCTGGTCGTAGGTGTTGTGCTGGCAGTCTTGCACCCATTCCCACACGTTGCCGTGCACTTGGTACAGGCCCAGAGGGTTGGCTGCAAACTGGTTCACGGGCACTGTGGCCTTGCGCCACGCGGCCTTGTCTGCATGCGTGGCACTGGCGTTGTAGTTGGCTTGCTCGGGGCTGATGCTGTCGCCCCACCAGTAGGCCGTCGTGCCGCCAGCGCGGGTGGCGTATTCGCGTTCGGCCTCGGTCAGCAAACGGTACTTATGCCCGGTGGATGAGCTCAGCCAGGATACATAGGCCCGGGCGTCGTTCCAGCTCACACACACCGCCGGGTGGTCATCGGTTTGTTTGAAGCCGGGGTTGCGCCAGTTCCATTGGGCTTGGATACCCCAGCCGCTGGTCAGCAGCGCAAAGCAGCCGCCACCGCGCTCGGCATCGGTCTGTTGGTTGGTGGCTTTGACAAACTCGGCGAATTGGCCGCGTGTGACGGCAAAGCGCCCCGCCGCAAAGCCGCGCACCAGCACTTTGTGCTGCGGGCTCTCGCGGCCATCGGCAGCGCCGCCTTGGGTGGGGCTGCTGCCCATTAAAAACTCTCCGGCAGGCACGCTGACCAGCTCCGGGCAGGTGGGGCAATCTTTGAAGACGGTGCCAGCGGGTCGGTCTGCGCCGCTGCCATGTTTGACCCCCATGGCTTTTTCTGCTTTTTCGGCTTGCTCACCCACCACTTTGGCGATCTGCGCCATCATGCCGGGTTCCAGCTTTTCGCCAGTGCCTTCATTCACCGCCAAGCCCGTGTTGGCACCCTTGGCCAAAGCATCGTCCCGCACCGGGCCGTTGCCAATGAACTGAAACACAATCGCACAACTGGCCACTAGGCTGATAGCAGCAATGAGCCAATCGCCAGCGAAAACCTTGTACGCCGCCAAACCCACCCCAACACCGCCCACGACAATCCCGACCCACACGTCGGTGAGCCGGTAGCCAAAATATGCCCCGAAGGCCGCAGCCAACAGAATTGCAATCCAGCGCAAAGCCGCCATACAAAGCTCCCCAAAAATAGTGCAATGCAGTATCGCATGGGCTAGCAGAGCTGGGGTTGGCTTTGGGTACGATAGCGAAGCTGCAATCCCGTATCGCCCCGCACACCCATGACTGTTCTACCTTCCGCATCCCCAGGCCTCGCCTGCCCCTCTTGCCGCAATGCCATGGAGGTGCATGTCTTGCCCGGCATCAATGGCTTGCACGGCGGCACGGTGGAGCTGGACTTGTGCTTTGCCTGCCAGGGCATGTGGTTTGACCCCTCTGAGAACCTGAAGCTGGCCCCGGCTGCGGTGGCCGAGCTGTTCAAACTGCTGCACGAACACCGCAACGCAGACCGCCTGCCAGTCGCACCCAAGCTGGGCTGCCCGCGCTGCAAACTAGGTTTGACCCAGGGCTTTGACCTGGTGCGCACCGGCCGCTACACCACCTACCGCTGTGCCAACGGGCATGGGCGCTTCAGCCCGTTTTCGTCGTTCATGATTGAAAAAGGTTTTGTGCGCCACCTGACGCGGCCCGAGATCGATGACATTGCCCGCGCGGTGGGCACGATTCATTGCACCAGCTGCGGTGCGCCGGTGGATTTGCGCAAAGACCATGTATGCCCGCACTGCCGCTCAGCGTTCTCTTTGCTGGACCCCAAAGCGGTAGAAAAAGCACTGCAGGGCTATGCCAAAGCGTCTGCTGCCACCACCACACAAAACGCCCCGGATTTAGCCGATGCGCTGATCGCCATGGAACGCGACCGTGAGCGCGCCAAACGCGAGGCCAAGCCGCAAACCGGCAAACTATTCACCCCCGATGCCGATGACGGTATAGACCTGTTGGCCGTGGGCATTGCCCTGGTCTGGAAGATGCTGGATTGAGCTGTATGCCAAATCTGAAAGACTGGGTGGCAGAGCGTTCTGCGCAGGTAAAGGAGGAGCGCCCAAAGGGCGCGGAGGACACGGAGCAGAACGCCCTGCCGCTCAGTCTTCTAGCCCTAACCCGAATCAACGACGATGTGCACAGCGTGCACCTGCCCGATGGCGCGCATGTGGGCAACCTCAAGCGCATTGGCGCTATCTGGAAGTTCAAAGCCGTGGGCTATGACGATGCCGGGCAGGTAGAGCCCGGCGGCGGACCGCTGACGCTGCGACACAACACGGTGCTGGCTGCGCCCGATGCGGCTGAACTCAATGCTGCTTTAAGTGCGGCGAATGCGGGTACCGGGCTCAGGTAGCCGCGCGGCGCAGGGTTTCCACCACCGGGCGGCGCAGCACATCGCGCAGGCCCCACCAGCCTGCCGCCAGCGCCAGCACAGCGCCAGCCAGTGCCCCCATCAGCGGCACCCACAAAGACACGGTCCACTCAAACTCAAACACATAGTGCGCCAGCGCCCAGCCCACGGCGGTGGCCACCACAGAGGCCAAAAAGCCCGCCAGCAAACCCACGCCCGCCAGCTCGGCCCGCTGCACCTGGCGCAGCAGGCTGCCACGCGCGCCCACGGCCCGCATGATGGCGAACTCGCGCGCGCGCTCCTCACGCGTGGCCGTCCCCGCGGCAAACAGCACCACCAGCCCGGCGGCCAATGTGAAGCCAAACAAAAACTCCACCGCGCGAATCACCTGGTCCAGCACGCGCTGCACCTGGGCCAGCGTGCTGGTCATGTCCACTGTGGTCACATTCGGGAATTGGCGCACCAGGGCGTTGTCAAAGCCTGCGGTGGCGGGCGCTTTGAAGGCGCTCATGTAGGTGCTGGGCACGTTTTCTAGCGTGGCCACCGGGTACATCACAAAAAAGTTGGCCCGCAACGAACCCCAATCCACCTTGCGCAAGGAGGTTATTTTGGATTCGGTTTGCTGGCCGCCCACATCAAAGCGCAGGCTGTCGCCCAGCTTCAGGTTCAGGGTTTTGGCAATGCCCTCTTCCACGCTGATGGCGTCTTTTTCGTCGACCTGCCATTGGCCAGCGACGACGTCGTTTTTAAGTGGCAAGTTGGCGCTGTGCGACAGGTTGAATTCGCGGTCTACCAAGCGCTTGGCGCGGTCGTCGACATAGTCATCGGGCGATGCCGGTTTGCCATTGATAGCCACCAGCCGCCCCCGAATCATGGGGTACCAGTCGTAGGATTTGACACCCGCAGCGTCCAGCGCACCCCGGAACGCTGTGGACTGCTCGGGCATCACATTGATCACAAAGCGGTTGGGCGCATCGGGCGGCGTGGCCTTGCGCCAGCTGCCTATCAGGTCGGTGCGCAGCAACACTAGCAACACCAGGGCCAGTAGGCCCACCGCCAACGCACTCACCTGCACCACGGTGTAGGCCGGGCGGGCTGACATTTGCCGCGTGGCCAGTACCAGCCAGCGCGGTGCCGTGGCTTCATTGACGCTTTTGCGCAGCACTTTGACCGCCACCCAACTCAGCGCGGCAAACACCAATACCGCACCGCCGAACCCACCCACGGCAATCAGGCCCAGTTTGAGATCACTGCTGGCGGCCAGCAGCAGCGCGGCAAAGCCCGCCACCCCCACGGCCAACACACCCATAGAAGCCGGGCGCAGGTTACCCACATCGCGCCGTATCACGCGCAGCGGCGGCACCTGGGCCAATTGCAGCACCGGTGGCAGGCCGAATGCGAACAAGAGCGTCAAGCCCATGCCCAGCCCCATCAGCAGGGGCCACACCGTGGCGGCTGGCAAAGACGCATCCACCAGCCCGGCCAGCAGCAGTACAAAGAGGTAGTGCACGGCATAGCCCAGAGCCACCCCTAAGCTGCTGGCAAACAGGCCCACCAGCGCAAACTCCAGCGTGTAGGCGGCTGCAATGCTGCGCTGGGGCAGGCCCAACACACGCAGCATGGCGCAGTCATCCAGGTGGCTGGCGGCAAACGCGCGCGCCGCCAAAGCGACGGCAACTGCGCTGAGCAGCGCGGCCAGCAGCGCCACCAAGCTGAGGAACTTTTCGGCCCGGTCCAGGGTTTGGCTCATCTCAGGGCGGCCGCCTTGCAAAGACTCCACCCGCGTGCCGCGCAGACTGCTGGTGCCGCCCGGCGCGGCGGGTTTGACCTGCGCATCGGCAAACGTCACAAAACTGCGTACCTTTTCGTCATCCCCCGCTACAGCCATGCGGTAGTTCAGGCGGCTGGCGGGCTGGATGAGTTTGGTGGCGGCTACATCGGCGGTGTTGATCATCACCCGCGGGGCAAAGTTCATGAAGCCACCGCCCCGGTCGGGCTCGATCACGATCACGGCAGACACTTTCAGGGCTGCATCGCCCAGCAATAAGGTGTCGCCCACCGCCAGGCCCAGAGCATCCAGCAGCGAAGCATCTACCCAGGCTTGGCCGGACGCCGGTATGGCGCGCGTGGCTGCATCCGGGGCACCCGCTTTGTCGGCAATGCGCAGCGAGCCGCGCAAGGGGTAGCCCTGCTCCACCACCTTGAGTGCGACCAGCTAAGCCGCGCCGCCTTGGACATCCGGCGCGCGCGCCATGGTGGGAAAGCCGACGGTGCTGACCACCTGCAGCCCCAGCGCGCGGGCCTTGTCGGCCAATACCGGCGGCGTGGGGTTGTCGCTAGACACCACCGCATCGCCGCCCAAAAGCTGGCGCGCGTCGCGCTGCAAGCCGCCTTTGAGCCGGTCGGCAAAGAAGCCCACTGCGGTGAGCGCAGCCACGGCCAGCGTGACCGCCACGATCAACAGGCGCAAATCGCCCGAACGCACATCCCGCCACAGCGTGCGCCAGCCCAGGCGCCAAAAGGAAATTTTCATGCCGCTACCTTAGCAGCTTGGCAAAAGCCATTGCTTGGTGAGGCCTGAAAAGCATGAGGGCGAGCTAGGAGTCTGCGCGGCAGAAATCAGGTCATCGGCAAACGAGGCGTAGGCGTTATGGGCAAATGCCAATCAGTTACCAGCCCTACTTGCCTGACCAAGACTTTCTACTGC
>NKIK01000103.1 GCA_002256115.1 Burkholderiales bacterium PBB3
TATCCCCCCCTATTGGGCACGTTCCGATATATTACTCACCCGTTCGCCACTCGTCGCCAGGTTGCCCCGCGTTACCGTTCGACTTGCATGTGTAAGGCATGCCGCCAGCGTTCAATCTGAGCCAGGATCAAACTCTTCAGTTCGATCTTGAATTTTGCTCAAAGAATTGAAGTGAACTTCACTTCCATGAGCGTTTTAGGTCCAAAAGACCAGTGTCTTTCAACACCAGCTCTCGCCTTCAAACGCCCACGCTTATCGGCTGTGAATTTTTAAAGAACTTGCCTTGCGGCGCGCTGACTCGTTAGCAGCAAAGGAGCGGAATTATGTGTCAGTTTAAAAACCCTGTCAACCGCTCGGTCTTTGCTGCTTTGCGCCCGTTTGCGGCGGGCCTCTCTGCAGCGCAGCCTTAGATTGTGGCTCGGATTTCAAGCGGTGTAAACACCTGCCGCAAAAAAACTTGTGGCGATCGAATCGCAGGCTCAGCGGCGCGAGGGGGCTGGCGAGACGTTGTGCGCATGCGCCGGATCCGGCAAGGCACCGTGCGAGCCGCCGCCTGCGGCTGTCTGCGGACGGCCGGTGTGGCTGCCCGGCCGCTCAGTTGTGGCGCGGTCGCAGGCCTTGCTGAGCCAGCACCTGGGCCCACTGCAGCGCGGGGTCCGGCGCCTGAAGCACGTCGCTCAGGTGGGGCGTCAGGCCTTTGGCATCCACCCGAAGCAGTCTTTGCTTGATCGACGAGATCTGCGTGGGATGCATTGAGAAGCTGCGCAGGCCCATCGCGAGCAGCACCTCCGTGAAGGCCATGTCGCCCGCCATCTCGCCGCAAACGCTGACCGGCTTGCCTGCACGGCGCGCAGCGGCGATGACATCGGCCACGAGCCGCAGTACGGCCGGGTGCCAGGGGTCATAGAGGTGCGCAACAGCCTCATCGGCGCGGTCGATGGCCAGCGTGTACTGGATCAGGTCGTTTGTGCCGATCGAGACAAAGTCAAAGTGCTGAAGCAGCAACGGCATGGTCAGCGCAGCAGCCGGCACTTCAATCATGGCGCCGCCCTCCACGTCGGTGAAGGGCACGCCGGCGTCGGC
>NKIK01000104.1 GCA_002256115.1 Burkholderiales bacterium PBB3
GGGCAGACATCGTCGTCGTGCTGGTGGGTCACGACGAATTTGTTGGCATGACGACGGCAAGCAACCAGATCGTCATCGATGCCGTTGGCTTGATCCAGGGGGCTTGAGGGCGTCATGAGTGAGGGGGACAGCACTCTGGTGACATCCGGCGAAGAGCAGGAAATCGCAGCCGCAGCGTCAGCCATTGCGGATCTGGCTGTTGGTGCGGCGCATTACCGCATCGTGCTGCCCCATGCCGCAACCGACTATATCCAGAACAAGATCCTCACCGAGGGGAAACCCTACGAACAGGAAATGCTGGATGACATGGTCGGGCGGGTTGCACCGGGCACACTCGTGCTCGATGTGGGCGCAAATGTCGGAAACCACACGCTGTTTCTTGCTGCAGTCGCGCAGTGCCCGGTCATTGCATTCGAACCGAATGCCGAACTTTGTGACGCGATCGAGGAAAGCGCGCGCCTGAATCCCGAGCTGCCGCCGATCACCGTCAAGCGCGTCGGCGTAGGGCGCGAGGCCGCCCGTGCCGAGTTCGGCCCGGCGAAGCCCAACAACCTCGGCGCCCAAAACCTCGTGTTGACCGAGGGCGGGACCCTCGACATCGTCTCTCTCGACAGCCTGACACTGCCGGGCCGCGTCGGGATGCTCAAGATCGACGTCGAAGGCATGGAGCTCGACGTCATCGAAGGCGCGGCGGAACTGTTGCGCCGGGATCGACCGATCCTCTACATCGAGTGCATCACCGAAGCCCAGTTCCGCACGATCAGCCGTGTGCTGAAGGAAGCGGACCTTTCCTACCTCGGCTGCTTCAACGCCACGCCTACCCACCTGTTCATTCCCGCAGAAGCGGTGACGATTGAGGAACGGCTCGAGTTTCTGCAGCGCCGGACCGGTCAGGGCGATTACCGGCAGAACCAATTGCTGCGCGAATTGCGCAACCAGCTTGCGCCAGCCGGAGCCCGCGAGAAGCTGGCATTGGAAAATGCAGAGGCCCTGCGCAAGCGTGGCGACATTGCGCTAC
>NKIK01000058.1 GCA_002256115.1 Burkholderiales bacterium PBB3
CAGTTGCCACTGACTGATCGCTGGAAGGCGTTCCTGGACTACGTGGTGGCGAAAATTACCCGCCCTTTGCTTCCGTGGAGTCGCCCCATTCAGCTCATGAGGGCAGGGTAACTGCCGGATTTAGGATTATGGGAACGAGGTGTTCCGGTTCACCGTACTGAATGACCTGAACGAAGTAGCTATCAGCGTGCGGGGCTTTCTCGCCTGGATCCGCGCAAACCCGAAGGAGGTCTCCAAAGAGTTTTGGGAATTGGGCTGCGACCGCGAGCAAAACTTCTATGGGACCGTCGATGAAGTCTTGGAGAAGGTTCCGCCGTCGATGGATCCAAACAACGAAGTGACCGACGGTGATTTTTGGGACCTCGCGCTCGCCGTCTCACTACTAAAGACACTACAGGGGATCTTGGACTATGCGCTTGAGACGAACCAACGCGTGGTGTGCGAGCACTGGGGTGGTTTCGAGTCCGGCAGCGCAGGTGCAGGCACGTCAGCTTCATTAGAAATAGCGGCGCCAGCTTCCACAGATAGTGAGTTGCTAACACCGAGCCCGCAGCTCGCGGCCATAGTGGGCGAACAGCGACTTCGGCGAACCGAAATCGTCAGCAAGTTGTGGGCTTACGTGAAGGCAAACGGCCTGCGAGACTCAACCACTCCGCGGATGATCAACGCCGATGCGCGGCTCCTGCCGATCTTCGGCAAGGCCCAAGTATCAATGTTCGAATTGGCTGCCATTTTAGGAAATCACGTACGCTAGCGTATGCGGTCGAACGGGTTCATCGATTGGACCGCCAACGGCGGTCAGCACTCCTGCCGTTCTTCGGCAGCGGCCACGCCGTCGGCGCCCAATCGTCGTCGACTTTAAAGCCGCATTTCGAATGGCCGCTCCGGAGCGAGGCGTAGACCCGCTTTGGGCCTTCTACAGTCATTCCCGAGCAATCCTCAAATCAACCCGTGGCACCGCGTCGCTTGAAATCCAAACGGCATTGTTTGACTAGGCACTGATTTAACGATCAGAATTGAGAAATTGCCAAGTCCGTTCACTGTCAAAAACGATTTTCATGCCGTGGATAGTGCGAGAGCGGCTCCTGTTTTGTAGCGATCCAGCCTCAAAAATGAGGCAAGCCGCCACCTGCTTCCCTACTGCCGCACAGCGCGTATGCAGGTCACCGCACCCTTGCGGCCGTTTTGCATCTTGGAGACGCCGTCGCAGACTTTGTCGCTCTCTTCCACACTCACACCCCAGTAGAGCAAACGGGTCTCGCGCTCGCGCCGGTCGCTGCGGGCCATGCTGAGGTAGGTGACGAAGGTGGGTTCATTGTCAAACAGCTTGGCATAGCGAGGCGTCAGCTCTGGTTTGCATTCCGATGACTTGACGAGCCAATGACCGGCAGAGTCATTGGCCTGCTTTTTTTGCAAGTCGTCAATCACGTTTTTCGAGTATTTCTTGCAGTCCGCATCATCCACCGTCTTGGCAAAGAAGACTTGCTCAAATGTTCTGCCACGGGCATCCAGGGTCATCCGAATTTCGGCAAAGGTGGGGTTGGCAATGACTTCGGGATCGAGCGCTGACTGCTTCTTTTGCTGGTAGAAGTAAAAAGCGGCACCAATGATGGCCAGGAGGAGGATGAGCTTCTTCACAAATTTATCTCTTGATGTGGGGAGTGACGTGATTATGGCGGAGGCTACTAGCCAAATATGCCGCTCAGGCCGTGGATAGTGCGGGGGCAGCTACTATTTTTGTAGCATTTGCGCGCCCCTTTTACTCTTAAGCGCTAGTACCTGAATCCCTTTTCTTTCGGGTTTTCATAAAGCCGGGGCATCTTCAAGAAGTGCCAGTAGCTTCCCTTGGTAGGCTCCTGCTTCTTGTTGGTACCTTCAAACTCGATACGGATGGCAAGTAGTAGTTCGTTGCCATTGCTCTTCGCAAAGTAGTCAGTCTGCGTGATTTGTTTGGGCTTTTCAGGGACCAGGCCGAGCACCCGCGCTGCTGCATCATTCAGCGAATGGTCACTAACCGCAGCTTGGCGCCAACCGTGTCCCAAGCAAGCTAGCTCCTTGTCAGACTTGGTGGTGTAGCTGAGCGACCTTTGCCCATCGGGGCCGGGAATCCTGTCCGACAGATACAGCACGGTTTCCAGGCCTTTTTCATCGATTGCAATATAGGCTTTGGTGCCGACCGTCAGGTCAAACAGTTTGGGTCCGAACCAGCGGAAGTGCTGGACCAGCTCACCGTTTTCGTTCAACAGCGAACCTGCCGACAGTTGGGACAGCTGCCAGACGCCTTGTACTTTGGGGCAGGGCGTGAACCGCGAACTTTCCACCGGGCCGAACTGATTGGCGTAGGCCTGGGCCACGGCAGGGGCCGGAGCTTGGCTGCATCCAGAGACTGCCACCACCGTGGCACAAAACAAAACACTCGCAAACAACTTCATTTGGCGGGTCCTTGTGGACAGATATGGGATGGAGGCGACAACGGCGGTCGGGCTGGTTTTGATGCGCCTAAATGCGCTCATCCAGGTACTTAAACCAGTCAAACTCTTTGACCTTGAACTCTTTGATAGCGGTCACGCGCATAGGCCGCGTCGGCGCCAACGCCCAACAACAGCGCCAGCGCAGCGCACTGGATGGCCACCCTGAACATGATTGCGCCGGTTGTGTGCCGTGCGGTTTCGCTGGGTTGCGAACACATAGACAGATCAGCTGTCATTTTCAACGCAAGCCCATGCCTTGTTTTTGTTCATAGAAGGTTTGGCAAAGCGGCTGTTGGTTGACCCATGTGTTGACCAAAACGCGTTGTACATCGATTTGTTCGCGCACAAAATCTACCGTGTATGTGGGAAGTGTTTGGCGGGAGTAGGCCCTGCCTATGAGAGAGTTCTCATGCACAAAGCACTCAAAGACTACTTCTACGGGGTGCGGGTTGCGCAGCCGAAGATCTTTAAAACCCCAGACCACCGTGGCGTCGGCACCCAGCGGGGTAAAGCGATCTTGCTCTTCATAAATATCAACGCTGTGTGCATGTCTTTCTGCAACGGACAAGCCCGCACGCAAGCTGAGGTGATAGAGCAGGCTGGACAGCTGACACAGGCCACCACCTACTTGGCGCGTTAACTGGCCGTTGACCAAATTCCTACCCACCACAAATCCATTCTTTTCACTTGGGTGTTTAACGTGACTCCAGAACGACCATGTTTGATTGGGCGCAACCGTGGAAAGGTTGAGCCGCTGAGCACCGCAGCGCAAGTTCGACAGTTTGTTTTCAAACAGCGCGCTGCGCATGATGGGTTGGGATAGCTCGACCTGCAATGTGTATCCATCCAAGTTGGGTAAATACCGAACGCTTGCAATCTCATTGCCGCTGGCGCGGTCATGCCAACGCCGACGTATCTGCGCAAGGTTTTGCCGTGCAGACAAGGGGACAATACGGCGCAACCATGTTCTCAGCATGCTCAACCCAATCGCTTTAGGCAGTAGACATGGTAGGAAGAAAAGCGCGCCAGCGGTGTACGGCCTATCAGCGCATCCAGTCGCTTAAACAGAGGGCGCGCAAAGGCCGGTAGACGATGAATCGGGACAAACAAGATGCCCCTTCGTTCAATAATTTTCCAATCACTGCCCGACCATTCCTTCATGTTTGCATAGCTTGCTGCTGTATTCCCATGCCAGCCACCAGGACGCGAATTGAATCTGTTGAGAGCCCTTCTGTGTTGCGATGGGATATCCAGAATCAGAGTTCCTCCGCTCTGCACCACTTGCGCAAGAGCTTGAATGGATTGTGCAATCAATTGCGGATCGCAATGCATGAATACGTGAAAACAGAGTGCACTTTGGTATTGGCAATTGCGCAGGCTAGACAAATCCGGTAAGCGCGTTTGTACTAGGCGATGTTGAGGGAATTTCTGCGCGGCAACGCTGAGCATTTCAGATGAAATGTCGACACCCGTCATTGCAAAATTGAGAAACCGTCCAGTGCCACAGCCGACGTCAAGTACGCATTCTGGGCTGATGTCCCGTAGCCATGTTTTAAGAATGTCACGTTCTAACCCATCGATGTAACGGCCATATGAATTCTCGAATCGGTCGATATCGTACTTGTGTGCAAGTTTGTCGTAATAGTCTTGAACTGGATTCATGGAATGCTGTCAGGGGTTTCGTTGATTCTATTAGCCCGCAAGGCTCATAGAATGTGCAGGAGTAGCTATAAAATTCATAGTAATGAAAACCGAACTCACCACCCACGACACCACCCGCATTGACGACACCCGTATCGGTGCGGTGCGGCCCCTGATCACCCCCGCCTTGCTGGAAGAAAAGCTGCCGGTGCCTGAAGCCGCCCAAGCGCTGGTAGAGGGCAGCCGCGCCGCCATCTCCCGCGTGCTGCATGGGCAGGACGACCGCCTGATCGTGGTGGTGGGGCCATGCTCCATCCATGACCATGAACAAGCCCTGGCCTACGCCTGGCAGCTCAAGGAACAAGCCGATGCGCTGAAGGATGACTTGCTGGTGGTGATGCGGGTGTACTTTGAAAAGCCCCGCACCACCGTGGGCTGGAAGGGCTATATCAACGACCCGCACCTGGACGGCAGCTTTGCGATCAACGAAGGCCTGGAGATGGCGCGGCGTTTGTTGCTGGAGATTTTGGCGATTGACCTGCCGGTGGGCACCGAGTTTCTGGATTTGTTGAGCCCGCAGTTCATCAGCGATCTGGTGAGCTGGGGTGCCATTGGCGCGCGCACCACCGAGAGCCAAAGCCACCGCCAGTTGGCCAGCGGCCTGTCGTGCCCTGTGGGATTTAAAAACGGCACGGATGGCGGTGTGAAAGTGGCCACCGATGCGATCCAGGCCGCGCAAGCACCACATGCCTTTATGGGCATGACCAAGATGGGCCAAGCCGCCATTTTTGAGACCCGCGGCAATGACGACTGCCATGTGATTTTGCGCGGCGGCAAGCAGCCCAACTACGCCAAGGCGGATGTGGACGCGGCCTGCGCGCTGCTGAAAGCCGCAGGCCTGCGCGAGCAGGTGATGATTGATGTGAGCCATGCCAACAGCAGCAAGCAGCATGCACGCCAGATTGTGGTGGCGGGCGAGGTAGCCGCACAAATTGCCACGGGCGATAGGCGCATCACCGGCATCATGATCGAGAGCCACCTGGAAGAGGGCCGCCAAGACATCGTGCTGGGCACACCCTTGAAGCATGGCGTATCAGTCACCGATGCCTGCATCAGCATGGCACAGACGCTGCCGGTGCTGCAGACACTGGCGGCGGCAGTGCGGGCGCGTCGGGGATAAGGCCCTGTTTATTATTGTAAAAACAACATCATGATGTCATAATTTCAAGGATGTTTAATCGATTCAAGGCCCAAGAACTCCGTACTGCGTTGCAAAACTCGCCTGTGGTGGTGCTTTTGGGGCCTCGCCAAGTCGGCAAGACAACCTTGGCAATGGACATGGCCGGTGAAGACAGCCAGTACTTGGACCTGGAATCACCCGAGGATCGCAGCAAGTTGGTCAACGTGGAGGACTACTTGCGCATGCGCCAGAGCAAGCTCATGGTGTTGGACGAAGTACAGCGTCTGCCAACCCTGTTTGAGCCACTGCGCGGCTTGATTGACTGGGCACGCCGCAAGGCTTTGAAAGACCCTTCGCAGAGGCGCGACGGTCTGTATCTCTTGCTCGGGTCTGCTTCTTTGGATCTAATTCAAAAGACCAGCGAGACGCTGGCCGGGCGGATTGCATTTGTGGAGTTAGGCGGGCTGCATCGCCTGGAATTGCCCCAAACCTTGTGGCAAGCCGCATGGTTGCGTGGCGGGTTTCCTCAGTCATTGACCGCACGCAGCGATGCGACCAGTGCCCAGTGGCGACGCAACTTCATACGCACTTACCTCGAACGTGAAGTGGCGCAGTTTGCACCCCGCGTGGCGGCAGAAACTTTAAGACGTATGTGGACCATGCTGGCCCATTTGCAGGGCAGTACGGTAAACGCCTCACAGCTGGCACGCAACCTGGAGATTGACACCCGCACGGCCAACAGTTATTTGGATTTGTTGGCGGACCTGCTACTGCTACGCAAACTCGCTCCGTGGCATGCCAATCTGGGCAAGCGTTTGGTCAAGTCCCCCAAGATTTACATTCGAGATAGTGGATTGCTACACAGCTTGTTGGGCCTCACTGATATGGATAGCCTGCTATCGCACCCCACGGTAGGCGCAAGTTGGGAAGGGCATGTGATCGAGAGCCTCTTGGCCGTTGCTCCCACGGATGCAAGCGCTAGTTTTTACCGTACCCATGCTGGGGCAGAGATTGACTTGCTATTAACCTGGCCCAGCGGCGATCACTGGGCTATAGAGATCAAGCGCAGCATGACTCCTAAGGTGGAGCGGGGATTTCACAATGCCTGCGAAGATTTGAAACCTGTCAAGAAATGGTTAATTTACCCTGGCAGCGAAGGCTATCCTATGCAGGATGGAATAGAGGCCATGCCACTGGAAGATGCCATGCGCAAGCTGGCAGACAGCACACCAAGGGCATAGCCTGCGCAGCAGAATATAAAATTCACAGCCATGAAGCTCTGCATTCTGGACAACGACATTCTTGAAGGCCATCTGGCAGACACCTACGGCAGCTTTGGTGCTTTGTTCACCCAGCTGTTTGCGCGTGTGGGTGCCCGCTGGGAGACCACGGTTTTTCACACCCAACTGGGCCAGTACCCGGCGTCTTTTGACGACTTTGACGCGGTGCTGCTGACGGGTAGCCGGGCCGATTCGTTTTCGGACGCACCCTGGGTGGTGGAGCTGCGCAAACGGGTGACGCAGCTCTTGGCCGAACAGAAAAAGATGGTGGGCGTGTGCTTTGGCCACCAGCTGATTGCGCTGTGCCTGGGTGCCCCGGTGAGCCGGGCCCCGCAGGGCTGGGGCGCGGGGCGTATGACCTATGACTGGCACCGCCGCGATCTGCCGCATTCGGCAGAACGCGCACAAATCTCTCTGCTGGCCAGCCACCAAGATCAAGTGCATGAATTGCCGCCCGGCGCGCAGTTAGTGGCTAGCAGCCCGTTTTGCCCCGTAGCGTCGTTCACGGTGGGCGAGCACGTGTTTTGCATCCAGCCCCACCCCGAGTTCAGTGAAGAGATTAGCGCCTTCTTGATGGATAAGCGGCGTGAGCTGCTGGGGGAAGACAAGTACACCGCCAGCCGCCAAAGCCTGGTGCACGGGCATGAGGGCGAAGACATCGCCCGCCTGGTGGTCGCGTTTCTGGAAAATCAGACCGCCACCGCTTCTGTCACCGCCTAAAACCGGCGGCCCAAAAAACAAAACCCCGAACAGGGGTGTGTTCGGGGTCATCCGTAGGGATTGTGTGTGCCCGCCTTGACCGCCCTTGTGAGGCGCTGTGGCGGGTGGTTCGCTGGGGCAAAGAAGGTGTGTTTGCCTGCGTCATCACCGTTGGTAAACGATGGTCTCAGTGTAAGCAAGCGCACGCGGCAGACAATTGCGTTCTTGCCCCTGTATTCAGTTTTTTAGGCATAATCTGCTTCTAACGTATCAATTATTGGCAGAACTATGAATATCGATCGCTACGACCGGCAGATTCTTGAATTGCTGCAGCAAGATGGGCGCATCAACAACCAGGACCTGGCAGACCGCATTGGCCTGTCGCCATCGCCCTGCCTGCGGCGGGTGCGGGCGCTGGAAGAGTCCGGCCTGATCGTGGGCTACCGGGCGGTGCTGGATGCCAAAAAGCTGGGCCTGACCTTGATGGCGCTGATCTTCATTTCGATGGACGTGCATACGCCGGAGCGCTTTGCCAACTTCGAGCTCAACGT
The DNA here is from genome assembly GCA_002256115.1 of Burkholderiales bacterium PBB3. GTDB lineage: Bacteria > Pseudomonadota > Gammaproteobacteria > Burkholderiales > Burkholderiaceae_C > Allorhodoferax. Next base: position 7,823 of record NKIK01000058.1, read on the forward strand.
CGGTCTGCTGCCCGAGGTTTTAGAGTGTTTGCTGATCACTGGGCAAAACGCCGACTACCAGCTCAAAGTGGCCGTGCGTGATATGGATCACTACCAAGAGCTGCTGCTGAATAAAATCACGCGTATCGAAGGCGTGACCGGCGTGCATTCCAGCTTTGTGCTGCGCAAGGTGCTGAGCACCACGGCGCTGCCTGTGGCTGCGGCCACGCTCTGAGCGGCGCACAAAAGCATGTGCCTGATCGCCTGGAACTGGCAGCCCGGCAGCGCCACGCCGCTGCTACTCATTGGCAACCGCGACGAGTTTTATGCGCGGCCTGCCCAGGCCCTGCACCACTGGCCTGATGCGCCCATCCTCGCCGGGCGGGATACGCAAGCGGGTGGCACCTGGCTAGGCGTAGCGCACAACGGCCGCCTGGCCGCACTGACCAACTACCGCAGCCCCACGCCGGCGCGCCAGGACGCACCCTCGCGCGGTGAATTGGTCACCGACTTTTTGCGCAGCCCGTTGGATGCCGCCAGTTATCTGCAGGCGCTACAAAAACACGCAAGCGCCTACAACCCCTTCAATCTACTGGTATATGACGGGCAGACCTTGTTGGGCTTGGAGAGCCGGGAAGCCAACATCGTGATCCTGCAGCCCGGCATCGGTGCCGTGTCCAACGCCGACTTCAACACCCCATGGCCCAAGCTGCGCCAATTGACTGCAAGCCTAGCCACCTACGTGCGAAACGATGGAGCCGATGACGCGCCGCTGTGGCCCCTGCTGCAAACACGCGCATTCGCAGAAGACGCGCAGTTGCCGCGCACCGGCGTGCCACTGGATTTGGAGCGGGCACTGTCCGCTGCCTTCATCGCTATGCCAAGCTATGGCACGCGCGCTTGCAGCGTGGTGCGCATCGGCACGGATGGCGTGCACTTTAGCGAGCAGCGCTTTGGTGCCGAAGGGGCTTTGGGAAGCACGACGCTGGACGCCCAATGGACGCAGGCAACCACCGGCACTTGAACCCACGCCATCCAGCACCATCTATGAGTTTTACACTCTGCCGCCCTCCATGTCGTATGGGGCGGTGCACTTCATGGCCCTAGGCCCCATCACCCTGTTTTCCCTGTTGCTGCATGCGCTGATTGCCTGGCGTCTGCTGCCTGATTTGTCCGCCGCACCTGCGATTGCACTGGCAAGCGTCCTGCTGGTGTCCGCTTTATTGGTTCCGCAAGGTTTGCGCGGACGGCATGCGGCACACAGCACGCTGGGCACAGCGCTCACGTGGGTGGGCTTGCTGTGCATGGGCCTGTTTTCGTCCCTGCTGGTACTCACCCTGCTACGCGACATTGCGTTGCTGATCCTCTGGATCACGCAGGCGCTGGGCGTGGCTTTGGAGTTGCCCGCTGTGCGCCACGCCAGCGCGCAGGCCGTGCCGGTGTTGGCGCTGCTGATGACCGTATTGGGCTTCTGGAATGCACGCCGCACGGCCGCCGTGGTGCGGGTGGATGTGCCTGTGGCCAATCTGCCTGCCACACTGCAGGGCTTCACCGTGGCGCAAATCAGTGATGTGCATGTCGGCCTCACCATCAAGACGCACTACCTGCAGCGCATCGTCGACCGGGTGAATAGCCTAGATGCCAATATGGTGGCCATCACCGGCGATCTGGTGGATGGCAGCGTGAAGGAGCTAGGCCACCACATTCGACCCTTGGCGCAATTGCAGTCCACCCACGGCAGCTTTTTTGTGACTGGCAACCATGAGTACTACTCGGGCGCGCACAGCTGGATTGCCGCGCTGCGCCAGCTGGGCATTCGCGTGCTGATGAATGAACACGTGGTGATCCAGCACAGCAAGGATTCGCAAGACCCCGAGCCCGCCACGGTGGTGGTGGCCGGGGTGGCCGACTACAGCGCCCACCACTTTGACGAGAGTCACCGCAGCGATGCGCATGTTGCCATGACCCATGCGCCGGAGCATGCAGTGTTCAAGCTCTTGCTGGCACACCAGCCGCGCAGTGCAGCGGCGGCCGAGCAAGCAGGCTTTGACTTGCAGCTATCGGGCCATACCCACGGCGGCCAGTTTTGGCCCTGGGGTTACTTTGTGCGTTTTCAGCAGCCTTTTACCGCCGGCCTACACAAGCTGGGCGCGCTATGGGTGTACACCAGCCGGGGTACCGGCTACTGGGGCCCGCCCAAGCGTTTTGGGGCACCGTCTGAGATCACGCTGCTGCGCCTGGTAGCGGCCTAATTTTGAGCCGATTACAAGCCAAATGTGCCATTAAGGCCGTAGATAGTGCGGGAGCAGCTATCAATACAGTAGCAATTCACTTGCCTTAAAGATGCCTAACGAACATCAGGCAGTTCGATCTTGACTTCCAAGGTCTCCAGATTGTCCTGGCGGCCCTGGATGACTTTGATATCGGTCGGATTGATCTTGACGTATTTGCTGATGACGGCCACCAGCTCGCGTTGCAGTTCCATCAGCTTGTCGGGCTGCAGGGCGTTGCGGCCCGAACGCTCATGCGCCAGCAGGATGGACAAGCGCTCCTTGGCCACACTAGCCGTGGACTTTTTCTCGCCCAAAAAAAACGAAAGTAAGGAAGACATGGTTTTACTTGCCTCCAAATAGGCGCTTGAGCAGCCCTTGTTTGGGTGCTTCGGTAAAGCGCATGGGCTTCTCAGCGCCCAGGAATCGGTCGATCACATCCTTGTAGGCTTCCGAAACATCGCTGCCCTGCATGTGCACGGCTGGCACGCCCTGGTTAGACGCTTGCAACACCGATTCGCTCTCGGGAATCACGCCAATCAGCTTGATGCGCAGAATGTCTTGGATATCGTCAAGTGACAGCATCTGACCCTGGTCCACACGGGCCGGGTTGTAACGCGTGATCAGCAGGTGTTCCTTGATCGGATCGCCACCTTCCATCGCACGTTTGGTCTTGCTGGCCAGCATGCCCAAAATGCGATCCGAATCGCGCACGCTCGACACTTCAGGGTTGGTCACCACCAAGGCCTCATCGGCAAAGTGCATGGCCATCAGCGCACCGGTTTCAATACCGGCGGGGGAGTCACACACGATGAACTCAAAGTCCATCGCCGCCAAATCGGTCAACACTTTTTGCACGCCGTCTTGTGTCAACGCATCTTTGTCGCGGGTTTGCGATGCGGCCAACACATACAAGTTGTCGCATTGCTTGTCTTTGATCAGCGCCTGGTTCAGGTTGGCTTCACCCTGGATCACATTGATCAGGTCATACACCACGCGGCGCTCGCAACCCATGATCAGGTCCAGGTTGCGCAGGCCCACGTCGAAGTCAATAACCGCAGTTTTGTGGCCACGCAGGGCCAGTCCGGTTGCGAAGCTGGCGCTGGTCGTGGTCTTGCCAACACCGCCTTTGCCGGATGTCACCACAATGATTTTTGCCATGGATTTTTTCTCTTTCCCAGTTAAATAAAAGGCCTGTGCGCTCAGCGCACAGGCGTCAAGCCTTCAGGGCTTCAATAATCAGCTTCTCTTGTCCATCATCACTCAGCCGCACCTGGGCGGCCTTGCCGTGCACATCGGCTGGCAGCGCGTTTTCACTGGTGCGGTACACGCCCGCAATGGAAATCAACTCAGGCTCCAGGCACAGCGAAAAAATGCGCGCTGCGGTGTTACCTCGGGCACCGGCCATGGCTTTGCCACGCAAGGGGGCATACACGTGGATATTGCCATCGGCTACCACCTCAGCACCTTGGTTGACCATGGCCAACACCACCAGATCTGCGCCGCGGGCGTAAATTTTCTGACCCGACCGCAAAGGCTTGTCGATCACCATCGTGCTGGGGCCGGGTATTTCGCGGACCACTTCTTTGATCACTTCATGCACTTCGATCTGGGGCACAGGAGTTTCCGCAACCGGCTTGTTGCGGTAAACCTCGGGCGGTGCCTCTACCAAACCCACTGTCAAGCCGTAATCCATCCAAGCGGAACTGGCACCCCGCACTGCTACAGGTACCAGACTGCACTTGCGCAGCACTTTGAGCAGCGGCACGATGTCTGAGACGACCGTGTTCGTATCCAAATGAGAAAAATCGATGACCAAAGCGTCATGGTCGAAGAAACCGGGGCTCTCGCCTTCTGGGCCAAATTGGGTCAGGATGTCATTCGCGACCCGTGCCCAGTCTGAAGAACGCAAATGCAGCGCCACCAAGGGTAGCTGTGCACTTTTGATTTCAAAAGAAGCTTGATCAGGCGTGTGGGTGTGACCTGCAAAAGGGACGGACATGAAGACAAATAGCAGGTGAAAGTTGGGCAGCGCAAATCTTACTTGATGGAGGACCCAAAACGGCGCATTTTTGCAGTGTTTTTCATGCATATCCGAGCAATTGCCACAAAAAAAATTTATAGTTTTTTTGCTGTGGACTTTTCTTCTTCTCCTATGTCTTATTTCTTAAATATAAAGATAGTAGTAGTAGTAAGCAAGAGCGTTTTTTGTGAAGAAGTCATTTTTATTAATATAAATCAATGACTTACATCGTATGAAGTCCTGTGGGCCGGGCACCTTGAGCTGCAAAGTACAAAATGAATAACTTTCAAAATTTGAATCTGTCTGTGGATAACTACCCATTTGTACCAAATCTATGCACAGGGTTATGCTTTGACAGCCCGTCACGATAGCCGTGTAGAGTTCAGGCTATGAAACTCTTGTACAAAATGCTTTTGGTGGTGCTGGTTACGGTTGTGGTTTTTGCGCTGGCGGGTGTATTGGCCACTTGGGCACCTGATCGCAAAGTGAGCGATCTTGCGCCGCGTTGGGCGCAGGCACCTTCTGGTTTTGCCGCCGTGAACGGTATGCAAGTGCATTTTCGGGACGAAGGCCCGCGGGATGACCCGCTGCCTCTGATCCTGTTGCATGGCACCTCAGCCAGTCTGCATACCTGGGATGGCTGGGTCGATGCGCTCAAAGACAAGCGGCGGGTGATTCGATTCGATTTGCCCGGCTTTGGCTTAACGGGCCCGCATGCGGAGAATGACTACTCGGTGGAGGCTTATGTCCGTGTTGTCGAGGCAGTAGCCAATGCCTTGGGCGTCAAATCCTTCGCAGTGGCTGGTAATTCGCTGGGTGGGCAGATTGCCTGGGCGACGGCCCATGCCTTGCCGCAGCGGGTGCAGCGCTTGATATTGATCGATGCCGCTGGGTATCCCATGGCACCCCAATCTATTCCTATCGGGTTTAGGATAGCGCGGGTGCCTGGCGTGCGCAGCCTAGCAGAGCTGGTTTTACCGCGGGGTGTGATTGAGAGCAGCTTGCGCAATGTGTATGGTGATCCTGGCAAAGTGACCCCGGCATTGGTAGACCGTTACTATGAGCTGACTTTGCGTGAAGGCAACCGCAGGGCACTGGCCCAGCGTTTTGACCAGATGCTAAAGGCGGATGCGGGCCAGAGTGTTGCGGCGATTCGGTCTTTGAAGCTGCCCACCCTTATTATTTGGGGTGGCAAAGACCGATTGATCCCGGTGGAGAATGCGCACCGGTTTGCCGCTGATGTTGTGGGCTCCCAGTTAGTAGTGTTGGATGCACTGGGCCATGTGCCGCAGGAGGAAGACGCTGCTGGCACGGTGCAAGTGGCACGCAAGTTTCTCGATACGTCGTTGTAGTTTTGAGGTCTCTCAGCAGGAATCGTTTGTATGACTGAAAAAAAACCGTTTGAAATCGCGCGTGAAACCTTGAAGCAAATTACGGCGCGCAAGTTGGTACCCACCCCGGTTAACTACCAAACGATTTACAACGAATTGGCCGGTGTGACGGTGATTCCCCCGTTCCCCGCAGATGCCCTGCGCGATATTGCACAGTCTTTGCCTGCAAAAACACCCGGTCAGCAAAAGCAAAGAGGCTTGCTGGAATACGCCATTGATCGCTTGAATTGGGAGGGCGTTAAAACCGCCCTGGTGGCCTATGGTGGGTTTGTGCCCGCGCACAGTGCCGATAGCGCAATAGGAAGCCACAGCACGCCCATGCCTTTGGCAGGCGGGGCTTCAGCGCCAGCGCTGACCACAGAGTTCATGTTGCAAGTGGCACGGCTCATTGAATATGCCCAACCCGCGCTGGGGGATGACGACCCGCGTTTTGTGGAGCAAACCCATACTTTGCTCAAAGCGATTCGCCAGCCCGAAGTGGATAGCTCCACGGTCAAGCTCATGCTGACCAACTACGGCCACCGCATGTCGTTTGCGGCAGAGGAACAGTTGGAAATCAAGAAAACCTTGCTCAAGCTGTTGCACATGGTGTTCGAGAACATTGGTGATCTGAGCCTGGACGAACAATGGCTCAAGGGTCAAATGGATGCGCTGATGTTGGCATCCAAACCGCCCCTGACCTTGCGCCGTCTGGACGATGTAGAGCGGCGTTTGAAGGACGTCATCTTCAAGCAAAAGGATGCCAAAGAACGGGCCATGGAAGCGCAAGATGAAATGCGCAGAATGCTGGCGACCTTTATTGAGCGCTTGTCTGATATGACGCGCAATACGGGGTCTTTTCAAGACAAATTGGTTGAGAACGCTCGGCAGATTGAGCAGGCCAAAACCATTGCTGAGATTGCGCCTGTGTTGAAAGAAGTGGTGGGTGCCACCCGCAGCATGGCTGAGCAAAGTAGAACGACGGGTGATGAGTTATTGGCGATGCGCAAACGCGCGAGCGTGACGGAAGCTGAGCTGGCCAAACTTTATAAAGAGTTAGACCGTGTCAGTGCGCAGGCGCGCCATGATCCTTTGACCGGGGCACTGAACCGCAAAGGAATGGATGAAGCGCTAGAGCGAGAGCTGTCTAGCGTGAGGCGCAAGGAAAGCGCCTTGAGTGTCTCCTTGCTGGATATTGATAATTTCAAGACGCTGAACGATGCGAAAGGGCACGCTACGGGCGACCAAGCATTGGCCCATTTGGCCAGCGTAGCCCGCGAATGCATGCGCCCCCAAGACACGCTGGCCCGCTATGGCGGGGAAGAATTTGTCATCTTGATGCCCGATACGCCGTTGGACAAAGGTGTAGAGGCGATGACACGGTTGCAGCGGGAGCTGACAACGCGCTTCTTCTTGGCAGGGGCGGACAAGATACTGATCACCTTCAGCGCAGGTGTGGCGCAATTGACCGAGGGTGAAACCGGTGCCGACGCGATCAAACGCGCGGACCAGGCCATGTACTTGGCCAAACGGGCGGGCAAAAATCGCGTGCTGGCGGCATAAACCAAGGACTGTGTGATGGCGTATTTGATACTGGGCTTGGTCTTGTTTTTGGGTGTGCATTCCGTGCGCATCGTGGCCGAAGGCTGGCGTACGCAAGCGCAGGCAAGGTGGGGAGAAGGTGCCTACAAGGGTATCTACACCGTTATCTCTTTGGTGGGCTTGGGCTTGATTGTGTGGGGCTTTGGTGTGGCGCGCGAAACGCCCACCATGCTGTGGATGCCGCCGCGCGGCATGCGCCACGCCGCGGCCTTGCTCACGCTGATTGCCTTTGTGTTGTTGGCAGCGGCTTATGTGCCGCGCAATGCCATTAAGGCGCGTTTGCACCACCCTATGGTGTTGGCTGTCAAGACTTGGGCCTTGGCGCATTTGCTGGCCAACGGTAGCGTTGCGCATGTGATTTTGTTTGGTGCGTTCTTGGCCTGGGGCGTGGCCAATTTCATTGCGGCTCGCAAGCGGGATCGTGCCTTGGGTACTACCTACCCGGCGGGTACTGTGATGGGTACGGTTACCACGGTGGTGGTGGGTGTTGCAGCATGGGCCGCAGTGGCTTTTTGGCTGCACGGAATGCTGATTGGTATTCGCCCGTTGGGCTGAACAGGCCGATGTCCAAACCCGTTGTGGTTCAGAGGTTGCGCGTCAAGAACCATTGAACCTAAATCCGGCAGTTACCCTGCCCTCATGAGCTGAATGGGGCGACTCCACGGAAGCAAAGGGCGGGTAATTTTCGCCACCACGTAGTCCAGGAACGCCT
>NKIK01000059.1:0-4777 GCA_002256115.1 Burkholderiales bacterium PBB3
GCCATGCATTTTGCCGACGAGGCCTTGGTAGTGACCAACCCCGAAGTGGCTTCTGTGCGCGACTCAGACCGCATTCTGGGCATGTTGGCCAGCAAGACCAAACGCGCCATGACCGGTGGGGAGCCCATCAAGGAACACCTGTTGATCACCCGCTACAACCCAGCCCGCGTGGACCAGGGCCAGATGCTCTCGCTGGAAGATATTCAAGACATCCTGCGTATCAAATTGATCGGCGTAATTCCGGAAAGCGAATCGGTGCTGCAGGCGTCCAACCAGGGCGTACCAGCGGTGCACATGCAAGGCAGCGACGTGTCTGAGGCCTACAAAGATGTGATTGATCGCTTCTTGGGCGCCGACAAGCCCATGCGGTTCACCGAAGCCCCCAAACCAGGCCTGCTTAAGCGCCTCTTTGGAGGAAAGTAAGACCATGTCGTTTCTTTCATTCCTTCTGGGCGAAAAGAAGAAAACTGCCAGCGTCGCCAAAGAACGGCTGCAGATTATTCTGGCGCACGAACGCAGCGGCCGCAATGCGGCCGAGCCGGATTACCTGCCAGCCTTGCAGCGTGAGTTGGTCGCGGTGATCAGCAAGTACATCAAGATTAATCCGTCCGATATCAAGGTCAACCTAGAGCGCCAGGACAATCTTGAAGTGTTGGAAGTCAAGATCGAGTTGCCTGACGCACGCTGAAGGTTTCGGTGTGGGTGCCCAACACGCCACTGGCGTCGTAGCTTACCTCGGTAAATTCGATGTGCTGTGTGGCCATCTTCACTACACTGCTGGCACGGGTGCCGTACGCTGGAGTGTGGATCCGGGTAGCAGACAGAGCCCGCTCCCACTCTAACGAAATGCCGGTGTGCGGCAAACCAGCATCGTCTGCCACTTGACCGTCTTGCAATAACGCCAACAAGGTGCCGGTCTGCAGATTGTTCTGCGCGACCTGCTGCTGAAGGCCCTGGCGCAGCTTTACCAACTTGGGCCAAGGGGTCTCAAAGTCGGCATTGGAGACTGCACCCAGACCCGGCTGCAGTGGCCTAATGTGGCCGGTTGCACTGTGAAAACCTTGCAGGGTTTCACCGTCGTACACCAGCAGATTGAAAGGTTTGTAGTCGGCTGCTTGAAGCTGCAATGTCTGCAAATAGGCGCTAGCACTGTCTGTACTTTGCAAAAAGCCTGCGACCAATAGCCCGCGTGACGGCGCTTCGGTCTGCAGGACCTCTGGGCTACGAATATTGGTCAGAGCGGCAAGTCTGCCATTGCTGCTGAGCCCAAGCCAGGTGCCACCCGCTTCCAAATCACGGCCGGCCAGAATGCGATGGGTGGTGTTTGCCTCGATCCCCTTGGCAACATCCCACCAATGAAGTGCTTGTGTGGGCCGCGCATACCATTCGTCGCGGTTACCTAACAGCAGTAAAGGTAAATCGCTGCCAGGTCGCCAGTTCCAGGCAAGAATACACACGGCTTAGCGGCCCGCCGCGTGCACGGGTAAAGCCGTTTTGTCCAGCACCTTGCGCAGCACAAAGCTGGAATGCACCCCGGTCACACCCTCAATACGGGTGAGTTTGTTGAGTAGCAGTTCCTGGTAGTGGTCCATGTCGCGCACCGCCACTTTGAGCTGGTAGTCGGCGTCCTGGCCGGTGATGAGTAGGCATTCCAGTACTTCGGGTAACAGGCTGACCGAGACTTCAAAGTTGTCGAATCGTTCCGGGGTGTGCCGGTCCATGGAAATGAAGATTAGTGCCATCAGCGACAAGCCCAGTTTTTTGGCATCTAGCAAAGCGCGGTAACCCACAATCAAACCTGACTCTTCCAATGCACGTACCCGGCGCAGACAGGGCGAAGGTGACAGACCAATGCGATCGGCCAGATCCTGGTTATTAATGCGCCCATCTTGCTGCAGTACTTCAAGAATCTGCTGGTCATACCTGTCGAACTGCATACTTATTTCCAAAACAACTGCTAATTAAGCATAGTATGCCTATATTTAAAGAATTTTGGGATAAAACGCAATCTTCTGCTGTGCGGGTTTACCTACACTTAATGCATCTGCAAACCACAGATCACTGGGCCGAAAAATTACCGTTTTAACGTGCCGAACACCTGCCAGTCAGCCCCACAAGGGCGTCCGAGGCGGGCAAAAAAATACCCCGGAGACTGAACGTCGGCCGGGGTTTTGTTTTTCAGGCGGTGACTACGGGTGGCTCCAGAAAAGCCACCACTAGACGGGCAATGTCTTCGCCCTCGTGGCCGTGGGCCAGGCTTTCGCGGCTGCGGGTGTACTTGTCTTCACCCAGTAACGCGCGGCGTTTGTCCAGCAAATGCGCGCTGATGTCCTCGCTGAATTCTGGATGCGGTTGAATACAAAACACGTGCTTACCCACTGTGAACGAGGCCACTGGACAAAAGGGACTGCTGGCCACCAGTTGCGCACCGGGCGGCAACTCGTGCACCTGGTCCTGGTGGCTGGCCAGCAAGGAGATCTGGCCGCGGCTTTCTGAAAACGGCAAGTCCGGGCGGTGCCAGTCGTAGGTCATCCGGCCAGCGCCCCAGCCTTGAGGGGCCCGGCTGACCGGTGCACCCATGCACAGTGCAATGAGTTGGTGGCCAAAGCACACGCCTACGAGCTTCTTCTTTTGTGCCAATAATTCCGTAACCCGCTTGCGCAGCTCTACGACCCAAGGCTCATCCGAAAACGAATCGGCGCGGCTTCCCGTCAGAAGAACAGCGTCATAGTCGTCAAACGATGCCGGGTATTCAAACCGCTGGGTATGAAAAATGCGGGTTTCCCAGCGCGCCCCCACCCGGTCAAACAGTTGGTCAAACAGTGCACCAAAGCTGCCATAGGTGTCGGCGAGGTGGCCCTCCAGAATATCGTTGTCCAAAATGCAGAGCTTCATAGCTATTAATTTTATAGCTGGCATCGACAAGTTTTGTAAGCATCTGGTTACAATTTTGGCGCAAAATCCAGGGCTCCCACTCAAAAACCATGCTAGGCCTTGATCCCCGTTCCATCATCCTGATGTCAGGTGTCATGAGTCTTCTCATGGCGGGCATGCTGGCCGTGATGCGTCGGGGCTACCCCCAGTCAGTCAAAGGTATGAGTGCCTGGGCGCTTTCCTTCGTCATTGCATTTGTGGCCACCCTGCTCATTGGCTCCTATGACAGGATTCCTCACCTTCTTACCACGGTGCTGGGAAACTGCACCATGCTGTACAGCGCCACACTCTCTTTGTATGGCAGCCAGCGGTTTTATGGTCAGCTTACCCAGCATCGCTATTGGGCCCTAGTAGTGCTCGGTTGTGGAATGGTGTTCGCTTGGTTCACGTTTATGCAGCCTAGCTATCTGGTGCGCATTCAGGTCTTCAGCTTGGTCATGATCGGTATCCAGGCGTCCCATGCAGTGCTGCTGTACCGTTGTAGAACGCAAAACCGCTTCGCCGTGATCGCCGCGGGTGTGATTGGCGTACAGGTCGTAATTTTGGTAATACGGGTGATCACCTTGGCAGTGAATCACGCCGCACAAGGTGTGTTTGACCCCTCGCCCATGCAGGTGGTCCACATCGCGGCCTATGGCTTCATGGCGCTGCTGCTTACCGTCAGCCTGGTGCTGATGGCCAGTGAGCGCATGCGGGCGGAGTTTGAGCACGTTGCCACGCACGACCACCTGACAGGTGCGCTGTCGCGGGGTGCATTTATCCAGGAATGTGAACAAGAGCTGGAGCGCTGCCAACGCCACGGGCGGGTCATGACACTGGTGATGATGGACTTGGACCACTTCAAGCAAATCAACGACACCCATGGACATTTGGTGGGTGACAGGGTGCTGATCGATTTCGTGCAGCAAGTGTCTGATCAACTGCGCAAACCCGATCGTATCGGGCGTTTTGGGGGCGAAGAGTTTGTGCTGGTGCTTCCTGAAACTCCCCACGACGAAGCCATTCAGGTGGCCGAGCGCATTCGCCACAGCATTGCCACCAATGGCTCTGACCCCTCTTACACCGTAAGCATCGGCCTGGCCACCACCCGCCTGGAGCTGGAGTCAGTGGACCAACTGGTGGCGCGAGCCGATGCCGCGCTGTACCGCGCCAAAGCTGCAGGTCGTAACCGGATAGACGCGGGCTAAGCCTGCCGGCCTTTTAGTCCGACTGAACTTTGCTGCGGCGCGCCCGTACGGCAGCGGCCAGCGACTGCAGCACCGGCACCGTTTGCGCCATGCTGATGCAGGCATCGGTCACCGACACCCCGGGTGTGAGTGGTGTGCCTGGCAAGATGTCTTGTCGGCCTTCTTGCAAATGGCTTTCAATCATGATGCCGGTGATGCGCGCATCGCCCGCAGTAATCTGGGCCGCAACTTCCTGGGCCACCACAATCTGACGCGCATGCTGCTTGCTGCTGTTGGCGTGGCTCACATCAATCATCACCTGCTCGCGCAGCCCAGCGCTCTTCAGCAGGCTGCAGGCGGCATCCACATCGGCCTTGGCATAGTTGGGCTGCTTGCCACCACGCAAAATCACATGGCAGTCGTGATTGCCACGGGTTTCAAAAATAGCAGCCTGGCCCATCTTGGTCATACCCATAAAGGCATGGGGCGCTTGTGCCGCCTGGATGGCATCGGTGGCTACCTTGACGCCACCATCTGTGCCATTTTTGAAGCCCACCGGGCAGCTCAGGCCACTGGCCAACTGGCGGTGGCTCTGGCTTTCGGTGGTGCGTGCGCCAATGGCGCCCCAGCTCACCAGGTCGCTGATGAACTGCGGTGACAGCAAGTCAAGAAACTCG
>NKIK01000059.1:4787-15025 GCA_002256115.1 Burkholderiales bacterium PBB3
TCACCAGGTCGCTGATGAACTGCGGTGACAGCAAGTCAAGAAACTCGGTGCCCACTGGCATATCAATGGCCAAAATGTCGAGCAACAAACGCCGCGCCATCTCCAGGCCCTCGTTGATAGCAAAGCTACCGTCGAGGTGTGGGTCATTGATATAGCCCTTCCAGCCCACAGTAGTACGGGGCTTTTCAAAGTACACGCGCATCACCACCAGCAGGTCGTCTTTGAGGGCATCGGCCTGCTCCTTGAGCTGCCAGGCGTAGTCCATGGCCTGCTCATGGTCGTGAATGGAGCACGGTCCCACCACCACGATCAGGCGGTCGTCCTGCCCGTGCAGCACGCGGGAGATGGCAGCGCGGCTGCCCTCCACCAGCGCCTGGGCAGCCTCGGGTACGGGCAACTTTTCCTGCAAGAGTGCGGGGGTAATCAGGGGCCGCACGGCACCGATGCGGGTGTCGTCAATGCGGGTAGTGTCATGGGTGGTGAGTTCAGTTTTCATTACTATGAATTTTATAGCTGCTCCCGCACTATCCACGGCCTGACCACCATATTCCACCATAATCGCCGCACTATTTATTCTCAGAGTCGAATTCGTGAAGAAGCTCTTCCTCCTCCTTTGCATCATAGGTGCGGCCTTCTATTACTACCAGCAAAGGCAGCAGGCTTCGCTCGACCCAGAAGTAATTGCAACACCCACCTTTGCCGAGATTCGAATGACCCTGGACGCGCGGGGCAGAACATTTGAGCAAGTCTTTTTTGCCAAGACGGTGGACGACGCGGACTGCAAGAAATACTCCAAAAACGTCATTGACGATTTGCAAAAGAAGCAAGCCCACGACTCCGCGGGCCAGTGGGTCGTCAAGTTGTCAGAATGCAAACCAGATTTGGCGCCACGCTATGCCAAGCTGTTTGACAATGAACCCACCTTTGTGACCTACCTCAGCATGGCCCGAGGTGAACGCCGTGAGCGCGAGACACGATTGCTCTATTGGGGCGTGAGCGTGGACGAGAGCGACCGAGTCTGCGACAGTGTTTCAAAGCTGCAAAACGGCCGCAAAGGCGCGGTGACATGCATACGCGCCGCGAGGCAGTAGACGGGTGAACAGGCCCAGAGGCGACGGCTAAGTTTGAAATTCGTCGACCCCGCCTACGTGGCAAATGAAAGGGCGTTCAAAGACAGGATTAAAGGGCCCTTAGCCTGAGACTCCTATTTTTTAAGTATCTACAACCAACGGGATAAGAGCCCACTAGCAGCCGCACGCGTGTTCACTGTCTGTATCCAAAATAAACCACTGTCCGTTGATGTTCACATAGATCTCTTTAGTCCTGTACATGTCGAGATCAAAGGCTGGGCCGTTCATTCCAAAATAGTTAGCAGCCTCCCATACAACAACATCAGGCACCCCATCTTTGTCGAGATCAATGGACGTAGTGCTGGATGTCACTAGCGGATAGGGATCATTGGACTCACGTTGGACGTTCGTCAATTTTTTCTGTGCTGTGCGGACTATTGCTACGCCCAACTTTGGTTCTGCAGCTAAACGAATGAACACGATCGGATTTGTCAACTTCTTATATCTCGGCAACATTTGCTCGGGTTCCCAAGCCAGAAAGCTGCCGCGACATTCGTCGCCACCGTGGATACGTCGCGTAATTGCGAAAGTTTTGCCTACGGAGGTTTGACCTTTTGAATCTATCGCGAGTTCAAACAGTGGATCGACAAGACGAACTTCGATTTCACCAATATCCCACGCGCCTTCAAGTGTGGGTCCGGTATTGCTGGTGCCACCCCACGTTGGAGAACCTAAAACTCTCATAGTTCGTTGGATGCCGAACTGGGCACTCAGCTGTTCAGTACCCGCGCTGGGGGCGCCGAGGTCTTCCAATTTTTTGAAATACGAAGCCTTTACGGAGGGCAGTTCGACGCCAAGCAGGCTATTGGACTGGGCATATTTCGCCATTCCCTCCCTTGGATCTACCCCAACTTTCTCTTGTGACTCTACGCTGCCCAGCACCTTGGGTGGGTCTTGGTGAATCGCAAGTGACACCGGGGCTAAGGCGCGACCAGCAATTGCAGCTTGGGCCATTCGCGCCTTCATAGCCTCAAATTCAGGCAAGCGAAACCGTTTAATTTCTGGTGCTGGCGCTGAAAAAATCCCCCCAGACACATAACTGCTTTCGATGTCACGCTGCACTTTGGACAACATTGTTTGATCGAAATAGCTGCCCGCCTTAAACAACCGTTCTACAGAGGGCTGAATCCAAAAGGCACGGGCAGGAGAATAGGTGGGGCGACTCTGATCCTCAACCTCTTCAAGCGAGAGTGCTCTGCTGCCAATTAGTTCGCACGACACAAATCCGCGCTTGTTCACAGCATATTGAATATCACAGAAACGCTCGGACAGTCCCACGTATTTCACTTGGGTGTTCGCGGTCACATGGTCAACCACACTAGCTTTAGCATTTGGAGCAGATCGGACATTGACAAACGATCCAATGACCCATCGTTCCTCTGACTCGGCATGGGCATAGCCAGCGAAAGACGCCGCAATCACGAGCTGGCATTTGAATAAAAGCGCCGCAGACGACAACACGTTCAAAGTGGACCTCTTTTCTAACTTCTCGTTCAGGGAATAGGACTTGGACAGCAAAGTTAAGCCCTCTGCAAGCCCATTGTGAAGCGCACCCCGTCCTTTGTGTTCTGCGCGCCTATCGTCCCGCCCATCTTGGCCAGGTAGGTTTTGGCCACAAACAAGCCCTGCCCGCGGTTGCCCTGTGCGGCGCTGTCGGTGTGCTCGGACACGCCGTACTCAAAAATCTTGCCCAGCATGTCGGGCGCAATGGGGGGGCCTTGGTTGCTGATGTGCAAGTGCACTTCGTTATCTGTCAGGGTTGCGGCACCGGCGCTTAAGGGGTTCGGAGCTATGTCCAGCACCATCTGAATCGGGCTGCCGGGCACGCGGTAGCGCTCGGCGTTGCGAAGCACATGGGTGATGGCGTCCTCCAGCGCGTGCTCGTCGGCCTTCACCAGCACGGGCACCGGCTGGGAGGTGTACTCCACTTGGGCAATGCCGGCGGCCGGTGCATTGGCGGCCACTTCTTGTAAGAACAGGTTGATATCCAGCGTGCCGCTTTGCAGGGTGGTGCGCTCAAATGCCTCGCTGGGCGAGGCGCTGCCGTACAGCACGCGCACGGCCTGCTGCATGCGGTGGATGTAGCGGGCACTGGCGTCGCCTGGCGCGCTGTGCAGCGCTTTGAGCGACTGCAGGGGCGACATGATTTCGTGGCCCACGGCATGCCATTGGTCCTTTTCTTGTGCGGTGCGAATGCGCTCGCGCCGTGCGTCTTCGTTCACGCGCTGCAGCAGGTCGGCCAGTGCGCTGGCCAGCACGCCCAGCTCGTCATGGCTTTGCAGGTCTGACACATCCAGCGCCAGCGCATCGTCTGTGCCGCGCACGGTTTGCGACACGGTGGCCGCGCGGCGGCTCAAGAGGGTGATGCGCCGGATGATGCGCAGCTCAATCGCCAGCCAGGTCAGCCCAATGGCCAGCAGCATGCCGCCCACAAACCACGACACCCGCGTGGCCACGGTGCTCAGGGTTTTGTCCACGGTGCGGCCATCGCCCGTCATGCGTAGCGCGTAGCGCCCTAGCGGGGTGTCCACCACCTCGCGGGCTTCGCTGCGCACGTCATCCCCTTCCACGGGCAGGCGCGCAATCAGGCGGTTGAGCCAGTGGGGCACATCGGCGTCGGGTGCGTTGTCGGCGCGCAAAACGGCCAGCTCAGCCACGCTTGCAGCATCGCTGCTGTGCGCAGTGCCTTGCTTGCTGATGTGCAGGGTTTCACCCGCCTGCAGTTGGGCCTTAAGGTCGCGCAGCGCAAAGGGCTGCACGGCACTGGGCGTATTGCTGTCAAACAGCGCGGGGCCATTCCCTGGGGGCAAAAATTGCAGTTGCACACCCATGCGGTCCAGGTCGGCCGGGGGCCACTGTGGGCGCACTTTGTTGCCGCTGCCCGTGCCAGCGGCTGTTGCTAGCAGCGCATCGCGCCACATGTCGATGGGCAGACGGATGGAATAGAACCAGCGCTTGGCGCAGGGCTGTGCCGCACTGCTAGCCTCGGCTTGCACGCAGCGGCTGTCTTGCCAGAGCCAGCCTCTGAAGTCACGCACGGGGCGGTTGGCGGCCTGGCCATTGGCATCCAGCGCGAAGCCGGTGAGGCGCCCGCGCACGGTGGGCGCGCCTGATTGGCTTTGGCTGCCCACATCGCCTGCGGTTTCAAACGGGGCTAGCCAGCGGTAGGTTTGCCCGCGCAGTGCCACTTGCACAACAGCGCGGTGGGCTTGCTGCAAGTCGGCATCGCCCAAGGGGTGGGGCACCAATTCATCTGCGCTTAGCAAACTGCCAGCCACGTAGATAAAGCCACCCGCCCAGGGGTTGTTGCCCACGGCCACGCACAGCGTGGCACCACCGGCGTAGTTCACTTGGCAGCCGGACATCTCCACAGCTTGCTGCACTTTGCTGCGGTCATCAAAATCTATGGCCGCGTAGGGCAGCACCAGGGGCGACAGGCCGGGCGCGGTGCGGGGGGTGTTCGCGCTGGTGGTGGTTTGTGATGTTTGGTTGTGGGCATTGAGCAAAGCCAGCTGGCCGCTGGGGTGGCGCAGCTGCGTGGCGATCTGGCTCAGGTTTTTGCGAAAGCCGTCTTGGTAGTTGCGCAGGCTGATTTGCTTTTCTTCGACCAGCACACTCAGGGCCAAGCCTACCGTGGCCAGCGCCAGCAGCGCAAAGGCCGCCCGAAAGAAGATGCGCAGCCCAAACGGAATACGCAGCGGCAGCGCAAAGTCCACGTCAAAGCGCAGCTTGCGCGCCAGCAAATCTTTCATGCCGCGTCGGCCCACCTAAAGCCGCGCATGGGAATGTTTTCAATCGCATCAAAGTTGGCATCCATTTCGCGAAAGGCTTCGCGGATGGTGCTCACATGCTTGCGCACGTTGTCGCGGTTGCGCCCGCTCTTGACTACGGCAAACAGGTCTTCATAAGACACCACCTGCCCCCGGCGCTGGTACAGCGTGGCCAAAATGCGCTGCGCCGTCAGTGGCAAATTAATGCGCTGGCCGCGCCACAGCGGGGTGTTTTGGCGCAACGGGTCGAGCGACAAATCGCCCGCAGCAGACGCTGCGGAAGAAGAGGAATTGGGGGCCGGCGTGCCGGGGCGTTTGTCTTTACCCGCGCGCAATATCTCAAAGAAGGTCTCTATGAAGTCAGACTCTTCAAACGCGGTTTTTTGCAGGTAGTCCCACGCATCCAGCGCCTTCATGATGCTGCGGTAAATGGCCGCTGGCATGGCTGAAACCACCAGCACCGGCGTGCCGGGGCGGGTTTTGTTGATGGCGTTGATGATGGCTACACCGGCGTGGCGCTCGCGCCCCAGCTCAATGTCAAGCACCACCAGGTCAAAGGCTTCGCGCGCCAGCGCGGCCTCTGCCTCGTCCCGAGTGAAGTACTGCGACACCCGAATACCCGGGCGCGCCGCTTCAATCCACCCGCGCAGTTGGTCGCTGGTGGGCTTGTCGTCTTCAATAAGCACTACGTTTTCCATGGGAGCAATTATCAAGCGGCGCTTCCATCCCTGGTGTGAAGGTTTCTTCCGGGCCTGTGAGCATTTGCGCCCCAGAGCGGCAGACATTGCCCCTGCGTCCGCATTGCTTGCTCCGGGGCCTGCGGGAAATGATTCACCCCACGCAACAACGCGTTGACACCACCACCCGGAGCCCACCATGAAACTCAATGACTTGACCCGCAAAATTGCCATTGGCCTGCGCAAGTTGCAGCGCAAAACCACGGCTGCAGTCAGCCACGCCGAAGGCACTGCCAACACCCAGCTGCCGCAGCTTCGCTTGCCACGCCCCTCTGCCACCGTGGTGGCCGTTGGCGTGCTGGCTGCCTTGGGTGTGACGCTGTGGTACCACCAGCCTGCCGAGACCGTAAAACGAGGCGACATCGGCATCCGCAGCAATGCGCTGACCGGCACTACCGAACAGTTTCGCGAAGGCACGGTGCTGATGCTGCCTGGCATCCACACCCTGCGCACCTTCAACCTGCGTGACCAGGTGTACACCCCCAGCCAAAGTGCCTCCGCCAGCGGCCCGGCCCCGTTCCAGTCCTTAGAAGGCCTGTCTGTGGGCGTAGATCTGAGCGTGCGTTACGCCCTGGATGCCAGCAAGCTCGCCACCATTTCCAAAGACTTGCCCGATGACATCGACACCGCCATCGTGCAGCCCGCAGTGCAGGGCACCGTGTACAAGCTGTTTGCGCGCTACACCGTGCGCGAAATCTTCTCCACCAAGCGGGCAGAAATTCAGCAGCTGATGGAGTCTGAATTGAAGACCAAGCTGGCCGCCGACGGCATCACCCTGCGCGGCGTGCAAATGGGCAAGGTGGACCTGCCTGCCGACTACCGCCGTGGCATGGAAGGCCTGCTAGCCGAAGAGCTGGCCACTGAAAAAATGCACTACACCCTGACCCTGAAGGCCAAGCAGGTGGAAGAAAGCGCGCTGGAAGCCGATGCTGAAAAAATGCGCCGCCAAAAGGCCGCCGAGGCCACTGCCACCGAGCAAATCATTGCCGCCAAAGCACAAGAAGAAACCATGCGCCACATTTTGCCGTTCAAGCAAAAGCAGATTGAGCAGCGCCAGCTAGAGGCTGAAGCTGACAAGGTCTCGCGCATCCGCTCTGCCGAAGGCCTGGCTCAAGCGCGCCGCATTGAAGCCTCGGGCGAAGCCGACTCGCGTAAGCAGTTGGCCGATGCCGAAGGCTACCGCCAAGAGCACCTGGGCAAGATTGCTAGTCTGCAAATGGCGCGTGATGGCGCGCTTATCACCAAGCACCCATTGCTGATTCAAAAGGCGATGGCGGATAAATTGTCTGACAAGATCCAGGTCATCATCGCGCCCCCCTCTACCAGTGGCGGCTTCATTGGTGCCGCACTCTTGGGTGGCAATGTGAATGCCAAGCCTGCCGCGCAGGAGCCTACAGCCAAGAATGCGGATGGCAGCGAAGCTAACGAACAAGCGGGAGCCCAATAATGCGCGCCCTGGCTTTCACCTTGCCCTCTCATTTGTCCTCTCATTTGCGCCGGAAGCTGGCGGTGTGTTTGGTGTCGGCAGGCACTTGTCTGAGTGGCGCGCAGGCCACCGCAGCACTAGCATCACCATCAATAGTCTCTGCAAGTCTGGCCGCCGCCAGCGAGTCGCCAACTACCACACCGCTGGCGGGCTACGCCATCGTGGCCCAAGACCACACGGCCCTGCGCGCCGGGCCGCGCGACTCCACGCCTATCCAAGCCGTGTTGTGGCAGGGTGACGCATTGGAGGTGCGCGGTCAGCGGCTGGACTACCTGCAGGTGTACGACCACCGGCGCGAGCGCGCAGGCTATGTACGCGCCTCGCAAGTGCGCACCATGCGGCTGGGGGCAGACGATGCGCCGGAGCTCTTGTCTGTGTTGCGCTTTGTGCGTGATCTGCCAGGCTCGGAAGCACTGGGCCTGGCCTATAGCGCGGCCTACCTCAAGGCCGCACCCGCAGGCACCAACACAGCCGAGGCGTGGGACGCGATGGGCCAAATGGCCGAGCGATTGGCCGCGCGCGCCACCAGCCGCCAGACCGCTCCCACCGCCAACACGACCTCGGCCCCCACCGCGGCAGACACCCGCTTGGCAGGCCAGCTAGAAGGCCTAAGCGCCTACGGCATCCAACTCACCAGCCTGGAGCGCGACACGGGCGTGCAGCTCTGCTACGACGGCGAAGCCTTTAGCCGCGTGCTGGGCCAAGCCGCCACCCCCGAGCAGCGTGCCCGCGCCGTGCTGGGCCTGACCCGCCACGACTGCACCGACCCCGCAGCCACCCCCACGGCGCTGTACCAGCGCGATCTGGCGCGCGCCAAGCTGCTGGACCAGAGCCTCAGTGCCAACGACTGGGCGCGTTTGTCGCCCACTTTGAAGAACCGCCTGCAACTGCGCCGCGCCGGAGTGCTGGCCACGCTGGCCCACGCCCATAGCCGCCGTCTTTCTGGCGCTGAAACATCGATAGACGCCGCCATGCTGCAAGCCGCACAAAACGCCGTCAGCGCGTTGGCCGCCGTCAACAAGATGGAGCTGACCGACGAAGACCAGGCCGACTACCAAGCCGCTGCGCTGCGCGTGGGGGCGTCGCTGTGGGCAGCAGCTCCGCAACCCGCGGTGCTTTCCAAATCCGCAATTGCAGGAGCCCGCCCCACCCTCACCACCCGCGCAGGCCAGCCCGGTGAAACCTGCGTGGCATTGGTGGATGCCCGCCAACCCACTAAACCCCTGCATGAGTGCTGCACCTACGGCACCGTGTGGACCGCGTCTGCCAGTGTCAACACGACCGGCAGCGCCGTAGCCCTGGCTGTGCAACCCTTGGCCACTTGGCGCGAACTGTGGGTCTACCGCAAAACCGCTGATGGCTGGGTGCTGGACGTGCTACCCCCGGGTGTGAACAAACCGGAGATTGGCTACATCGAACACGCAGGCTGGGTGCCCGGTACCGACCAACTGCTTATTGCCCGCGAAGTGCTGTCTGAAGGCCGCTTCAAACGCAGCTTTGAAGTGCTAAAGCTTAGCGACCTGAGCATAGACAAACAAGCCAGCACGCCAACTGTGCTCAACGGGTTTTCCAAAGGCCAAAGCGCAAGCTGGAAAGCGCTGACGGTGAGTTTGCGGTGATGAGTGTGCAAGGAGTTTGCTATAAAAGTAGGATCTGCTCCCGCACTATCTACGGCCTGAATGGCACATTTGGCCCTAAGCCGCTAAACGGCTGTAGTGGTGGCAAGGTGTGAGTACACATAGAAGTTACCCGGCACACCGCGCACCAGACGATAGCTGCGCAGCAGCCCTTCCCGCGCAAACCCTAGGCGCGCCAGCACCCGCGCCGAACGCTCATTGGCTTCCAGAACGGTCGCTTGTACGCGCAGGGTATTGGTGCAGGTGTGTGCCCAAGTGACCAGCTCTGCGCCAACCGCCGTGGCAATACCCTGCCCCCAAAACTCAGGGTGAATGTCATACGCCAGCTCGGCGCTTCGGTTGATATGCGACACCGTATGAAACCCAGCGGTGCCCACGAGCTGGTTGTTTGACCTGAGGGCGATAGCAAACCGTAAAGGAGACGACGCCAAATGCTCCTGCGCGCTCCACGCATAAGGTGCCAACTCACTGGCGGCTTGCACGTTCCAGCTGGTGTGCTCGTAGACCATAGGAAGGCGCAGGTAGTCGTACCAATCGTTCATGTCGCTGGCCTCCAGAGGGCGCAGACACACCAGGTCGTGCTTGAGGTTTGGTAGGCGGGTGAAGTGCATGCTTTCTTCAGGCGGTATTTGCAGTGGAAATTGGGTTCTGCTCTTAAACTTATAGCTGCTCCCGCACTATCCACGGCTTAAAAGGCGTATTAGGCTTGCAACTTTCTCAGTGGCATCGCATGGGATTTGAAACTTAGATACCGCTGACTTTGAATGTGTTTTGGGTACGTTAATGGTTTTACGTTTTCATTGCTTACGAGTGACGTCGGCAGGCCCTAAGCGGGTGTAGAGATTTATGGTCTGCCTGCTCCAGACCAGTCATTCGCAAATAGGAATCGGTGACAGCTATGTAGCCAGAAATTCGTTAATGCGACTCGCCTCAATGTGCTGAAAGCGGACGAGCTCTCAAGTTAGGCCGTCGGACATCGGTTCCTGTTTAGGTTCCCTGAATCGCATATTCAAACATCGAACTCACATTTACGGAAATGTGCGCCAAATCTTTTTTCGGCTGGACGTATCTCCTGTACTCCTGAAGTTCACTGTCTATGCGCATGGATGCTTCGCTTTCGTTCATCCCGCGCTTTTCCTTGTTTGCCCGCTTGCGCATCACTCTTAGCGTTTCCTCATCCGAGTCAATGAAAACACGCAGGTGGCAGTGCTTCCATACATTTTCATGAAAGGCGTGTATGCCTTCAACGACAACGATGGATTTTGGAAAGATTGCTCTTGGAGTCGAAATCTTGCTACCCGTTCTATTGTCGTAGGGGCAATACGTAAAGGCCTCTTGTGCAAGTAGTTGACTATTGATCTTTTCATAATTCATGACAACCAATCGCTATCTCATGCGTTATATCCTGAACGGGTTGTTTGGAGATACGAGACATGGTCAAGCGAGCGATGGACGATGCAACGAAGAAGCGGGTGCGA
>NKIK01000105.1 GCA_002256115.1 Burkholderiales bacterium PBB3
AAGAACAGCGACATCCCGATCTACCTGTATGGCGAGACGCGCACCAGCCAGCACATCCCCAACGACATCCTGCGCGAGCTGCACGGCTTCATCCACATGTTCGAGGACACGCCCGAGTTCGTGGCGCGTCACATCATCCGCGAGGCCAAGAGCTACCTCGACGGCGTGGCTCCGCCGTTCTTCAAGGCGCTGATCGACTACGCGCAGGACGGCTCGTACAGCTGGCACTGCCCGGGCCACAGCGGCGGCGTGGCGTTTCTCAAGAGCCCGGTGGGCCAGATGTTCCACCAGTTCTTCGGCGAGAACATGCTGCGCGCCGACGTGTGCAATGCGGTGGAAGAACTGGGCCAGTTGCTGGACCACACCGGCCCGGTGGCCGCCAGCGAGAAGAACGCGGCGCGCATCTTCAATGCCGACCATTGCTTCTTCGTCACCAATGGCACCAGCACCAGCAACAAGATGGTGTGGCACCACACCGTGGCGCCAGGCGATGTGGTGGTGGTCGACCGCAACTGCCACAAGAGCATCCTGCACAGCATCATCATGACCGGCGCGGTGCCGGTGTTCATGACGCCCACGCGCAACCACTACGGCATCATCGGCCCGATCCCGCAAAGCGAGTTCAGCCGCGAGGCCATCGAGCGCAAGATCGCCAAGAACCCGCTGCTCAAGGGCGTCGATCCCAAGACCGTGCGCCCGCGCATCATGACGCTGACGCAGAGCACCTACGACGGCGTGCTCTACAACACCGAGACCATCAAGGGCATGGTCGATGGCTACATCGACAACCTGCACTTCGACGAGGCCTGGCTGCCGCACGCGGCCTTCCACAAGTTCTACGGCAGCTTCCACGCCATGGGCAAGAGCCGGCCGCGGCCCAAGGAGGCGGTGGTCTACGCCACGCAGTCCACCCACAAGCTG
>NKIK01000006.1 GCA_002256115.1 Burkholderiales bacterium PBB3
GGCTAGGCCCAGTGCTTGGCAAAACAGCTCTTCTTGCATTTGCGCCTTTCCTGCTTATTGCGGTGTCAACACAATACCCTGATGTGGGAGTGGGCAGTGGCGTGCCACCCGAAACGGAAGAGAGCCGATTCGGCACTCAAATTAAGACCACTGAGAGCACAATTTAGTGCTCGACGGAGGCTAGTTGATGCGCAACGCAGCGTTGGCGACCGGCAAAATCTCGCTTTGGTCCGTGCCACCGGCACCGCAATCGTTAGCTGCAGTACGCAAATTACCACTGTTCGTATTGCCGTCATCCAGCAGTCTGTCCATCTGCACGATCACATCACAATCGGTGGCTTGTATGCGCACTACATTGCGCCAGTTGGCGGGTAACCCCACACCAGATAGCGCAACCGCAGCGCCAGTCACACTCAAAGTGGTTGGGCCG
This sequence comes from Burkholderiales bacterium PBB3, assembly GCA_002256115.1. Classification (GTDB taxonomy): domain Bacteria; phylum Pseudomonadota; class Gammaproteobacteria; order Burkholderiales; family Burkholderiaceae_C; genus Allorhodoferax. The sequence goes on from NKIK01000006.1 coordinate 431, forward strand.
TTGGTGCGGATGGGCTGAACCGCATCACCCCGCAGCATGCCGGAGCGAATTAGCGACTCGCTTGCGCACGCTGACTCTGCAGCTGTGGCAATCACACCCGTGGTGTTACCCACACAAGTGGCGGACAAGTTTGCGATAGCTGTACCAGCAAGTTGCAAGGTACCTGGCCATGCGCCATAGCGGTCTCGGAACTGTTGGGAGGCATTGGCTATGTCGGTCACGGCCTTGATTGTGTCTTTGGTGCGGGCATTGCGCATCACTGACTGTGCATTCAATATGCCCGCCAACAAAAACCCGATGATCACCAGCACGATGGCGATTTCAATCAAGGTAAAACCCTGCTGGCCTGCTGACTGCCGACCCCGGCGCGTGATGAGTGGGGTAGTCATGGCCGTGCACGCATCATCACAGCGGCACAAAAGTACGCACTGCAGTGCCCCCGCCAGGACACGCCGCACTAGTCCTTACTTTTCCAGTAGTCGGATCACCATCGTCCAGGGCTCGATCCACATCCAGAACCACCTCACACGGCAAGTTGTAGAAAATAATCACATTGGGCACCGCCGGGTATGCGTTGTTGTAGGCAATACTCGTATTGGCTGCGCTGCGAATCGCCATGTGGACCGGGCCAAACTGGGTTTGAAGCGGCTGCTGCACATTGGATCCGACCTTGCCGATCAGCCCCGCTTGGTAGAGCTGCTGTGGCGCTTGTCCGATTTCGTCGGCCGCGGTGGCCACGCCTGTGGTGACGCTCAGAGTACCCTCGATCAATCCGTTGCCTATAGTACCCCCAGTGCCGCCAGCCCCAATGTTCGGAATCTGGTTGGCCACAAAAACCCAGTCGCCTGGCAGGTAACCGTATCGCTGTTTGAAAGTGACCGCAGCCGTTTGCAGATCACCCGCAATTTGAATCACATCTTGTGCCTGCGCACGGCTGATCTGACCGCGTCCGGCCATCAATCCTGCGGCCAGCAGAATGCCACCCAACACGATCACGATGGCCATCTCGGCCAAAGTGAAGCCCTGCTGGGCTTTCAAGGGAGTGCTCAAAGTTCGCATCGCTTTGATTGGTGCATCGTTTCTCATCATGGTTCCTTTGGGTGAATGGGGCTATGCGCTAGGGGCAGCGCGTCTGAATGGCGGGGTAGGCCGCCTGCAATTGGGCATAAGTCACCGTTTGCGCCGCAGCGCCAAACAAAGACAAGCGATAGAGAACCTGGGCACCTGCGGTGACCGGTGGGCCGCTGTGCACGGGTGTGGCGGTGTTACACAAATCGCCCAACGCACAGCTGTAGGTAATCGCGCCGTTGCCTACGGACGGAATAATGGCATCCACCAGCGGCTGGGCCACCGCTACGACCGGCGGAGTGCAATTCGACACGCCCAGCTGAATGATCGCCAAGTCACGGTATGAACTAGGCACACCTTTGAGCGTCTTGTCGTCCAGCAAAGGTTGCAGCAAGTCTTTGGGGCTTAGGTAGGCCACCAAATCGTCATAGGCACCACCGGCCGCAGCGGCGACTTCAGTGTGGGTACGGGTAATAAACGTGGTGCTGGCTGCGGCTGCGTTGCTGACTTCATCAGCCCCAGTCGGTGCTGGCAGCAGGGCGGTACCGCGCACGCTGCGCGCGCCAAAGCCATTTTTGCCGTGCGATAAAATAATTGCTACAGGGCTGGGGACCATGGCCGCGCCCAGCACACCAGCATCATCACGCGCCTGTAAGGACAAGGCGGTCAGCGGCGCGGTCAGCTCAGTAATCGTGAAGGGGCCTGCCCCCGCCTTGATCGTCCAGTTGCTGCTGGTGGCTGGCGTGCGATTGGCCACACGGTAGGTGAAGAAGTTGGACCAGCCATCTTGCACATCCCCTGCACCCAAGCCCAAGGTCTGCCACGGCAGAACGCCCCGACCGAAATTCACCAAACAGGCGGCGGGCTCCACGCCCGTGGGCGGCAAGGCCGAGTCTGGGCATGGCAAGCGGCCATTGGTGCGCATGAAGGCGATCAATGCGAGTTTGATGCGCTCTTGCTTGGTTTGGGTTTGCGAATAAGCTGCATTGTTTTGCGTGGCCTGCAACATGCGCAGGCCCAGTGTCATTACTATGCCCATCAACACGACGACCACTGCCATTTCAATCAGCGTGAATCCACCCGACCTGGCGTGGCGGTTTGCAATGGGATATCTGCCTAGGATCATATGTGAAACCGGTCAATTACTACAAAAAAGATAGCTGCTCCCGCACTATCCATGGCTCCCGGCGACTATTTTGCTCTCAATTGTGAGTGCTTGGTTGGTAGCTAGATTTTTCACAAAAAAACCCGCCTCGGCGGGTTTTTTTGAGGCATGTGCAAAAGCCTTTACTGTTTAACTAAAGTTGCTTAAATTTTCATGCATACAGTGTGTTGGCCACTGGTGTTTGCAGCGGTGGGAACAAATGCTGGCCCATAAACAGCGGAGGTAGCCACCGCTGTTGCCGGCGTGGCAGCGGCCCCAGCTCTCACATTACCGGTTGCACTGTTGCCATCATCCAAAAGAATATCGAGCGCCTGAGCAATCTTCCACGGCACCGCACCAGCGCAAGTGACAACACCTGTAATTCCGTAGGTAGATGCTGCGGCCACGTTGGCTTGGACACCCAAGAAACCACCCAGCGCGTGCGTTGGTGGAACTGCCACGGTAGCCGTAGCAGTGCCACTTAAGAACCCTGCCATGCGCGTGTGCTGCCAAAAATTGTTGCTTTCGGCCGCAGCAGCCGGAGCAACTGTGGCGTCATAGAGTCCAGTGATAGTGCCATTCCCACCGCCATTGACAGCGCCAACAAAGCGGGTTGACGCCGCCGCATCATCACCCGGAACCGCTTTGTAGCGATCTTGGTAGGCGTAGTAGGCTGCAGCGACGCCTTTCATATCATTCGCCAGATTCTTGATTTTTGCGTTCTCAATCATCTCTTGCCCCTTGAGCACACCGCCCAACAGCAGACCGATGATGACCAGCACAATGGCAATTTCGACCAAAGTAAAACCCGCTTGGCGGGACTTAGCTAAAGATTTCATAAATGTCCTTTCGGGGTAACAGATCAGCACGCCCCTATGGCTGCGCTGATGTCTCGAATGTAGCCATCGCCGCGTCCTGGGGGTGTCAGAGATTTTTACACCCGTGGTTCGATCTCGTCATTTTTGCCAACTTTTTCACATTTTTGCGGTATTCGCAGCGCAAACTGCAGTTGCCGCCGCACCACCGTGGCATGCAAATCGCCCCCCGCTTCGCGCAGGCAAGTGCGCGCCTGGTACAGGCCCAAGCCCAGCCCGCCCGGGCGGCCACTGGCAAAGGGCTCGAACAATTTCTCGGGGGGTAACTCCATACCTTCAGGCGGCAAGGGGCACACCAAGAGAATCTGCACCGTTCCAGCGCAGTCGCCATCCGGGTCAATCGGACGGGAGATGGATACCTGGGGAGCCGCAGTCAGGCCCTCGCGCCAATCAGCTGCCAAGTTGCCCAATAAATTGTCCAACGCGCGCTCCAAGAGTTCGGGGGCTATCCAGGCAGTCGCGTCGCCGTCAATAGCGAGCTCCAGCCCCGCCAGTCGCGCTGCCTGCTCTATGGCATCGCGCAGCACCACATCTCGGGGTGCCCCCGCCTGGCGCTCCTTACCCAAGGCGTTGGTCAGACGCTGGGCGCGCTCCAGCGCCAAGGGCGCATTGGTTTGCAAGCGCCGGGCTGCCGCCATCAGCCGGGGTTCGGAATCGGCGTGCACAAAGTCGGTACTCACCCAACTGACCCACTGGGCCAGGTTGCGCATATCGTGCTGCAAATACAAAGACAGGCGCGCTCTTTCCGCCAGCGCCGCAGATAGGGCACCCGTGCGCTCGCGCAGCCGGGTTTCCAGTAGCAATACAAACACTTGGGCTAGATGGGTGGCAAACAAGCGCTTCTCGCCGCGTGGAGCACTGTGCCTCAACGCCACGCTGAGGCGTGCCTGCGCGCCGCTGCTCACTTCAAACAACTGACGAAGCTCATCATTGGTACCCCGAGCAAGGGTGTCTTCGCCCAAACTACCCTGCACGGGTTGACCGTACCAATCTCCTTCCCAACGCAGGTGGCACCAGCCAGCGCCATGGAGCACGGGCCAGGCTGCGGCGGGTAGGTCCAGCAGTTCGATCGGGCTACTTGCCAGCTGCAACAATGTTTGCATGCCGTGTTGGTAGCGGTGTGCGCGGCGCGATAAAACGAGTGCGGTTGCAAACAGCGTGAAACCGGCAACCAAAAAGGCAAGCGCCAAATTAGTCAGGACGCTGGATGCCATATTTATTCAGATAGTAATAGAGGTGTTCGCGCGCTACGCCCAACTGGCGTGCCGCCAAGGTCACGTTGTAGCCCGCAGCGGCCAAACTGCGCCGCAGCAATTGCTCTTCGGCCTGCGCCCCAGCCTCTTTGGGGCCATCGCCCAGGCGCACGGTGACCGCTATGCGGGACTCCCCGCGCAGCACCATACGCGCCTCTTCCCTGGCAAACAGGCTCGCGCGCTGCACCGCCTGCAACACCACGGCCATAGAGGTAGGTTTGGTCAAAAAATCAAAGGCCCCCAGGCGCACGGCCTCTTGGGCGGCGGCTGACTCATCCTGGCCGGTCAGCACAATGACTTTAGTGGGTGGCTGAAGGCGCAAGATATCTTGTAGCGCCAACAAGCCCTCGCGCATGGTGCTGGGTTGGGGCGGGAGCCCCAGATCCAGCACGGCGATGGCCGGTGCTGCGGGCAAGGCCATGGCAGCCACTGCGCTGGCCCGGTCTTGGGCGAGCTGCACCGTAAAACCAGCCTCTTCGAGCGCGCTGGCCAAGTAGCCACGCAGGGCCGCGTCATCCTCGACCAATAACACGGCGGGCATTAGTCGCCGCTGGTCCAGTGGGCCAACAAAGGCAAGACGGCCATGCCAAAGCCCACCACGATGCAAGCCAGCCCCCCCATGGCACGCGCCAGCACCCAATCGCTGCTGGTGCCTGGGCCTACTGCCATCAGGAAATAACCCGCCACGATCAGAATGAGCCCAATGACGATATAGACGCGACGGCGCACGTGGCGTGCACGGTATTCGGCCTGGGCGAGTTCGCCAAACTCGGTGTTCATCGTGTGGGCCCTTTGCGCACCGCGCCGGGTGCTACCACGTCAGTTTTGCTACCCGTGGTGGTATCCACGGACTCGCCCACGCGCAGGCGGCGGCCCTCCACCACCGCATCGGTCCCCCGCAGCAGGGGCGCTTTGGGCGCCCCTTGCGCCATGGGCTCTCCGTTCACCCAGGCAGTGCCCTTGGCGCTCTCACGGGCGACCACACCGTCCAGGCGGGCCGTACTAGGCTTCAGCGGAATCAGGGATGCCGATTCACCCGCCGGGCGTTTGCGTGCGGCGGCAATCGCCTGGCGCTGGGCGGGGGAATACAGCAGCGTACCCAGGGGCTCTGCCGCTTGCGCCGCATCACTAACAATCCACAGCCCAATACCCAGCACAAGCGCACCCGCAAGCCCGCCAAAGTGGCTGGCGTGGTGGCAGTGAACGCAGGGGCACGGTGCAGAACGCATAGAGCAAAAGTTTAGGCGGGAAAGTGGTTTTGGCAAGGCGCTTATTGGGCGGCGGCAGAGGCTGCCGCCTTGGGCGCAGGTATGGTCACAAATCGCAGCACGCATTGCGCCGTCATGCCGGTGTCTTTTGGCTCAGCGAAGCTGCAGGCATTCACCCGAAAACGCCCCACCACATGGGCACGGTAATCTTGAATGAGCCTGAGTAATTCTTCTTCATGCGTCTCGCGTACCTCAAATTGCAAGTCGTGGAACTGGGGCTCTGACGCAGCACCTTCGGCTGGTACAGCCGCGGGGGCGGCGGTCCCAGCATTGGTATCGGCCACCAGTTTGGGTATTAACAAGCGGTAGACCAAAGGCGTTGTCAGACCCAAGCGACCGTGGCTGGCTTGCAGCTCCTCGACCCACAGCGGGCGATCCGGGTCGCCCACCAGCCCCTGCGTGCGCAAGGCTTCAAAGCGCTTGATATGGCCGCTCACATTGCGCAAATCCTCTTGTTTAGTGGCCAACTGGCTGCGCTGACCTTGAACAGCGGCTTCCAACTGGGCCACCTGGACCTTGAGCGTGTCCGCCCACATTTGCAAAGCAAACACGGCGGCAGCCGACACCACAGCCACGATGCCCAAGGTCACCAAACTCCGTTTGGCAGCGACCAAAATGGGGCTCCACTCGCTCATTGGCCAGACTCCAACACGCTGGCAGTCTGGGTGGCAGCAGGTAGCGCCACACACCAATTGAGGCTGCGCTGATCATCGGCCTGGCCCACTGCCACGCTGCCAATATCCCCCTCACGCAAGGCCCGTGCTGGGTCTAGCACCACCACAGCGCCGGGCACCAGCCCGAGTTGGGTGGTGATTTTGCTGGCCTGCTGCAGTCTCAAGCGAGGCCCCGCATCCGCAGCCAGCGCGATGGACAACTTGACCTCCACCTTGCGCCGGGGCTCTACAGCCGGTTCGGGCACCGCTGCACCTGCCACCGGCACTGCGCCAAGCTCTGCGGGGCAGGCGGTTTCAGACGCAGCCATAAATTGCCACTGCAGTGCCGTAACGCGGGCACCCGGCACGCTGCCCACCACCCGCGATAGCGCGCCCAATTGGCCTTGCAGATCAAGGGCAGAGCCGATCTCATCACTGTCAAGTGCCAAGACCTTGCGCAGCAGCTCAGGCGACACGCCAAAGGCCTCTATCGAGGTCTCTGCCGCCGCGATCTTTCCCGCCAATTGGGTGGCGCTGGTGTTCAGCCCCGACTGGCTACTGGTGTCACTGACCACGGACAAAATACTGCCACTGGCCACCACGGCCGCGCCCACCAAGCACGCCACCATAGCGATGCGTGCGGCTTTTTCTAGCCGCGAGGTCAGGTAGCTGGCACGCAGCGCCACCGGTGCCAGTTGGCCTGAAGTGCCCTTGCAAGCCAGGTCAAACAAGCCCGCCCTCCAGCCACTATCGCCCTCGGCCCACTGCTTGCCGGGTGCTGCCACAGCATCGATGCGGTCGCCAGACAGAACTCCGGCCAAGCCTTGTGCTGTGCCCAGCAGCAGCGCGGGTAGCCGCTGCGCACCCCGCTCCAGCACTTTGGTGTTTTCCAAATGCCGTACGGTGCGCAAGATCTCTACCGCCTGCTCGGCCGCCGTGCCAGACGCCGCTACCAAACGGGTCAAAACCGGTGCGCGGTCTTTCAGAAAAACGATGCGGGTACTGGACGCCTGGCTCAGCACAATCAACAAAGTGGCGGGCAATGATTTGGATTGGCCCAACTGCGCCAAGATGACCGACACGCCCCAGATGCCGACGATAGGTGCAGAGACCGCCTGCAAGGCTGCTTGCAAACGGTCTGAGGGCTCTATCGCTGTCAAGACTTGCTTGGGAGGTGCCAAACGGTCCATCAACCCGCCCCCCTGCGGCGGCACCAGGGCGGCACGGAATTGGCTCTCTGGGAAACGGTTCGCCAACTGGCGCTGCACAAAGCGCTTGCGGTCGTTGCCAAATACCCGTGGTACGGCAATCTCAACAAAGGTCTCTTCGGTCAGGTCAGCCACCACGCGCGTTGCCTGTGTGGAGGGGGCAGCCACGGCTAACCACGTGCCCGAGCTGTTGTCCCACCAACTCGGCCCGGCTGCGCTGATATACAAAACGGATGCCATAGCCTCAGGTCTTCATTTTGGCAATAGTGTCGTAGATCGGCCCCAGCACGGCGAGCATGATCCAGCCCAAAATCAGCCCCATCACTACCGTCAGCGCCGGCTCGATCATGGCCTGTACGCGGGCAATGGACTCGTCGATATCGCGCGAGTAAAAGTAGCTTATATTGGCCAGAGACTGGTCCAAAGCACCGGTGGATTCACCCACCTTGATCATGCGAATCACAAACGGCGGGAACAATTGCTCCGCCGCAAAACTCTCAGAAATAGCGGTCCCGGTGACGACCCGTTCGCGCGCTCGGCGAATGGCGTTTTGAATCACCACATTGGAGGTTATTTTTTCGCAATACACCAAGCCGTCTGTCAGCGGAATGCCAGTGCGGTACATCAAGCCCAAGGTGTCGGCAAACCGGGCCAGCGTGAGCTTTTTGAGCACGGGGCCGATCACGGGCATACCTAACTGCATGGCGTGTAATTTGTAGCGTACACCCGGGTAGGTGGCCGACAGCGACAGCACGGCCACTACCAGCAGCGGTGGCACCGTCAAGATAGCCCACCAGTAATTCACAAAGATGCCCGACAGCCCTATCAGCAAGCGGGTCTGTAGCGGGACTTCCTGGCCCAGGTTTTTCAGAAAGCCGATGAGCTGGGGCACCAGATAAATCATCAGGAAAAAGACTACGCCACCGATAACCACCATCACAAAAGCAGGATAGGCCAACAGCTTCTTGGTTTGGGCTTCCATCTCGTCTTGCCACTTTAAGGAGCGCACAATCTCCTTGAGGACTTCAGGCAACTGGCCCGTGACCTCGCCGGAGCGAATCAGGTTCACCACCGTCTCAGAAAACACCCCCGGAAAGGTGCCCACGGCCTCACCCAAAGTGGAGCCCGCTTCAATTTTTTCGAACAAGCCACCGGACAGCTCCCGCCCCGCAGGCGTGTCTGATGCATCGCGCATATCGGCCAGCGAGTCCAGAATCGGCACCCCCGCACGCACCAACATTTCCAGCTGAAACAAAAAGCCCAGCACCTCGCGGCGCGGCACCTTGGATACCGCGCTGGCGCGTTCGGCAATCTCTTTGGCGGACAGCAAGGCCATGTCCAGGCGTTTGAGCTGCGCCTCCAGGTCGGTCTCGTGCAGGGCATCTATGCGCCCCTTGGCAATGCGCCCATCGCTGTAGGCTGCACGGTACTCGTAGAGCGCCATCAGTGAATCAGCTCGGTGAGATCCACGACGCGTCCGACCTCTTCCACGGTCGTCAGGCCTTCTTTGACCCGGCGCAGGCCGTCTTCTGCCATGGTGGCAAAGCCCTGCTGGCGCACGTAGTCCAGCATGACTTTCAGGCTGGCGCGTTGGGTAATAAGCTCGTCCAGCGCGGCATCAAACTTCAGCAGCTCCAGAATCGAGATACGGCCCTTGTAGCCCAGATGTTCGCAAGCCGGACAGCCCACCGGGCTGTAAACCGAGTGCGGCTCGCCGGGTTTGAGCCCCAACAACTGCAATTCAATCGGGCTTGGATCGTGCAGCACCTTGCAGACTTTGCACAAGGTGCGCAACAGGCGCTGCGCCACGATGCCAATCACGTTGCCAGCCAGTACCTCGGGTTTGATGCCCAGGTCCACCAAACGCGGGATGGAGCGAATCGCAGAATTGGTGTGCAGCGTGGAGAACACCTGGTGGCCCGTCATGGCGGCACGGAAGGCCATCTCTGCGGTCTCGTGGTCGCGCACCTCGCCCACCAAAATGATGTCGGGGTCCTGGCGCATCATGGAGCGAATGCCTTCGGCAAAGTCCATCTTTACGGAGTCAGAAATCGAGGTCTGCCGAATCACCGGCATGGGGTATTCCACCGGGTCTTCCAGCGTCATGATGTTGACGCCTTCTTTGTTCAGGTGGCCCAAAATGGAATACAGCGTGGTGGTCTTGCCCGAGCCCGTGGGCCCGGTCACCAGCATGATGCCTTCGGGGCGCGACAGCATCAGCTGCATGGTGTTGTACTGGTCGTCTGACAAACCCAGGCCGTCTAAGGGAACAATGCCTCGCTTGCGGTCCAAAATCCGCAGTACAAAGTTTTCACCGTGGATGGTGGGTTGCACGGCGGATCGAAAGTCCACCTGCCGGCCCGATATGGACAGAGAAATGCGGCCATCTTGCGGGGCACGGGTCTCGGCAATGTTCATACCGGCCATCACCTTTAAGCGCACCACCATGGCCGACCAATAGCGCATGTGCAAGGCCCGCACCTGGCGCAGCACGCCGTCAATACGGTAACGAATACGCAAGAACTGCGGCTCTGGCTCGAAGTGAATATCCGACGCGCCACGCAAGGTAGCGTCTGCCAACAGGGAGTCCATCAAGCGCACCACCGGGTGGCTATAGCCCTCGGTCTCCTGCGTCAATCCCGCCATGTCCACCGTGCCGGTTTCCAGCTCATGCAAGATCCCGTCGATCGACAACTCATGGCCATAAAACTGCTCAATGGCGGTCAGTATCTCGGCACTGCTGGCCAGCCGCCATTGAATGCTGGGCCCGCCCGCCAACAAGGCGGTGATTTGGTCTACCGCAACAATGTCGTTCGGGTTGGCACCCGCAATCACCAGCACATTGGCTTTGCGGTCCAAACTGACCGGAAACAGCATGTGCCGCTTGGCCACGGGCTTGGGGATCAGCGCCAGCGCATCCGAGTTGGCCACAATACCTTTGAGGCTGATCGCCGTCTCACCCAGGTTGTCTGCCAGCGCGCTGCGCATGGCTTCTTCGGTAGTGAAGCCCAGCACCAGCAGGGCCTCACCCAAGGGCTTGCCAGAGCTTTTTTGCTCCATCAGCGCAATGCGCAACTGGTCTTGGGTAATAAGGCCCAGTTGAATCAGTTTGTCACCCAGGCGCACGGGCGGGGCGGTGGTTGGAGCGGCACCCGCTAAGTTCGATGTCATGGCGTGGTCTCCTGCGGCAGACCTAAGGACTGGCGCAACTGGGCGGCACGCACACGGGCGGCACTGGCCTGCGGCGCACCCAAGGGTACCGAGGCAGCGGCGCTGACGCGCAACGCTTTTTCGTATTGCGTAGCAGCCTGCGCGTAGTTGCCCAGCTTATCCAAGGCCACCGCCAAGTTGTAAGCATGCAAAGGATTGGCGGGCTCCAGGGCTTGCGCCCGTGCAAAAGCGAGCGCAGCGTCGGGCAACGCGCCCTCTTGCACCAAGGCGCTGGCGGCCAGCGCCTGCACCGCGGCAGATTCGGGCTGCCGTGCCGCCAATTCTTTGGCACGCTCGCCCTGGGATACGCCATTGGCAGCACCACTGCTACCTGACTCCAAAGCCACCAGACCGGCATTGGCCACGCTATTGCCGGGGTCGTGGCGCAAGACACGGCGGTAGTAGCTTTGGGCTTCATCACGCTGGCCTTTGGTGTGGGCTATGTAGGCCAGACCCAGCAAGGCATCGGGCTCACTCGAATTAGCCTCCAGTGCTGCGGCATAGGCTCGACTGGCATCGTCAAAGCGCCCAGCCTGCAAGGCCGCATAACCCACTTCCAAGGCTGACTGGCTGCGGGCACGTGCGGCAAATACCGGTGTAGTGGGTGTGGCACGCAAGACCGGTTCAGTTGCTGGTGGGTTAGGTGGTTTTTTAGGGGGTGTCGCGGCAGTTGGAGCCATCGCAGCAGTGGGCAGTGGCATTGGTACTGCAGCCGATGCAGCAGCCTGGGGCAGCGGCACAACGCCACCCACTCCAGGTGCAGGGACCGGTATTGGAACCTGCGCAGTAGCTGCAACCAGCTCTGGGGCTACCGCCACCGGTGACGGCGCTGGAGCAGGGGCTTGCTGCACAGCCGTCGCGGGCGCTGCGGGCGCTACCGAGGACACACTACTCAAACCCAGCAGCTTCTCAGGATCACCCCATACACCGAACAGAAACGACGCAAAAGCCAAGCCCAAAGCACCCGCAATACCCGCCAACACCATCGCTCTGCGGTTGGGCGGGCGGCGTGTCTCAAAGACCGGTGCCGCGTAGGCATTTTGAATTGCGGCGGCTGCGGCCTGGGGGTTGGGGGATTTGGGGGTGTTAAAGGCGCTGTCCGGACGCTTGGTTGACGCGACAACAGCCGCTGTCGCTACGCTGTTTGTCGAAATTTCGATGGCGTCTTTCGCAGGCGCTTTAGTAATAGCGGGGGGGGCATCGACAGGCTTTACTGGTGCGGGTGCTACAGCGGCAGGAGGTGCACTCGTCTCCAGCTCCATTTCAAGCTCCAGAACCATGGGCTTTTCCGCCACCACGGGCGACTCTGGTGTCAGCGCCATCGGCACTTCTGCTACCGGGCTGGTCGCCACTGGGGCCGACGGCACCAGATCGGGAAAGTCGGAAGCTGGCACCGCAGGAGCCGCCAGCACAAACTTCCCCTCGCTCAACGAGTCTGCGGCGGCTGCGTTGGCCGCAGCCTGTGCAGCCTTTTCTTTGTCCTTACTGGCACGTTGCAAAGCATCAAGTAACAGGCTCATGGCGGTGGGCTACTGCAACTGAAACTCAGGCCGCGTCGGCTGACTGGGGACATCCATGGCTTCGCGCGCCTCTTGAATGACATTGCGGTAGCCCTTGAAATCGCCCTCCAGACTGGCGTCTTGCAACACAGTCGGGCGCAAGAAAATCACCAGCTCGGTCTTCTTGCTGGCCTCATCGCGGTACTTGAAGAGATTGCCCAAACCAGGCAGCCGGTTGAGGATGGGCACTTCATCGGAATTGTTGTTGCGGGAGTCTTGCATCAAACCACCCAAGATGGCCACGCCGCCCGACTGCACGCGCAACACCGACTCCATCTCACGCGTTTGCACTTCGGGGATGCGGTTCGACACGCCCGACAAGGTTAGCGCCGGGCTCGGGTCGCTGGCATAGCCGGTGATACGGCTGATGGTGGGACGCAAATTGAGGATGACCTCGCCCGATTCACTGATCTGCGGCGTGACCGACATCAGCAGGCCAATGGGTACGGTGTTGATCACCGTGTTGTACACAGCGGGGGTGGCCGCCACGCCCGCCGATGCGGCAGTGCCAGGTGTCACCGCGAGTGTGAAATAGACTTTGTTGTCGACCACCTTGAGTACGCTGCTCTGGTTGTTCAACACCGATATTTTGGGGCTGGACAAAACCCGCAAGGTGCCAAAAGACTCCAACATGCTCAACATGCCGGTGAGGTCGTAGCCCTTGAACACGCTGGGGCCGTTGAGTGTGAGCGAGGTGAGCGTGCTGATCAGACCGCCCGTTTGTAAACCGCTTGAAGGCCCTGCAGGGCGTATGGAAAAAGAGGAATCGTAGGCCGTGCCGCCGGGCTTGATGAGCGACCAGTCGATGCCCTGCTGATAACGATTCGACAGATCGACTTCGACGATCGTCGCCTCAATGAGCACTTGGCGACGGGCTGAGCGCATCACCCGGTCAATGAACTCCTGCACCTTTTGATGTTGGCTTTGCGTAGCGCGCACACTGATGTAACCGGCTTCGGCATTGGACATCACCGATGCAGCTTCGCGAAAAATCGTACGCCCAGCCACTGACGCTGCAGCTGCATTGGCAGCAGCAGACGCTGCAGAACTGGCATTGCCGGTGCCAGCGGCCGCAGAAGCCCCTGGGCTTGCAGCCGCACCCGCACTGGGGCTTGCGCCCGCCGCAGCGCCGGGCAGGACCTTATCGGTCTCACGCAGCATGTCGCGCACATTGTTGACCAGCGTGTCCCAGAAGTTGTTATTGGATTTACTGACGATTTCCGAGGTCGATGAGTTGCTACCCGTGCCGCCACCCGCAGAACCTGGTGCCGCACCGGTACTGGCAACATTGGTCGATGTGTTGATCGATATGGCAGAGTTGCGCTGGATATTGGGGTAATCCACCCGGTAATTTTTTAAATACGGCACATCCGGCAGGATCGACAAACTATTGCCCTGCAGCTCGTAGCGCAAATCAACTTGGCGCGCGACCCGGTCCAATATTTCTGTCAGCGTTTGGTCGCGCACATTCATGGTCACGGTGCCGCTGATACTGGGGTGGATGTCCACATTGACCTTGGCATCGCGGGCCAAGGCAAACAAGAGGTCTTGCACATTAACGTTTTGCATGACGACGCTGTAGACCTCTTGCTTGGGCGTGGCCCGGGGGCGCGGCGGCATGGGCGGCGCAGAGGCAAAGTCTGGGGCCGTGCCAGCCACAGCCGGGGCCACTTGGATATGGGATTTGGATACAGGGGGGGCTGGCGGCGCGGCGCAGGCCGTCATAAATAGGGCACAGGCCACTGCGAGCACACGGGGCAATGAAGGCGAATCTACCGACGGGCCAACGATGGGAACTGCGGAGCTATTCAAGATAGTTGATCCTGTCTTATTTTTATCCACGTCCTCACGATGGGCTTGTTGGCCCTCAGGGCCCCAGGCAGATCGTTTCGCGCGGCATTGGCTTGGGCAATGCTCGGGTAACTGCCAATGAACACTGCGACAAAGTCTTTTCCATTGTAGTGACTAAGCTGCGCGTAGACCTGCTCGGACCCGATTTGCTGGGCCACGGTTTGCAAGTAGGCCGCGACTGGTGCCTCACGGGGTAAGGCGGCAATTTGCAGCGTGTAGCCGGAGAGCTCCGGGTTTTGGAGTTGGGCCTGGGTGCGTTCCAGGTACGGCAAAACGACCCCCATCCAGGGGGGTAAATCCTTAGCCAGCGCAGGTGCCGATGCTGGTGCCGATACCGGCAACTGCGGTGGACTGGGCTCTGCTGCAGGAACGACCGCAGCCACCGCAGCAGCGATTGGGGCCGAGGCTGGCGGCAGAACTGCAGGGCTGACCGGTGAGGCGGGGCGCGCAAGGGCGGCAGGCGTCTCCGCACTGGCCGCGACAGCCGCTCTAGCCTTGGCACTGCGCTGCCCCAGCAACACAGCCAGCCATACCCCCAAAACAAGGGCCAGGCTCACCACTGCCCAAGGCCAACTGGGCAAGCGCCAGCGGGAGGGCGGCGCAATGTTGTCATGCAGCTCGGCCACGGCATTGCGCACTTGCTCCACCTGCACCGTCGATTTACCGCCCGCGTAGGCCCCCAACAGCGCCTTGTCCGCCAACAAATTGATACGCCGCGCGCGCCCGCCCGAAGACTTGATCAGCAGCGCCATGGCGGCCGGTGCAAACAAGGTACTACCCGACCAACCCGCCGCGCGCAGGCGGTGGTCTACATAGGCAGCAGCTTCATCCGCAGGCAGCGGCGTGAGCTCGAAACGGTGGATCACCCGGTCACGCACCTGGCGCATGCGCCGGTCGGCCAGCGTCTCGTCTAGCTCGGGCTGGCCAAACAGCATGATGTTCAGCAGCTTGTGCTGGTCCGTCTCCAGATTGGAGAGCAGGCGCACTTCTTCCAGGGAATCCAGCGGCATGGCGTGGGCTTCGTCGATCACCAGCAGCACGCGTTGCCCCGCAGCATGGCGGCGCAGTAGCTCGTTTTGCAGGGCTGCCAGGCGGGCTTCGGTAGAGCGAGGCAGGTCGGTCAGCCCCAGGTCGCGGGCAATAGCCCCCAGAATTTCATCGCGGCTGAAGCTGGGGTTGGCCAGGTAGATGGTGCAGATATCCGCGGCCAGCTTGCTGATCATCAGCCGCGCCAGCAGGGTTTTGCCACTGCCCACCTCGGCCACCAGGGTCATGATGCCTTCTTCATGCTGGGCCACGTGTAGTAGCGCCGACAAGATATCCCCCCTGCGTCCACCCGCAAAAAAGAAGCCCAAGTCCGGCGTGATTTGGAATGGGGGCTTGTTCAAGCCAAAGTGGTCTAGGTACAGGGATGACATCGCAACTCCTCAGCTTGCGATTCTGGCATGGTTACCGTGGAGTAACAGGCTTAGAGATTCGGGGCCAGCAGGCGCTGCAAGGCCGTCGCGTCCATGCCTCTGCGGCGGGCCAGATCTTGCAGCTGGTCGTCGCCAATCTTGCCGACGTTGAAGTAGGTCGCGTCCGGGTGGCCGATATAGAAGCCGCTGACGCTGGCTGCGGGCGTCATGGCCAGGCTCTCGGTCACACCCATGCCAATTTCCTCGCACTGCAGCAGTTTGAACATGTCCAGCTTCACGCTGTGGTCCGGGCAGGCAGGGTAGCCGGGCGCAGGGCGGATGCCCTGGTACTTCTCGGCAATCAGCGCTTCTGGCGTGAGCGCCTCACTCGGGGCATAGCCCCACAAATCGGTGCGCACGCGGTGGTGCAGGCATTCGGCAAAGGCCTCGGCCAGCCGGTCGGCAATCGCCTTGAGCATGATGGATGAATAGTCGTCGTGTGCTGCCTCGAACGCCTGGGAGCGCTTGTCGGCACCAATGCCCGCGGTGACTGCAAACAAGCCCGCATAGTCCTTGGTTTCAAGGGTCAAATTGGCATTTGAGGCCGTGGATAGTGCGGGAGCAGCTCCTGGTTTGATAGCAGCACGGGGTGCCACAAAGTCTGCCAGGCAGCGGCTCGGGCGCATCACACCGTCGATTTCCTGCTTCTCGGCTTGCTGGCGCAGGCCGTACCAGGTCAGTGCCACCTCCGTGCGGCTCTCGTCGGCGTAGAAGGCGATATCGTCGTCATTGACGCTGTTGGCCGGGTACAGGGCCACCACCGCGTTGGCGGTGAGCCAGCGGCCATCGATGATTTTCTTGAGCAGCGCCTGGCCGTCGGCCAGCACCTTCTGGGCCTCCACACCCACCACATCGTCCTTCAAGATAGCGGGGTAAGGCCCGGCCAAATCCCAAGTCTGAAAGAACGGGCCCCAGTCGATGTACTGGGCCAACTCGGTCAAATCAAAGTTCTTGAACACGCGTCGGCCAATGAATTTGGGCACGGCAGGCTGGTAGTTAGACCAGTCGATGGGGGTCTTGTTAGCCCGCGCTTTGGCCAGCGGCCACAGCGGAATCTGCTTTTTGTTGGCGTGCTGCTCGCGCACCTTCACATAGTCGGCGTTCAGCTCGGCGATGTACTGGGCCGCGTTATCGCTCAGCAGGCCCTGGGCCACACTCACGCTGCGCGAGGCATCGGGCACGTAGACGATGGGGCCTTCATAGTGCGGAGAAATTTTCACTGCGGTATGCACCCGGCTGGTGGTCGCCCCGCCAATCAGCAAAGGCATTTTGCGCAAGCGAAAGTAAGCGTCCTTTTGCATCTCGCCCGCCACGTACTGCATCTCTTCCAGGCTGGGGGTGATCAGACCCGACAGACCAATGATGTCCGCCCCTTCGGCTTTGGCCATGGCCAAAATTTCATGGCAGGGCACCATCACGCCCATGTTGACCACGTCAAAGTTGTTGCACTGCAGCACCACGGTAACAATGTTCTTGCCGATGTCATGCACGTCGCCCTTGACGGTGGCAATGACGATCTTGCCCTTGGCTTTGGCTTCGCCCCCGGCCTCGATCATGGCCAGCTTTTCGGCCTCGATATACGGCAACAAATGCGCCACGGCGCTCTTCATCACGCGCGCGCTCTTCACCACCTGGGGCAAAAACATCTTGCCCTGGCCAAACAGGTCACCCACCACGTTCATGCCGTCCATCAGTGGGCCTTCGATCACATGCAGCGGGCGGCCGCCCTTGGCCAACACGTCTTGGTAGGCCTCTTCGGTGTCCTGGGTGATGAAGTCGGTGATGCCATGCACCAGCGCGTGGCTCAGGCGTTCGCCCACCGTTTTGGGGGTCTCGGGCGTGCCGCGCCACTCCAGCTTTTTGCTCTCGTCCTTGGCACCGCTCTTGGCGGTCTCGGCGATCTCCACCAGGCGCTCGCCCGCGTCGGCACGGCGGTTCAGCACCACGTCTTCCACGCGCTCGCGCAGCACCGGCTCCAAGTCGTCGTACACGCCCACCATGCCGGCGTTGACGATGCCCATGTCCATACCCGCCTTGATGGCGTGGTACAGGAACACGGTGTGAATCGCCTCGCGCACCGGGTCGTTGCCGCGGAAACTGAACGACACGTTGGACACACCACCGCTCACCTTGGCCCCTGGCAAGTTCTCCTTGATCCAGCGCGTGGCGTTGATGAAATCGACCGCGTAGTTGTTGTGCTCTTCAATGCCGGTGGCTATGGCGAAGATATTGGGGTCGAAGATGATGTCTTCGGGCGGGAAACCCACCCCACCTTGGTCAACATCCGCCACCAGAATGCGGTAGGCGCGCTCGCAGATTTCCACCTTGCGCTCGTAGGTGTCGGCCTGGCCTTTTTCGTCAAACGCCATGACCACGGCGGCGGCACCGTAGCGGCGCAGCAGTTTGGCCTGGTGCTTGAAGGGCTCTATACCCTCTTTCATGCTGATGGAATTGACCACCGCCTTGCCCTGCACGCAGCGCAGGCCGGCCTCGATCACGCTCCACTTGGAGCTGTCGATCATGATGGGCACGCGCGAAATATCGGGCTCGGAGGCGATCAGGTTCAGGAAGCGCACCATGGCGGCCTGGCTGTCCAGCATGGCCTCGTCCATATTAATGTCGATGATCTGCGCGCCGTTTTCCACCTGTTGGCGGGCCACGGCCAAGGCCTGTTCAAACTCGCCATTCAAGATCATCCGGGCGAAGGCCTTGGAGCCGGTGACGTTGGTGCGCTCGCCGATATTGACGAATGTGGCTCTGGGGGACAGACCTTCAGCTCTGTCCTCCGCTGAATAGATGGCACCGATGACAACCGGTTCCAGCCCGGACAACATCATGGGCGCAACAAATGGGCGGACTGCTTGTGCAGTTTTGGCGGGGGTTTGGGGCATAAACTCACCTGAAATGAAAGGCAACAGGTGAGCGTCGTTGCGAGGGTGCAAGCACCCGGTCCAAGCCTGACAAACCGCTAGGGTCTGCTGCAACGCTCCTTGGAAACCCGATTTTACGGGATATCCTTTTGAAAACAGCAAAGCGCAGACCAGCAGAGCTTCCTAAAATGGCAGATTAACACCGGCACACACCATGAAACCCTCGCTTCCTTCGGCCGACTCTCAGGATGCTTTTGAGCGGGCGGCAGAACTCCTCACTGCGCCCAACGCCCTGGTCCGACTGGCGCTGGAGGAAGCCCGTGTGGTGGTGAGCTATATGACGCCACGCTTTATCGCCGCAGACACCACCTTTATTCGCGAAGGCGATGCGGGCGATGATGGTTTTATGGCCCTGCTGCTGGAGGGCGAGGTGGTGGTGGAAACCATCACCGTGAGCCGCACCGAGCCGCTGACCATCAGTGTTTTAGGGCCAGGCAGTTTGTTGGGGGAGGTGGGCTTGATCGACAAGGAACCCCGCTCGGCATCCTGCACCGCCAGCACCGACGTACTTTGCGCCATTTTGACGCGCGAGGCCCTGGAGACCCTGATCCAAGAGTCCCCCTCCATCAGCGCCAAACTGCTACTGGCCATTTCGGCCAAATTAGCGGAGCGGCTGCGCGACAACGCCCGCAAGCTGCGTTTGTATGCCAAATTGGCCAAGGCCATGCACCAGGAGCTGGCGCATTACTCCCAAGAGGCGCTACGCCCCAACATCGGCCGGTAAAAAAACGGCCTGGCGGCAACTAGGCTGCTTCCGCGTTTTCCACGTCTTCCTTGTAGAAGAAATTGCGCTGCAAAGAGCGCGCCGCCATCGGATGCACCGCATCGCTGATCGCGCGAATGTGGTCCGGCGTGGTGCCGCAGCAGCCACCCACAATATTCACCAGTCCTTCAGCCGCAAACTCGCGCACCAGTCGGCTGGTCACGTCGGGCGTTTCATCAAAGCCGGTATCGCTCATGGGGTTGGGCAGGCCCGCGTTGGGGTAGCAGCTGATGTAAGTGTCCGTAGCCACCTTGTTCAGCTCCTGGATATAGGGGCGCATCAGCGTGGCACCCAGCGCGCAGTTCAGGCCAATGGCCAGCGGGCGCGAATGGCGCACGCTGTGCCAGAAGGCCGTGACGGTCTGACCGCTCAGGATGCGACCGGAGGCATCGGTCACCGTGCCGCTGATGATCAATGGCAGGCGCTCGCCGCTGGCTTCAAAGTATTCGTCAATCGCAAACAGCGCCGCTTTGGCGTTCAGGGTGTCAAAGATGGTTTCCACCAGCAGCACATCGCTGCCGCCTTCCACTAGCGCCTTAGTCTGGTCGTAATAGGCAGCACGCAGCTCTTCAAAAGTGACATTGCGCGCGCCGGGGTCGTTCACATCAGGACTGATGCTGGCCGTCTTGGGCGTGGGGCCCAGCGCACCCGCCACCAAGCGGGGTTTGTCGGGCGTGCTGAATTTATCGCAAGCCGCGCGCGCCAACTGTGCGGAAACCAGATTCATCTCAATCGCCAAGTCAGCCATGTCGTAGTCGGCCTGGGCCACCGTGGTGGCACCAAAGGTGTTGGTCTCGATCAGGTCCGCACCGGCAGCCAGGTAGCGCTCATGGATGTCGCTGATGACATCCGGGCGGGTCAGGCTCAGCAGTTCGTTGTTGCCTTTGACGTCGCGGTGAAAGTGCGTGAAACGCTCGCCCTGCGCGCCCGGGCCGGTGTAGCCCGCGCCGCGGTACTGGGCCTCGCCCAGCTTGAAGCGCTGGATCATGGTGCCCATAGCGCCATCCAAGATGGCAATGCGATTGGCCAAAATGCCGGGAAGGGCTTGTCCGCGGGTGTATTTCAGGGGTGTCATAGGCAGGCTCAGCTTGTAGTGATTCACAAGTGAGCGCGGTTGAATTCCCCAAGCCTGACTAAACCAGCGATTCATCGCCGGAGCAGCTGCAGCGCTCCTTGGGAAGCCACTATTTTAATTCACAAACTGCAAAACTGCCGCGCGATCTCGGTCAGCACCCACTGCGCTAATGCAAGTACTGTTCGCGAATGCGCTGTTCGGTGCGGCTGCCGCGCACGGCCTGCATGCCTTTGTCGACCGCGTTGCGCCAGGCCACGGCATGTTCCAGGCCTTTGTTAAACACCACAAAGGTCGGGAACTCCTCCACCGCCGGACGCAGCGCTTTCACGTCCACCAGTTGCAAGCGCCGCACCATGGTCTCGCCCACGTCCTGGTTAGTCAGCACATAGTCCACGCGACCCAGGCTGAGTTTTTTGAAGTTAAGTTCGTCGTCGTTGACGGTTTCCAGCGTGATGTCGCCCCGCTCTGCGGCGTGCTTGATGGCTTCTGGCACCCGAAAGGCCAGCCGCACGCCAATACGGGCACCCTGCAAGGCGTCCACCCCGGTGTAGGCCACATGGCTCTTGCCCGCCTTGGCATACAACACATAGCTGGTCACCGACACCGGCACGCTGCCAAACAGCATATAGGCCTCGCGCTCCGGCGTGCGGCTGAAGGCATACGCACAGGCCACGCTGGATGCCGTCCCACGCTTGAGTTCATTGTCGATACGGGCAAAGGGCAATACTTTGACCGTGATGTCCAGCCCCGCACGCCTGCCGGCGGCTACCAACAAGTCAGCCGCCATGCCCGAGACCACGCCATTGTTGTGCAGTGTGAATGGCGGGTACACGTCTGCCACACACTCCAGCGCTGTGGTGCTGGGCAATTTGCTCTCGCCCTGCGCGTGGCCTGCAGATACCAGCCCGACCCACAGCAGGGTGCCAACAACCACCGCAGTAAAGCGTTGCACAACGACCGCCGCTTACGCCACCCGAAGCGGCAGTGCCAGGGTAAACCGCGCGCCCATGCCGGGCTCGCTAGACACCTGAATACGCCCACCCAAGCTGGTATTCGCCAGGTTGTAAACAATATTAAGGCCCAAGCCGCTGCCGCCTTTGCCCAGTTTGGTGGTGAAAAACGGGTCAAACACTTTGTCCAAATGGGCGGCGGGGATGCCGATACCGTTGTCCGCCACGGTGATCTCCACCCAGCCCGGTTGGGTAAGCTGGGCAGCGATAGAAATAACGCCGTGCTGGCGACCTTCAAACGCATGCAACAACGCGTTGTTAATCAAGTTGGTAACGATTTGCCCCAAGGGGCCGGGGTAGCTGTCCAGGGAAATGTCCTCATGCACCACGCACTCCACCGAGTGGCTGGTCTTGCGCAGTGTGGGGCCTAGAGTGAGCAAGATTTCGTTCAGCGTTTCTTTGAGCCGGAACACGCGCCGGTTCACACTGGTCTGGTCTACCGCTACCTGCTTAAAGCTCGACACCAGCTCGGCGGCATGGTGCAGGGAGCGCATCAAAATATTAGTCCCCTGCTGGCTGCTCTGCACAAACTCGTCCAGCTTGCTGCGGGTCAGGCCCTTGGACATTTCCGCCGCAAACGCAATGCCGTGGTCTTGCAAGGTGCTGGCCACGGTCAAACTATTGCCGATGGGCGTGTTCAGCTCATGGGCGATGCCAGCCACCAAGGCACCCAAGGCCGACATTTTTTCAGAACGCACCAATTCCGCCTGGGCCGCAGTCAGTTGGTTCAGCGTGTTAGTTAGCTCCTGGGTGCGCTCTTCCACGCGTTGCTCCAGCGTCGCATTGAGCTGCAGGATTTCTTGCTCGGATTGGTATTGCGCGGTGATGTCGTCGTAGGCCAAGATCAGCAAGGATTCGTTGCCCGTAGACACTTTGCTGCCCGAGACCTCGCACAACATCGGCACCGCTTCGCGCCCCCGCAGCATGGGTATTTTCAGCCGGTTGACCGAGCCGCTTTTCCGTATGGCCGCACTCACGGCGAAGCGATCTTCCACATTTTTCCAATACGCTTTGGTGCTGTTGACCGTACCCAAAACGTCATCGCGCTCGCAGCCAAACAAATTCGTCCAGGCGGCGTTCACGTCCACCAACACCACCTGCTCCGCCATGAGGGATACCGTCATGGCCACCGGGGAGGCATTAAAAATAGCCTCAAACTTGGCCTGGCTGATGCCCAAAGCGCTTTCCATACGCTTGCGCTCGGCCAACTCCTCTTGCAGGGCCAGATTCTTCTGCTCTCGCTCCTTGATCAGCACCAGCAGGTCGCCGCGCATGGCCTCCAGCCCCTGCGCCAGACTGCCCATTTCGTCTTGCCGTGTCCAGCGCAAGGGCTCATCCAACTCACCGCGCGCCAGCCGCTGCGCAGCCGCTTGCAGTTTTTTGAGTGGGCGCACCATGCGCCGGTCAAACAGCAGCCAGATGATGCCGATGGAAATACCCACCTGGGCCACCAAAGCCACGGCCATTTTGACCAGGTCGGCCCACAGCTCGCGTTGAATCCGCGCAGTAGTCAGCACCACTTCCAGATGCCCCACATGGGCTCCGTCATGCACCACTTCGCGACTTTCCGTGAGCAGTTCACCGGTGCTGGGCACTGGCTTTTCCTGCACGGCAAAGGTCTGTTTGAACTCATCAGTCACCTCAACCCGCACCACATCGGGGTTGTGCATCACCGAGTCCACCAGTTCGGCCGCAGCCCGCTGGTCCACATTCCAAATCGCCATACCCAGGCTGCGCGACAAGACACCGGCCTGCTGCTGCATGGGCGCACGCACGCGTATCTCCACCTCGGATTCCAGCTTGCTATTGACCTGAAAGAAAGCCAACACCAGCGCCGGAATGAATATGCCCAGCGCAGCGCCCAAGAACAAGGTCTCGCGCAACGACAACGCAAAGAAGCTGCGCTTTGCCAGGGGTTCAGTGGGATCCGTCATCGGGCAGTGGGTCCGTTCAACAAGTCACAAGTTGGGGGAGTCGCAAACTGCAGCATACGGGAAAATTCGGCTCCAGCGGCGCAGTGTCAGCATCCGGACAGCGACAATAGATCGCCCGACACCCGAGACCCAGGCCTTTGCGCAACGGCCCATTTAAGTATCTTTTAGACCCCTAGGCCGCATGGAATTTGCGGGAGCAGCTCATATTTTGATAGCAGAAACCAATCCTTCGCAGACCACCGGCGATTCCCCTCTGGAAATTTTGCACGACGTGTTCGGGTATCCGGCGTTTCGCGGGCCACAGCAGGCCATCGTCGAACACGTGACCGGTGGCGGCGACGCGCTGGTGCTGATGCCCACGGGCGGTGGCAAATCCCTGTGCTACCAGATCCCTGCCATTGCGCGCCAGCGCGCAGGCTACGGCTTTACGCTGGTGATTTCGCCTCTGATCGCCCTGATGCACGACCAGGTGGGTGCCTTGCACGAGGCTGGGGTGAGCGCGGCGTTTTTGAATTCGACCCTGACCAGCGAGGAAGCCTCGGACGTGGAGCGCCGCCTGATGCGCGGCGAGATCACCCTGCTGTACGCCGCGCCCGAGCGGGTCACTTCATTGCGGTTTTTGGCACTGCTGGATTCCATCCACGAGCGCGGCCAGCTCAGCCTATTTGCGATTGACGAAGCCCATTGCGTGAGCCAGTGGGGCCATGATTTCCGGCCCGAGTACCGCGGCCTGACCGTGCTGCACGAGCGCTTTGCCAGCGTGCCACGCATTGCACTCACGGCCACGGCAGACGATTTGACGCGGGCGGACATTCTGGAACGCCTGCAGTTGCAGGAAGCCCAGGCCTTTGTCAGCAGTTTTGACCGGCCCAACATCCGCTACACGATTGTGGAAAAGCGCGAGAGCACCCAACAGTTGCTCCGCTTCATTCAGCGCGAACATGCGGGCGACGCGGGCATCGTCTACTGCCAATCGCGCCGCAAGGTGGAGGATATTGCCCAGACCCTGGTGGAGGCCGGCATAGACGCCCTGCCCTACCACGCCGGGCTGGATAGCAAACTGCGTCAGCGCCACCAGGACCGCTTTTTGCGCGAAGAAGGCGTGGTGATGGTGGCCACGATTGCCTTTGGCATGGGTATCGACAAGCCCGATGTGCGCTTTGTGGCCCACCTGGATATGCCCAAAAACATTGAAGGCTACTACCAAGAGACCGGCCGCGCCGGGCGCGACGGCCTGCCCGCCTACGCCTGGATGGGCTATGGCTTGCAAGACGTAGTGAACCAGCGCCGCATGATTGACGAGAGCCCGGCGGCCGAAGAATTCAAGCAAGGCCTACGCGGCAAGCTCGACGCCCTGCTGGGCTTGGCCGAAGCCACCGACTGCCGGCGTGTGCGGCTGCTGGCGTATTTTGGGGAGCAGTTGGGAGATGGCCAGCCCAAATACAGTTGTAAGAACTGCGACAACTGCCTGAACCCGCCGGACATTTGGGATGGCACCGACGCGGCCCGCAAGCTGCTCAGCACGATTTATAGAGTGCAACAAACCAGTGGCATGCACTTTGGGGCCGGACACTTGATGGACATCGTGCGCGGCAAAGTGACGGAGAAGGTCACCCAATACGACCACACCTCACTCAGCACCTTTGGCATTGGGGCCGATTTTTCAGAAATTCAGTTGCGCGGTGTGTTGCGCCAGCTGATTGCGCTGGGTGCGGTGGCGGTAGACGCTCAGGCCTTCAATACCCTGCATTTGACGGACAAGAGCCGAGCGGTATTGCGCGGCGAGGTGGCGGTGCAGTTGCGGGAATCGGTATCCACCCCTGCAGAGCGCAAATCCCGCAGCAAGTCTGGTGCCGGGCCTGGGGCTATAAAAGCGCCGATTGCTTTGGACGGCGCAGCGCTCGAACGTTATGCGGCCCTGAAGGCCTGGCGCGCCGAGGTGGCGCGCGAACACAATTTACCGGCCTATGTGATTTTTCATGATGCCACGCTGGCAGCGATTGCCAAGCGCGCCCCGCAAAGTCTGGAAGACTTGCAAGGCATCAGCGGTATGGGCACCAAGAAACTGGAAGCCTACGCTGATGCGGTGTTGAAAGTGATGATGCAGGGGGAGTGAGAGGATTGCGACCCACGCTGCGGTGCAGCTTGGGGGCAACATGGAAAGTCGGCGCCGGGCCGCCCCAAGCCGACTTAGCCCCCTCGGGGGGCAGCGACCCGCGCAGCGGCGGAGCGTGGGGGCCACATCTCAATGACGACGGAAGCAGCTTTCGTACGACATGGCCGCACCGGTCATGGTGTTTTGCAGGCGGGCGATGGCGCGGCTGTGGCGGTCACCACCGGATTTATCGGCCAAGTGCTGGCTGTGGTGCTGAATCAGGGTGTGCAGTTTGCTGCGGCAAGCGTCCAAAACACCGGCAAAGTTCAGCGCGATATACGCTGAGTGGTCGGCATTGGTTTCGCGAAACTCGTCGGACCAGTACGCAAACAACTGGGATTGGTAGGTACCTTGGTCCGGAACTTTGATGGTTTCAGTGCGCATAGCGTGATGTCAGAGGTCAAAGGAATGGTGACTTGATCGAATGTCATGTCACCGCCTGTACCTATGACGCACGAGCTTCACAATCGGTTGACAGACGGTTTCAAGCTTCTGCTGCCAAGACGTGAATCAGACCAAAAATCCCATGCTGCGGGCCTCTCGCACCTCGGGTTTGATACGGTGTTCAGCCTCCAACTGGTCCAAAAACTCATCAGGCTCCATCACGGTGTCCAAAATAACGGCTTGCCGCTGCACTGCAGCAAAATCACCCAGGCAAAGCTGCTCCAGCACGGCCAGTCGGGACTGCCGCGCCACGGTGAGGTCGCTAGCGCCGCCCTGGCAGGCCTGCGCCACAAAGGCCTGTTCTCTTTGCAAGGCAGTCAAAGGCTTGAACTGAATCTTGAAGGTGAACCGCCGCAAGGCGGCCTGGTCCAGGCGCTCCAACAGGTTGGTGGTGCAGATAAAAATGCCCTTGAAGCGCTCCATGCCCTGCAGCATTTCATTCACCTCAGTGACTTCGTAGTTGCGCTGGGCACCGCGGCGGTCTTGCAGGAAGCTATCGGCCTCGTCCAGCAGCAGCACGGCGCTTTCTGCTTCGGCCTCGCGGAACATATCGGCCATAGCCTGCTCGGTCTCGCCGATATATTTGCCCAGCAGATCGCTGGCTTGGCGAATGATCAAGGGCTGCCCCAGGCTGGTAGCGATATGCTCTGCCAGCGCGGTTTTGCCACTGCCGGGCGGGCCATAAAAGCAAAGCGTGCCGTGCCCACGCGCTTGCAAGGCTTGCACCACGCGTTCGATGCCGTAGCGGCTTTCCAGATTCAGCAGGCCCAGGTCGTAGCCCATGCAGGACTGCTGACCCGCAGCGGGTGTGGCGCGGTTGCCCAGGGCTTGGTCGGCGTTTTTGAGCTGGCGTTCAATCAGCTGCTCCAACCCGGATGGGTTTTGCGCGCCAGCCGCACCCACATTGGGGGCATCGCCCGGCGGGCAGGCCAGTTCGGCAAAGCGGACCGCCGTGCGAATCTGTGCCGGGGTCAGGCCCTTGCGCCGGGTCAAGCGCGCCACAAAACCATCCGACACCGGAACGCCCTCCAGGGTTTTGCGCACCAGCCCCTCACGCGCGCCAGGCGGCGGCGAGCGCAACTCCAGGTGGTAGGCAAAACGCCGCCGAAACGCCGGGTCGATTTGCTCAATGCGGTTGGTGACCCAAATGGTGGGCACCGGGTTGGCCTCCAACACTTGGTTGACCCAGGCCTTGCCACTGACGCTGCCACTGGGCGGCGCAAGCGAAGCATCGGCACGTGCGATGGAGTGCAGGGCCTCGCTGGACAGCGCCGGGAACACGTCTTCCACCTCATCAAACAACAAGGCGGCCTGGGCGCTGCCCTTCAAAAAAACCTGGGCGATTTGCAAGGAGCGATAGCGGTCGCGCCCACTTAAAGAGTTGCCATCGCGGTCGGCATATTCCACTTCAAACAGCTCCAGCCCCGCGGCTTGGGTGACAACCTTCGCCAGCTCGGTTTTGCCGGTGCCAGGCGGGCCGTACAGCAGGATATTGACACCCGCCTGCTTGCGCGCCACAGCGTTGGCCATCAGATCGCGCAGCACTGCGGCGTCCTCGGCCACAAAAGCAAAGTCATCCATGCCCAGCGCCGTTTTGGCAGACAGCCGGGTGAACACGGCCATCAGCTCGGCCTGGTCACGGTACTGGCGCATAAGCACCGGTGGTAGCTTTTCACTGACCTTCATCAAGTCGGCCAGGTCGGTGATGTTGTGCTCGGAGATCAAATTTTCGACCAAGCCAATGCGCTCCAGTCGCGAACCGGCGCGCAGGGCCTCGCCCACCTGGTCGGGGCTGACACCTGCCACTTCGGCAATCGCGGCATAGGCTTCGGGTGCGGTATTCACCTTGAACTCCACCAGGATGCTGCGCATATCGCGCTGGTAGCGGGCCAACGTGCCGTACAGCAGCAGCGCCCGCTCGGCCTGGTTGAGCTGCAGCAGCCCGGCCAGGGCATCGATGTTTTTTTCAACCAGCGTGGATTGGCGCTTGAGCGAATGGCTCAGCCAGTCGCCTGTGACTTTAAGCACTGCGCTCAAGTCTTTGGGCTGGTCTTTGGCGTATTCATCTAAAAAGAAGAACAGCGTGGCTTCGTCGTAGGGGCCGCGCCACAGGCCGTGGCGGGCCAGAAAATCACGATCGGCCAAAGACTCGTGGCCACGCCACAGTTCGTTGCTGGCGCAGCGCCGCGCCAAGAAGGCGCGCAGCCGGGCCAGCACCGATACCGGCCACACCAAGTGGCGACCGGCCAAACCGACGACGCCGTTGAAATCACGGCGCACGGTGAAGCCCGTGCCCTGGCGACCCGCCAGGGTGAGTACAAAGTGCGAACACATCAAGTCCAGCACCGGTGCTTCCAATAAGCCCGGCGATGCCACTAGGTGAGGACCCAGCTGTGCAGACAATATTCGTTTGGCCATTCATAGCCTCCCGCACAAAATGTGCTGCGTAAACCATACCGCAGTCCGGGCCAAGATGGAAGGGCTACTGGTTTTTTCCGTAGAAATGCGCGGACAATGCCAGCATGATCGAATACCAAGACGTCCAAGCCGCAGCCGTTCGCTTACAAGGCCAACTGCTCGACACCCCGTGCGTAGCCTCCAAAACCCTGTCCGACATCACCGGTGCACAGGTGTTTTTGAAGTTCGAAAATTTGCAGTTCACCGCCTCCTTCAAAGAGCGTGGCGCGTGCAACAAGTTGGCCCAACTGACACCCGAACAATCCGCCAAAGGCGTCATCGCCATGAGTGCGGGCAACCATGCCCAAGGTGTGGCCTACCACGCGCAGCGCCTAGGATTGCGCGCCGTGATCGTGATGCCGCGCTTCACGCCCGGTGTGAAGGTGGAGCGCACCCGTGGCTTTGCGGCTGAAGTGATTTTGCACGGCGACACGCTGGATGAAGCGCGCAACTACGCGGTAGAGATGTCGGAGCGCGAGCAGCTTACTTTTGTGCACCCTTATGACGACGAAGCCATCGTGGCTGGGCAAGGCACGGTGGCGATAGAAATGCTGAAAGAGGTGCCGGATCTGGACACCTTAATCATTGCGGTGGGCGGCGGCGGGCTGATTGCCGGTATGGCCACCGTGGCCAAGGCCTTGCAACCGAACATGGAAGTGGTGGGCGTACAGACCGCACGCTTTCCAGCCATGGTCAATGCCATCAAAGGCACCAACCACCCGCAAGGCAACAGCAGCATTGCCGAAGGCATTGCCGTGGGCACGCCGGGGCGCATCACCCAAGAAATCATTGCCAAGCGCGTGGACGACCTGGTGCTGGTGGAGGAAGGCGATATTGAACAAGCCCTGGTGATGTTGCTGGAAGTGGAAAAGACCCTGGTGGAAGGCGCAGGCGCGGCTGGGCTGGCGGCCCTACTGAAATACCCCGAGCGCTTCAAAGGCAAACGCGTCGGCCTGGTGCTGTGCGGCGGCAATATTGACCCCCTGCTGCTGGCAGCCATCATCGAGCGCGGCATGGTGCGCGCCGGGCGGTTGGCACGGATTCGGGTCAGCGCACGCGATATCCCCGGCTCCCTGGCGCGCATCACCGCCACCGTGGCCCAGGCCGGTGCCAATATTGATGAAGTCCACCACCAACGGGCGTTTACGACCTTGTCTGCACAAAACGTGGAAGTGGAACTGGTGGTGCAAACCCGGGGCCACACCCATGTGGCGGATGTGTTGGCGGCTCTGCGGGCTGCCGATTTTGATGCACAAGTGGTCTAAGACGTTAAAATCTGCCAAATTGAACCATCGCCTGCCCGCAGGCACCACCGAAGGAAACTCCATGTCTGCACCCGCACCGCACACCCCCGACCACGAAGTTGATATTGTGGAAGCCGTTGTTCCCTATATGCCCATCGTGTTGCCCGTCGCGGGTGGTGTGTTGATGTTCTTGTTGGCGTTTATCGCCGTGTTCATGGCCTAAACGCCAACCCGGCTGGGGCACCGCCCCCGGCTTTGCAAAGGGATTCCTACGGAATCGGATTGCAGATTTCTCACAGGGCACCGCAAGGGTGCCCTTGTTGTTTTAGCTTCCCATTCTTCATCCGCGTCCGCAGCTTTTGGCATAACCCTATGCGTATTTTGCATATCTTTTGCCCGTAATCGCTATGTAACTTGGGTACCGGTTCATAAAATGGGCGACTCTGGCGCGTTGGCCAGGGCGGGCTTAGCGTCGTGCTTAGGCCCAGGTGACTTGGAAGCCGTGTTCTCAAAGTCAAAGCCCCCGCTTTCATTTTGAAAAGACGATTTTCAAACTTAGGAGCTTTTCCATGAACTCACCTGTGATGCGGGGCTTGAACCTGAACACGCCTAGCTACGTTAAAAATGCCAATCTGATTGCTTGGGTGGCCGACATGGCGGCCCTGTGCAAGCCAGACACCATTTACTGGTGCGACGGCTCAGACGAAGAGTACCAACGCCTCTGCCAGCAACTGGTGGATGCAGGCACTTTCAAAAAGCTCAACCCTGCCAAGCGCCCCAATTCCTTCCTGGCCTGCTCTGACCCCACCGATGTGGCCCGCGTGGAAGACCGCACCTACATCTGCTGCGAGAAAAAGGAAAACGCTGGCCCCACCAACAACTGGATGGCTCCGGCCGAGATGCGCCAGATTCTGCAAAGTGGGCAAAAGGATGGCACCCCCGCCCTGTTTGACGGTTGCATGAAGGGCCGCACCATGTATGTGGTGCCGTTCTCGATGGGCCCGCTGGGCTCGCACATTGCCCACATTGGCATTGAACTGACCGACAGCCCCTATGTGGCGGTGAACCAGAAAATCATGACCCGCATGGGCAAGGCCGTGTACGACGTGCTGGGTGTGGAGGGCGCGTTTGTGCCCTGCATGCACACCACCGGTGCGCCGCTGGAGCCGGGCCAGGCCGATGTGAAGTGGCCCTGCAACAAGACCAAGTACATCGTCCACTACCCCGAGACGCGCGAAATCTGGAGCTACGGCTCCGGTTACGGCGGCAATGCGCTGCTGGGCAAGAAGTGCTTCGCGCTGCGCATTGCATCCAATATGGGAAGAGACCAAGGCTGGTTGGCCGAGCACATGCTGATTTTGGGTGTGACCAACCCCCAGGGCAAGAAATACCATGTGGCAGCCGCTTTCCCCAGCGCTTGCGGCAAGACCAACTTCTCGATGCTGGTGCCGCCAGAGGGCTTTGAAGGCTGGAAAGTCACCACCATTGGCGACGACATCGCCTGGATCAAACCAGGCGCGGACGGCAAGCTGTACGCGATCAACCCCGAAGCGGGTTACTTTGGCGTGGCCCCCGGCACCAACTTCCACACCAACCCCAACTGCATGGCCAGCCTGGACAAGAACGTGATCTTCACGAACGTCGCGCTGACGGACGACGGCGACATCTGGTGGGAAGGCATGGAAAAGGACACCGGCGGCCTGCCCACGCACCTGATCGACTGGCAAGGCAAGGACTGGACACCGGCAATTGCCAAGGAAACCGGCGCTAAGGCCGCCCACCCTAACGCCCGCTTCACCGTGGCCGCTGGCAACAACCCCGCGCTGGACGCGCAGTGGGACGACGCCAATGGCGTGCCGATTGACGCCTTCATCTTTGGTGGCCGCCGCTCGACCACCGTGCCGCTGGTCACCGAAGCGCGCAACTGGACTGAAGGCGTCTACATGGCTGCGACCATGGGCTCCGAAACGACTGCCGCCGCCACCGGCCAGGCCGGCGTGGTGCGCCGCGATCCGTTCGCCATGCTGCCCTTCATGGGCTACAACATGAGCGACTACTTCCAGCATTGGCTCAATATGGGCGAGAAACTGGCCGCATCGGGCGCCAAGCAACCCAAGATTTTCACGACCAACTGGTTCCGCAAGGGTGACGATGGCAAGTTTGTCTGGCCCGGCTATGGCGAAAACATGCGCGTGCTGAAGTGGATGATTGACCGCCTGGAAGGCACGGCCACGGGTTCCGCCAATGGCTTTGGTATCAGCCCGCAGTACGCGGAGATCACCTGGACGGGCTTGGACTTCATGCCCGCCCAGTTTGAATCGGTCACCAGCCTGGACAAAGCCGCGTGGAAGGAAGAGTTTGCCCTGCACACCGAGCTGTTTAGCCAGTTGGCCTACCACCTGCCCTCGGCTTTGGTCGAGACCAAGGCCCGCCTGGAAGCGCAACTAACCGCCTAAAGTTCAGGGCCCACAAGGCCCCGGAATGCAAAAAAGCCACCCGACCAGGGTGGCTTTTTTGTTGGGCTGACGGATCAGCGACTCGCTGACACTTCGGTTTTAACCTTGGGTCTGGCGCAAGGAAGCCATGCGGATTTCAGCCATCACGCGGGAGTCGTGGCGGGCCAGTTCCCACATTTCTTCTTCTTGGCGGCGCTCTTTGCTTGCCTTGGCAAAAGCACTGACCCAAGCGGCACCGGTATTGGAAAACCGGCGCAGCGGTGTGGCCAACAGAGCCAACGCGGCGAAAGTAACGGTCCACAAAGCCACCCAGGCGGCGAGCAAGTGGCCATCGGCCCAGCTGTCAATCACTTGGTCGGCAGCTACCAGCAAAGCGGCCATCGCTGCGGCCAACAACATACCGGCCAGAGGGCGGGCGTTTTCTTCGGTGTTGGCGGTCTTGTCATGGGCCAATGTGGTTGGTGCAGACTGGCGAGTAGTAGTGAACAGGTCGGGAGATACGAGGCGGGTCATGGCAAATTCCTTTGCAAAATAAACAAAAATAGAATCAGCGGAAGCATTTTGGTGTGGCATTGGGTGGATGTTAGGGTTAATACTAATGTTTGTCCACTTTATGTTGGTGATGTTTGGTATTCACCAAAGTTATGATCGGGGATGCGTGATGTTTCCCTCAGAACCCTGGACCTGAACCTGCTCAAGGTGTTTGACGTGGTCATGTCCGAGCGCAGCCTGACCCGCGCGGCCGAGCAACTGGCCCTGACCCAGCCCGCCGTCAGCAACGCGCTGCGCCGCCTGCGCGAGGCGCTGGGCGACGAGCTGCTGGTGCGCAAAGGCCGCGCCCTGGAGCCCACGCCGCGCGGGCAAGCCCTGTGGCCCGCCGTGCGCACCTGCCTGCAGCAGCTGCAAGAGTCCATCACCCCGCCCCGTTTTGACCCCAGCACGGCCACCAGTACGTTCATATTGACCATGGCCGATGCCACCGCCGCCGAAATGATGCCGGGCCTGCTCGGTGTCATCACCGCCCAAGCACCCGGTGTATCACTGCGCGTGGTGCCCCTGACCACGCGCGACCCGCGCCTGCTGCTCGAAGGCGGGCACGCCGATTTGGCGGTGGGCCATTTCCCGGCCGTGTTGGCCGACCTGACCGCACGCGCGCAGGCCGGAGAAAGCGCCAGCTTTTTGCACCACCGGCTGTTCTCAGGCGACTATGTGTGTGTGATGCGCAAAGACCACCCGCTGGCCCAGGCACCGCTGACGCTGGAGCTTTTTTGTGCGGCGCGCCACATGCTGGTCAGTTTTTCAGGCCGCCCCTACGGCTTTATTGACGAAGCCCTGGCCACACTGGGCCAGAGCAGGCGCGTCGTGCTGACGGTGAACCAGTTTTTTACCGCAGGCAAAGTGGTGGCCCAATCGGATGTGCTGACCGTACTGCCGCGCCATTTTGTGGGTGTCACCGGGTTTGCCCACGCGCTGGTGCAGCGCGAGCTGCCGTTTCCGGTGCAGCCCATCCACGTGGACGGGCTGTGGCATTTGCGCAAGGACGGTGACCGTGCCCACGCCTGGCTGCGCGCGCGTATTGCGGAGTTGGCAGAGCAGTCGACTAGCCTCGCAAAAATGGCACGCAAACCAAGCCGCGCCACCGTGCAAGCATCGGCATGAAGATTCAACTGCTATCCGACTTGCACCTGGAGGTGCACCCGCACTGGCTGCCCACGCCCACGCCCGGCGCAGATGTGCTGGTGCTGGCTGGGGACATTGGCTCCTACCAGCCGGGCTCCTTGTTGAAGGACGCGGACTTTGGCCTTGCGCGCTTTTCACCACGGCACGGCTGGCCCACGCCCGTGCTGTTTGTGCCAGGCAACCACGAATACGACACGCAGGACTTTGACGCCGCCCACGCCCGCCTGCGCGAAACCGCCGAGCGCCTGGGCATGGTCTGGCTGGAGCGCGAAACCGTGGTCTTGGACGGCGTGCGCTTTGTCGGCACCACGCTGTGGACCGACTTTGACGCGCTGGCCCCCCAATCCAGCCACACCACCGGAAGCGGCCCCGCCACGGCCAATGGGCTGGCGCTACAACTCAAAGCCCGCGACAAGGCCTCCAGAGCGGCCAACTACTACCTGCGCAAAACGGGGGTCACCCGCCACGGCGAGACCTGGCTGGCACCCGGCTTGCGTGAGCAGGCGCTGCAGTGCCAAGCTTGGCTGCGAGCAGCGCTGGCGGCACCGTTTGACGGCCCCACCGTGGCCGTGACGCACTTTGCCCCCAGCCTGAAGAGCGCGGATGTGCGCTACGGCCTAACCCCCGGCACCGCCGGGTTCTGCAATGCGCTGGACGAACTGCTGCCCCTGGCCCAACTCTGGCTGCACGGCCACCTGCACGCGCCCAGTGACTATGTGCACCAGGGCTGCCGCGTGGTGGCAAACCCGCTGGGCTATGCGCGCAAGAATGAACAAGCCGCCTTCAAGCCGCAAATTTTGATAGAAATCGAGCTCAACTAGAAGTCAAATCGGCCGTTCGGGCCGTGGATAGTGCGGGAGCAGCTCCTATATTCATAGCACTTCAACCAAAAAAGAGGCCCGAAGGCCTCTTTCTATTCGTAGCGCAGGCTGCTTTTACACGCCCACCGCCGCACCGTCTTTGCGCGTCACCACAAATGTGGCGGAGCGCGGGCGTTTGGTGGACGCGGCCACGGTCTGGCTATCTGGCCAGTGGCTGGTGACGCCGGTACCGGTCAGGGCACCGTTCTCACCGGGGTGCTGCACGTTGCAGAACATGGTTTTGCCGTCTGGCGTCATCGCGATGCCGGTGATTTCGCAATCGACCGGGCCAACCAAAAAGCGGCGCACCGAGTCGGCGCTGGCGTTGGCACCCTTGATGGTGGCGGTGCCGCCCGCAGCAGTCACCGGGCCACCGTCGCCCACTTTGCCGGGTACGGCGGCCAGCATCATGCAGTTGGTGACATCGGTGTAGGCACCGTCGTCGGTCTGAATCCACAACAGGCCGCGCGGGTCAAAGTACAGGCCATCGGGGCTGGAGAAGTCGTTCACTGCCGTCAGGCCCGACAGGTTCACATCGCCCGCCGCATCAGCCTGCGCGCCAAAGAGGTAGATGTCCCAGGCAAATGTGGTGGCCGCCACGCTACCGGCGTTTTCGCGCCAGCGGATGATGTGGCCATTCGGGTTGCCACTGTTGGTGCTGGTGGTGCCGTTGGCGTTGTTATAGGTGTCCGCATAAAAGCGCGGGTTGGCTGCGTCGGGCTTGAGCTGGCTGCCCGTGGGCGTGGCGGTGGTGGCTACGCGGTTGCTGTTGTTGGTGAGGGTCATGTAGGCCTCGCCATTGAGCGGGTTCACGCCGCCCCACTCTGGGCGGTCCATCTTGGTGGCGCCCAATTTATCGGCAGCCAGACGGGCATTGGTCACCACATCGGCTTGGTCCGCAAAGGGGTAGGCGGTGTTGGTGGCATCCAGGCCGTTTTTGCCAAATGTAAGCTCCAACCAGGCACCCGAACCATCGGCGTTGAACTTGGCCACATACAGCGTGCCTTCGTCCAGGTATTTGGCACCGGCGGCCATACCGCCATTCACGTCGGCAGCGCTCCACAGCGCCTTAGAGACGAACTTGTAGATGTAGTCGTTGCGCTGGTCATCGCCTTGGTACACAACGATAGGCTGCCCCACTACCGCAGGGGCCGGCCACGCACCTTCGTGGTTGAAGCGACCCAATGCACTGCGCTTGGCGGGAGTAGAGGTGGGGTTGAACGGATCAATCTCGACCACCCAGCCAAAGGTGTTGGCGATGTTGCGGTAGTCGTCGGTTGCGCTGGTACCGGTCACGGAAGATGTCCAGCGGACGAACAAATCTTCTGTACCTGCGGTGTTCCAGAGGTAAGGGCTGTTGCGGTTCTCAGGCAGGCCGTAGCGGTTCAAGCTTGCAACATCTTTGGCCGTGCGCTTGGCGTTGTCACCCGCAGCGCGGGATACCACATTGAGCCAATTCTCCTCACACGTGAGGTAAGTACCCCAAGGCGTGTAGCCGTTGGCGCAGTTGTTGTTGGTACCGCGGGTTTTAGTGCCATCGGGTGAGAACTTGGTTTGCACCAATGCGCTGCCTTTGACCGGGCCGGTAAACACCATTTCGGTGGCGGAGGTAATGCGGCGGTTGTATTTGGAGCCGCGCACCATAGCCATATCAGCACCCGTGCCGCGTTTGACTTCGGCCACGCTGATGCCATGGGCGTAGATTTCTTTTTCTACCTCAGCAGCCAGGCGGGCGGCACCGGCCGTGCGGCCTGCCGGGTGCAAAGCAAAGGGCTGCACCACGTATTCGTGGTTGACGCACAGCAGGCCCCGGTCAGAGCGGTCGGCCTGGTAAGCACCGGCCTCAGACAAGCCAAAGTAGTACATACCGTCATGGCCATCGCCAATGCGGCGGTTGTAGGATTCGGCGGCTTCGCTGCCGTCGTCTTTCCAGGACTCATCGCCAAAGTGCATGGGGTCGCCCAGCGCGTGCAAGATGCTGACTTGGTAGCCCTCGGGCACAGTAACCAGGTCGTTTTTGTTTTTGGCCACGGCCGCAAAACCCAGGGCCAGCGGTTTGGTCACCGGGCCGGGTTCAGGCGTGGGGGTTGGCACGATGGCTGGGTTGCTATTGCCACCGCCGCAAGCGGTGAGGCCCATGCCGCCCAGCAGCACGCCAGCGGTCACGCTGACGCCGCCGCGCAGCGCGCCACGGCGGCTGAGCCGCGTCGCCATGATGTCGCTCATGTGGGGGTTGGCGGAGGTGTTGACGATGGCGTCGTCATCGTATTCATTGGCGGGCGTAGGGTGCGTAGGTGTCATAGCGGTTCTCGGGTGTTGTAGATGGCAAGCCCCCGATTCTTCAAAACCTGTGTGACACCGCCGTGACGCAGTTGTCATCTAGTTTTCACAATGCTTGCTTATAATTCAACAGTTATTGAATTATTTAAACATCATCCCTCCGCTACCCACAAATAAGCCACACACAAGGAAGATATGGACGAAAAAGATGTGATTCGCGCCCTAGCGGCACTGGCCCAGCAGTCGCGCCTGCAAATCTTCCGGCAGCTGGTGGTGGCAGGGCCAGACGGCATGACCCCGACGCGCCTGTCTGAGGCCTTGGGTCTGCCCGGTACGGCGCTGTCCTTTCACCTCAAAGAGCTCACCCACGCCAACCTGATCACCCAGGAGCGCGATGGCCGCAACCTGATTTACCGCGCCGACTTTGCCAGCATGAATAGTGTGCTGGCCTACCTGACCGCGCACTGCTGCGAGGGCACGGCCTGCGAAGTCACCACGCCTGCAGCCTGCACCGCTTGCTAACAGATTTATGCCAAATCAGCCGTTCAGCTTATGGATAGTGCGGGAGCAGCTCCTGAATTTATAGCGCCTTCTGCAAAAACCTCTTATCTACCCCACCCGCAATAAAGGAAGTCCCCATGCCCCAAGCTCCCCTGAATGTGCTGTTTCTGTGCACCCACAACTCGGCACGCAGCATCCTGGCCGAGGCTACGCTGAACCATATCGGTGGCGGTCGCTTCAAGGGTTTTTCGGCCGGCAGCAGCCCGCGCGAGAACCAGCAGCCCAACCCCATTGGCCTGCAAACCCTGCGCAATGCCGGCATTGCCACCGAAGGTCTGCACAGCAAAAGCTGGGACGAATTCGCCTTGCCCGATGCCCCGCACATGGACTTGATCATTACCGTCTGCGACAACGCCGCCGGTGAGGTCTGCCCCTACTGGCCCGGCAAACCCGCCACCGCACACTGGGGCTATGCCGACCCGTCTGCAGGCGATGGCACAGACGCTGAAAAGGCAGCGGCATTTAAGAACACCCTACACGCCATCCGCCGTCGATTGGACCTGCTGGTGAATTTGCCCGCTGACAAGCTGGGGGCGATGGTGATCCAGCAAACGGCTAAGGACTTGGCGAAAGCATGAGCCGCAGTACAGCGACTAAACCGCGCCGCAGCGCCACCACAGGAGCCCGGGCGGCAGAGCGTTCTGCGCAGGTCAAGGAGGAGCCCGCGCAGCGGGCGGGGCGAATAGACGGTGGGAAGCAGAACGCTCTGCCGCCCATGCGCCGCGCACCGCAGCCACAGCCACTAGCACCAAGGCTGCTCTCCGAATTCATCGGCACAGCAGCACTCCTCTGCGCCGTCATCGGCTCCGGCATCATGGCTCAGCGTATCAGCGGCGGCAACGATGGCGTGGCCCTGCTGGCCAACACGCTGGCCACGGTGTTTGCTTTGTATGTGCTGATTGAAACCCTGGGGCCTATCAGCGGCGCGCACTTCAACCCGCTGGTCACCTTGGTAATGTGGTCCAAAAGACGCTTACAGCCCATGGATAGTGCGGGAGCAGCTTCTCTTTTGATAGCAAGCCAGCTGACTGGCGCGGTGGCGGGTGCCGCCCTGGCCAATGCCATGTTTGAGCTGCCGCTGCTGCACGCCAGCCAGCACCTGCGCGGCGGCTGGGATGCAGCAGGCCAGTTCAGCGGCTGGGGCCAGTGGCTGGCAGAGGCCGTGGCCACCGGCGGCCTGCTGTTCACCATCTTGCGTGCGCCCGAGGGCAAAGCCAGCGCGCTGGTGGCTTGCTACATCGGCGCGGCCTACTGGTTCACCGCCAGCACCTCGTTTGCCAACCCCGCCGCCGTGCTGGGCCGCATGTTCAGCGACACATTTGCCGGTATTGCACCGGCCAGCGCCCTGAGCTTTGTGCTGGCCCAAGGCGTGGGCGCAGTGCTGGGCGTCGCCTTGGCAAACGCACTTGATACGAAAAAGACTTCTGTATGACCATCACCATCTTTCACAACCCCGCCTGCGGCACCTCACGCAACACCCTGGCCCTGATCCGCAACAGCGGCGTCGAGCCCACGGTTATTGAATACCTGAAAACCCCACCCACCAAAGCGCGCCTGCAGCAACTGCTAGCCGCCATGGGCATCGGCCCGCGCGCGCTGCTGCGCGAAAAAGGCACGCCCTATGCCGAGCTGGACCTTGCCAACCCGAAGTGGAGTGATGACGAACTGTTGGACTTCATGCTGGCCCACCCCATTCTCATTAACCGCCCCATCGTGGAAACCCCGCTGGGTACGCGCCTGTGCCGCCCATCGGAACTGGTGTTGGACATCCTGCCCGATCTACAACAAGGCGCATTCACCAAAGAAGACGGTGAAGCCGTCATCAACGACAAAGGCCAACGTGTCTGATTTGCAAACCACTCTGCCCCAGTTGGATGCTACGCACTTCCAATCGCCCGATGCGGCCGCACTGCGCCACGCCACGCCATCCATCCACGCGCCACGTATCGCTTTGCTCTATGGTTCGTTGCGGCCCCGGTCGTTTAGCCGCCTGCTAACCGAGGAAGCCGCGCGCTTGCTGCAAGCCATGGGTGCCGAGACCCGCATATTCAACCCCACCGGCCTGCCCCTGCCCGACGACGCGCCAGACACCCACCCCAAGGTGCAAGAGCTGCGTGAATTGGTGCTGTGGTCCGAAGGCATGGTGTGGACCTCACCCGAGCGGCACGGCGCGATGACGGGCATCCTGAAATCGCAGGTGGATTGGATACCCCTGAGCAGCGGCGCGGTGCGCCCCACCCAGGGCAAGACGCTGGCGGTGATGCAGGTCAGCGGCGGCTCGCAGTCTTTCAACGCGGTGAACCAGATGCGCGTGCTGGGCCGTTGGATGCGCATGCTAACCATCCCCAACCAAAGCTCGGTGGCCAAGGCATTTATGGAGTTTGGCGACGACGACCGCATGAAGCCGTCGAGCTACTACGAGCGCGTGGTCGATGTGATGGAAGAACTGGTGAAGTTCACGCTGCTGACGCGCGATGTGTCGCCGTATTTGGTGGACAGGTATAGCGAGCGCAAGGAGTCGGCAGAAAAGCTCGCCAAGCGGGTGAATCAACGCAGTATCTGAGGCCCGTGAGCTATCGCCCGATACTTTGCAGCCTTGGCGGTAAAACTACTTATTGCAGGCGCACCCGTTTCCAATTGTGCACGTTTGATTCGTAGCAATACAGGTATCGCCACAGGCCTTACCCTCAGAGCAAACTTTGCAGCACCCTTCCCCACCGCCACCACACCCTTGTAGGGCTGGAATAGGTGCTGCGATGAGTAGCGGCAGAACCAGCACACCGATTCGACGCAGAAATTTTGAAATTGTTGACATGTTGATCTCCCTGTATGGCCAGCTAGGCTAACACTCCGAGTCTTCAGCGCGCAAACGGTATTTTTAGCCGTTTTGCGAAATATTCTGACCTTTCAACCTTCTGCAAAAGTAGCTGGATATCGGCCATTCAGGCCATGGATAGTGCGGGAGCAGCTCCTATTTATATAGCGCCCTCACCCGCATTCCAGCCACTTTGTAAGTTTTGTTGACGTAAACCCGCGCCACGTCATCCGGGTTTACGCGCGTGACAAAGACTCGGGCTAACCCTACATTAGCTGCAAATAGCACGACCGTGCTATTTGGATTTGAATCGAAAGGCACCCCCTTTCGGCACCAGATCGTCCTGCGGCGCTGCATACACACCCGGCAGCGCCGCACCCTCTTTGTTCAGCACCGTTCACTCAACCCTTTGGGGCCCATGCAGCCCTGTGGAGACAACTTTGAAAACAACTTTGACGCGTCTGGTGGCCAGCTTTTTGCTGGCCCTATCCCTCCTGCCCGTGAGCAGTTTTGCCGCGGGTTACACCCAAACCAAATACCCCATCGTGCTGGTGCACGGCCTGTTGGGTTTTGACAATATTGGACCCGTGGAATATTTCTACGGCATCCCCAGCGCACTGCGTGCCGATGGCGCACGCGTCTACACCGTGCAGGTGTCCGCTGCCAATAGCACCGAGGTGCGCGGCGAGCAATTGCTGACCCAGGTGAAGCAAATTTTGGCCGCCACTGGCGCTGCCAAGGTCAACCTGATGGGCCACAGCCATGGCGGCCCCACCGCCCGCTATGTGGCTGGCGTGCGGCCTGATTTGGTGGCATCGGTCACCTCCATTGGCGGTGTGAACCGGGGCTCTACCGTGGCCGATGTGCTGCTGGGCGTAGCGCCTGCGGGCACACTGTCCAACGCGGTGATCGTGTCCATCACTAACGGCCTGTCCACCATCATCAACTTCTTGTCGGGCGGTTCGGGCCTGAGCCAAAACTCACTGGCTGCGGCCAAGTCGCTCAGCACCACGGGTTCGCTGCAATTCAACCAGCGCTTCCCCGATGGCGTGCCCACCAGCGCCTGCGGTGAAGGTGCTTACAGCGTGCGCGGCGTGGCCTACTATTCTTGGAGCGGCGCGCAGCCCTACACCCATGTGCTGGACATTGCCGACCCGGCCTTGGCCCTGACCGCTTTGGCCTTCAAGGGCGCGAAGAATGACGGCTTGGTGTCCAGCTGCTCCAGCCGCCTGGGCAAGGTGATCCGCGATGACTACGCCATGAACCACCTGGACGAAGTGAACCAGACCGTGGGCTTGGTGAACCTGTTTGAGACCAACCCAGTCACGCTGTTCCGCCAGCAGGCCAACCGCCTGAAGAACCAAGGCCTGTAAGCCACCATGGCCTTGCCGCCAAAGGCCCCGCCGGGGCCTTTTTCACGCCTGCTTTCACGCCTTTTCAAGGGCCCGGCGCTGCATTGGTGCGCTGCTTTACTGGTGCTATGTGCATTGCTGTGGAGTGGCTGGTTGTGGCTATCGCCAGACACCGCGCCTGGTGGCGCAGTGGTGCTGTCGCCCCGCGCGCCGACCGATGCGGTGGCGTTTGTGCCCTCGCAACAGGGCACGCAGCCGGATGGTGATTTGCGCAGCTTCAAGGCCCTGGCCCAGGGTGGCAGCGGCGGCCCGCTGGCCTATGGTGAGCTGCGCCGCCTGTTTGACTACTACCTGAGCGCCCTGGGCGAGCAAGACTTGCCCGCCATCACCCAACAAATACAAAGCCAGCTCGACCAACGGCTGGATGCGGCGCAGGCCAAAAAGGCGCGGCGCTTGCTGGATTTGTACATCGCCTTCAAGCGCGCGCTGGTGGAACTGGAAAGCCGGCCCGGCCTGGCGGGTGATGCGGCGGGTGCAGTGCGCCGACGCATGCTGGCGCAGCAGGCGCTGCGTGACCAGTATTTCAGCGCGGCAGAGACGGAAGGCATGTTTGGCTTTGAAGACGCCTACGACGCCGACGCCGTGGCGCGGCTGGAGATCAGCCAAAACCCGCAGCTCAAACCCGACGAGAAGCAAAAGCAACTGGCCGCGCTGGACGCCGCCATGAGCCCCGCGCTGCGCGCCGAGCGCGACGCCAGCGTGGTGGTGGCCCGCGTAGAGCAACGCGCCGCCGACATGCGCGCCAAAGGTGCCAGTGACGATGAGGTCTACCGCATGCGCGTCCAAGAGTTTGATGCCGGGGCGGCCGCCCGCCTGGCCGAAGTAGACCAGGAGGAAGCCGCCTGGAAGCGCCGCATTGGCATGTATTTGGAAGCCCGCAACCAGGTGCTGAAAAGCCAAACCAATGGCACGGCCAGCGAACGCCAGCAGGCGCTAAACGCGTTGCAACAAAGCCTGTTTACCGAGGACGAGCGGCGCAGGCTGGTGGCTTATGAGCCGCAGTGATGGCTCTTGGTGCCTTAGTGGCCGAACCGCACGACCGCTCAGGCTTGTAGTTTTGACCTCAGTGGCTGTTGTCAGCTGGCACTGGCTCAGCCTGCGCCACCCGTACAAAACTCGCAAAGCGCGGCACACCGGCATCCGTCAGCCCTCGGTAGCGGTAGGTCACCACGCTGCCCACCGGCGGTGGCTGGCGGCGCTGGGCATCCGACAAGCCGGTACCGATTTTGAAGCGCACACCGGGTGCGGCGGCGTTGCCGCTGGCCACGCTTTCCACCAGCAGTGCGCCCAGCATGCCGGTGTATTTGCCTTGGCCCGGCTGGTGGCCCAGCACCTTGGCCTCGGCATCTTCATGCGGCTTCACTTTCAGCAAATCATCATTGCGCGCGGCGGTGTAGAGCGACGCACCCCGGTGCAGCACCAGCCCCTCGCCACCGGCTTTGACGATGCGGTGCATCTGCGTCTGCAAGGCGGCATGCGTGGTGGCGTGGGTCTGCACCACGGCCACCACCCAGGGCTGCCCTATTTGCGCCACGGCGGCGTTCAGCGCAGTAATGCGTTCGGTGAACGGGCCGCCGTGGGCGGGCACATCAAACACCATGAA
This sequence comes from Burkholderiales bacterium PBB3, assembly GCA_002256115.1. GTDB lineage: Bacteria > Pseudomonadota > Gammaproteobacteria > Burkholderiales > Burkholderiaceae_C > Allorhodoferax. The sequence continues at coordinate 43,656 of NKIK01000006.1, forward strand.
CTTCATGCCGCGCCAGGCGGCATCGTTGGGCACCAGCTGGCGCACGGTGGACGTGGCTTTGGCAAACTGTCCGCGCCCGGCCCACAGTTCGCCATCCAAAGGAATGTTGGGCCAGCCCGCCGTGAACCAGGCCGGAGCCTGCACGCGTTCGCCACCGCGGGTGAAGAGCTGCTGGCCATCCCAGTAGCCGCGCAGGCCGTCGTATTTCTCGCTCACCCAGTAGTCGGCCAGATCAACGCCGGGGTGGTAGACCTTGGCCAGCATCAGCGCGGGTGCGCTGGCGGCGGGCGTTTGGGCCACAGCGTGTGGCAGTGGCCCCAGAATCGACAGGCACAACACGCAGGCCAGTGCCCCAGCCCTGGTCCACAGGAAGCGATTCAGACGTGAGAGCAAATGCATAGCGCAGTCTCCGGGTTCGGCTGGTGGCATGGGGTTTGCCGGTGGAGTGCAGCATAGCAAGCGTCGGCGGCGCGCTTGGGCGTATAGAAGCCCTAAGCCATTGATGCATATCAAACCCAACCGCTGGTGCATGGCTACACTGGTCCTCACCCAAGAATCAAGGAGCATCCCATGAAAATTCTTCTGGCCGTTGACGGCAGCGCTTACAGCAAGAAAATGCTGGCCTACCTGGCCACCCACAATGGCATGTTCTCCGCCACCCATGACTACACGGTGTTCACCGCCCAAGCCGCACTGCCCACACGCGCCCGCGCGGCGGTGGGCAAAGAGGTGGTAAACAGCTACTACGCAGATGAGAGCGAAAAGGTGATTGCGCCGGTGACCAAGTTTTTACTGCGCCATGGCATCAACGCCAAGAGCAGTTGGAAGGTGGGCCAGGCCGGTGCGCTGATTGCCAAGCTGGCCGAAGACGGCGAATTCGACATGGTGGTGATGGGATCGCACGGCCAGGGCGCGTGGGCCAACTTGGTGATGGGCTCGGTGGCCACCCAGGTGTTGGCCCACTGCAAAGTGCCGGTGCTGATGGTGCGCTAAGTTGTTATGTGTGCGGTCGCAATCAGCACAGTCGCTATCAAATAGTGAGCTTCTCCCGCACTATCCATGGCCTCAGCGGGCGTTTAGACCCTCAAAACAGGTAGACATCACCAGTTCAATGATCTGCTCGTTTTCATGCAGGCCACCCATCTTTAAAAACTCCAGCACCGGGTCGCAAGCGCGGGCGTACAGCGTGTAGAGCACCGCAATCGCAGGCAGTTGGGGGTTGATGGCACCCGCCGCCTGTGCTTCTTCAATCCACGCGCCCAAGCGATCACTCACGTCCATCAGGCCATCCATATAGGCCTTGTTACCCATCAGCGTGGTGCGCAGGCTGGAGTTTTGGCTGGGCAAGGACGGCATCTCGCCGTTGAGTTTCAGGCCCATGGTCCAGCGTGTTACCGCCTTGATTTTGTCGACCGCGCTGGAGTCGGTTGCCAGGGTGTCCAAAAACGCCTGCGCCCGCTGCATCACGCCCACCATGGCGGCGGCGGCCAGGTCTTCTTTGCTAGAAAAGTGTTTGTACAGACTGGCTTTGGCAATGCCCACATTGGCTGCCACTTCGTCCACCGTCATGGCTTCAAAGCCCTTTTCGGCCAGGAGTTGGTTGACGACTTTGATGATGGCGTCTTCCCGCGCCAACAGCATTTGGGCTTTGAAAGAGATTTTGACGGGCGGAGGGGTGGGGACGGGGGCAATAGCGTTCATGCCCATATTTTATCCAACAATGTCACAAAATGGAAAATTGGTTTAATTTGTGACTACTCAGTATGCAAAGCCTGCTGCGCCGCCGCTTCCAGCGCACTGGTCAGGCGGTCTATCACTTCCGAATCCAGGTTCCAGCAATGCCAATACAGGCTCACCGGCAGCGTCACCAGTGGGGCCAGATTGACCAATGCGCCGCTGTGCAGCAGCTCGCGTACCAGCATTTCAGGCACTACACTGGCACCCCAACCCGCTAACACGGCACGCACCTGACCTTCGGAACTGGGCACAAAACGCTGGCTGAGCGTGACACGGCGCAGGCCGCAGGCCCGGCCGACAAAATCGGCCTGCAAGTCGTCTTTGCGGTTGAAAGCCACGAAAGCAATGTCCCGAAAGTTGTGGCTGGTCAGGCCCTGCGGGCAGTGTTGGCGGGCATAATCCGCACTGGCCACGGCCACGTAATGCATGGCCCCCAGCGGCAGCACTTTGCAACCGCGCAGGGCCTGCTTGAGCGTAGTGACGCAGCCCAGCACCTGGCCTTCGCGCAGCCATTCGTGGGTGAAATCTTGGTCATCTGTGATAATTTCCAGCGGTAAGCCCTCACTAACCAGCGGCCCTACTGCGGGTAGCACCCAGGTGGCGATGCTGTCGGCGTTGACCGCAATGGAGACCCGATCTTCCTCGCGCGAGCCTTTGGTGGACGGCGTCAGGTCATGCAAATCGGTTTCCAAATCGGCGCGCAGCAGGCGCATTTGCATCGCGTGTTTGATCAACAAACGCCCTGCGACCGTGGGCTTGACCGGGCGGCTGCGCACCAAGAGCACGGTGCCAATTTGCGCTTCCAACGCCCGCAGGCGCTGCGACACGGCCGATTGGGTGACCGACAGGCGCACCGCCGCGCGCTCGAAACCGCCCTCCTCCACGATAGAGGCCAGGCATTCCAGGGCGTCAGGGTCAAAGGTTCGCATGTTTATTGCTTGGTTGGGTCTGTCCCGCCAGGACATCTTTAATTCGTTGAGGACAGAGCAAAGCTTCGCATTGGTCTGTCCCACAAGTTTATAAGTTTTCCTACTGTTTTCGCAAACGCTTTAATTCCGCTTTTACTGCAAACGCATTTCTAGGACACTTGCCACCATGAAAATCATCGTTTTAGGCGCAGGCATTATTGGCATCAGCACCGCGTGGCATTTGGCCCAGCGTGGGCACGAGGTCACCGTGGTGGACCGCCATGGCGAGGCCGCACTGGAAACCAGCTTTGCCAATGCGGCGCAAATCTCGGTGAGCTACTGCGAGCCCTGGGCCAACCGCGATGCGCCCTGGAAAGCCCTGAAGTGGATGTTCAGCAAAGAGGCGCCGCTGCTGTTCCGCCCGCAATCGCCCTTGGGCGCAGGCTGGCACCAATACAGTTGGGGCCTGGAGTTTTTGGCCAATTGCAATGACACCGCGTTTGAGCGCAATGTGCAGCAGCTCGTGGCCCTGGGCTCCTACAGCCACGAGGCGCTGAAGCAAGTGGTGTTGGACACCGGTATCACCTACAACCGCCTGGAAAAGGGCATTGCTCACTATTACGTCGATCAAAAATCCCTGGACACTGCGGCCGATGCCGCCGCGCTGATGGCCAAGTACGGCGTGAACCGCCGTGTGGTCAGCAAAGCGGAGTTGCTCAAAATCGAACCGGCCTTCCAGCAGTTTGCCGACCACATTGTGGGTGGCACCTTTACCGCCAGCGACGAGAGTGGCGACGCCCGCGTGTTTACCCAGGAGCTGAGCCAGCGCTGCCAAGAGCGCGGCGTGCAGTTTTTGTGGAACCACGATGTGCTGGGCCTGGACCAGGCGGGCGGCAGCATCACCTCCGCGCGCGTGCGCAGCCAGGCCACGGGCCAGGAGCAGGCCCTGAGCGCGGACCATTTTGTGGTGGCCATGGGCTCCTACACCGCGCCGCTTCTGCGCACCGTGGGTGTCAGCTTGCCGATTTATCCTGGCAAGGGCTACAGCGCTACCTTCAAAATTTTGAAGCCCGAACTCGCCCCCAAGGTCAGCTTGCTGGACGATTCGGTGAAGTGCGCCATGAGCCGCCTGGGCGATAACTTGCGTATTGCCGGCACGATTGAAGTGGGTGGCTATGACTTGTCGCTGGACACGCCACTGGCGCGTGCGCGCTGCGAGATGCTGGCGCGCCGGGTCGAGACCGTGTTCCCCGGCGTGTGCGATACGCGCTTGGCCAAAGACGGCGGTGAGCCGCATTTTTGGACGGGTCTGCGCCCGGCTACGCCCACCAATATTCCCTACATCGGCAAATCCAAAGTGGGCAAACTGTGGGTCAATGCCGGCCACGGCACGCTGGGCTGGACACACGGCGCGGGCTCGGGCAAAGCCATTGCAGAACTCATCAGTGGCCACAAGCCCGCCATGCAGTTTGGCTTCTACGGCTATCGCTAACACTGCGGCCCGCCGGGCTGCATCAGGTAAAGAAACGCCGTGCAACGGCTGGCATGGGCCAGCACTTGTAAAATCAGCGTTCTATTCCTCTTAGGCGGTTCTTCATGCACTTTTCCTTGATCCGGCAGGCGTTTGCTGCTTTCTTCGTGGCCCTCGTGGTTTCAGCGTGCGGCGGCGGTAGCTCTGCACCAGCCCCCACTGGCGGCATCAACGTGGTTCCGGGTGATAGCAAAGCCACCGTGACGTGGACCATGGAGCCGGGCGTGCAGTATTGGGTGTTCTACGCCCCCGTGAGCACCAAGTTCCCCAATGTGACCACCACGGACTGGGTCAACATCCCCGGCGCGCAGGCGTTTATCAACGTCAAATCGCCCTACTCCGTCACCGGTCTGGTCAACGGATTCCAGTACTCCTTTACCGTGAATGGCCGCACGGGCGACGGCCCTGGCGGCCCCGGCGCGCCCTCGGTAACGACCTTGCCACGTCCTGCGGGAACCACCTGGGGCAAGGGTGGCGACATGGGCACCAACAGCCTGCGCACGGTTACCTACGGTATTGGCTCTGACAACCTGGGCTACTACTTGGCCCAAGGCGATGGCGGCACCACGTACAAGAGCACAACCGGCCTGACCTGGACGCCAGTCCCTGCCGCCGGTCCAGCGCAAATCAATTCGAATATTTACACCCTGACACGCTTCGTCGGCGTGGGCAATGGCGGCAGCATCGTCACCAGTACCGATCTGGCCACCTGGACCAACGCCGTATCCAACACCACCGAGAACCTGAACTCAGTCACCAGCAACGGCGCCTTGGCCGTGGCCGTGGGCAACAACGGCGTGATACGCACCAGCACCGACGGTGCCACCTGGACGGCCGCCACCACGGTGCCGACGACTAAAAATCTGTATGGCGTGACCTACTCGGGCAATGGCTTCTGGATCGCGGTGGGCGCAGGCGGCACTGTGCTGACCAGTACCGACGGCACGACCTGGGCCGAAAAGGCCTCGGGCACCACGTCTGACTTGCGCGCCGTGACCGTGCAGGTCATTTCCAGCTACACCTTTGTCGCGGTGGGCAACAACGGTGCCGTGGTCTCCAGTGCCGACAATGGCACGACTTGGACCGCACAAACTACCGGCATCACTGGTAACTTCTTGGCGGTCAGCCCGTCCACCAGCCAATTGGTGGCTGTGGGTGCCGGTGGCCTGATCGCCAGCAGCGCCGATGGCGTGACCTGGACCCAGCGTACCAGTGGCACCACTGCCGATTTGTTCAGCGTATTGGCTGGCTTGTCGCAGTATGTGGTGGTGGGTGCGGGGGGTGTGAATATCAATTCGCAATAGTCCTGTGCGCTTGGGAGCTTGGGCAGCGAGACGTCCGGCTCCGTGTCCCCCGCCCGCTATGCGGGCTCCTCCTTTTACCTGCGCAGAACGCCCCGCCGCCCAAGCTCTGGACCCGTGCACTCGCGGCGCTGCTCTCGTTTACTGGTGCGCGTCTTGCAGGCACGCCAACAGCGCACGTGTGGAGCGGGCCAGCTCTGGTGAACGCCGGGTGATGGCAAAGAATTCACAGTCGTAGCGGAACAGATCGGGCTTCACCGCCCGCATCTGGCCGGTCTGCACAAAACTGTGGGCGTAGTGGTCAGGCAAAAAACCCAGAAATTGGCCCGACAAAATCAGCGTCGCAATCGACTCCTGATCAAAACCGGTGGCGGCACGCGTCAAGCGCTGGCTCTGCGTGACTTCCATGTTCGGCGAGTGATAGCCCAGCCCCGCGAAGGCGTGTTTGCGCATGCCGCCCCAGTCCATGGAGTTGTTGTCCGCGCCAAACAAAAGGTGGCCTTGCCCGCAGTACAGCAGCATGGTCTCGCCAAACAAGGGCGTGTACTGCAACACGTCCGAGCTACGGTGGCCGGGGATGATGCCCATCTGGTAATTGCCATCGATCACGCCGCGCTCAATGCCGTTCAGCGTAGACACATGCAGGTTCAAGCCCACCTCGGGGGCCTGCGCCGTGAACGCTGACAAGGCTTGCGCGATGTGGGCCTGCGGGTTGCTGGCGGTTTTGTCGAACACCGCCAGATGCAATTGCCCGCCCATGCGCTGGTGGATGTCGTCCACGCTGGCTTTGAAAGCCTCGGTGGCGGCCAGCAGCTGCGTGGTTTGGGCGTAAATCTTTTCGCCCTCGGGCGTGAGTGCAAAGCCGGCCCGACCGCGGCGGCATAGCGTCAGGCCCAAGCGGGTTTCCAGGTCCTTGATATGGCGGCTCACCGTGGAGGTGCCGATGTTCAGCTCCAGCTCCGCCGCTGCCATGCCGCCGCAATCGACCACCGCGCGAAACACCTGCAGCAGGCGCAGGTCCATATCGCTGATCTGACCCAAGGGGGCCTTATGGGCTTTCATAGATTACTTTCATAAATCGGCAACTAAGTAGTGATATTTGTATCTTTATAAGAGTAACAGAGCGCACCACAATGACAGGCTATGCGTACATGCCGTGCGCCCTTGGAGATGCCATGAAGCTCAACGACAACCCCAGCCAAGTCCTCACCAGCACCAGCCCATACCCACAAGACCGGGCCTGGCTGGAAGCGCACTGGATGCCCTTCACCGGCAACCGCGACTTCAAAGGCAGCGGTGCCCAGTCCGGGCGCATGATGGTCAGCGCCCAGGGCGCCTACTTCACCGACAACCATGGCAAAAAGATTTTTGATGGCCTTTCCGGCCTGTGGACCTGCGGACTGGGCCATGGCCGCACCGAGATTGCCGAAGCCATCGGCCGCCAAGCTGCCACGCTGGATTACTCGCCCGCCTTCCAGTTCGGCCACCCCCTGTCGTTTGAGCTGGCCAACCGCATCCGTGACCTGACACCCGAGGGGTTGGACTATGTGTTCTTCACCGGTTCAGGCTCCGAGTCGGCCGACACCTCCTTGAAGATGGCGCGTGCCTACTGGCGCGCCAAAGGCATGGGCACCAAGACCCGCCTGATCGGCCGCGAAAAGGGCTACCACGGCGTCAACTACGGCGGCATTTCGGTCGGCGGCATGGTAGGCAACCGCAAGACCTTTGGCCAGGGCATTGAGGCCGACCACCTGCCCCACACCCAGCCTCCGATGGGCTCCTTTATTCACGGTATGCCGCCGCAAGACGGCCCACACGGTGCCAATCTGGCCGATGAACTCACGCGCCTGATTGCGCTGCACGATGCGTCGAACATTGCCGCCGTTATCGTCGAACCCATGTCCGGCTCGGCCGGGGTGGTGATTCCGCCCGTGGGCTACCTGCAGCGCCTGCGCGATATCTGCACGGCCAACAACATCCTGCTGATTTTTGACGAAGTGATCACTGGTTTTGGGCGCATGGGCGCTTATACCGGCGCAGCGGCTTTTGGCGTGACGCCCGATATCATGAACGTGGCCAAGCAGATCACCAACGGCGCGCAGCCGCTGGGTGCTGTGATTGCCAACAAAGAGATCTACGACACCTTCATGGGCGTGGGCGGCCCCGACTACATGCTGGAGTTTGCCCATGGCTACACCTACTCGGCCCACCCCGTGGCCTGCGCGGCCGGCATTGCGGCGCTGGACATTCTGGTGAAGGAAAACATGGTGGAGCGCGCCGCCGCGCTGGCCCCGCATTTTGAAAAGGCCGTGCACAGCCTGCGCGGCGCCAAGCATGTGGCCGACATCCGCAACTACGGCCTGGCCGCGGGCTTCACGCTCAACGCCGTGCCAGGCGAGCCCGCCAAGCGCCCCTACGAGGTGGCGATGAAGTGCCTGGAAAAGGGCTTCTACGTGCGCTACGGCGGAGACTGCATTGCACTGGCCCCGCCGTTCATTTCTACGCCGGCCGAGATTGACAGCCTGGTCAACGCGCTGGGCGAGGCGCTGAACGCGACCGACTAAATTCAGCTGCACACATTCACAACGGCATTGCTATATTTTTAGTAGCTGCTCCCGCACTATCCACGGCTCAGAACCGCTATTTCACTTAAATTCTCAAATCACCTATGTCCAATTTACCCACCGTCGGCCACCTCATCGGCGGCAAAGCCATCACCACGGGTGGGCGCGCCCAAGACGTTTTCAACCCCGCCACCGGCCAGGCAGAAAAGCGCGTGCTACTGGCCAGCAAAGCCACCGTCGAGGAGGCCATTGCCAACGCCCAGGCAGCATTCCCGGCCTGGCGCAATACGCCCCCGCTGAAACGCGCCCGCGTGATGGGCAATCTGAAAGTGCTACTGGAAAAGCACGCCGAAGAGCTGTGCGCGCTGATCACCGCCGAACACGGCAAGGTGCTGTCCGACGCCATGGGCGAGCTACAACGCGGCATTGAAAACGTGGAATACGCCAGCTACGCGCCCGAACTGCTCAAAGGCGAGCACAGCAAAAACGTCGGCCCCAGCATCGACTCCTGGAGCGAGTTCCAGCCCCTGGGTGTGGCCGCTGGCATCACGCCGTTCAACTTCCCGGCCATGGTGCCTTTGTGGATGTGGCCCATGGCCGTGGCCTGCGGCAATTGCTTCATCCTGAAGCCGTCCGAGCGCGACCCCAGCAGCACGCTGCGCATTGCCGAGCTGGCCCTGGAAGCGGGCTTGCCACCCGGCGTGCTGAACGTGGTGAATGGCGACAAGGAGGCCGTCGACACACTGCTCACTGACCCACGCGTCAAGGCCGTGAGCTTTGTGGGCTCCACGCCGATTGCTGAATACATCTACGCCACCGGCTGCGCCCATGGCAAGCGCGTGCAAGCTTTGGGCGGCGCCAAGAACCACGCGGTGGTCATGCCCGATGCCGACATCGCCAACGCCGTGAACGCGTTGATGGGCGCGGCCTACGGCTCGTGTGGCGAGCGCTGCATGGCGATCCCCTTGGTCGTAGCCATTGGCGACGCAACCGCGGACGCTGTGGTGGCCGCGTTGAAGATTGAGATTGCCAAGATGAAGGTTGGTCCCGGTACTGATGCGTCCAGCGACATGGGCCCGCTGGTCACCAAGCCGCACTTTGAGAAGGTCAAGGGCTATGTGGACCAGGGCGTGAAAGAAGGCGCAACTTTGGTCGTCGATGGCCGTGGCGTACAGGTGGCGGGCCATGAGGCGGGCTACTTCCTCGGCCCCTGCCTGTTTGACCACGTCAAGCCCGGCATGGTGATTTACCAGGAAGAAATCTTTGGCCCTGTGCTGGGCGTAATGCGTGTACAGACTTTGCAAGAAGCCATGGACCTGATCGACGCCCACGAGTACGGCAACGGCACCTGCATCTTCACCCGCGACGGCGAAGCGGCCCGCTACTTCACCGACAACATCCAAGTCGGTATGGTGGGTGTGAATGTGCCCCTGCCCGTGCCCGTGGCGTATCACTCGTTTGGCGGCTGGAAGCGCAGTCTGTTTGGCGATCTGCACGCCTACGGCCCGGATGCCGTGCGCTTTTATACCAAGCGCAAGACGATTACACAGCGCTGGCCGAGCGCCGGGGTGCGTGAGGGGACGGTGTTTAGTTTTCCGAGCAGCAAGTAAGCGAGCTTGAATATCCTTCAAACACCGAATTTGCCGATACGAAGATAATAAAAAATATCTAAGTGCCTGTATTTAAACGATTTTTGTTAGATCGCCAGTTTGTTATCTTTTAGGACGGATAACAAACTTGACTCAGATGTTTACCTTTTGGTAAACTCATATACAACACGGCCCCCTTCAGAAACGCACTTCGGTGCCAACTGCTTGGGGGTTTTTTATTGCCTGCTTGATTGCCGCAGGTCACCAACTACGTTGGTCCCACCCCTCATCTACGCCCATTCCCAATAGGTTTAAGCCTAGGTGGTCGAGTGCAGGGAACTCCTCTAACAACAGCGTTCTTAACCGCTTGCCCCAGGAAGATGCGGGGTTGATTTGCTGCATTAAGTGCTGGGCAATACACAAGGCCAGAAACGGTCTTGCTAAACGATGGGCATTGCCGTGGAATGCGGTCAACTCAGGCACCTCTGCAATTGGCGGCAACTTTGGCTGATCGGCCATATTCCTGTTCCAGAGTCGGCAGTGATGCGCACACACATTGCGCAAGTAATTCAGGCTTCGGAGCCATGACGCAAACACACGGCCATTGCTAATGCCGTATCGCTGGGCAATATGGTCTTGGTCCGCCTCTGCCATGCCACCAAATAGAGTGGACATACAGCCAAAGTCCCACACCTCACAAGCGACCTATATCGCCAAAGGCAGCCCATACTTTTCCCGGTTATGGCGAATAAAGTCTTCTTTGGATCGGGTGATGAGCGTAGCCTGCTTGGCAAGCCAGTTGTGATGTGACGTAAGCCCCGTCTTCGCATCGATGGCGCTGGAGAATCCGGAATGAAACAGTTCTGGCTGCAAATAAGCAAACCGGTGACGCTCGCCCAGATGATGTGAAATGTCCACCCGCAAACTGATCTCGATGCGCTCCAGCGCATCCATAGCCATCAAGCGAAGCTTCTTGTCAAAAACGTACAAGTCCACCGCATTCTCAAAGCTGGCGCCAGATTTGAACTGTTCCAAAGGCAGTCGCCCTGGCTTAGATCGCTCGTGCTTGCCCTGCGATGCTGGGTTCAAAACACAGCAGAGCTCCGACCGCTCACGAAACGCAAACCAATATCCGCTCAGCCGGTAGTAGCCAATGCGTTCCAGATAATCACGTGCCTTGGCAACGTCACTGATGACCATGCCACGCTGGTGCAATTGGTCCAGTTGATCATCGATGCTCAACCTGGGCTTGGTGTAGTTCTCGGGCATTCTGATTCCTTACTGTTGCACCTCTTGCACCAGCGCCTCGGCCAGATGGGCTTGGGTGGATTGGCTGGCGGACAGGCGCTGGCGCAGGTCGGCGCATAGGCTGCGCAGCTGGGCGACGCGGGTGACGATGCGGGATTGTTCTGCGAGGGGTGGGAGTGGAATCAACGTCGCTTTGATCTTTCCGACATTCAAATTTGGCTGCGCGCCACCTGCTGAAAGTTCGCGTATCTCGTCGTAACTCTTCTCAAACACCAGCTTGACGAAACTGCGGTGGGCCAACGTTGGCTCAACGAGAACAATAGCTGCGCACGCTTGGTTTGTTGTAGCCTCAATTTGCAATTCGGAGACTTGCCCACGCGTTTTGCCTTGGCCATACATCGCCACGATCAGCGTCCCAACGGGATAGACCGTCACACTGGTTTGCGCAAGTGCAAGCTCTGTGACGTGCTGGGCGGTTTTCGCGATGAACGGCTTGCCAGTTTCACCGCTGGTCACCCACGGTATCGAACCTCCGGCAAAGAAAGCGACGTTGTCCCGGGATGGAGTCGTCCCGGTCCCCACATCGGCCAGCGTCTCAATCGGAATCCACTCCCACCCTTGTGGTAACGCAAACGGCTGTTCATCGTCCGCAATTGGCGGTAGGGGTTTGTCGCGTTTGATCTTGCCCTCGGCAATGAGCTTGTCTTTCTCGGCGCGGATTTTCTTGAGGAGTTCGCTTGCGGGTTCGTCTTGCGGGTCTTGGGGGGCGAGCAGGCCGCGCACTGCGAGTTGGAGGATGGTTTGCTCCAAGGCGTCCACGGCTTCGGGGCGGTCTAGCAGCAGGTCGAAGTGGGTGGCGATGCGGTGCCAGTCCTCTGTCAGTTTCTCGGGCGTTTCGCTCTCGGTGAGCGTGGCCAGCAGGGTGCTAACGAGTTGGGCGTGTGCTGTGGCTGCTAGCTGGCCTTTGGCTTCCAGCGCGTCGCACAGGCGCATGAGTTCTTCGACGCGGGTGACGATGCGGGATTGCTCGGCCTTGCTGCATATTGGCAGCCACAAACCACGGAGGTCAGACTGAGAGATGTTGACCTGACTCGCCGCCATGCCGGTTTTCGCGTCTTCAATCTGACTCTTCGTCCATCCTGCATTCAATGCCAGCACGATAAAGGCCGGAAGCATTTCATCAGCGATGGAATGAAAGCGAACAATCTTGTCTGAGAGCATTAAGCGCGGTGGGGTATTGCTAACCCAACAAGAGATTCCAACGCGGTTCATCGGCCCTGCACGGGTAATCAGGATGTCTCCATCTTTGACTTCGATTTCTGGTCGCGGCGACAGTTTCAACGGTATGACTTTGTGCTCGCGAGCGCGGTACTCATTGACTTGCACTGCTGTTGTGCGCAATACAGCCCACTGTGTCGAATCTGACCGTTCGCCGTCGTCGCAGGCAGGGCTCCAGCCAGAACCCATGTTTTCAACGATTTCTCCGAGTCGGCTCCAAGCCCAGCCGTCTGGAAGTTCATATGGTTTTGCAACCTCATCGCTGTCGCCGCTTGCTTTAAGACCCTTAGCAGACCGCGCGGGCGCGTTCGCCGCAACACGCTGTAGCAGCTCGCTCGCAGGTTCATCCTTGGGGTCCTGCGGCACCAATTTGCCTCGCACCGCCAACGTCAAAATCAGCTCACGCAATCGCGCCACACCACCGGGCGCGGTGGCCAATAGGTTTAAATTTAATAGCAGCATGCGCAGATTTAACGGGGGCTAGCGAGCGATTTGGCCAATATTTCTTTCAGCTCATCGCGCAGGGCCTGGGCCTCGCCTTGCAGGCGCGCGTACTCGGCCAGCAGTTGCTCGGGGTCGTGGCTCACGGCGTCCACGGCGTGCGGATTCTTCTGGTCCAGGTTGTAGCCCGCGGCTTTGATCTGCTCAATGCTGACCTTCCAGGCGCGTTCGTTCTCGACACGGCTGGCAAAGGCATCCGCCTCGCTGCCCCACCAGGCTTTCTCGGCGTCAAACTCTTCGATGCGGATGGGCTTGGTCTTGTTGTAGTTCTTCACGCCCGCCGGGTACGGGTGTTCGTAGTACCACACGTTTTTCGTGGGCGTGCCCTTGGTAAAGAACAGCAGGTTGGTCTTGATGCCGGTGTAGGGCGCAAACACGCCGTTGGGCAGGCGCACGATGGTGTGCAGGTTGCACTCGGCCAGCAGTTGCTCTTTGATGCGGGTTTTGACACCTTCGCCAAACAGAGTGCCGTCGGGCAACACCAGTGCGGCGCGGCCGTGGGCTTTGAGGATGTGTTTGATCAGCACTAAGAACAAATCCGCCGTTTCTTTAGTGCGCACATCAGCCGGGTAGCCCTGTTCAATGCCCGGCTCTTCCACGCCGCCAAAGGGCGGGTTGGTGAGCACCACGTCCACCCGTTCTGCCGCTGTGTAATCGCGCAGCGGGCGAGCCAGCGTGTTGCCATGCACCACCTGGCTGGGTACCTCGATGCCGTGCAGCATGAGGTTGGTGACGCACAGCATGTGGGGCAATTGCTTCTTCTCGACACCGCCGATGCAGGCTTGCAGCACGGCTTCTTGCTCGGTGTTTTGCACCTGCTTGCGCATGTGTTCAATGGCGCAGACCAGAAAGCCGCCGGTGCCGGTAGCCGGGTCCAGCACCTTTTCGCCCAGTTGGGGGTTGACCATGTCCACCATGAACTGGGTGACGGCGCGGGGGGTGTAGAACTCGCCCGCGTTGCCGGCGCTTTGCAGGTCTTTGAGAATTTTTTCGTACAGGTCGTTGAACTGGTGGCGCTCGCTCTGGCGGTTGAAGTCGATGGCGTTGAGCTTGTTGATGACCTGGCGCAGCAGGTGGCCGCTTTTCATGTAGTTGTAGGCGTCTTCAAACACGCCGCGCACCACAAACCCGCGCGGGTTGCGCTGGGCATCGCCGCGCAGATTTTTCAGCGCGGTAAACAGGTCGTTGTTCACAAAGGCCAGCAGGGTGTCGCCAGTGATGCCCTCTGCGTCGGCGGCCCAGTTGCGCCAGCGCATGGCTTCCGGGATGGGGCTGGTGTAGCTGTCGCGGGTGAGCTCCAGCTCTTCTTCCAGCGCGTCAAACACTTTGAGGAACAAGAGCCAGGTGAGTTGGGAGATGCGTTGGGCGTCGCCATCGACGCCGCTGTCTTGGCGCATCACGTCCTGGATGGATTTGATGACGCTGGAGAGGTTGGACATGTTGGGTAGGGGGCTTGGTGAAATTGAGGTCCCAATCGGCGTTCTAGGCCGTGGATAGTGCGGGGGCAGCTATGAATTTAGTAGCTATTTATTCTTCCAACCAGTCGAGTTGCGGGCTGACTGGAGGCCATGTGCCTGCTGCAAGGCGCTGGGTGTACCAGCGGAGCATGGCCGCGTCTTCCACGGCGTATTCGCTGCGGGCGGATTTCCAGATGAGGCTGGGCTGGTGCGTGCGCAGGCTCTCCAGTGCTTTTTGGGCCTTGGCCACGCTAACTTTGTCACCCGTTTTTTCGTTGTAGAACTGCAGGGCATCTGCGTCGTAGGGGCGAAAGCGGTTGCCCAGCTCCAGCATGCGCCACAGTACGGCTTGCTCCAAGGGTTTGAGAGCGGTGTAGTCGCTCTGCATCTGGGCCTCATCGGTTTGCTGCTGCTGGTGCGCTTTGGCGAGCATGGCCTCTTCAAACCGCCCGGTGTGGGTGGCCAGAGGACTCAACACTTGGCCCAAGGCCTCCATAAAAAACTGGGGCCGCTGGCCAAACAGCACAAATGCTTCATGCAAGGTAGCTTGGTTTATCTCCACCAAGTCTGGGCGCTGGTGCGCAATGAGCTGGGCGATGTGGGCAATGAAGTCTGGCCCCAGCTCAGGCATACGCTGAATTTGGGAGCCATAGAACGGCGCTGCATTGGTGTTAACCAGGCGCAAGAGTTTGTCGCGGTCTGAGCCCGACATGACCAGCATGAGCTTGACCAGGCCGGGGCGGTTGAGTTGGTCACGGGCGGACTTGAGCGCGGCCATGGCGGTCTCGCCCGCCTCGCTGGTGAGGGCGTGCTGGGCTTCGTCAATGATCAGTGCCACCGGGTTTTTAGCGGCTTCGACCAAGGCACGCAAAGCATCCGCCAGCGTGGTGCCGTCTACCCGACCGATTTTGGAGGTGTCGATTTTGATGCCCCCCACGCTGATGCTTTCCAGCCCAGCGGATTTGGCAGTTTTGGCCACCACGCCCAGCTGCTTCATGAGCGCGCGGCCCACGGCTTCTGCAATCAGGCTGCCGGGGTCGCGCTTTTGGTCGGCCCACAAATCCACATAAACCACCACCACTTGGCGGCGGGCCAGTTCGGGCATAAGGTCTGCCTGCAAAAAAGTGGACTTGCCTGTGCGCCGGGGTGCTGCCAAGAACAGGCCATTCGGCGCGTCGCTGAACGCGGCTTTGCCCTGCAGGGCGTTGGCCAGTTCGGCAGCGAGGGTGGTGCGGGGGTAATACAACATGGAATATCCGAAATTATCTCAATTTAGATATTTTATCCAAATGTGGATAATTGTGGATATTTAAGAAGCTGCGTACAGCTCACGCTCCAGAGTTTGCACAGCGCTCAGGTATTGCGGGCGGCCACCAAAGCTTTTAATCAGCTCGCCGGGGCGGCCCATGTCGGTGAAGGGCTGCACGTTGAAAACCGTGTCGGCCTCGATGGTCGCAATACCCTCATCGGCGTATTTGTCCAAAAGCGCGTCAATGACTTTGCGGGCTACGGGGCCGTACTGGGTGAATACGTTGCGCTTTTTGACGCGGTTGGCGCGCTCGCGCCGGGTGAGCGCGGGCATGTTGTAGGCCACGTGCAGCAGCAAATCAAACGGGTCGAGGTTGGTGAGGCCGGTGCTGGCCAGTTCTTCGGCCAGTGCCTCGATCAGCACGCCCTGGCCTTCCAGCTCTTGGATCAATGCGGCTTTGCGGTCGGCATCGTTCCAGGCCTGGAGGAACTTGTCGAGCGAGTCGTATCGTTTGGTGAGGTTGATGCGGGTGTAGTCGCGCAGGCTTTCAGTGATGAGTTTGCCTTGGGCGTTGAGGTATTGCACGCGCTCGCGGGCGACGGTAACAGTGACCATGGCGCCGACGATGTACTTTTTGGGGCCGTCGTTACCGAGGGCAAAGGGGCCGAGTGGGTTTGCAGGCTGGCCTTCGACAGGCTCAGGCTGAACGGATGTGGGTGCGCCCGGCATATCCGGTGCGTCATCCGGTGGCGCGATGGGGTCGCCCGCCTTGGGTTCGTAAATCTGTACCGGCTCGCCGTCAAAGTCTTTGTCGGCAAACAGTTCGGTGGCGCGCTTGAAGTCGAGGATGGTGAACCAGGTTTTGCCCAAATCCTCACGCAGGCGGGTGCCACGGCCAATGATTTGTTTGAACAGTGTCATGGACTTGATGTTTTGGTCCAGCACGATGACTTTGCAGGTTTGAGCATCCACGCCGGTGCTCATGAGTTTGGACGTGGTGGCGATCACCGGATAGATCGCTTCGGGGTTGATGAAGTTGTCTAGCTCGCGCTTGCCTTCAGGGTTGTCGCCAGTGATCTGCACCACGTATTTGGGATGGGTGGCGCAGATGTCGGCATTGGCGTTGCTCAGGGCCTGGCGCATGCGGGCGGCATGGTCTATGTCTTCGCAAAATACGATGGTTTTGGCGTAGCGGTCGGTGGCTTTCAGATAGGCAGTTATCTTGGTGGACACGGCTTCGTCGCGAGCCTCCAAGACCAGCTTGCGGTTCATGTCGGTGCCGGTATAAATGCGGTCTTCAATCACATGGCCGTGTTTGTCTGTCATGCCGGCCGTGGGGCGCCAGCCAAAGGCATCTTTGTCCAGATCGATGCGAATGACTTTGTAGGGTGCCAAAAATCCGTCTTCAATGCCTTGCTTCAGGCTGTAGGTGTAGAGGGGCGCTCCAAAGTAATCGCTGTTAGAAATCTCTTTGGTTTCCTTGGGCGTAGCGGTCAGGCCGACCTGCGTGGCGCTGGCAAAGTAGGTCAGGATTTCACGCCAGGCGGAGTCTTCATCCGCGCTGCCACGGTGGCATTCGTCCACCACGATGAGGTCAAAGAAGTCGGAGCTGAACTGTTTGTAGATGTTTTGCGACTCATCGGTGCCACTCACCGCTTGGTAAAGCGAGAGGTAAATTTCGTAGCTCTTGTCCACCAGCTTGGTGGTTTTGTTCACTGCCAAATCCACCTCTTCAAGCTCAACCAGGCCTTGTGCGTTAACGCGCTCAATGCCCTTCGCATTGGGGCTGAGCTTGGCCATAGCGCCTTTGAACGGTCGGAAGTCGTTGACCATAGTTTGGTCAATCAAAATATTGCGGTCGGCCAGGAACAAAATGCGCTTTTGGCCGCTGGGCTTATCCGCGCGCCAGGGCGACTTCCATAGGCGGTGGATGATCTGGAACGCGGTGTAGGTCTTGCCGGTGCCGGTGGCCATGACCAGCAACACGCGGTTTTGGCCGTTGGCAATGGCCTCGACGGTGCGGTTGATGGCATTGAGCTGGTAGTAGCGCGGAGACTTCGCGGGGGCGTAGTCAAACTCGGCAACGCGCTGGACTTCAGGTGCCCAGCCTTTCCATTTGCAATAGCGCGCCCACAGCTCGTGGGGCGAGGGAAACTGGTCAAGGCTGAGGTTTTGCTCCAACACGCCCGTCGCCAGCGTGGCATCGCGAAACACAAACCCTTCACCATTGCTGGAAAAGCTAAATGGCACATCGAGTAGCTGCGCGTAGTCAATAGCCTGCTGCATACCCGCTTGCATCGAAAGGCGAGACTTTTTGGCCTCCACCACCGCCAGTGGAATGTTGGGCTTCAAAAACAACACCAAGTCGGCAAACAGCACTGTAGATGGGTCACGTTTGGCGCTTTTACCGCGGACCACCACACGACCGGCGCGCAGAGGATATTGGGCGTAAATCTGGTCGAGCGTGTGCCATCCGGCCTGCACGATGGCGGGGCGGATGTATTTGTCGACGGTGTCGCTCTCGGAGAGGTTGTTTTTGTTCATGGCAGTCCCTGACCGAACATAACCGAAAAACGTTCATGACCAAAAGGCGACAAGCGCCACTATCGACCCTTCTTCCACACAGCCTCATAGGCCGCTTCAAAGCCCAGCATAGACTCGATTCCGCGCTTGCCCGTGGTCTTGAGCAAGGCCTGGGTCACGAGGATGGGCTTGGATACCACGCCGCTGTGCGGTGCCCTGGCGAAGGCGCGGTTGAGTTCATCGGCCAGTTGGTAGCCCTGCATCTTCAGCGGCTCGGCCACGGAAGCGATTTGCTGCCCACTGCCCAATTCAATGCGGGCAAAGGCTTTGTTGGAGCCATCACCCGCAGAGACGTTTTGCACATCCGTGCGCCGCGCCGTGGCAAGCGCGGTACCCAAGTGGTCGAAGTAAATATCGTTGA
This sequence comes from Burkholderiales bacterium PBB3, assembly GCA_002256115.1. Classification (GTDB taxonomy): domain Bacteria; phylum Pseudomonadota; class Gammaproteobacteria; order Burkholderiales; family Burkholderiaceae_C; genus Allorhodoferax. Next base: position 61,963 of record NKIK01000006.1, read on the forward strand.
TCGCCAGCGAATACGTCCAGGCAGTGCCGTGGTCGGCAGCGAGCTTGGCCACCACCTCACCCATCACCGTGTTGGCCTTGGCTATGGCTACGTTTTGTACCGCCAAAAGCTTGCAGCGCTGGTAGCCAGCGCATGCCTCCAGGGTCTTGGTCATCACCTCCGTCTTGGCGTTGGCAACGGCAAACTCGCTGTCGTTAAAGATAACAACGCCCAGTTCCTTCTTCGCGGCCCTGGCATCCTGAATCACAAAGTCTGCGGCCATGCGTGCCACTTCGTTGGTGTCGGTTGCCACATTGGTAAACAGATCGCGTGTCGGGCCAGGCTCCTTAACAGAATGCCAACCCACCAAACTTCGGCCCGCCTTTTTGGCCAAGGCAACTTGCGCACCAAACTTGCTCGCGTCAAAGCCGCCCAAGACGATGCCGTCATAGCCATCAGCGACGGCGCTATCCATCAGCCGGGCCAGCACGTCTGGCTTCCCTTGCCCGTCCACCACGTCCACTTTCCAAGCCAAGGTGCGCGCCGCAGCCTCCAGCCCCCGGTACACGCCAATCACGCCAGCGTTTTTAAAATCTGCCGCCACAAAAATAATGCGCTTGCCGACCTGAGGTTTGGGGCCGGGAGGTGGCATTGCGCCCATGCTGTTCGCTGCCAAGGCGTGGGCCGCCCACAAGCCGCTTGCCAGCAGCCACACTAGCTTGCGGCCATGGCCAAAACCGGAGCGAGCCTTACCGAGAAAGTTCTTGGCGAACCAGTTTTTCAAGGCTACCGTCCTTCACCATTTTCTCGAGTTCCAGATTGAACAGCCTGAGGGTTTCGAGTTGCCCTGCCTTCTTGGAAAAGGCCAGATACGCCGGATTTCGGATCAGCAGTGTAGGGGCCATTTTGAGGTAAGCAAAGTCCCCGGCACCCTCCTCCAGCAAACGCTCGCCGGACTCGACCACAGCCAGCACCGCATCGACGCGACCCAAAGAGAGTTTCATAAAGTTGTTGCGGTCCGCAGCTGTTTCCTCTACCAGCAGATGCTTGTTCTTGCGCGCCAGATCAAACACATCGCCATAGCTCCAACCCCGCACCAAGCCAATGCGCTTGCCGTGGAGGTCTCGAATCGATTTGAATTCGATCGGGTTTTTGGTATTGAAAAAGACTGCGATCCGCTCTACAAAGATAGGATCGCTGTAGTCGTACTTGGCAGCACGTTCTTCATTTTTGTAGAGCCCGGCAGCACCGGCGCGGCCTCGGTCTATCTCTTGCAGCACGCGGGCCCAGGGCAAGCCCCCCAGGGCTACGGATGTGCCCAGTCTTTTGGATATTTCAGTGACAACAGCCGGGTAGACACCAGAGGGTGTTGTAGCGCCTGCTGCAACGTACATGAAGGGCGGATTGCCTGCATCCACATTGATTGGCAAGGGCTGCGCCGACACGGCCTGCACACCCATGGCACCGAACAAGCAGCCCACAAGACAGGCACGAAGGAAGTGAACAGGCCACGGCTTCATAGTCAGTCCATCATATCTGCGCGTTTCAGTATCGGCAATCCGCAGACCGTGGCAATATGCGCGTCAAACCAAAGAGGACAGACTGGAATGTCAAGAACCGACACACGCCACAGCCACATCAGCGTTGGACTCCAGTTTCTTGCCAACGGGCAATGGGAGCAGTTTGACGCACTGGGATGGAATGATGTGGGCTTCAATTTCTACCATGTGCATGAAATCCACGAGCCCGCACTGGAGCTCAAGCGGGGCCTCATCCGCTTCACGGGAACCATCACCTGGCGCTCTATCAACACCAGCGACGAGGTGGCGCTGGGCGCGCTGGTGAACGAGCTGATTTACAAACGCGCCCAAGAGGTGACCAACAATGCAACGCTGCAGGAACGGCTGGTCAAGCTCATCCGCGTGTCGGGCATGGTGACCGAGAAGCGCCGGGTGCTGGGCTCTCTGGGCATGGATCTCTCGGACGAAAAGCTGGCCGAGCTGCTGGCCCAGAAGAACCGGCAGCAGCCACTGTCGCATTACGGCGTGCAGGTGGACTCTGACGCTTGGCGCACCATCGTTAAAAACGCCATGGACATTTCTTCGGTGGTGATTTCGCTAGAGAAATGGTCTGACGCTTTGGGGCCTAAATAGCGGCCGCTGAAAGCAGTAAGCCCGGTCTCAGTCCTCATCTCCGTGCGCGTGCGCACGCACCTGCACCGGCACCGTAGAGCCCTCGGCCCCATCAAAGAAAAACGGTTTGCGCGCACGCGTACGCTGGCCCACTTCGTTCATCGTGGCAGGGTCGTACAGGCGGCCATTGAGCATCACCCGGTGAATCTGATCGGACTGGCGGATGTCGGCCAAGATGTCGCCGTCCACAATCACCAAGTCCGCCAGCTTGCCCACCTCTAGCGAGCCAATGTCTTTGTCCATGCCCAGGTAGTGCGCAGGGTTGGCGGTGGCGGTGCGTATCGCCTCCAACGGCGTCATACCGCCCTTGCCAAACATCCACATCTCCCAGTGCGCGCCCAAGCCCTCGCGCTGGCCGTGTGCGCCGATGTTGATCTTGACTCCCGCACGGCCCAGCTCGGTAGCGGTTTGGGCTACGCGGATGACGTTGAAGTCTTCCTCGGGCGCGGTCTCGCGGCGCACGGCGCGCGGCTCCAGCACCGTGCGTGGCACGTACCTGGACAGGATAGGGTGCTTCCACACATCTGTGCGCGCATACCAGTAGTGCTCCCCGTCCAGCCCGCCGTAGGCCACATTCAGCGTGGGTGTGTAGCCCACGCCGGTTTGTGACCAGAGTTGCTTCACATCGTCATAGGCTTTGGCCACAGGGATGGCGTGCTCCACGCCGGTGTGGCCATCCACCACCATGCTCATATTCATTTGAAACAGCGAACCGCCTTCAGGCACCACCATCATGTTGGTTTGGCGCGCTGCTTCCAGCACCTGCTGGCGCTGATTGCGCCGGGGCTGGTTGTAGCTCTTCACGCTGATGGCACCATCGGCCTTCAGGCGCTTCAGGTGAGTCAGCGCATCCGCTTCGCTGTTGATCACCGCGGTGTAGGGGGACTTGGCCCCGTACAAAATCGTGCCCGTAGAGAAGATGCGCGGTGCCACCACGGTGCCTGCACGCTGCATCTCGGCGTGGGTGAATATTTCGGTGCTGGAATTGGACGGGTCATGCAGCGTGGTCACACCAAATGCGAGCGAGGCATAGTCCACCCAGCTTTGCTGCGGAATGATGTCGTCTTCGCCCATGCCGCCGTGCCAGTGCACGTCTACCAAGCCGGGGATCACCGTTTTGCCCGCCGCATCAATGACCAACGCACCCGCTGGCACCGTCACCTGGCCCTGCGGCCCCACTGCCGTGATGCGGTTGCCTTGCACCACGATCACGCCGTTAGCAATCACCTCATCGCCCCGCATGGTGACGATGCGCGCGCCGGTGATGGCGGTGATGCCGGTCGGCTTGTCGGCGGCTTGGCTAAAGCCCACGGGCACTCCGGCCTCTGGCGGCTTGGGCAACTCTTGCGGTGCGCCGGGTACAAATGCAAAGGCGTTCTTTAGCTCGGCGGTAAACAACTGGTTGCCCAGTCCGTAATGCAGCTTGCTGCTGTCCGCCGCCCAGTGCAAAGACTCTGCGGCATTCACATCGAGCTGCCTCACTGGCAGCGCCGTCATCTTGCTGCCCACGGTGATGGCCTTGCTGGATTGGGGTAGTGGTGTCACGTAGCTGTGAAAGCGCTCGGTGAAGGCGAGCCATTTGCCGTCCGGCGAGACCAGAAATTCGCCGACGAATTCGCTCTTGGCTATTTCGGTTTCTTTGAACGGGTCGGCCAGGTCAATCTTGATCAGCTTGCTGAACAAGTCCACCTCGTCCTTCTCGCCCTGGCGAGTCACAAACACCATGTCGTTGCGGCTGCCAAATTGCGGTGCATCGCCGTCTTTGGCAATGCGCACAGGGGCTTTTCCACCGGCAGCGGGCACTAGGTAGACGCCGGTGTCTAGACCGTTCCAGGGCGTTGTCAGGTAGCCGCCTTTGCTTTTCACGTAGACCACCGTTTTGCCATCGGGCGAGAAGCGAGGTTGCAGGTATTTGCCCGGCGTGTCTGTCAACACGGTTTCTTTGCCGGTCTGCAAATCCAGCGTGCGCACACTGCCTTGATCCTTGTCGTTCCAAGTCACAAACACCAGCGCTTTGCCATCCTTTGACAAGCTGGGGTAAAACTCAAACGCATCGCTACGCTGGGTGAGGCGTTTGGGCTTTTCGTTGGGTAGGTCTTTAGCATACAAATAGCCCAGCGCCGAATACACCACGCGCTTGTCGTCGGGCGTCACCTGCATCCAGCGCAGTTGTTTCACATCAAACTGGTCGGGCGCCACTGGAGTTTCAAAGCGCACGGCCTTGCGTATTTCGCGGGTGTCTTGAACTTGGAAGGGAATCTCGGCCGCCGTTTTCTTGAACGGATTCACGCGCCAAATCTTGCCCCGCGCCCACAGCACAATTTCCTGCGAACTTGGCAGCCAGGCCATAGACGGATACACCCCGTGCACCGACCAGGCTTCTTGCAAATCGCGCTCCAATTGGCCCCAGGCCGCAAACTCGCGCCCGGTCTTCAGGTCTTTTAAAAAAAGCGTGCTCTGGTTGCGGATGCGGCGCACAAAGGCCAGGTATTTGCCATCGGGCGATGGCGTAGGCCGCACCGCACCGCCGGGGCCACTGACAAAAGGCTCGGTCTCACCAGTTTGCTGATCCATGCGGAAGATTTCGAAGATCTGTTTGTTGCTGTCTTTGTTATAGGCAAAGCTTTTGCCCGCGGTGGTATCGCGCGAGTAGTACACATAGCGGCCATCGGGCGAATAGGCCGGCTCGCCCAGGTCTTTTTGCCAATTGGGCTTTTCATTGAGCTGCACGCCCTTGCCACCACCGGTATGAAAGGCCCAGATCTCACCGGAGCCCAAAGAGCGCGTGCCGACAAAGTGTTTGCGGGCAATCACATAGTCGCCATTGGGTGCCCAGGCGGGGTTGTTGAGTAGCTGGTAATCCTCAGTTGTCAGCGCTTTGGCATTGCTGCCATCGGCGTTGGCAATCCAGAGGTTGTCGCCGCCCCCCGCATCGCTCACATACGCAATACGTTTGCCGTCGGGCGAAAACCGCGCCTGCATTTCCCACGCCATCGAGTGGGTCAGCGCCTTGGCTTCGCCGCCGGTGATGGGCAAGGTGTACAAGTCGCCCAGCAGGTCAAACACCAGTGCTTTTCCATCCGGGCTCACGTCCACACTCATCCAGGTGCCGCTGCGCACATCCAGCTTCACGGTGCTGCGCTCGCCGGGCGGGGCGTTCACGTCCCACTTGGGTGGGGTGGTGGACGCCGCAGTAGCGTCGGTGTCGGAGGCTTTGTCTGGCGCAGCCTGCGCACTCAGCGCACTGGCAAACAACAGGGGCAGGGCAAGCGTGAGGATGGGACAGTTTTTAGTGCGCATGGTGTGGGTTGGCAGGACGAAGTGGGCAGAAGATACCCCAAATCCCGCCGAACCCAGCATGAAAAAAAGGGCACCCGGTTACCCAAGTGCCCTTCTCTTTGGCAGAACTGCGAAGTGCTTACATCTTGGCAGGCGCAGCTGGCTTGGCTGCAGTTTCTTTCTCTACTTTTTCAGTCTTTTCAGCTTTGACAGGCTTCACGGCTTTGACGTGTTTGATGTGCTTCGCGTCCGCCTTGGCATGCACTTTGTCTTTTGCGGCAGGGGCTGCGACAGCAGGTGCAGCCGGTGCTGCGGGTGCCACTACTGCGGCGGGCGCAGCAGTTACAGCGACCGCTGGGGTGGCGGGAGCCACGGGGGCTGCGGGTGCAGCAACCGGAGTGGCGGCAAAAGACACTGCGGCTACGCTGGTCAACACGGTGGCGGCAATCAGGGACTTGATATTCAACATGGTTAAAACTCACTCATAAGGTGACTACCGAGGGTGCTCCGGCTGTCATAAGCGAGCCAAAAATGTTCTGGCTTGTGTATTCAACGCGAGGTCAATTTGCGCAGTTGACCCGGTTTACTTTTGTTTACACAGACCTCTGTCGATCACGGCCCAACCATGGCTGCGCGCACCGCATCCAGGTAGACATCAAAGCGTTGTAAATCGTTGTGGCTCGCGCCGGGCACGAGGGTGAGCTTGGCCCCTGGCAAAAGCTGCTGCAGCTTTTGGCTATTAACCGGTGGTATCAGCGTGTCGAGTTCGCCATGCGCCAGCAGCAGCGGGCCACGCAGCAGGGGCACAGCCAAGTCGGTGCGCAGTGGGTAGCGCAGCAGCGCGGCGGGCACCCAGGGGTAGTGCTGCTGCGCCAGGGCCAGCATGCTTTGGTAGGGTGAGACGAGTATGGTCTGCTCCGGCTGCACCTGGGCGGCCAAGGCGCTGGCCAAGCCCGTGCCGATGGAGCGGCCGTAGATCACGCGCCGCTTGCCCGCGTACTGTGGCGCTATCTGCTTCCAGGCCTCTAGTGCAGCGGCCTCTAACTGGGCTTGGCTCTGGATGCTGCCGCTGCTCTTGCCGTAGCCGCGGTAGTCGATCATGAACATGTCAAAGTTGGCGCGCCGATAAAAGTCTGCATTCACAAACCAGCTCTCCAAATTGCCGGAGTTGCCATGCAAAAAGAACACGACGCCCTTGGGGTTGGGCAGTTGCAAGTGCAAGGCGTTGAGCCGGGCACCGGGCACCTCAATCCAGCGCTCGTGCACATCGTTGCCAAACTTGAAAACATGGTCTTGTGGCAGCGGCTGCGGCGCGAAGAGCAAGGCCTCTTGCCCCCACCAAATGGCGGCCAGCAAAGCCGCATAGAGAAATGTCAGTGCCAATAGCAGGCGAACAAACCAATACTTCCAGCGCAGGTTAGATAGCTTCATGTTTATAGGGGTCGCAGATTCAACGCGCCTGGGGCGGCGGGCAAGACGAAGGGGGAATTTGCGCATCAGTGCAATACTGATAGGCCTCAGGGCGTATGCGGACTGAGCCGCCCGTATTACCCGCAGCAAAGCGGCTGAAGCAGGCGACGCCGTCGTTGTAGCGCCGCCATTGGTCTTCACACTGGCTCTTGGCACTGTCACTGGCGGACGGCTGGTTGTTCTGGTTGGCTTTGGCCCGGGCCCTGGCTAGCGCTTGTTCCGCCTGGTACCTGCGCGCGCTGTCTTGGGCCTCGGCCTCGTACTGGGCCTGGCGCTGCATGTCGTTTTCATCCCGGGCGCGCCGCGCCTCGTACACCGCGCGGTCGCGGGCGTCGGCCTTTTGTTCCGATGTCAACTCGTATTTTCTGGAATTGAGACGTGTGGCCTTGTCGCGGTATTTTTCGGGCACCACGTCAGACACCTGGGTCTGGCCCTGGTCGTCCACCCAGCGGTAAATGTCGGCGGCCTGCAGCGCATGCACGCCCAAGCCGCATAAGCTCGCAAGAATCAGAGTACGAAGTTTCATAAGTCGTTTTTGCGCGAAATTGCAGGAGAAGCGTACCACTGCGCAGGCGGCACCCGCGTGTTGCCGCCTGGGGTTTGGGATACAGTTGTTAGGTTGCTGCACTTGCGGCGGGCCGCTTGACCCCAGTCCGTTCTGAAGGTCCAATGGCTGAAAATTCTATCGTTGGCGCTTGTATTCCCCACCATGCTCTCCAGTCAGACCCCTGCACATCAAAAAAACAGCCTGCGCTTTCGGCTGACATTGTGGTTTGGAAGCTTGTCGCTACTCACCCTCCTATGCGTTGGGCTGTATGTGGGCAGCAAAGCCACGGAGCAGATGCAGCGCGCCAGCGGCGAAGCCCTGCACAGTACCGCCAGGGCGGCGGCGGAGCTGCTCGGAAACCAGTTGTATGAGCGCGAACTTGAAATCGTGCTGCTCAGCCAAGAGCCGCACTTTGTACGCGGCAATTTTGACGACCCCGATGTCATCAAGTCTCTGCAGCGCCGCAGGCAAGTGCGCCGCGAATACGCCTGGATTGGCGTGGCAGACGCTGCTGGCACGGTGCGCCAGGCTGCAGACGGCTTGTTGGTAGGCAATTCCGTCACCCAGCGGCCTTGGTTTCAGTCGGCCCTGAAAAATGCCTTCACTGGCGATGTGCATGAGGCGATATTGCTCGCCAAACTGCTGCCTGCCAACACCAACGGCGAGCCCCTGCGGTTTATCGACTTTGCGGCCCCCATCCACGATGCCACGGGCCAAGTGGTAGGTGTGCTGGGTGCCCATGCCCACTGGCGCTGGGTTACGGATTCTGTGGAGTCTGCAGTGCACCACCAGGGCATGAAACGCAAGGCCGAGGTGCTCATCCTGGACAAAGACGGTGCCGTGCTCTACCCCCAACACCTGGTGGGTAAGCAGCAACTCATGGCCACCACCGAGACGGCCACCACCTACGCATCCTTGCGCTGGTCAGATGACCGCACCTACCTCACCAGCATCCAGCCGGTGGATGCACCGTCTGCGCGCGGCCTGGGCTGGAAGATTGCCGTACGGCAGCCGCTGGACGAGGCACTGCAAGATGTGCACATGCTGCGCAACCAGCTGTTCGGCGCCGGCGTGATTGCCGCCTTGCTGTTTGCGGCGCTGGCCTATTGGCTGGCCCAGCGTGTGAGTCAGCCGATTGAGCGGTTGGTGTTTTTTGCACAAAAAATCCAGGCCCGCGCGCCCGATGTGCCGGTACTGCACGACGATGGCGTGCGTGAAATTGCTTTGCTGAACGAATCATTCCAGTCCATGACCCAATCCTTGCTGGACAAAGAACATGCGCTGCTGGAGGCCAATGCCACGCTGGACGCCACCGTGCAAGTGCGCACTGCGGAGCTCACCCAGGCCAATGCCGAACTGGAGCGCCTGGCGACCGAGGACGCCCTGACCGGCGTGAACAACCGGCGCAGGCTGGATGAAAAGTTAGTGGAGCTGGAGCACCTGTACCACCGCACCCACCGCGAGTTTGCGCTGCTGATGATCGACGCTGACCACTTCAAGCGCGTCAACGATACCCACGGGCACGCGGCCGGAGATACCGTGCTGCGCGCCCTGGCCCGGCAGCTTCAGGCCAGCACCCGCAGCACCGACTTTGTAGCCCGCTTTGGGGGTGAAGAGTTTGTTATCTTGCTGCCCGACCTGACCGACGCTGCAGAGGCCATCGCGGTGGCAGAAAAAATCCGTCACAACGTCAAAGCCAGTCAGATCGACGTGGTGGGCCAGGTGACGGTCAGCATTGGCGTGGCCCTGATGAGCCCCAGCGATATTGGCCCGGAGAGCCTGCTAGAGCGCGCCGACCAGGCCTTGTACCAGGCCAAAAGCGCCGGTCGCAACAAAGTGGTCTACCTGCCCAGCGACACCGGTATTCCCCCTACTTGGACGGAGACACCTGCGTACCTGGCGTAAGCAGCTCGCGGTAGATGCCGCCGCTTTGGGCGCTGCCCTGGGTGGTGCCTTCGCCGCGCATGCGGGCCAGGCAGTCGCCGCGGTCTGTGCCCTTCAGGACATCACAGCGCGCGTTGGCGTTTTGCTGCAGCTGGGCCGAGCTCAGCTCGGGTGTGGCACCGGGCTTTTCGGCGTAGCGCGCTTGGGCCTCTTTCAGGCAGGCACTTTGCACTTGGTTGGTGTCTCCGCGCAGGCAGGCTTGGCGGTCTTCCTGGTAGCGTCGCGTTTTCTCTGGGGTCGCTGTGTCGCTAGCCACTGCGTAGGCCGACAAACCGATGAGTGTGGCGCACAGCGCCGCCGGTGCAAACCAACGCGATGTGGGGGTAGAAGCGTTCATATTCATTCCTTGGGGTTTCTTTTGACCATGCGGTCAATGGGGCGAAGAGTGCGCTACAAACCGCCCGCTGTCTGTGCGCCAGCGAACTGCGCTACAGGTCGCTACCATGGCAGCATCACCCCAACCCTGCCACCATGGATACACCCGCAATGGACGCTTTGCTCGCGCGCTACCAGCAGCTCAGACACTACAGCCTGGCTTTGGCCAGCCCCTTGACGGCCGAGGACCAGTGCGTGCAATCCATGCCCGATGCCAGCCCCACCAAATGGCATTTGGGGCACACCACCTGGTTTTTTGAAACCATCGTGCTGCAGGCCTTCGCACCGGGCTATGTGCCCTGGGATAACCGACTGGCCTACCTGTTTAACTCCTACTACGAAGCCCTGGGTCCGCGCCACCCCCGGCCCCAGCGCGGCCTGCTGACCCGGCCCGCGCTGGCCGAGATCCATGCCTACCGCCAGCATGTGGATGCGGCCATGGCCACACTCATCACCCACCTGGACGATGCGCACCCGGCCCTGCCCCTGATCGCGCTGGGGCTGAATCACGAGCAACAGCACCAGGAGTTGTTGCTCACCGACGTACTGCACCTGTTTTTCAGTAACCCCCTGCTCCCGGCCTACGGGGCGCTACCAGACGCTTGCCGTGCCCCTGCGGCCCCCCTACTAACCCCCGCACCCCAGGCCCTGCAATGGCTGCGCTTTGAAGGCGGTGCGGTGCAGGCCGGATGCGATGACGCAGCCGATGGTGTTCAGGCCTTCGCTTTTGACAATGAGACCCCGCGCCATCTGCGCCAGGTCGCGCCATTTCAGTTGGCACACCGGCTGGTCAACTGCGGCGAGTACCTGGCCTTTGTCAACGACGGTGCATATGCCAACCCCATGCTGTGGCTCTCTGACGGCTGGGCTCTGGTGCAAGCCCAGGCTTGGGCCGCGCCCTTGTACTGGATAGCGCCGGGCGACCCGCGCTGCCCCAGCGATGCCTGGCAGGTCTTTGGTTTGCAGGGCGTGCAGCCGCTAGACCTGCTGGCCCCAGTCACCCACCTGAGTTTTTATGAAGCCGCCGCCTATGCCGAGTGGGCAGGTGCGCGCCTGCCCACCGAGTTTGAATGGGAGCACGCCTGTGGCGCATCCGCCTTGGCAGACATGCTGGGCCAGGCCTGGCAGTGGACGCGCTCGGCCTACGAGCCCTACCCCGGTTTTCGGCCGCGCAGCGGCGCAGTGCGCGAGTACAACGGCAAATTCATGGTGGGGCAGCAAGTGTTGCGCGGCTCCAGCCTGGCCACCCCGGCGGGCCACAGCCGCGCCACCTACCGCAACTTTTTTCCGCCCGCGACCCGTTGGCAGTTTTCCGGGCTGCGCCTTGCACAATGACGCCCGCCACCCAAGTCCACATCCCCACACCCACACCACCATCCATCAGGAGACCCCATGCAAGCTATTTGGAAAGACACCGTCATTGCCGAGAGCGATGACATCGTGACCATTGAAGGCAACCACTACTTCCCCGAATCCAGCCTGAAGCGCGAGTTCATCAGCTTTAGCAACCACAAAACCAGCTGCGCCTGGAAAGGCCAAGCCAGCTACTACTCGCTGATGGTGGCGGGCGAGATGAACACCGACGCCGCCTGGTACTACGCCGACCCCAAACCCGAGGCGGCCAATATCCAGGGGCGGGTGGCGTTTTGGAAGGGCGTCAAAATCGTGCCCTGACCGGAGTTTTTGCGAGCCCAATAGGCGTTTTAGGCCATGGATAGTGCGGGAGCAGCTACTAAAATAATAGCGCTTTGGCAGCAATAAGTCATCCCTGCCAAGTCACCTACCCAGATGACACTGTCTCCAGCATCGTGTTCAATGACAACGACTTGACACGCAACCTATTTGATGTCGAGTCGCCGCTTTCGACTAATTGCAGTCATAGCGGGCCTCCAAGTCACGACTTGGTAGCCGACATCAATTCTTCATCGGTGTTGGCATGGCGCTCGGCGATAGCCTTGCAGTGCATCTGGATGGTGACAAACGCATCCACCACGTCAGGATCAAAGTGCCGACCTCTGCCTTCCTCAATGATCGCCATGGCAGCTTCGTGGGTAAATGGCGCTTTATAAACCCGGCGGCTGATAAGCGCGTCGTACACGTCGGCAATGGCCATGAGGCGGGCAGAGACCGGAATAGCGTCGCCTGCCAACCCCTGCGGATAACCCGAGCCATCCCACTTTTCCTGGTGCGAATAGGCAATTTCTTTGGCGCAAAGCAAAAAGGGCACGTTTTTCCCCAGCCGCGATTCAGCTGACTCAATTGCGGTTTTTCCTAGCGTGGTGTGGGTTTTCATCACCTCAAACTCTTCAGGCGTAAGTTTGCCTGGCTTAAGCAGAATGCTGTCGGGAATGCCCACTTTGCCGATGTCGTGCAGCGGCGCAGACTTGAACAGCAAATCAATCGTGGCATCGTCCAGGTAGTGCGCAAAGCGCGGATGCTGCTGCAACTGCACCGCAAGAAGCTTGACGTAATGCTGGGTACGGATGATGTGGTTGCCGGTCTCGTTGTCACGCGTCTCCGCCAGCGACGCCATGGTGAGAATGGTGACATCTTGTATATCGCGCACCTCCTCAGTTCGGCGTGCAACCTCCTGCTCTAGGTAAGCATTTTTGTCTCTGAGAAAGTCGGCGGCTGCTTTGTTCTGCAAATTGGTTTTTACCCGCGCCAGCACAATCGGCGGGCTGATGGGCTTGGTGATGTAATCCACAGCACCCAACTCGAAACCCATTTGTTCGTCACTGGTCTCGGTTTTGGCGGTAAGAAAAATCACAGGGATATCGCGCGTGGCGGTGTTGGCCTTCAGTTGGCGGCACACTTCGTAGCCATCCATCTCCGGCATCATGATGTCCAGTAACACCAGATCGGGCGGACTGCCGGAGTTGGCAATCTTGAGGGCCCTCGCCCCATTGGCTGCCGATTTGACCGTGTAATGGGGTTTCAGCAGGTCGTTCATCAGCACGAGATTAGGTGCCGTATCGTCCACCACCAAAACCGTAAACCGCTGCGACTCAAGTGTGTTGTTGGTCATCCGTTACTCCCTTCAATAATTTCAAGCGCCTCGTCCAACGCGATGCTGTCGATGGCAATTTTGACGTCCCGGAAACGCTGGCCTAGTGCGGCACGGAATACGTCCAGCTGCTCTGTAAAAAGCCGCTGGGCACTGGCATCATCCGCACGCAGTAAGGCGATAAGTGCATCCATGCTGCGTTGAACGGCAGCAGCATCGGGGGCTTCAGACTGCCCAGTGCTGACGACCAAGGTGTGTTGGGCCCTGTACGCACCAAGAAGCGGTTGCAATGCAGCGACTATTGCGTCCAACAACCTTTGCACTTCAATCAACTCCCCCGCCCAATGGTCTAAATGAATCGACTCTTCCAGCTTGGACGCTGCGTCGTGCAGTGCTGCGGCGCCGATGGTTCCAGCCAGTCCTTTAAGCGTATGGGCGATACGCTCGGCCTCGGCAAGCTTGCCGCTGCGCATAGCTACCTCGATGCGTTGAGGCACGTCCTGTTGCTCCAGCACAAAGTTATTCAGCAGCTCCATATAGCGGTCTTCCCGTCCCATCACCCGGCGCAGGCCAGCCTGTAGGTCTAGTCCTTCGATATGTGCAGGCAGCAAGGGCTTTCCCTGTGGCACCGCTGCATTGCCGGCTTCCGGCGCAGACATCGGGTTGGGTCTGTCAGCTTTGTCTTGACCCGCCCAGCGCAAAAGCGTCCTGAACAACTGCTCCGGTTCAATCGGCTTGGCCACAAAGTCCACCATCCCGGAATCCAGGCAGCGCTTGCGGTCAGCGGTCATGGCGTTCGCGGTCATGGCGATGATGGGCGTACCCGCCCAGTCCGGCAGGGCCAGCAGAGTTAGGGTAGCGTCAATGCCATCCATTTCAGGCATTTGCATGTCCATCAGGATGGCATCAAAGCGCGCCAGCGTAGCCATTTCCACGGCGATGCGCCCATTGCCTGCCACCTGTACCTGCACGCCAACTTCGGCCAGCAGTTCACGCGCTACCTGCTGGTTGATCGGGTTGTCTTCGGCCAGCAGCACGCGCAATCCTTGCAATGCTCCGCCCGCAGCGCGTGGTGTCGCATACGGCAGGCGTTTAACGCTGTTGTCATCACCCATCATGCGTATCAAGGCATCAAACAGAGAAGAAGGCCCAACCGGTTTGGTTAGCACCTCCGTGATGCCCAAGGTGATGGCCTGGGGCAGAAGGTCTTGCCGAGAGTAGGCCGTGACCATCGCCATCTGCGGCGCTTGGGGCAGCGCAAGCCCCTGGATGCGCTGGGCCGTTTGCAGCCCGTTGATGCCCGGCATTTGCCAGTCCAAAAGAACGACTGCAAAGGGTTGCGCGTCTTTAGCCGCCAAGCTTGCCAAAGCGGATTCACCCGAAGGCACTGAAGTCACCTCAAAGCCCATGTGCTCAAGCATGCCGTGCATCACCGTGCGGGCGTGTTCGTTATCGTCCACCACCAGAATGCGCTTCCCGCGCAGATCGGGCCGAGGCCGATGCAGCGGCAGTACGCTCGTGCCCAGGCCCATCCGTGCGGTAAACCAGAAGACAGAGCCCTTGCCCACTTCACTCTCCACGCCGACATTGCCCCCCATCAGCAGGGCGAGTTGCTTGGAAATGGCCAGACCCAGCCCGGTACCGCCGTACTTGCGCGTGGTGGAGACGTCCGCTTGCTGAAAACTCTGAAAGAGTCGCCCTATCTGCTCTTCAGTAAGGCCAATGCCGGTGTCAGCAACCGAGAAATGCAGCAGCACCTCGCTCTCGGTGCGCTCTGACACACGCACGGTGATGCTCACTTCCCCCGCCTCTGTGAACTTGACCGCATTGTTGGCAAAGTTAATGAGAATCTGGCGTAGCCGTAGCGCATCGCCCACCAGTGCATTGGGCACATCATGCGCGACATCGATGACCAGCTCTAACTGCTTCTGGGCTGCTTTCTCGGCAATCAAGGTGGCTACATCGTCCATTAATCCTTCGAGTGACAAATCACCCGGGTCAATGTGCAGCATGCCCGCTTCGACCTTGCTGAAGTCCAGCACGTCGTTGATGATGCCCAGCAAGTGCTGGCCGCTTTGCTGAATCTTCTGCACGTAGTCTCTTTGCTGCGTGTTGAGTTGCGTGCCCAGCGCCAGGTAGCTCATACCGATGATGGCGTTCATCGGCGTGCGGATTTCGTGGCTCATGTTGGCCAAGAAGTCGCTCTTGTGCTGGTTGGCGTTTTCGGCAAGCTTGCGCGCGGCCTCGGCTTCGACCTTGGCGGCGCGCGTCTCGTCAAAGAGGCTTGCGTTACGCATCGCCACGCTGGCCGCCAGCGACAGGCCGACAAGAAACTCCAGTTCGTGCGGCAAGAAGGGTTTGCCGCCTGAGCGCCATAGCGCGATTGCGCCGAACGGCCGGTCTGCCGCGCGAAGGGGCGCCACCATCAGGCGTTCCACGGCCTCATCGGGCGTGCCGTCGATCTGCAGCGCGCGCGCGTCCTGTGCGGCGTCGTTCACCTGCTCGGCCTGGCCGCTTTGGATGATGCTGCCGATGATGCCTTCGCCAGTGCGCACCTCGGTACTGCGCAGTTGGTGTTCGATCGTCCCGTCCGCGACGATGGCGCGGTAGCGGTCCGCTCCCGATGGAACGAAGATCGCGCTGTCGTCCGCGCTCAGTAGCTCGCGTGCGCGGCGGGCGATGCGTTGCATCACTTGCTCAATGTCCAGGGTTGACGAAAGATCACGTCCCACCTCGGCCAGCGCCTCACTTTCGCGTGTGCGGCGCTGCGTCTCGTCGAAAAGGTTCGCACTTTGCAGTGCCACCGCCATGGCCGAGCCGATCGTCTGCAGCAGACGGACCTCGGCGTCGCCGAAGGCGTAGTCGCGATGGTGATCCGCCACCGAGATGCCGCCGACCCGGTGGTCGCCGATGAAAAGAGGCACATTCAAGGCGCTGGCCGCGGCATCGATGCTGGGGACCACAATCTCAAACTTCTCTTTGCGAGTGGCGCTGACAAAGGGCGTGCGCCCTTTGGCGGCGTTCCACCGGGCTTCGTCGTCGGCGAGCATTAACTCCGGAAGATGCAGCCGCTGGCCATGCTCCCGGGTGTACAAGAAGCGAACGGAGCGGCGGTCATGGTCCAGCCATTCAATGCCGACATCGCTGCTGCCCATCAACTCGCTCAGCTTGTCACCCACCAGGTCCACGATGCCCTGAAAGTCCAGCGACCCGGCGATCCCCTGCTGGACACCATTGATGATGGCTAGCTCGGTTGCGCGCTGCTCGGCCTGCGCCAGAGCTGTGCGTGCTTCGGCAGTGCGCTCCATCACTTTGCGCTCTAGTGCTTCTGCTGCACGCACGTTGGCCAGGCTGACTGCCGCCTGCGCCGCCAGCATGGTCAATAGCTGTGTGTCGCCAACGTGGAAGCGGCCGAAAAGGCCCTCGATGTCGGCATAAATAAAGCCAAGCAACTCCCGCTGGGCGATCAGCGGCACGATCAGGCAGCTGCGCTGGTCTAGTGGCTCTGCGCCCTCGGGCCCGTGGCGAAGGGCGGCGGCGCGCGAGCGGCGCGCCTCAACCAGCCAGGGCGTAATGGAAGTGAGCAGGTCGGCCTCGCTTTCGGCCAGGGGCACAAGCGAACCGGCAATATCCAGCGCAGGGCTACTGCCTTGCACTGGGGCGCTTTGCAGCACTAACAACACCCGCCGTGCGCCTGATATCTCAGTAACCTCATCCACCAGAAACTCGCACAGCTCGGCTTCGGTCTTGATCTCGTTGAGGCGCATTCCGGTGTCCACCAGCCGCTCAAAGGGTTCCTTCAAGCTGGACGCGCCCAGCAGGTGGGCCTGCACCTGCTCAAGCGGCAAGCCACTGGCGCGACCATGGGTCACCCAGGCCTGGGTCACTGCAACGTGTTCGGGTTTTTTGTTCAACGCGTTGCGCCGCAAACCCTCATCCGATAGCCCTTGCGTGGCATCCAGCACAAACTGCCACGCTTGCTGCAGCGCTGTGTACGCCTCTGCCCAAAGGCCATTGGCGCGCAGTGCCAGGCAGTGCTGCCACCACAGCATGACCGACTCGCCACCGTTCTGTGGGGTAAGCCCGGCACTCAAGTGCATTTGGGTGCCACGGCGCGTGTCCTTGAGGGCGGCTACACGCTGTCCTACAGCCAAGCGGCACTGTGCAGCGTAGGCCAGCGCGGTCATGGCATAACCCACATCCTCGGTGACGTATTCATCGGCTGCTTTTTCAAGCAAACCTACTGCTTCTTTTGTTTTTCCCTCAAAAGCCGACAATCGCCCGGCAAAATAGTACGGGGCCCCCGCCTCGCGGCGCGACAGCATCGCCTGGTGCAAGGCGGTAGCTTCACGAGCGATCGCGCGCGCTGCAGCAATGTCACCACGGCGCAGTTCGATTTCAAACAGATTGGTGAGGTTGGCATAAACACCTTCGTGCATGCCTGCAGCTCTAAACACGCCCAGCACGGTCTCGATCAGGCGTCGGGCATGCCGGTCCAGGCCCAGCTCTTTGTACACGTCGCCCATGTTGCCAATGATGGTGGCACGCCCGATGAGGTTCCCTGAGGACTCATACACGGTCAATGCCTGGCGGTACAAACTTAGACCTGCCGCATGGTCGGCCAAGTGGATAGTAAGCAGGTTGAGGGCCTCGGCTTCTTCAGAGAGTGCGCCCGCCTGCTGAGCCAAGTGCAGCATGCGCTGGGCTGCGTTGTCTGCCTCCACTGTGCGGCCCGTGGCGCTCAAAACCATGAACTGGCGACCCAATGCCTGCGCCTGCCCCTTGGGGTCTCCCAAGTGCTCAAACAGCGCAAAGGCCTGCTGGGCATGGGATAGTGCCAGAACATCGTCTTTGCCAGCCATGATCAGCGCGTAGCTGGTACGCTCCAGAGCACGCGCCTCCAGACTTTTTTGGCCGCTTTTGAGAGCCGCCTTGAGCGCGGCCCGCGCCGCCTTGAGCGCATCTTGGGGGCGGCCTTTCCGAATATGTACCGTTGCTGCGGAAATATGGGCCTGGGCTTGCAAAGCAGGTGTATTGTTGCTCCGCGCCAGAGCGACCATGCTCTGAGCGTCGACTTCGGCCTTCAGAAGCTCCAGGCGCATAACATGGCACCAACAACGCTGTTCCAGCAGAGCCATGCACTCTTCTGCGCGGAGCTGTGGGTTTGCCAGCGCTGCAGTGGCATCAGCAATGGCCCGTTCAATCTGACCCGCAGCTACCAGGGCTGCAATGTCTTGTGCGGTGGGGATGCTCATGTGGAGTTCGTTGGTAGGTCAGACAGCATTTCTTGACTTTAGACTTCTTTGGCACGGTTTACATCCGCGTGGTCGGCCAAGATTTCAGGAAACAATCCGTTGAGGGTCGATAGGTATTGCGCTTTCCATGACATGAACATGAAGGAAAAGTATCGCATGTTCGGTATGGGCATGTACCAAGTATGAGTGATGAAACCGGACCATCGTGCTCTATCATTTGTCAGCCAGTGTCCCGCCGGGCACACCCAATTTCAACAGGATGAAAATGAACGCTTTGATAGGCCAACTTTCGCTGTTACTGATTGCGACTCTATTGCCCGGCTTTTCGTGGTCGCAGACCACGCCATTGCAAGCCAAGCAGGAGTTAGTGCGTAGCAATGGTACGGAGCCCGAATCGTTGGACCCGGCGCTTTCCGAGACAGTCAATTCCGCCACTATCGTTTGCGACATCTTTGAAGGACTGACCGCGATTGACCGCGATGGCAAGGTTGTTCCGGGCGTGGCCCAATCATGGAAGCAGACAAATCCGACCACCTGGGTCTTTACCCTGCGCAAGAACAGTACTTTCTCCAATGGCGACCCGGTCACTGCCCATGACTTTGTTTATGCCTGGCAACGCTTTCTGAACCCTAAGACGGCATCCCCTTATGCCAGTACCTTTGGCGTCTTTCTGATAAATGGCATTGAGGTTGTCGCTGGTAAAAAGCCGCCCACCGAACTGGGAGTCAACGCGTTGGATGCCCATACGCTGGAGGTCAAAACCACGGTACCTGCGCCGTTCATGCCGAGCCTGGTCGCCAGCCAGCAGTTCGCGCCCGTCAACCGGACCGTCATCGAAAAATTGGGCCGCAACTGGACCAGGCCGGGCAACATGGTGGGTAACGGCCCCTTCGTGCTGCAAGAGGCGGTAGTCAACAACAAAATTGTGCTGACCAAGAACCCTCGCTATTGGGATGCCGATTCGGTCAGGTTGAACAAAGTGACCTATCTGCCGATTGAAGATAGCAACGTCGATGTGCAATTGTTTAAGTCCGGTCAGACCGATATGGTTTACCAGACGCCTCCAGGGAGCTACGCATCGCTTAAAAAAGCCTATCCCAATGAGATGCGCAACACACCGCTACTGTCCATTCGTTACTACACGCTCAACACCAAGGACCCGGTGCTCAAGGATGTGCGTGTGCGCAAGGCCATGTCCATGGTGCTTGACCGCGACATTCTGGCGCAAAGAGTGACTGCAGACGGACAGATTGCGCTGTATGGGCTGATAGTGCAGGGGACTGAAGGCGCCGCTGTGGGTAACTACGATTGGGCTACTTGGCCTATGGCGCAACGGGTCCAGGAGGCGAAAGTCCTGCTGACCCAGGCCGGACTCAAGCCCGGCACCAAACTCAAGCTGATGTATGCCACAAGCGATTACCATAAAAAGATGGCCATCTTCGCTGCAAGCGAATGGAAGACCAAGCTGGGGCTGGACGTAGAAATGGAAAGTTTGGAATTCAAGGTGATGGTCAAGCGGCTTCACGACCAAAACTACCAGATCGGCAGCGATAGCTGGGCCGTTGATTACAACGATGCAACATCCTTTCTCACCGTCGTGCAATGCGAGAGCGAACAAAATACGACGGGTGGTTGCAACCGCGCAGCCGATGCCCTAGCAGAACAGGGTAACCAGCAGTCAGATCCGGAAAAACGCGCGGCGCTGCTAACGCGCGCCGCCAATCTGGCGATGGAAGACTACCCGCTGATCCCGCTGCTGCAAAGAACCATGCCGCGCTTGGTCAAAACCTATGTGGGCGGCTACAGCGACCTCAATGTGCTGAACCGTATTCGCAGTAAAGACCTGTACATCCTTAAGCATTGAATCCATAGATGCGGCATGGCTTACACAAATCCGCTTCCTGCAGCATTAAACCTCGCTCAATTGGAGGTCACGTTAACCAGGCATGCTTGCTAGCAAGCTCTCTGTATCGTTGAAGGCCGGCAGGGCAGGTATCGCCCGCATTGCAGTCAGTGGAGAGCGGTATTGAATTTTCCTCAGTCTAGTACCCGATACCCGACATTCGCCAAAGACCGCAGATGGCCCCAAGAAGCCACTCGCACTAAGCCAAGAAGAAATACATCGGCGCAAGCGGAGTCAGTCTTTGGGAGCCCAATAGGCGTTTTAGGCCGTGGATAGTGCGGGAGCAGCTCCTGATTTAATAGCAAATCAGACGAAATCGGAGAGCACCGCTTGGTTACGCCCACGGGCTTTGGCCAGGTAGAGCGCACTGTCAGCGGCCCTGAGCAGTTCTTGGGCGGGCATGCCTTCTTGGGGCCGCAGGCTGGCAACGCCGATGCTGGCTGTGACACGGCCCAGGGCCGACTTCTCATGCGGCAGCCCCAGGCCCGCCAGCGCTTGGCACACCTTGTCGGCCATTTGCAAAGCGCCCTCGCCCGGAGTGTCGGGCGCGATGAACACAAACTCTTCGCCGCCATAGCGCGCCACCAAATCCCCGGTGCGGCCCATGTGCTCCGACAAGACCTGTGCAATGCGCTGCAGGCACAGGTCTCCGGCCTGGTGGCCGTAGTGGTCGTTGTAGGGCTTGAACCAATCCACATCCAGCAGGCCCAGCGACAACGTCTGCCCCAGGCGCGCAGCGCGGGCCCACTCGCGGGCCAGCGCGGTATCAAACTGCCGCCGGTTGGCAATGCCGGTCAGTCCGTCGGTCATGCTCAGGGCTTCGAGTTTTTGATTCGCTGCTTGTAGCTCGGCCGTGCGCTCGGCCACGCGCAGCTCCAGCATTTGCTCCGATGCTTGCAGTGAGGCCACCAGCGCACCCTGGGCTTGCAGAGCGTCCTCTTGGGCGCGCATGCGCTCGCGGCGCATGGCGTTGTAGCGGTCGGCCAGCGCAAAGGACAGAAGCAGCATCTCCAGCGCCGAGCCCAGTTGGGTGAGCTGCGTGGTGTAAAAGTTGGTGGGCAGCATGCCCAGGTTGCGCAGGTGGCTGAGCACCACCGCCACCAAAATGGCCGAAAACGCAAACACAAAATAGTAAGCACTGCGCTGGCGCTTGAAGGCGCACACCAGCCCAATGCCCAGCAGAAACAAGGCCGTCAAAGCATTCAGCACGATGAAGTAAGGCGCGGTCTCACGGAACCAGGCCAACAACAGCACCACAAAGACCGCGTTTAGGCCGATAAGAACCGACATCCAACGGTCTGTGCGCGGAACCAAGGCTGGGGTATGCAATATGCGCCGCAAGAACAGCAAGCAGGCGATGGATGCAATGGCCGACGCCACGTTCACCCCCGCTTTGGACAGCAGCGTGTTGTCGCCCCACAGGTATTCAGGCCCCAGACCGGTGAATGCGGCCACCGCCACCGCTACGTGGGTGGCAAACACCAGGTAGAGCAAGAAGCTCGTGTCCCGCAAGGCCAAAAACAGCATCAGGTTGTACAGGCCAATGGCCAGCACGATGCCAACGTAGACGAACTGAACGGCGTAGTCCTCCCGCTCATAGGCCCGAAACGCTGCGGGCTCCCACAACTTGGCGGGTATGTTCAAAGAGTTGGGTGTCTCCGCCCGCAAGTAAAGCCACTGTGTGCTGTGCGGCGGCACCGTCAGCGCAAACACAAAATGCCGGTTTTTGTGCGGCCGTGCTGCAAACGGGCGCGCGTACCCGCTCTCTGTGGTTTGGTAGCCCCCGGCGGGCAGGGCTTGGTGCAGGTCCAGTTGGGCCAAGAGCGCGTAAGACACCTCCAGCACGCGCTCCTGCGCCTGGTCACTGGAGTTTTTGAGCGGCAGCCGCAGCCAGATGGCCGACCGGGTGTAGGAAAAGCTCAGCGCCTCGCCAGACGATTTGCCGGGCTTGAACTGCGCTGCCCGCTCGGGCTGCGAGACCTCGGCCAGGCTCAGCGCCGCCGAGGGGTCTTCCAGAACTTCAAAGTAGCTGGTCAATGACACCGGTGCAGCGCGCGCCGCTGCCACATCCAACACAGCCTCCCCCGCCCAGGCCTGCGCCGCGCACAACACCACCGCGCAGCAGCAGGCCGCAAAGGCTCGGCAAGACAGATTCAGGCGGGGCATGGGCGGCATCCTACTATGGCAAGCTCCCCGGCAATGCCGAAAAATGGGCCGAATGTGGCGTTCAGCCCATGGATAGTGCGGGAGCAGCTCCTAAAGTAATAGCGTTTACATTGCCAAACTGCGTTTGACTGTGGCACCGAGTTGTGGCCCGGAAGCGGCGGCGTTGTGGTGTGCTCCGCAGTGTCAGTAGTGCCCAGCGGCGGACAGGCAATTCACTTTTGCCGCCGATACAGAATTGACCCGTGGATCAAAAGTGCGTCGCCACCAACACTCAATGACCAAGTGAGGGAATTATTCAGCTGGTCTACCACCCTGTTTGAAGTTAATTGGCGCCTGTCCAAGTCACTGCGAGCGTACGGAGCCTCAATGTTTTAGTATTCCCGCGAAAATGCATGATTTTGAAGTAGACGGGAGCACCATCAATGAATATGAAAAAAAGACAACTGCGGCGCGACGACTGATTTCTGTACTGGAAACGGCCTTGGCTACTGCCAATCAAAACATGCAAGCCCGAGAAGTTTGGGCAGTGGTCTTCGGCATCAAACCAGATGATGGCATCGGCATTTGTCGTCAGCTTGTAGTGTTGGCGGACCTAGTCAGAGAGGTCGAGCGGCAAATAAAAATCGTGCTGGAGACTGACCATGACACATACCTTGCAGGTTTCGATCAAGTACTTGTCGGCCTTTCGCCGTTAAATCTTAGCCATAACAGCATTACTGCGATCAATCAGTACATCACGCCTGAACGTATTGCTCGGTTGCAATTTTGCGACTTGGCTTTGATGGGCAGTTATGGTGAAGACTCAATTGGGCTCGACGAGCTGGCTGTGATCGATCAGGCCGCAAAAGAGTTGTTTGAGATGGTCAGAGCGTCAGTCGTGAATGTCCGACTGCGAACGATTCTGCTGGACGCGATTGAGCGCGTCCGCCGCTCAATCGCTATGTATCAGATACATGGCGCTAAAGGCCTTCGGGAAAGTCTGCAAACCCTGGTTGGCGTAGCGGTTCTGGAGCGTGATGGTTTGAAACAAACGGAGGCAGCAACACCGGATTTGTTAGACAAATATGGGAAGCTTGTTTACACATTGGATAAGGCGACTGGACTGGCATTGAAAACAACCGAGCTTGTACATAAGGCTGCACCGCTCTTCGACATGCTGACACATGCAGTGAAGGGCATGGGATAGCCGGCTCCTTTGTAGGGCACAGGGAAAGGCCCCGAAAACCTGCAGATGGAGCCTTCAAGATTCGGAAAATCAGCCCGCTAAGCGCTCACGCTCGTGAGGTGTTGCCGCCGATACAGAACTGACCCAAATGCGCCGAGAGCCCAGACGCAGCAACTATTTCGACGCGTTGCTCTGGGTCAATGAAATCTCTCGGCACGTAGATCAAAAGTGCGTCGACACCAACAGTAAGCCTCACCGATAGTTCCTAAAATTGCAGGAAATTCATCTTGCTCAGCCTACTATTCCAACTTATTCCTAAAAATGCAGGATTAAGTTGCAGATCACGCATACCAAGAATACAATATCCTGAATATTCAGGAATTATGAAGCGCCGAATCACCTCCGTCTCAGAGCTTGGGGCCATCACGCGTGCCGCCCGCAAAAGTTCGGGCGTGCGACTGGACGACCTCGCCGCTCTCTCGGGTTTCAGCAAGCAGTTCGTCAACGACATCGAGTTGGGCAAGGAAGGCGTCCAACTAGGCAAAGTGCTCCAGGTCTTGAGCCAGTTGGGGGTGCACGTATATGTCGATGTACCGCCAGGGGCGGATGACTTAATTGCGCATTCTCGGGATCTGATTAACCGCACCAAAGGCCGTCGGGTGGGATCGAATGCGATGGTTCTTCCCATGGTGAAAGTAACGGCGTCTGGAAGCCCTACGGTGTCAAAGCCCGTGTCGCAGGCAATGTTGGATGCCATTGCGCATTTACGCGCTACCTCAAAGAAAACTTTGCCGTGATACAAAACGGCACAAACCCAAACACACAGTCCACCGAAGCTCACGCCTGGCGATCTCTGAGTGTGTATAGCAATGGCCGGATGGTCGGCCGAATGGTTGAACTCAACGACATTTGGGGGTTTGCCTACGAGCCCGAGTGGGTGTCCTGGGAAGGATCATGGGACATCTCCCCCGCCCTGCCTCGCAGCGGCCTACAGTTCTTGGATGGCAGCACGGTTAGAACTGTGCAATGGTTCTTTGACAACCTCCTGCCAGAGGAAGGCATGCGTAAAGCCTTAGCGGGTCAATTGAAGATGAATGAGGGGGATGCGTTTTCTCTATTGGAGTACCTTGGCGCGGAATCGGCCGGCGCGTTGGTGCTCCTTCCGCCTGACGCTGCGTTTGTGCCCGAGCAGGGAATACAAATCCTCGCAGACGCGGTGTTGTCGGCCAGGATCGAGTCCATGCCACAAATACCGATGGCAGCTACCAGTCCCAAACGCATGTCACTTGCAGGTGCCCAGCACAAGCTACTTGTTTGCTGGGATGGAAGCGCACTCTCTGAACCCAAAGGCTCGACACCCTCCTCTCACATACTGAAACCCGATAGTCCAGATCCCTACTATCCCCACTCAGTCATCAATGAGTACGCGATGATGACGCTGGCCAAGGGTATTGGTTTGGAAGTGCCACAGGTCTGGCGCCACTATTGCCCCAAGCCCGTCTACATCGTCGAGCGCTTTGATCGCAGAGGTGGCCCATGGACGGGGCCAGGATCGGTGGAAAGGCTGCACATCATTGATACCTGTCAACTGCTGAACAAATCGCGAGCCTTCAAGTACGAACTAGCATCGCTGGATTCTTTGAAGGCGGTGGTGGAAGCTACGCGGGCACCGGTTGCAACGCGCATGGGCTTGTACCGATGGCTGGTGTTCAATTTGCTCATTGGCAACGAAGACAACCATTTGAAAAACATTTCGCTGATGATTGACACTTCTGGTGTGCACCTGGCCCAGACCTATGACTTACTCAGTACTGCGGCCTATCACACCACGGCAATGCGGCCAGGTCAGGCGCTTTGGCCCGCAGTGCCTTTGGCCATTCCGCTACCGGGTCAAGGGACGTTTGAGCATGTGACTCGCACTGGCGTACTCGCAGCGGGAGAAGCCCTTGGGATTCCATCGCGCCTGTGTAATCGGGAGCTGGATGAACAGCTGCAAAAGATAGAGCCGATGTTCGACACGCTTATTGCACAAGTACAGTCCGAAAACTTAACGTTGCGTGAAGATGCACATCGGTATTTGGGCGGCGAATTGCGATTTCTGCGCACGATCCGCCACGTGATCGTGGAGCAAATGGTGCAACGCTTGAAGGCTTGATGGTTGCCATCGACACAGAATTGACCCAGGTGCCGACAACGAAGTTATCCGCATCAAATCAGCGTTTCAGGCCGTGGGTAGTGCGGGAGCAGCTCCTAATTCAATAGCAAGCAGTTTCAGGAACACCCCACCCGCCTGGGGGCAAGAACGCCTTGTTACCAACACCGGTGTGCCCTGCACCACAATACGCCCCATGAAAGCCATTCTGGCTGCGCTGCTGCTCCTGTGTCCTTGGGGTTACTTGCAAGCCCTCACTCCTCCTGCAACCCTCAGTAGCTCTGGCACTGCCGCCAGGGAGGGTGCCTTCACGCTGGTGATTGACGCGCCCGAGGCCGTGCGCGAGCTGCTGCAGCGCAACCTGGACGTATTGCGCTACCAAGGCTTAAGCGACCTGAGCGACAGCGAACTGGCCCGCCTGCTGCTGGCCGCCGAGCAAGACGCCCGGGAGCTGGTGGCCACGCTGGGCTACTTTTCGCCGACCATCACCATCGACCCACCGGTGAACCGCGACGGCAACTTCAATGCGCATGTGGCGCGCGCCCTGAAGCTCAGCGTGGTGCCGGGGGAGCCCACTGAGGTCAGCGATGTGAAGCTGGTGTTTACCGGCCCGATACTGGCCGAGGCCGGTGCCGAGCAGCGCGAACGCGTCATCCGCGAATGGGCACTCGAGACCGGCATGCGCTTTAGCCAAACGCGCTGGACGGATGCAAAACAGCAGGCCGTATTGCAGCTCACCGCGCAAAACTACCCCACGGCCAGCCTCACCCACTCCGAGGCTGATATTGACCCGGTCACCCAGCGCGCGCGCCTGAGCGTGACACTAGACTCCGGCCCGCGCTACCGGCTGGGGCCACTGGTGATTACGGGTCTGAACCACTTCAGTAGCGATATCGTGCGGCGGCTGGTGCGCCTGCCCATGGGTGACTACGACCAGACCCAACTGGTGGCCGCCCAGCAGCGCCTGACCGACAGCGGCTACTTTGATTCGGCCTTCATCAGCATCGACACCAGTGGCGACCCGGCCGCCGCACCCGTGCTGGTGCAGGTGCGCGAGGCCAAGCTGCAAAAGCTGGTGTTGGGCATCGGTGCCAGCACCGACACTGGCGCACGCCTGTCGATTGAGCACACCCACCACAAGCTGCCGCTGCTGGATTGGCGCGCCGTCAACAAACTGCTGCTGGCGCGCGACACCACATCGTTGGCGTCGGAGGTCACATCCCACCCCAACGACGACAACTGGCGCTGGTCATTGGCAGGCGTTATCCAGCAGCAAACCCTGGGCAGCTTTTTAATCCACAGCCAAAGCCTGCGCGTGGGCCGCGCCCGCAGCACTGAGCCGCTGGACAACGAATACTATTTGCAGCTGGACCGGGCCGATGCCGCCACCAGCGATGCCACCGCGCAGGCCGAGGTGCAATCGCTCACGGCCAACTACGCTTTCACGATACGCCGCTTTGACCACCCCCTGTTTCCCAACAGCGGCTGGGGCCTGGGCCTGGCCTTGGGTGCAGGCACCACCGTGGGTGCCCGCAATGACCCGTATGGCCGCATCGTGGCGCGCTGGCTCAGCTACCAGCCCCTGGGCGGCGCAGGCGTAGCGTCTAGCGGGCGCCTGGCGCTGCGCGCCCAAGCCGGGGCGGTGGTGGCAGAAGCCGGTGCCTACCTGCCCAGTACGCAGATTTTCTTCATCGGTGGCGACAACAGCGTGCGCGGCTACGCCTACCGCGAGCTGGGCGTCACCCTGCCCGACGGCCAAACCACCGGCGGGCGCACCATGGCGCTGGGCAGCGTGGAATGGCAGCGCCCGATCCGCATCAATGGCCGTGCCTCCGACTGGGAGAGCACGGTTTTTATCGATGCCGGTGCGGTGGCCAACAGCGCTGCCGATCTGCGGCCCAAGGTGGGCGTCGGCATCGGTGCCCGCTGGAAAAGCCCGGTCGGCCCACTGCAAATTGACGTGGCCTACGGGGTAGACGTGCAACGCCTGCGCTTGCACCTGAATGTGGGGTTCAACTTTTGATGCGGGCGCTGCGCATTGGTCTGCTGTTGCTGGGCTCCACCTTGCTGGCGCTGGCTGCGGTGCTGGGCGCGCTGTGGCTCTGGAGTGGTGCCACCACGTCGCTGGCCACCACGCTGGCGGTGGCAGCGCGCTGGTTGCCCGAGGGCCAAAGCCTGCAAAGCCGCAACGTGCAAGGCTCATTGCAAGGCGGTGGCAGCATTGGCTGGCTGCGCTGGCAGCGCGGTGCACTCAGTGTGGAGGCGCATGACATTGCCGTGAACTGGTCCTGGCGCAGCGCGCTGGATGGCCAAGCCCGTGTGGACCAGCTCTCCGCCCGCCTGGTCCACATTGAAGACAAGAGCCCAGCCCAGCCTGGCCCCAAAACTGCACCCACGGCCATTGCCCTGCCTTTTAAGGTGGACACGCGCTGGTCCATTGATACGCTGGAGTGGGCGGGCGGTGCGCCCATCACCGCCACCGGCTTGGCGGGTCACTATGTGTTTGATGGCCAGCGCCATAGCTTGCAAAAGGGCCAAGCTAATGTGGCTCAGGGCAGCTACCAATTCAGCGCCACCTTGGATGCACAGGCCCCCATGGCCCTGGCCGCCCAGGTGCAAGGCACGGTGCAGACTGCTGTGCCCGGCCGCGCAACACCGCTGGAAGTGGTGGCCCTAGCCACGCTGGTCGGCCCACTGGCCGGTGCGGATGCCACGCTGGAGCTACAGGCCAGCCTGCGCTCTGACCCGGCCACTACCACCGATAAGCGCGCGGCCCCAGTCGCAAACACCGGCATGCAAGGCCAGTTGAGTGCACGCGTACAGCCCTGGCAGGCCCAACCCGTGGTGCAGGCCAACGCCAGCTGGCAATCGCTGGATCTGGCGGCCCTGTGGCCGCAAGCCCCCCAGGCCCGGCTCAGCGGGCAGGCGCAGGTCAAGCCCAGTGCGCCGCCCCAGCCTGCAGGTTGGAACGCTGTCTTGCAAATCAGCAATGCGCAGCCCGGCCCTTGGGATAAACAGCGCCTGCCGCTAGAGCAATTGGATGCGCAACTCGACTACACCCAAGGCCAGTGGGCCGTGCGTGCACTGCAGGCGCGCGGTGCCGGTGGCCGCCTCGAAGCGCAAGGCCAAGTCCGTGGCAGCACGGCCGATGCAGCCCAAGCCACCGTGCCGGGCTGGCAGGGCCAAGCCAAGCTCTGGGGTGTGAACACCGCCGCGCTGGATTCGCGCCTGGCCAGCGCTGTTTTGGATGGTGAACTCACGGCCACCCAGGCCGACACAGGCATCGCGTTCAAGGCGGACATCCGCAGCCCGACCGCAACCGCAACGTCAACGGCCACCCCAGCCACAGGCCCGGTGCGCCTGCAACGCTTGCAAGCCAGCGGCACCTGGGCTGCCCCGCTGCTGCAAATCGACGCGCTGGCCCTGCAGACCGATGACGCGCTGCTGGACGGCAAGCTAACGATCCACACCGCCCGCCCCCAGGCCAGTGCCACCGGGCAACTGAACTTGGCATTGCCCGGCGCACGCGCCACGGCCAGCGGCAGCATGGCCGCCGCCACGGGCGATGGCAGCCTGCAACTGCAGGTGACCGATGCCAGCCAAACCCGGCGCTGGCTGGCACGCCTGCCCGGCGCGCCCGTGGCTTTGGCCAAGCTGCAGGTCAAGGGCGATGCCAACCTGGACGCCCGCTGGACCGGCGGCTGGCAAACCCTGAGCGCACTGCAGTTGCAAATCAGCGCGCGCGTGCCGCGCCTGGAGGGTTTTGATACCGCACAACCCGACAAACCCTGGCGCGTGCGCGATGGCCAACTGGACCTGAGCGGCCCGGTGGCGGCGCTCAATCTCAGCACCCAAGGCCAACTGGAGCGGGCCAACCAGCGCCTGACCTGGAAAGCCAGCGCCCAAGGCGGCCGCGAAGACGATGGCAACTGGCAAGCCCGCCTGGAGTCGGCGCAAATAAGCGCACAACTGAGCGTCCAGCTCAGCACACCGCCCAACACAGCCGTCAACACCCAGCCCCCGGCCTCTGACAGCAGCCGCCCCGCCCCCTGGACCCTGCAACTGGCTGAGCCGGTGACCGTGCGCTACCAAAGCACGGCCAGCAGCCGCAGCCTGGAGGGGAGCGCTGGCTCCCTGCGCCTGGGCGGCCCGGTGCCTGGCTCAGCGCTGGTGTCGTGGCAGACCGCGCGCTGGTCGCAAGACGGTATGGGCAGCCAGGCACGCACCCAATGGAGCACCCAGGGCCGCCTGACCGATGTGCCACTGGCCTGGCTGGAGGTGTTTAGCCCCACACGCCTGGCCGATTTGGGCGTGCGCGGTGACGTGGTGTTTGGCGGGCAGTGGGATGCCAATAGCAGCGACACCCTGCGCCTGCGCGCCCATGTGGAACGCACGGCGGGCGATTTGCAACTCCTGGGCGAGAGCGATAGCAGCGCGCTGCTCAGCGCCGGCCTGCGCGTTGCACGGCTGGAGCTTGCAAACGAAGGCGAGCAGATCAGCGCTAGCCTGCGCTGGGACAGCGAACGCGCTGGCCAGGTGCAGGCCAGCTTTGGCACGCGCGTGACCCTGCAAGACGAGCAATGGGCCTGGGCCGCAGATGCACCGATCAGCGGGCAACTCAAGGCCCAGCTACCGCGCGTGGGCGCATGGTCGGTGCTGGCACCACCCGGCTGGCGCTTGCGCGGCACGCTAGACGCCGATGCCACGCTGGCCGGCACCCGAGCCCGCCCGCAGTGGCGCGGGCACCTGAGCGCGAGCGACCTGGCGCTGCGCTCGGTGGTGGATGGCGTGGACTTCAGCGGCGGCACGCTGCGCACGCGCCTGGAGGGCGAACGCCTGAACATTGAAGAATTCACACTACAAGGCGCTGGGGGCGTAGGCACTGCGCCGGGTAGCGGCGGCCTGCTCAGCGCCACCGGCTTTGTGCAGTGGCAGACCCCCGAAGGTGCCAGCGCCAACCCCGACGCGGCCTTTGTGCAGCGCCTGCGCATGGAGATGGACGCCACGGCCACCGCACTGCGGGTGAGCGCCCGTGGCGACCGGCGTTTGGTGTTGTCGGGCACGCTATCGGCCCGGCTGAACGCCGCCAAGCTGGTCTTGCGTGGCAAGCTCAAAGCCGACCAGGCCTTGTTTGTGATGCCCGAGGACACCACACCGCGCCTGGGCGATGACGTGGTGGTGCGCAAGCCCGCCGCAGCGGCCAACCCGGCCCCCGTGCCGACGCAGGCCGGTGCAACGCCCGCCAAAAGCAACACCCCGGTCCAGACCGATCTGGCCATCAGCCTGGACCTGGGCCAGGACTTCCAGGTGCGCGGCAGTGGTCTCATCACCCTACTCGAAGGCAGCGTAGAGCTCACCAGCACCAGTCGCGCGCTGGCACCGCGCCTGACCGGCACCTTGCGCACGGCCCAAGGCACTTACAAGGCCTATGGGCAGCAGCTCGACATTGAAGAAGGCGTGCTGCGCTTCACCGGGGCGTATGACAACCCGTCGCTCGATATTTTGGCGATTCGCCCCAACCTGACCCAACGCGTGGGGGTGCAGATCAGCGGCACCGCGCTGCTGCCCGTGGTGCGGCTGTATGCCGACCCGGATTTGCCGGACTCTGAAAAGTTGGCCTGGCTGCTGCTGGGCCGGTCTGGTGCCAATGGCGGTGCCGAGGCGGCCATGCTGCAGCAAGCCGCGCTGGCGCTGTTGGGCAAAAAGGGGGGTGGTGTCTCGGGCGGTTTGGCCGATGCATTTGGGCTGGACGAAATATCGCTGCGGGGCGGTACCAATGGTGAATCCACCGCATCGGGCAGCACAGGCAGCGGTACCGCCACCGGTGCCACTGTGTTGCTGGGCAAGCGCTTGTCGCGGGATTTTTATGTGGCCTATGAGCGCAGCCTGGCCGGTACCGTGGGCACGCTGTCTATCTTTTATGACCTGTCACGCCGCTTTACGCTGCGCGCACAAACCGGCGAGCAAAGCGCCGTCGATCTGATCTTCACGCTGCGCTACGACTGAACGGCCAACTTGTGGCGCGCATTCCACGCAGTGCACCAGGCGTTGAACTCGTGGGCCGGTACCGGCTTGCTCATGAAATAGCCTTGGGCTTCATCGCACTCCAGCGCCTTGAGCTTGTCCCATATGAGCGCGTTTTCTACCCCTTCGGCCACCACCGTCAGGCCCAGATTGTGGGCCAGGTCGATGGTGGATCGCACAATCTTGGCATCGTCTTCATCCGACTCCATGGCCATCACAAAGGATTTGTCGATCTTGAGTTCATCCACCGGCAAACTCTTCAGATAGGCCAACGACGAATAGCCCGTGCCAAAGTCGTCAATCGACAACTTGAAGCCGCGCTTGGACAGAATATGCAGGGTGTTTTGCGCGCGCTGCGGGTCGTCCATGATGGCGCTCTCAGTGATCTCCAGGCAAAACGCAGCGGGCTCCACCCCGTACTCGGCCAGCATGGCATCCAGCCGTGCCGGGAACTCCACATCCAACAAGTCGCGGGTGGAAAGGTTAATGGCCACCCGCAAATGGGGGCTGCCGCTGTCTAGCCCATGGAACACGCTGGCTGTTTCGCGGAACACCCAGTTGGTCAGCTCGCGCACAAAGCCGGTTTGCTCGGCAAACGGAATGAACTGCAGCGGTGGCACCAGGCCGCGCTCGGGGTGTTGCCAGCGCACCAGGGCCTCGGCGGCCACCACTTGGTGGGTGGCCAGCGCAATCTTGGGCTGCAAGAACAAGCGCAGTTCGCCCAGAGCCACCGCCTGGCGCAACTCGGTCAGCATCGACAGGGTCAGGTTGCTGGCCGAGTCCAGAGACGGGTCATACACCTGCAGTAGCGTGGTGCGGGCCTTGGCGGCGTACATGGCCACTTCGGCATGCGACAGCAGGGCGTCCACCTCTTGGGCACTCTGCGGATAGCAGGCAATGCCCATGCTGGCACTCATGTCCACGTTCTGGTCTTCCAGCGCCATCGGCACTTCAAAGGATTTGGCAATGCGCTGGGCCACAGCCACGGCAGTTTCTGCATCACTGCCACTCAAGATCACCGCAAACTCATCCCCGCCCAAACGCGCCACCATGTCGCCCTCGCGCATCTCGCGTTCGGTCAGCCGCTTGGCCACGGCAATCAACAGCTGGTCGCCAAAGCTATAGCCCAGCACGTCGTTCACATGCTTGAAACGGTCCATGTCCAGCATGATGACGGCCATGTTTTTGTCGGGGCTGTTGCTGGTGTCTTGCGCAAACTTGAGCATATGGGCCTGCACCGCTTCGCGGAACTGGGCCCGGTTGGGCAGCCCGGTCAGGCGATCCCAATAGGCCAATTGGCGAATCTGGTCTTGCTGCACGCCGATGTTGACGCGCATGGCATCAAAGGCCTGGGCCAAGCCGCCAATTTCGTCTTTGCGGTCGGTAAATTCCATGGGCACGTCATAGCGCCCACGGCCCATGGTTTCAGCAGCGCTGACCAATGAGCGCAGCGGCGTGGTCACGCGGCGCGCCGCAAACACACTGCCCACCGCAAACAAGACCACCCCCAGCGCCGTGATCCAGGCCAGGGCCACCTGGGCCTGGCGAAACGGAGCCACCACTTCATTGACCGACCGCAACAACAAGGTGCGCACATTGCCAGTAGGCCCATCGTAGAGCTTGACGGTGCGGGCAATCAACAGATCGCCCGGCACTGGCACCTCCCGCACCATGGCGTCGACCGACACCAGACTCATCAGTGTCCGCGCTGGCAGGGTGGTAGCCACAATCTGGCTGGGTTCGCCTTGCGACTGGCTGATCAGCACCAACTGCATGTCGGACAAGTCATGCATGTCGTCCAACAATTTTTGGTCGATGGGGAAGCCCATCAGCACCCAACCCACGGTCACCGGAGCCTTCAAGGGCACCAGCACAAACTGGTAGGGCGTCTGCTTCACCATGGCGATCAGGCTGCCCTGCATTTGCTGCGCAGAAGCACCGGCCAGGCGGGTCAGCAGCGGTTTGATTTGGGCTTCATCCTGGCCCTCGCCCACGGCCAGCAAAGCCATCTTGGTATCGAGGTAGGCGGTTACGGTCGCGCCGATGCGGGCACCGTTGTTTTCCAAGGCGGAGCGTATGGTGTCCTGGTCTTGGCTGTTGACCGCGTCACGAAACGCGTAGTCGGCAGCCAGCAAGGCAGCACCCTGGCTCAGTTGCTGGGCCTTTTGGTCCAATAGGCGACGCCACACTTTTTCGCCCACCAACAACTCTTGCTGAACCTGGCGCTCGGCGCTTTGTGCAATGCTGGTGCGCACCACGCTGAACACCGCCGCCTGCACCAACAGCAGCAGCAGCAAAGACAGGGCCACGATGCGCGAAGTCAGTCCCCACTGGCTGGGCGGCCAATTCAATGTCATGGCAGCAGGCCTGTGAGTCGAACACTGGCATTGGCAGGCGTGCTGCCAACGGTCAACGCCTGATCCATGGCCGGTGCGCCCACCGGCAAGCGCGAATGCCAGACCCGAAGGTGGTAACTACCCGCAGGCACATTGGGCAGGCTGGCAAGCCCCAGGCTATCGGTGCTGCCGTAAAACGGGGTGTCCACCACCACCACCCAGGCCGCCATGTTGTCGTGGATATTGCAGCCCAGCACCGCAATGCCCGACTTGTCAAAAACCACCGGGTTGGCGGGTGTGCCCGCAAACAGTTTTAGTTCGAATTTTTTGGCAGGGGAAAACGAATACACGTGGTGGCGCACGGTGTCGCGGTTGGGAAAGCTAACCGCCGTGCCCGTGGGCACGACCAGCACATTCGGGACGAATTGGCGGCCTACCTGTGCCATTTCAGCCCCCGGCAAGGGCTTGGC
Organism: Burkholderiales bacterium PBB3; assembly: GCA_002256115.1. GTDB lineage: Bacteria > Pseudomonadota > Gammaproteobacteria > Burkholderiales > Burkholderiaceae_C > Allorhodoferax. The sequence goes on from NKIK01000006.1 coordinate 96,227, forward strand.
CAATGGCTTGGCCTCACGGGATTCCAAAAACACAACGGCATCTGGCAAGGCCTTGCCACGCTCGTCTTGCACCTGGATTTGCACCACCGCCGCCTGCACGGGAAGCACCAAAGCCATGCAACCGCCCAACACGCTCAATACTAATTTCATCGCCTTCTTTCATTGGCAATCCGCCTGCCATGGCGGCACCGACCTGGCCATCTAACGCAGCCACACGAACAGCATACCCGGACTGACAGCGTACGACAATTTCAGGGGCCTCTCAATGCACCCACAGCCCTACGACGGCCAGCGTCATCAGGGTTACCGGTATGCCCACCGCCGCGTGCTGCCTCCAGTCGACAGCAATACCGCTTTTGCGAGCCAGATCCACCACAATCAGGTTGGCAATCGAGCCCACCAGCAGCAAGTTGCCTGCCAACGTCGTAATCAAGGCCAGCGCCATCCCAGCCTGGCCACCCGGCTCCAGGTGGGGCAGCAGCAGCATCACTGCGGGCACGTTGGACACCAAATTGGACAGCGCCACACCCACCACCAGCAAGGCACCGGGGTCGCGCAAATGCACGCCTTGGGTGGCAAGCCAAGCCACGGCCTCCCCTGCCAAGCCCGTTTTGTCCAGCGCGTGGTTGACCACAAACAGGCCCATGAACAGTAACAACAGCGGCCAGTCCACATAGCCCATCACATCCGCCGAATGCAAGCGTCGGCTTAGCAGCAACACACCAGCCCCCACCAGCGCCGCCACTTCACGCGGCCAGTCGGTGAACAAGAAAATGATGAGCAACGCGCCCGCCACCAATAGGCCTTTTATGGTTTGGAAGCGGTCAAACGGCGGCTCGTCGTCGCTCGCATGCTGAGAGACTGCCAAGGGCGGCGTATATGGGGGTAGCGTGAGCGCTCCGCCAGGGCCTTTGACCAGCCACAGCCACAGCCACAGCACGCCCAGACTAATCACCACGGGTGGCAGGGCATAGCGCACATAGGCTGCAAAGTCCAGTTTCAACACCGAGCCAATCAGCATGTTTTGTGGATTGCCAATCAGCGTGGCGGCCGAACCGATATTGGCGGCACAGGCTAGCCCCAGCAAATACGGCACCGGGTTGTGGCCCCGACGCAGGCACAGCTGCACCACCACCGGCGTCATGGCCAGGCAAATGATGTCGTTGGAAAACACCGCAGACAGGGCTGCTGCGGCAGTGATCAGCGCCGCCAGCAGCCCTCCGGGCGACAAAGGCTTACCCCCCACCCAACGCGCCACCGCCGCGTAAAAACCACCCAAGCGCAACTGCGCGGCCACCACCATGAAGGCAAACAGCAACACGATGGTGGGCAGGTCAATCGTGCGTGCGGCGTCCTCCACCGACTCCCCGGTTAGCGCGATCACCGCGATAGCGCCCAGCAGGGCCACACCGGAACGATCCAGCTTCAGGCGCGGTAAACCACCCAAAAACATGCCCAAATAGACCGTGGCAAACACGACCACGATGCCCCAGTCGGTCGCGCTATGGCCCCATAGCTGGGTCGTCGACGGATTCAGCAGAGCGGGCATTGCAAACATGGTGTCGATGATAGTTGCGCTCACAAGGGATAATCGGGGGCTATACCCGGATCCTTATGGCACTTATTACCCTTCTTGACGCCCAGCTGGCATTTGGGCACGTCCCGCTTCTCGACCACGCTGATTTCTCTCTCGAAACCCAAGAGCGTGTGGGCCTGATTGGCCGCAATGGCGCTGGCAAATCGTCCATGCTCAAGATTCTGGGCGGTATGGAGCGGCCCGACGATGGCACGCTACAGGTGCAAACTGGCACACGCATTTCCTACGTGGCCCAAGAACCCATTCTGGATGGTGATGCTACAGTTTTCATAGCTGTCCGCGCAGGTTTAGAGCGGGTCATTGGCCTGATTGAAGAGTATTGCCTGGGCCACGGCGACCTGGACGGCATGCAAAGCGAGATCGAAACCCTGGACGGCTGGAACTGGGAGCAGCGCGTCAATGAAACCCTGCAACGCCTGCACCTGAACCCGGACGCCATCGTCAACACCCTCTCGGGCGGTACCAAAAAACGCGTCGCACTGGCACAAGCGCTGGTCGCCCAGCCCGATGTGCTGCTGTTGGACGAGCCCACCAATCACCTGGACTTGGACTCCATTGAATGGCTAGAAGGCCTACTGGTGGACTTCAAGGGCTCCATCATCACGATCACCCACGACCGCTCCTTCCTGGACAACGTGGCGACACGCATTGTGGAACTGGACCGCGGCAAGCTGATGAGTTACCCCGGCAACTTTGCCGCCTACCTGCTGCAAAAAGAAGAACAGCTGGCGCAAGAGGCGGTGATCAACGCCAAGGCTGACAAGCTGCTGGCGCAGGAAGAAGTGTGGATTCGCAAAGGCGTGGAAGCGCGCCGCACGCGTGCCACTGCGCGTATCGTGCGCCTAGACGAGCTGCGCAGCAAACGCGAAGCGCGCCGCGACGTGGTCGGCAGTGTCAACATGGACGTGAACACGGGCGACAAGAGCGGCAAGCTGGTGGCCGAGCTGACGCACGTGTCCAAAACATTCGCGAATGGGGATACCGAGCGCAAGATCGTCGACAATTTCTCTGCCACCATCCTGCGCGGCGACAAGATTGGCTTGCTGGGCCCCAACGGTGCGGGCAAAACCACGCTGCTGAAACTGATTCTGGGCGACCATAAGGCCGACCCGGCACCCGCCAATTCGCCCAAGCCCGAACCCGGACACAGCCCCTGGGGCACGGTGCGCCAGGGCGCGAACATCACCGTGGCCTATTTCGACCAGATGCGCAACGCGCTGGACCTGGACGCGACGCTGGAAGACTTCATCAGCCCCGGCAGTGAGTGGATCGAGATCGGCAACCAGAAGAAGCACCGCAAGAGCTACCTCGGCGACTTCCTGTTCTCTCCCGCGCGCGCAACATCCCCCGTGCGCAGCTTGAGCGGCGGCGAGCGCAACCGCCTGCTGCTGGCGCGTCTGTTCGCTAGACCCGCCAACGTGCTGGTGCTGGATGAGCCGACCAACGACCTGGACATCGACACGCTGGAACTGCTGGAAGACCTGCTGCAGAACTACGACGGTACGGTGTTTCTGGTCAGCCATGACCGGACCTTCCTGGACAACGTCGTCACCAGCACGATTGCCTACGAGGGTGATGCCAAATGGCGCGAGTACGAAGGCGGCGTGAGCGACTGGTTGATCCAAACCAAACGCGCCAACGCCATCAACGCAGCTGCGGGCAAGGCTACGGCCAAGCCTTTTAACTACGAGCGCGAACAGTTGCAAAAGCAGGAGCAGGCGACTGCCCAAGTGAGCGCGCAAGCGCCGGCCGCCCCTGCCCCGGCCAAAACCAAAAAACTCAGCTTCAAAGAGCAACGCGAGCTGGATGGTTTGCCCGACCGCATTGCCGCGCTGGAATCGGAGCAGCAAGCGATTCAGGAAGCGCTGGCGGATGGCAGCCTGTTTTCCAGCGACAACGCCCGCGCGCTGGAACTGTCTGCCCGCAATACGCAGATCGATGACGAACTGATGGAAGCGCTGGAGCGCTGGGAAGTGCTAGGCCGCCCGGCCTAAGGCGCGACCCCACGACGCTAAGCCGTTAAGCCGCCAGAAGCGCCTGGCAACAGGCCAGCGCTTTTGCAAACTCCAGGCCGTCCATCGCTTGGTCCAAGGCCACGACGGCGGGGCCCAATGCCATACGGTAGGTGGTGCGCAAACCGGCATACACCTCCAGGGCCTGCATGTCGTTGCTCTCCAACAGCGCCGCCAGGGCGCTCAACTCAGCGCGAAAGGCCTGCACATCCCCTAGAGAGGGTGCAGCACTGGGGTCAGGCTCGCTCTGCACTGCTGCGTACTGGACCAGCGCGGGGGTCAGTTCGCGCAAAGTCGCGTCTATGGCCACCTGCAGTGCGCTGACTATTGGAGGGTGTTCCGACAGAGGCAGTGCGCTTTTGCAGCGCCCTTCCAACTGCGCGGCCACGTGCGCCAAATGGCGCGCACCGACGGTAGAGGCCAACCCTTTTAAGGTGTGCAGGCTGCGCAGGACCTCATGCATAGCCCCTGTGGACAAACTATCTGCCACCACGGCAGGCAGCTGCGGCAAATCCGCTGCAAAACTCCGCAGCACCTGGCCCAACATGACCGTGTTGCCACCCAAGCGCTCCAGGGCCGCATGCACATCAAAGTCGGCCGGTACCGGCGGCGTTGGCGTTGACGGTAGTGCTGCCAACGTGGGGGGCCTTGTGGCTGGCGCCGAGGGGCGGCCCCAACGCAATACGGTGGCGACCAAATGGTCCAGATCAAAGGGCTTGCCGACGTGGTCGTTCATACCTGCGGCCAGGCAGGCGATGCGGTCAGAATCCATGGCATTGGCTGTCATGGCAATCACCGGGAGGTCTGTCAGGCCCATCTGCGTGCGCAAGATCTGTGTCGCGGTGTAGCCGTCCATCACCGGCATTTGCACGTCCATCAGCACTACATCAAACGGAGCCAAGGCACTGGCGATGGCTTGGACGCCCAGCGCACCGTCATCTGCCAAGGTGATGACGGCCCCCTCGGCACTGAGCAAGCCTTCGGCCACCATCTGGTTGATTTTGTTGTCTTCCACCACCAAGATGCGCAGGCCCAGCAGGCGCTGGGGCTTGACGGCAGAGGTGCGCATCGGCGTGCTAACACCGCTTACCGCAGCGCGGCTGGCCGACTGCGCCTCCGCGACCGCATCGTGCAGCATGGCGGCGGTGACGGGCTTGACCAAAAAGCCGTCCAACAGCGCCTTCTCACTAGCGCTGCGCTGGTCCAGCATGTCACGGCCATGGGCAGTCACCATGATGAGCAGGGCGCGCGCCACGGCACCCGAGCCTTGCGCCGTGGATGCAGGGGCGGTGAATTCTGGCGCGGCGCGTATCGCATGGCTGGTCTGCCAGCCATCCATCTCAGGCATGTGCCAATCTAAAAATACAGCCCCATAGGGTGCGCCCGTGGCTGCACCCTGCTGCACCTGGGCCAGGGCCTGCTGACCCGTGGTCGCGGCATCCACCTGCCACCCCAGCGATTGCCCCATGTGCACCAGGATGTCGCGGGCCAGCGGGTTGTCATCCACCACCAGGACGCGCAGGCCGCTGTTGGCGGTGTCCAACGCGGTGTGCACAGCCCAGGCGTCTGGCAGAGCCGATGCGTCGGCCAATGCGAGGCGGATTTGAAAGTAAAACGTGCTGCCCTGGCCCAGGGCGCTGCGCAAATGCAGCTCTCCACCCAGCAGCGATGTCAAGCGGCTCGATATCGCCAGCCCCAGACCGGTGCCACCAAAGCGGCGCGTCGTATTCGCCTCCGCTTGGGAAAACCCGCTAAAGATGTGCTGCTGGTTTTCTGGGGCAATGCCGATACCGCTGTCTTGCACGGCAAACTCCACCAACACGGCGTCTGGGTTGCGCTCCAAGACGCGCAAACGTAGCATCACTTCGCCTTGGCTGGTGAACTTGATCGCGTTGCCCGCCAGGTTGATCAGCACTTGCTGCAACCGCATATCGTCCCCCACCAGCACCGGCGGCAGGTCGGGGTCAATATCAAACAGGATTTCAATGTCCTTCTGTCCGAGGTTGGCCGACAAAATCACCGACAAGTCGCGCAGCATCTGCTCAGGCCGAAAGGGCCGCGGGTCCAGTGTCATCTTGCCGGCCTCTACTTTGGAGAAATCCAGAATGTCATTGAGCAAGCCCAGCAAGGAGCGGGCGGCCGCTTCGGTCTTGCCCGCGTAGTCGGTTTGGCGCGGCGTGAGCTCGGTGTTTTGCAAGAGCTTGAGCATGCCCAAAATGGCATTCATAGGCGTGCGGATTTCATGGCTCATATTGGCCAAAAACTGGCTCTTGGAGCGCGAGGCTTCTTGTGCCGATTCGGTGGCCAGCACCAAATCGGTCACGTCGACCCGAAAGCCCACCGAGTAACCCGCCTCGGTGCGCCGCTCGACCACTCGCACAATGCGGCCCGACGCCAGGCGCTGCTGCAGCCGTGAATGCGCCTGGTTGTGCTGCGCCATGCGCTCTTGCATCCATTCGTCAATGCGCCCCAGGGCCTCGGGGTACTGCCCCTGCTGCGCGCCAAAGCGAATGATGTCTTCAAACCGATTGCCCAACACCAGCATCGGTGCAACCAGGGGGTAGAACTCGAAATAGCGGTGGTTGCAGAGCACCAGGCGGTCCTCGGCGTCGTACACCACAAAGGCATCGTCCAGCGCTTCAATCGACGACGTCAACAAGGCCTGCGAATGGCGCACCTCTTGCGCCGACTGCTCTGCACCGCGCAGCGCGTGGCGTAGCTCGGCATCCTTCAGCAACAATTCTTGCTCGCGCTCGCGGCGCTCGCTAATGTCTTGAAACGCACCCAGCAACATGACGGGCTTGTCGCCCTCAAACTCCACTTCCCCCACAGCGCGCACCCAGATAGAGCGGCCCTTGGCCGTCATCATGGGCAGCTCCAGGTCCCAACCCGCTCCGGTGGCAATGGCGTGCGCGACTGCAGCCTCAATGACCGGCCGGGCATCCGGCGCGTAGAACTGAATCGCTTTTTCAATCTCGGGCACAAAATCGTCTGCCACTTCGTGGATACGGCGCGTCTCTTGGGACCAGTGGACACTGCTGTCCTTGAGGTCCACACGCCAGCCGCCCACACCCGCAATGCGGCCGGCCCGATCCAAAAAGGCCTCACTCTCCGCCAGCGCCTCCTGCGCACGCTTGACCTCGGTGATATCGAAATTGACCCCGATCAGGCGCACGGCACGGCCGCTGGCATCGCGCGCCGCACGCGCGGCGGCGCGCACATGGCGCACCTCGCCGCTGGGCCACACGATGCGGTAGTCGCCCCCAAAGGCCTTGTCGTTGCGAATGATCTGTTGCAGCGCAATTTCAAAGCGTCCCTTGTCGTCCGGGTGCAGACTGCCCATCAGGACCTGAAGGGCGGGTGTATCGGCCTGGGGCGTCCTGCGGTACAGGTGGTACATCTGCGCATCCCAGGTCAGAACGCGCGTGTCCAACTCCCACTCCCAGACGCCAATGCCCGCACTGTCGGCCGCCAAGGCGAAGCGCTGGCTGGTTCTCAGGACGGCGGCCTCGGCCATCTTGCGGTCATGGATGTCCTGCGTGGACCCGGCCATGCGGTTGGGTTGGCCTTGCGCATCCCTAAAAACTTTGGAGCGCAGCCTGAACCAACGGTAACCCGCCTCCTTGGTGCGCAGTTGCAGCTCCAGGTCATAGGCCGGGCCGCCCGCCAGGGTGGCCATCATCATGCTACGGCTCTGCGCGACAAAGTCGGGGTGCATGATGTCGCGGTGGCTGGTGACGCTGGGCGCTAGTTCATGCGGCAAGTAGCCCAACATGGTGTGGTAGTTGGGAGACCACCACTGCGCATCTTGCGTGATGTCCATCCAGTCCCAAAACCCATCGTTGCCGCCTTCAATGGCCAGCGCCATCCGGTCCGACAACTCGGCGATTTTTTGCTGGTCATTCATCCGCTCGGTGATGTCGGTGGCGATCTCCATAAACCCCAACAAGCCCCCCTGGGCATCCCGAATGGGCTGCAGTTCGGTGTCGGCCCAGTACTCGCGCCCTTCTTTGCTACGGTTCAGTATCTGGAAGCGGCAGGGCTCGCCACGGTGGGTGGCCTGGTCTAACGTGTACAGCACCTCTAAGGGTGCTTTGCCGCTGGACAGCAGCTCACCCGGTGTTTTGCCCAAAGCTTCTTCCAGGCTATAGCCGGTCAAGCGGCAGAACCCGGCATTGACCCAGGTAATACGGGATTGGGCATCGGAAATCACCACCGCATTGCTGGTGTGCTGCACCACACGGGCCAGGCGGTCCAAGTCCGCCGTCATGCTTTGCGCCAGTTGGTGCGCCCGCGCATGGCCCGACGCTAGCAACCACACCGCGAGCGCCATCAGGCCACTGGAAACCAGCCCCAACAGCGTGGCCAAGGCCAGGCTGGAGCGGTCTTGCTGACTTTCATAGCCCGGCGTGCTGCGCACATGCAGGCTGAGCACGGTGCCCGCAGCCTCTAGCGTGCGCTGCATGGCAAACTTGGCTGGCGCAGCTGCTGCTATCGCATCCGGGGGGCTGCCACTGCCGTACACCCACTGCTGCGGATCGCGCTCCAGGCCCTGGTACAGATCAAAGTCCAGCAGCGCATCACCCGACTCCAAGACACCTTCAAACAGCTTGGAGGCCACGATGGGGGCGAAGCCCAAGCCCACCAAGGCGGCGCGGCGCTGCGCGGGCGTAGCGGGGTCACGTCCGGGTACAAAAAAAGGCACAAACAAGAAAAACCCAGGTGTTTGCACGCCCCCGTGCTCCACAAGGACTTTGCCGCTGAGCGCTGGATCGCCCGTCGCCACGGCACGCTCGGCGGCTTCGCGGCGCACGGCATCTTGGCCGATGTCCGTGCCCCGCAGTGCGCGGTTGTCCGCTATCGGCTCAATGAAGCGTACGACCCACAGGTCTGCTGCGGTGCCTGATGTGTGCACCGCAAAGTCAGGGGCATGGTCGGCCCGCACGGTGGCTACAAACCGATCCAAATCGCCCCGCAGCACCCGCTGCACCAGACCAAAGCCCTGAATGCCCGGAAACTCGTTTTTCAAGTCCCGCGAGTCCACGTAGGCCCGAAACTCCGATTGATCGACGCTGCGGCTGGCCGCGTAGGTGCCGCGCAAACCCTTGAGACCGAACTGGCCCAGCGTCAAACGGCGCAGCACGTCGCGCTCCATGCGGTCGGCCTGGTTGTAAAACTGGGCTCGGGCCACCTCGTCCAGATTAGATCGCTGCCACAGCACACCTGCAGTGGTAAAGCCCAAGCCAATCAACAATGCCACCAGCGCGATCAGCATCGCCTTGCGCTGCGTCAGCCCCTGGCTAAGCCAGCGGACCAGATTCGGGTGTGGCTTCATGTCAAAGCAGGATATCAGAGCCCGGCTTCATTTCAAGAGGCGGCCCACCACCACCACTTCACCACTACCTGCGGCGGCTTAAACCACGCCGTCGCGGCGCAGCGTGGCAATCGCGTCCGGGCTCAGGCCCAGACCGGCCAAAACCTCATCGGTATGCGCACCCAAACCGGGGGGCGCGTTTTTCAACACAGGTGGTGTGTCCAGCAAGCGCAGGGGGCTGGCCACTGTCGCTATTGATTTAATAGCTGCTCCCGCATATTTCATGGACTCTGCAGCCTGATTGACCACTAAATTTCGGGCTACGGCCTGCGGCTCGGCAAAGGCCTGGTCGATGCGGTTGATCGGCCCGCAGGGCACAGCGTGATGCCCCAATAGCTCGACCCAATCTTCCGTGGTACGCGTGCGCGTCACTTCCACCATGGCCGGGATCAATGCGCTGCGGTGGATATTGCGTGCCGCCGTGGTGGCAAAGCGCGCGTCCGCCGCCCACTCCGGCTTGCCCACCGCGTGGCTGAAGCGGCTGAACTGGCCGTCATTGCCAATGGCCAACAGCATCGCACCATCCAGCGTGGGAAAGTCTTGGTAAGGTGCCAGGCTCGGGTGGCTATTGCCCTGGCGCTGTGGCACCGCGCCGGTGTTCAGGTAACCCGCCGCCTGGTTGGCCAGGATGGCCATGCCCACATCCAGCAGGCTCATGTCAATGCGCTGGCCAACACCGGTGCGGTGGCGCACCTCGATAGCGGCCAGGATGGCCGCTGTGGCATAGATGCCGGTGAACACGTCGGTGATGGCCACACCCGCACGCATAGGGCCTTCCCCCGGCGCACCATCAGGCTGGCCGGTGATGCTCATCATGCCGCTCATGGCCTGGATCATCAGGTCGTAGCCCGCGCGCTCGGCATACGGCCCGGTCTGGCCAAAGCCAGTGATGGAGCAATAAATCAGGCGTGGGTTGATAGCTTTGAGGCTTTCATAGTCCAGCCCGTAGTGCGCCAGGCCGCCCACCTTGAAGTTCTCCACCAACACATCACTCTCCGCCGCCATTTGTTTGATGAGGGCCTGGCCTTCGGGCTTGGCGATGTCGATGGTGATGGAGCGCTTGTTGCGGTTGCAACTGGTGAAGTAGCTGGCATGGGTGGTGGCGTTGCCGTGTTCGTCTTTGAGGAAGGGCGGGCCCCAGTGGCGCGTATCGTCGCCCTCGCCTGGTTTTTCGACCTTGATGACGTCGGCGCCCAGGTCGGCCAGCATTTGGGTGCACCAGGGGCCGGCTAACACTCTAGAGAGGTCTAGGACTTTGATGTGGGGGAGGGCTGATTGTTTTTCTGTCATTGCTTTGTTCTTTAGTGTTGATGGTGGGTGACTGGGGGATTGCTTTGATTTGTTACTTCCTCATGTCCCCCCTCACTCCCCCCGCCCTCTCTCGCCCCCGCCGGGGCGAAAGAGGGAGCCTAACAGCCGTATTTGGCTGCGTATGCAAACAAGAGAAGTACACGCGCTGATTGGCGTTGGGACATCAGCGTTCGTTGTCTCAACGCCAACTGGTGCGTGTACTTCACACCTTCAAAGACAAGGCCAAATACGGCTGTCCGGCTCCCCTTTCCGCCCTGGCGAGGGTGGAAAGGGGCGGGGGGGATAGGGGGTGTGTTGGAAATTGGAAATTAAAACGCAGCAATCCCCGTCTGCGCTCTCCCCAATATCAGCGCATGAATGTCATGCGTCCCCTCATAAGTGTTGACGACTTCCAAATTCACCAAATGCCGCGCCACCCCAAACTCATCGCTAATCCCGTTACCCCCCATCATGTCCCGCGCCAGCCGCGCAATATCCAAAGCCTTGCCACACGAATTGCGCTTCAGGATCGACGTGATCTCCACAGAATCCGTGCCCTCATCCTTCATGCGCCCCAGCCGCAAACACCCCTGCAAGCCCAGCGCAATTTCGGTTTGCATATCCGCCAGCTTCTTTTGAATCAACTGGTTGGCAGCCAACGGTTTGCCGAACTGTTTGCGGTCCATGGTGTATTGGCGTGAGCGGAACCAGCAGTCTTCGGCTGCGCCCAAAGCGCCCCAGGCAATGCCGTAGCGCGCGCTGTTCAGGCAGGTGAAGGGGCCTTTCAAGCCGCGTATTTCGGGAAAGGCGTTTTCTTCGGGGCAGAACACGCCATCCATGACGATTTCGCCGGTGACGGAGGCACGCAGGCCCACCTTGCCGTGGATGGCGGGCGCGCTCAAACCTGCCATGCCTTTTTCCAGAATGAAGCCGCGGATCGGGCCGACCTGGCCGCCTTCGCTCACCTCTTTGGCCCAGACCACAAACACGTCGGCCATCGGGCTGTTGCTGATCCACATCTTGCTACCACTGAGCTTGTAGCCGCCGGGCACTTTGTGGGCGCGGGTGGCCATGCTGCCGGGATCGGAGCCATGGTCGGGCTCTGTGAGGCCAAAGCAGCCGATGAACTCGCCCGTGGCCAGCTTGGGAAGGTATTTTTGGCGTTGCGCCTCGGTGCCAAATTCAAAAATCGGCACCATCACCAAGCTGCTTTGCACGCTCATCATGCTGCGGTAGCCGCTGTCCACGCGCTCCACTTCGCGGGCGATCAGTCCATAGGCCACATAGTTCAGGCCGGGGCCGCCGTATTGCTCGGGGATCGTGGGGCCGAGCAAACCCAGTTCGCCCATTTCCCGAAAGATCGCCGGGTCGGTCGTGCCATCCCGAAAGGCCTGGGTCACGCGCGGCAGCAGTTTGTCCTGGCAGTAGGCGGCGGCGGCATCGCGCACCATGCGCTCGTCATCGCTAAGCTGGCTGTCCAGCAAAAAGGGGTCTTGCCAATTGAAAGCGGCATGGGCCATGGGAGTCTCCGGTAATAAGGGTTGGGTACAGGCTAGTTGGCATCGTAGGCCACACGCAGGGCTTTGGCAAACGACTTGTTGACATTCAGATATGTATTAACTGCATTCCGTAGATTTCTGAAGACACGCCAGAATACGATGGCATATTGGCAGATTAAGCCATGGATAGTGCGGGAGCAGCTTCTCTTTTTATAGCAAGCATACCTAGCCATATCGCGGTCAGTGTGTATATTCAGCATTTCATGCGTAAAAAAATTCCCTCCCTGCACGCGCTTGCCAGTTTTGACGCCGCCGCCCGCCACCAAAGCTACACCTTGGCCGCCCAGGAACTGTCACTCACCCAAAGCGCGGTGTCGCGGCAGATTGGCGCGCTGGAGGCGTTTTTGGGGGTTGCACTGTTTCGCCGGGTGCGCCACGGCGTGGTGCTGACCGATGCTGGTACCCAATACGCGCGTCAGATTGCTCCACGCTTGCAAGCCCTGGAGCGTGACACGCTGGAGGCCATGGCAGGGCACAGCGGTAGCGCGGCAGGTGGCGCGGTGACGCTGGCGGCGGTGCCCACTTTGGCGGCGCGCTGGCTCATTCCCCGCCTGCCCGACTTTGCCGCCCAGCACCCGGATGTGGTGGTGCACATCGAAACCCGCACCCGTCCCTTCATGTTTGCCGACTCGCAGGTGGACGCCGCGCTGTACGCGGGCACACCCGCGCAGATGGCGCAATGGGCGGGTACCACCGCCGTGCAACTGATGGCCGAAACGGTAGTGCCGGTGTGCGCGCCCTCGCTATTGGCGGGTCAGCCTCAGTTGGATGCGGCAGGCATTGCCGCCCTACCGCTGTTGCAACAAAGCACCCGGCCTGAAGCCTGGCGTCAGTGGTTTGCAGCTGCGGGCTTGGAAGACATCTCGGCCGCGCCAGCCGCGCTGGCCGGGCCCCGTTACGAGCAGTTTTCTATGACCACCGCAGCCGCAGCTTGCGGCATGGGCCTGGCCCTGGTGCCCAGCCTGCTGATCGAGGCCGAGCTGGCGCGGGGCGAGTTGGTCATCGCCAACCCGCTGCCGGTACCGGGAAAGCGCTATTACTACTGGGTCGCGCCGCAGGGGGCCGCAGTGCGGCCTTCTGTGAACGCCTTGTCCCAGTGGGTACAGCGCATCACAGCGGTTGGCTAAGCCGCATAGTTGGCCGCAGGCAGCACACCTTGGCGCAAAGCGCTAAGGTGTGCTACGAGAAGGTCAGCGCGCGGCCGACCAGGCCTGGCCCAGCGCAAACACCGAGTTGGGCGCGTTCGTACGCACAGGCTCGGGCTTGAGCTTGGCAAACACGCCCTTCTTCACCGGCTTGCGTTCCACCACTTCAAAGCCCTTGGCGCGCTGCTCGGCCGCCAGGCTGCGCAGGCTGATGGTCTTCATATAGGCCACCAGCGTGGAGTGCAGTGCATCCCACAAATCGTGTGTCATATCGGGTGCACCGGGCTCGCCGTCGCGCGTCAGGTCGCGGTCATCGGTGTCGCCCTCAATAGCGGTCACGATGTCGGCCACGGTAATGGCATCCCCCCGAAAACCCAGGGTGTAGCCGCCGCCAGGGCCGCGCGTGCTGTCGACCAGGCCGTGCTGGCGCAGTTTGGCAAAAACCTGCTCCAGATACGACAGAGAAATATGGTGGCGCTGCGCCAAGTCGGCCAAAGGAACGGGATTGGCACGGTCGCGCAAGGCGAGGTCAATCATGGCATTGATGGCAAATCTGCCACGGGTACTAAGTCGCATGGTCTTACTCCTTTCAGCGGGATTGCTGATTTGAAGTACAGAATGTAGGGACATTCATTGATCTGATAAACCAGCATTTTTCATGTAAACACTTCGTAAAAACAGAAGTGTTTTGTGGCAAGGCCTGCTGAATTTACGCCGCACCCGGCCCCGTGGCAACGCAGTGCGGCCGTATAAACCCGAGGGTTTTGGGGCCCTGCCCGGCCCTTGAATTGCGCGATACTCCGCGCATGAACAAAGCAGTTAAGACCCTGATCACGGTAGCGCTGTTGGTCGCCTTTGGTGGGGCCGCCTACTTCTCGATCTTCAAAACCGCACGCCTGGAGAACGGCAGTGCATCTAGCGCTTCGGGCACCGGTCCGCTGGCGGGGCTGGCTGGCAAGCTGACCGGCACCGTCCCGGTAGAAGAACTCAGTGGCGTCATCGCGTTGGATGTTGAGCCCTATTTTCAAGACCTGCGCGTACAAAAGCGCCTGGCGGATCTGGGCTACCGACTCAAGACCACCCGCATTGGCTCGCGCGACATGGCCGCCCGCGTGGTCAAGGACCAAACGCCTGAGTTTTTATACGCATCGGGCGTCGTGGCTGGCAACCAGATTGTGGATGCGGCTAAAAAAGCGGGCGTTCCGGCCACCATGGTGTCGCCCATTTACACGCCCATGGTGATTGCCTCGTGGACGCCGATTGCCAAAATACTGGCTGCCAACGGCATGGCCGCGCAGCGCCAAGACGGTGTGTGGACCGTAGACATGGCCAAGCTGACCCAGGCCATGTTGGACAAAAAACGCTGGAAAGACTTTCAGGGCGCACAGGCCTATGACGTGAACAAAAGCGTGCTGGTATCCACCACGGACGTGCGCAAGAGCAACTCGGCCGCGATGTATTTGGCGCTGACCGCCTACGCCGTGAACGGCAACGAAATGGTGACCGACCGCGACGCCGCACTCAAGGCCGCAGGCTCAGTGTTGGGCTTGTTCAAGCGCCAGGGTTACCAAGAAAACTATGTCAATGGCAACTTTGACGACTACGCTTCCATCGGCATTGGCAAGACCCCCATGGCCTTTATCTACGAGAACCAAATGGTGAACTACGCACTGGGCAAGCGGGGCCTGGGCGACAGCATGGTCTTGCTGATACCCCAGCCGACCCTGTTCAATAAAGTGGTTTTTGTGGCCACCACCGACCGCGCCAAGAAATTGGGCGAGCTGCTCAGTACCGACAAAGAGCTGCAGCAGTTAGCGGTGGCCTTTGGTTTTCGGATTGCGGACAGCGCTTACTTTGCACAAGCTGCCAAAGGCGTGGGGCTGACGGTAGACGAGCACATCACCCAGGTGATTGACCCCCCGAGCTTTGAGCTGATGACCCACATGATTGACGCCATCAGCCAAGGCATGGCGCAGTAACCCAAGGATTGGACAAACCCATGACAAACGCACTTGCTTCTCTGCGCTATGTGGCCATCGCACTGGCGCTGCTGGGCCTGGCGGCCTGCAAAGACCGGCCCCAGGATGACGCCAAAGCGCCTGCCACCGAGAGCGCCGCGGGTCAAACCCTGAACGTCTTGGCCACCAGTGATCTGAAGGATGCCCAGCCGCTGGAGCAAATGGTGGAACAGGCCACCGGCGTGCGCCTGAAGTTCACTTACGGTGGCACCATGGAGAGCACCGAGGCGGTGCAAAACGGCAGCACCAAGGCCGATGCGGCGTGGTTTGCCAACGCCAAGTATTTGCTGTCAGACCCCCAAGGCCAAGCGCGGGTCAAGCTGCAAGAAAAAATCATGCTGTCACCCATCGTGGTGGGCGTGAGCGAAAGCCAGGCCAAGGTGTTGGGCTGGGACCGGCCCGAAGTGGCTGCCACTGTGACCTGGAGCGTGATTGCCAAAGCCGCCCAAAACGGCCAGCTCAAATATGCACTGAGCAACCCAGCCACGTCGAATCAGGGCTTTATGTCGCTGATGGGCGTGGTGGCCTCTGTGGCGCAAAAGTCAGAGGCTCTGACAGCCGCCGATGTAGACCGCAAAGCCATTGCAGGCTTTATCAAAGGCTACAAACTGGTGGGTGACAACAGCACCTACCTGACTGAGAAATTCATTGAGCAACAGAACACCCGTGTCAACGCCTTTATCAATTACGAGAGCTGGTTGTTGTCACTCAACCAATCCGGCAAGCTCAAAGAAAAGCTCACGCTGGTGTACCCGCACGAAGGCGTGGCCACCGCCGACTATCCGCTGATGTTGCTGAACGACGCCAAGCGCGCCGAGTACCTGAAAGTGGTGGAATACCTGAAGGGCGATGCCGCCCAAACCTGGCTGGCACGCACCACGCTGCGCCGCCCGGTGAACGCCCAGGTGGCTACTGCGCAGGCCGCCCTCTTCCCCTCGGGCAGCATGATGGTGGAGCTGCCTTTCTCTACCGACCGGGTGCTGGCCGATGGCCTGATCAATGCCTACCTGAACGAGTTCCGCACGCCGATTGCATCTACCTTTGTGCTGGATGTGAGTGGCAGCATGAACCAAAACGGACGCAGGCAACAACTGGTAGAAGCGCTGCAATACATTGCCGGGGACGACGCGTCTTTGACCGGGCGCATTGCCCGCCTGACCAGCCGGGAAAAAGTGTGGCTGCTGCCCTTCTCAGAGCAAGTGCAGTCGCCCACGTTTTTTGAGTTGCCGCAGAATGCCTCGCCCACCACGGCCAAAGGCATGGCCAGTGCCACCCAGACCGACACCGCCGCCAAACAGAAAGTGCTGGGCCAAGTGCGCGATTACGCAGACGCTATGCGCATGTCCGGCGGCACCGCCTTGTACGACGCCGTGTTGGTGGCGCTCACCAGCATGAACACCGAACGCCAGCGCGAACCCGGCTACCAATACTCTGTAGTCGCCTTTACCGATGGCGAAGTCAACAAAGGCCGCAACCTGCAAGAGTTCAAGGCTGCCTACGCCCAGTTGCCGGAAGACGTGAAGGCCATTCCCGTGTTCATGGTGCTGTTTGGCGAAGCCAATGAGCAGGCGCTCAAAGAGCTGGTCACCATTACCGGCGGCCGCTTGTTTGACGCCCGCAAGTCGTCGCTGTACAGCGTGTTCAAAGACATACGCGCCTACCAATAAGTTGCCATGAATCGACTCTTAGGTTTTCTGCAAGCGCCAGCCAATTGGTGTGGTCTGGGGCTGGCCACCGTGGCCCTGTTGTTGCACAGTTTGGGGTTGACCCAATGGGGCGGACTGGGGCTGGCCGCCTTGGGCTACGCCGTGGGTTTTGGCGTGGGGGGCCTGTGGCTGGGGTTTCCTAAGTGGTCGGGCAATGTCTGGGATTCGCTAGAGTTTCAAGATGCGGGAGACGCCCGCACCAGCATGGGCGAGGCCCTGGGCGCGGTGCGCCAACTGGTGCGCTACAACCCCGACAACCGCTTGCCCTCTAGCCTGCAAACCCAGGCGCTGGCGCTCACCGACCAACTCAGCGGGCTGCTCGACCAATGGGAGCGCAGCAAAGGCCATCTGAGTCTGGAAGAGGGCTTTCATGCGCGGCATATCGCGCTGTCGTACCTACCAGATGCGCTGAAGACCTATCTCTCTATACCCAAAGAATTCGCCGCCACCAAAAAGCTGGCCAATGGCATGACAGCGCAGGAGACTTTTGCCGCCACACTGACCGAGCTGGGCCAGAAAGTGACACAGTTGGGCGAAGATTTGGCTTCGCAAGATGCACAGGCCTTTTTGAACCATTCGCAGTTTTTGAAAGAAAAGTTCAAGCCCCCACAGCTGAACTGACCGCATTTTTATTGAGGCACTCTTCATGGATCGACGTAGTTTTGTAGAAGCTCTGGCACTGACAGCGGGGGCCAGTGCCACCCTAGGCACGGCAACGCAAGCCTTGGCTGCACCAAGCGTTTTTGATGTGACCGAGAAAACCGTGGCGCAATTGCAAGCCGCCATGCAGACTGGCACCGTGAATGCCCAACAACTGGTGCAGCTGTACCTGGCGCGCATTGCCGCGCTAGACAAAGCAGGCCCCAAACTCAATTCCGTCATTGAGCTGAACCCCGACGCCATGGCCATTGCCAAGGCGCTAGATGCGGAGCGCAAAGCTAATGGCCCGCGCGGCCCGCTGCACGGCATACCGGTGCTGCTGAAAGACAATATCGCCACCGCCGACGGCATGCAAACCACGGCCGGGTCTTTGGCGCTGCTAGGGGCCAAACCACCGCGCGATGCCTTTTTAGTAGCGCAGCTGCGCAAGGCCGGTGCCATTATTTTGGGTAAAACCAATTTGTCGGAATGGGCGAATATGCGGTCCACGCGCTCCACCAGTGGCTGGAGTGCACGCGGCGGCTTGACGCGCAAC
This sequence comes from Burkholderiales bacterium PBB3, assembly GCA_002256115.1. Taxonomy (GTDB): domain Bacteria; phylum Pseudomonadota; class Gammaproteobacteria; order Burkholderiales; family Burkholderiaceae_C; genus Allorhodoferax. The sequence continues at coordinate 114,123 of NKIK01000006.1, forward strand.
CCCTATGCGCTGGACCGCAATACCAGCGGCTCCAGTTCGGGCTCTGGCAGCAGCATGGCGGCCAGTTTGGCGGCTATCGCCGTGGGCACGGAGACGGATGGCTCGATCACCTCGCCCGCCTCCATTGCCGGTCTGGTCGGCATCAAGCCCACATTAGGCTTGGTCAGCCGTGCGGGCGTCATACCCATCGCCCACTCGCAAGACACCGCCGGGCCCATGACCCGCACCGTGGCCGATGCCGCCGCCCTGCTCAGCGCGCTAGCAGGCAGCGATGCGCAAGACGACGCCACCGCACTGGCCGACCAGAAGAAAACCGACTACACCCAAGCCCTGAAGCGCGACGGCCTGAAGGGCAAACGCCTGGGCGTGGTGCGCGGGCAATGGACCGCATCTAGCGACTTGGTGGCGACGGCGCTGGAATCCCAGCTGGCAGTGCTCAGGGCCCAAGGGGCGGTGCTGGTAGAGGTACCCATGGTGCCCAACACCGCCAAGTACGGGGATTCGGAACTCACGGTGTTGCTGTACGAACTCAAAGCCGACCTGAATGCTTACTTGGCCGAGTACGCGCCCACCGCCAAGGTGAAAACACTGGCCGACGTGATTGCCTTCAATGAGCAAAACCCGTCCAAAGAGCTGGCCTATTTTGGGCAAGAGCACTTCATTGCCGCCCAGGCCAAGGGCGACTTAAAAAGCCAGGAATACCTGGATGCGCTGGCCAACAACCACCGCTACTCCCGCGCCGAGGGCATTGACCAAGTGCTGAAGGAGCACCAACTGGACGCCCTGATCGCCCCCACCGGCGGCACCGCGTGGCTCACGGACTTTATCAATGGCGATGCCTACGGTGCCAGCTTCACCAGCCCCGCCGCAGTGGCCGGCTATCCGCACATCACCGTGCCCGCTGGCCAGGTACGCGGCCTGCCGGTTGGTTTGTCATTCGTCGGCACCGCCTGGACCGAGGCCCCCCTGATCGCCATGGCCTACGCCTACGAACAGGCCAGTTTGCAGCGCCGCGCGCCGAGCTACGCCGCAACCGCGAAATAATGCCAAATCGGCCATTTAGGCCGTGGATAGTGCGGGAGCAGCTTCTTTTTTAATAGCAAAACAATGCCGAGCTGGGCTGGGTGTCTATTCAGGCTGAGCGGAGAAATGCAACCATGACCGTGATCGACTCAAGAGTAACCAACATCCATCAACTGAAGCTAGAGCACTTTGCGAAAGGTGAAAAGTTTGAGTCCAACTCTGTGCGCATCGGCCCGCTACTGGGGGCGAAGGATTTGGGCTACTCCTACGATGTCGTACCGCCTGGTAAATCCTCCTGCCCGTTCCATAGCCATCGTGCTGAAGAAGAGATGTTCTTTATCGTTCAAGGTGAAGGCACGCTGCGCTACGGCAACGAAACACGCAAAATCCGCGCGGGCGATGTGATCTGCTGCCCGACAGGTGGCCCGGAATCGGCGCACCAGATCATCAACGACTCCGACGCCCCGCTCGCCTATTTGTCAGTCAGCACCATGATGCCGGCAGAGGTGTGCGAGTACCCCGACTCCAAGAAGATTGGGGCGTTTGGAGGTGACTTAAAGCACATGACGCAGACAGGCCATGACATGGACTATTGGATTGATGAGGTGTGAGTGCGGTGGAGCACGTACCCTTGCGTGCTGCGCAAATCTGAAATCGGTATCGCTTAAAGCTGGTGACCGTTTTTCCCAGCAGTGTCTCGTTTTAATCAGCGTCACTGCAGGGTTTGTCGCCATTTTATTGAGTGGTCACGTCTAGGCTACGTAAGCATTCAGTTATAAATCCACGACTTACAAACTTCGGGTGGGAAATCATGGCGCAATGCGACTCTGTTGATAAGACAGGCTTCACTCAGATAACACGTTAAACCGCATGAGCATCTCCCGCTTTCTTACGGTCATAGTCGCAGTTGCAATGGGTGCAGTCCTTGGGTGCGTCAGCTTTGTGGTCATAGTCTTTGCGGAACGAGATCGCGGCGCGATGAATGAGCTGTTCTCCGCTGGTCTTGGCATTGGGTATCTGTTGCCCGCTGTCGGCTTAGCGCTCATAACGACCGCTCTAGCCACCGTTTTCTTTGCGCAATACAGCGTCTCGTTTGCACGATCTTTTGGGTTGTCAGGCGTGGCGGTGTTCGGGATACTTCTCGCCCTGGCAGCGCTGCTAACGTCCTATGGCACATTCGCGGCGCTTGGCGTGGCAGTCGCGGTTACAGGACCAATCTTGGTACTGTCGGCTGTCAAGGCGATGCAGCGAGGAGCGGTTTAACATGGCAATCGACGCGGACCCACAGCAGCAGGCTGCAGCTTCGCCGCTCATGTTGGTGGTCCGGTCATCTTCACGTTTAGGCTGTAAAAAACCTTTTGCAGGGAATTTCAAATGCATCGATCCAAAAGTCAACGCGTCAAAACGGTGTACACGCCTCGATCACAACCTTGGGGAGGGGTGAAGCACCCTCCTAAATCCACTATTGCGACATTCGCGATGGTTTCTTTACAGCCCCGTTAGGCGCATTTCCATGACTCTTGAACGCCCGGAGAAACCGACCGAAACCGATGCCGCGGAAGTCGTACGCCGCTTCAGTGGAAGAGGGGTCGAGAGTATCCGACGCTTTCCGACTGGGCTTGCTCATTGGGTGTACGACGTCCGGATGCAAGACGGCTCTGGCGTCGTTGTACGACTAGGCACACCGGATCAACGTGGCGATTTCCATGGAGCCCTTCACTGGTCAAAGACCCTGCGTCCGCTCGCAGTGCCTTTACCCGAACTCTTCGCTCACGGGGACTACAGAGGCAAACCGTACCTAGTTCTGGAGCGCTTGAATGGCGATGATCTCGGGCAGGTCTATGGCTCTTTGACATCGCCAGAGCGCAGATTGATCGCCGAAGAGGTCTGCCAAATTCAGCGAATCGTTGTAGGCCTTCCCGAAGGGCCAGGCTACGGGTTTCTTCGACTGCCTGGCGACCCGGCCCGCAAGTCCTGGGGCGATGTCATCGAAGACTCGCTAGTTCGCAGTCACACCCGAATCGAAGCAGCCGATCTCGTAGGCTCCGGCTCGGGCGACCGCGTCGCGAGATACGCAACACAGTTTCGCTCGTACTTTTCTCGCGTACGACCTACCCCATTCCTCGATGATGTAACAACCAAGAACGTAATCGTGCACGCTGGCCGACTCAGCGGAATCGTCGATGTCGACTGGCTCTGCTTCGGTGATTCACTTTTCACTGTCGCCCTCACTCGTACGGCACTTCTCGCTGCGGGTGAAGACCCAGAGTACACCGACCACTGGTGCGACGTGCTTGAACTCACCAACGAGCAGCACGACGCAGTTCGCTTCTATACGGCGCTCTTCTGCGTCGACTTCATAAGCGAGTTCGGCCATCGCTTCAACCAAGACGTACAACAGCTCGACCGTGAACGCCTGACGCTTCTGGAGAATATCTTGAACGAAAGCCTGAACGACATCGGATGACGCTGGCGGTCGCGTCGGCGCCTACATCCATGCGTTCGGGGGCGTTAAATAGCGGCTTCGCCATGCGGCCACCCCAGGGTAGGCCCCGCAACGGGTTTCGGGGAATTCCACCGATTCCGCCGTTTCTACCGAATATCGCGACTTCCCGAGGCCTATCGCAAACCGGGTGCAAGGGGTGTTGCCAACCCGTACAGTTGGTCGCATCGACATTAGGAGTCTTCCATGACCACCCCTCCCTCCCCTTCCCCCCATTCCTCCATCTCCCGCAGCGTCCTCAACGAACTCCGAGAAATCAACCAGGTATTGCTGGGCTGGGCCGCGTCGTTGACTTGGACCCGCCTGGTCATTTTGGCGATTGTGGTGGCCATCGCGGGCAACATGATTGCCGACAAGTTCGAACTGGAACACGGCCATCACATGGTCAAAGTGGAGAACGGCGCAAGCGACAACGACAAAGACAAAGACAGTGATTCATCCGATGAAATCACGATTACTGAAAATATCAGTGGATGCGGTGAGGGCGATATCACCATCGGCAACAAGAAATTTCAGGTGGTGTGCGAAGACAAAAAAACGGTGAAAGCGGCCCCGCCGGCCAGCGGCGCCAGCGCACCCAGCGGGTCTGCAAGTGCCCCTTTGGTGGAACACGACTACGCAGTCAAGATCAAGCAAGTGGGGTCGCACAAGTCTGAGCCCACGATGAAGCGACAAATCCGGCGCACCGTTGGCGGATTTATCAATGACCTCTTTTCCACGTTGTATGTGGCCTTCTTTGCCTACCTGATTGCCGCCAAAATCATTGTGCGCAAATCGCAAGAGTCAGACGCCAAAGTGCGTGTGGCCACCACCAATGCCGAGCACGAAGCGCTGGAGCGCCAGCTGGTGCAAGCCCGCCTGAAGGTGCTACAAGCCCAGGTGGAGCCCCACTTTCTGTTCAATACCTTGGCCGCGGTGGACTACCTGATTGAGACCGACCCGCCCCGTGCGTCGGTGATGCAAAAGCAACTGATCACCTACCTGCGCGGCGCGCTGCCGCAGATGCGGGAAGACTCGTCCACGCTGGGCCGCGAGCTGAGCCTGGTGCGTGCCTACCTGGAGCTGCTGAAGATGCGCATTGAAGACCGGCTGGAGTTCGTCATTGACGTGCCGGACAGCCTATCCAAAGCCGACTTCCCGCCCATGGTCTTGCAGTCCATCATTGAGAACGCCATCAAGCACGGCATTGAGCCCAAGCCCGAAGGTGGCACCATCACCATCCATGCCCAGGCCCGCGACGGCAATCTGTGGGTGGATGTGGTGGACACCGGCGTGGGCTTGCCCGAAGGCGATGTGTTTGGCAAGACCAGCAATGGCGGCGGCCTGGGCCTGGACAACATCCGCAAACGCCTGGCGCTGCTCTACCCGAATGCCAGCCGCATTGAGCTGCGTTCCGAGATTCCAAGCGGCACCTCGGTGCGTATCATGGTTCCTTTCCAAACCTCGGGTGGCTCCACCACCGCCCGCTGAGCACTGCTATGACTTCCTCTTCTTCACCCGCCTTACGGGCCCTGATTGCCGATGACGAACGCCTGCTGCGCGAGCAACTGCAAAGCCGCCTGAAACAGGTCTGGCCCGAGCTGGAAATCATTGGAATGGCGCGCGATGGCCTGGAGGCCGTGCGCATGGCCGACGAGCTGCGCCCCGACGTGATGTTTTTGGACATTCGCATGCCGGGGCAAACCGGTATCGAGGCGGCCAGCGACATCATGAGCCTGGACGGCTGGAAGGGCGAGTTGGTGTTTGTGACCGCCTATGACGAGTACGCTGTCAGCGCCTTTGAGCGCGGCGCGATTGACTACCTGCTCAAGCCTGTGGAGGCTGAGCGCCTGCAAACCACGCGTGCGCGCATCGAGGCGCGATTGAAAGGCCACGGTGCAGGCAACGCTGTCGACAGTACGGCAGCCGCATCCACCGAAGCCGCCGCGCAGGCCGCCACCGACACGATGATGCAAACCCTGCTGAGCGTGCAGCGCCAGCTGAGCGGTGCGCCCACTACCCCCAAGATGCGCTGGGTGCAGGCCAGCACGGGCTCCACCACGCGGATGATTGCGGTGGAAGATATTTTGTTTTTTCGCTCGGATGAAAAGTACACGCGCGTACAAACGGCCGAGCAAGAGGCCTTGATTCGCGTGCCCATTAAAGACCTGCTGCCGCAGCTGGACGAGCAAATCTTTTGGCAAATCCACCGCTCTACCATCGTCAATGTGGGCGAGATTTCTGCCGTGCACCGAGATGACACAGGCCGCCAGCGCGTGGCCATGAAGCGCCACCCCGAGACGCTGGAAGTCAGCCGCAGCTTCGCGCATCTGTTCCGGAATCAGTAACGTTTTTGTAACGGCTTTTTACGACTGTTCATCTCGCTCTAACACGGCCCAACACGCGCTTTCGTGCACTCATCGCAAAGCGCTACCTCTTGCAGGTGATCGCCTTTATCTTTCAACCGTCAGCACCGATCCGGACGGTTGAAGACAAAGTTCACAACGATCCACCTACTTACTTGTTATCAAGAGGACACCATGAAAAAATTGACACTCATTGCCGCGATCGGCGCCGCACTCATCAGCTTCTCTGCAGCGCACGCCGCTGACAGCACAGAGCCCACTGTCATTGCCAAAGTAGAAGTGACGGGCAGCCCGCGCTACCAATTGGCCCCCCAAGAGTTCGACACCTTCAAAGGCCGCTACGAGTTTGACGAAGGCACCTCCATGCGCGTGTGGCAACAGCAGAACCGCTTCTACGCGCAAATTGCCGACCAGCCTGTGCAACAGATGTTTGCCAAATCGCCCGGCGTGTTCGAGTCCAAGGCTGGTGCCAACCTGCGTTTTGCCGAAGATGGCAGCACCGTAGCCGTCACCCAGTTCGGCAAACTGCTGGTGGCTTCCAATACCGTACGCTTTGCCAAGAATTGATTCGGTGCGCATGTCTTCTCTCGCCATTGAAAAACCCCCAGCGGCTTGCGTCGCTGGGGGTTGGGCTTGATCAGCTTGCTTGCAAGCTGTCTTGCAAACTGTCTTGGCGTTCGAGAGCTTAGTAAGCAGCAGCCACTACGTGTGATGTCGCAGTAGCGCGGGCCTTCACAGGGTATTGGCCAGGGTACAAAGCATTGAGCTTTTGGCCAGGAACACCGGTCATCACCAAGCTCAGCAAGTTGTCCGCGGGCAGGTCGCCGGTGCGTTGGGCTTCGGCCAGCTCGGTGCGCACTTCAGCGCGTGTCTTGGCAGGTGCTGCAGCCACGGCAGGGTAGCGCGCTGGGAAGATTTCATTCAGCTTGGCGGCTGTGGTGCTGCCAAAGTCAATAGCGACTTGGCTAGAAGCCATGATGTTGCCGGTGCGCTTGGCTTCTGCCATCTCAGCGATCACGTCAGCGCGGGTCTTGCCTGGAGCCTTGACTACCGCAGCGTAGCGAGCTGGGAACACTTCATTCATCTTGGCACCGGTGCGGCCGGTGTAGTCGATGCTCAGTTGGTCAGGGGCAGTAACGTCGCCAGTGGCGCGGGCTTGAACGAGTTCAGCCTGGACTTGGGCGCGTGTCTTGCCGATGTCTGCGTCAGCAGCAAAGGCGTGACCAGCGATCAGGGTGGAGATGGCCAAGGCAATAGCGGTGGAGTAAGAAGTTTTCATGATGCGTTTCCTTTAAGTTTCAGTTGTTGCGCTCTGGCGGAACCTACCGTCTGGGCTGCATCGATGGGGCGTTTTCTTTTCGTCTCGTCGATGGGATGAACTGTAAAGTTTCTGAATCGATAGAGAAATAGCGCCAGCAGCAGTGGTACGTTGCCAAATACGCAATAATGAGCCTCTTGAATTCCCAACCGGAGGCTTTTCATGGACCGTTTGATGTCAATGCGGGTGTTTCAGCGGGTGATTGACGAGGGGGGCTTTGCCGCAGCCGCTCGCGCCCTGGACATGTCGCCCGCCGTGGTGACACGCCTGGTAGCCGATCTGGAGGACCACCTGGGTGCGCGCCTGCTGCACCGCACGACGCGGCGCCTGTCGCTCAGCGACGCGGGCGAGACCTACCTGAGCCGCGTGCGCGCCATTCTGCAAGACATCGATGAAGCCCACGAAATTGCCAGCGCCCACACGCAGGATTTGTCGGGCATGCTGCACATCATGACCCAGCCGGTGCTGGCCACCCACGTACTGGCACCCTTTCTGGCGGGCTTTGCCAAGCGCTACCCCAAGATCGTGCTGGACATCAATGTGGAGTCCTTCAAGGAGCCACCGATTGAGGACTACGACATCACGCTGTTCCCTGCGGACTCCAACTACGACGGCGATGTGATTGCCCGCAAGATCATGTCTACGCAAATCATCTTGGTGGCCTCCCCCGACTACCTGAAACGCCGCGGCACCCCGATGACGCCGCAAGACCTGGCCGGACACGACTGCCTGCGCCAGACCCAGCGCGGCATGCGCCCGCGCACCATGCACCTGGTGAACGCCGAACACCGCGATCAGCAACTTGACCAGGAAGTGAACACCGCGCTGTGGGCCAACCACATCGACACACTGCTGCGCGCGGCCTCCGATGGCATGGGCATCACCAGCACGTCCGTGGATCTGGTAGCCAATCAACTGGCCACGGGCGAACTGGTGCAGGTGGTGCGCCCCTGGATCGTGGGCGAGATCACACTATTTGCCGCATTGCCCAGCCGCAAGTTCTTGCCGCGCCGCACGCAGGTTTTTCTGGACTACCTGACCGAACAATCGCGCCAGCAAGTATCCACAGCGCTGACGGTGTGTTCAGACTGCTGATCCAGAAGCAAATCGGCCTTGCAGCCCGTGGATAGTGCGGGAGCAGCTTCTATTTTGATAGCGGCTTGTCTGCTGCAGGCGGGCTGTCTGGCTTGGCAGATTCGCGCACCGCCTTGAGTTCGACGCGCATTTCCTGGTCGAGTTTTTTGAGTTTTTCGGTCATGCCGGCCAGGCGCTGGGGCATACCCTGCAACACCGCCTGGATGACCGCAGGCTGTTTGGTGAGCAGCGACTGCCCCACGGACGACTCATAAAACGCGGTGATGCCATCCACCTCTTCTTGCGAAAAGTTGGCGGCGTAAATCTCCAGCAACATGGGCTTTAGCTTGGCCATGGAGGTTTCATCGGCAATGACGGCACTGGTCTTCTCCATGAACTGGAGAAAGATCTTTTGCTCCTGGGGCGTGACCGGCTTGCCCTGTGATGCCTGCTTGGCCGCCGCCTGCATCATGCTGTGCAGCTGCGGGCGCATGCCGTCCAGCAGGGCTTCGGCTTTGGAGGCCGCCAACATGCGCTCCACCGATTCCGGCGATGCCGGTGCGGCCAGCGCCCCGGTCGTATAGGCCGCGCAGGCCGCCAACACACACGTTGCCACACCCTTTGCAATCCAGCGTTTCATCACACAATCCTCGCTCAAAAAAGCAAGGATTGTGCAACAGCTTTCAACTAATCAAACCAATCTGGAAACGCCTTGCGCGCCTGTCGCAGTGTGTGCTGGCCCAGCCGCAGCATGTCCTTGGCAACTACCTCGTCCACCTCTTCCGGAAAGTCACCCACCATCAGTTGCAGGTAGACACAGGCATTGAGGATTTTGTCGCGCTCCATGGGCGTGAGGTGCAGTAGCTCACTGCCCAGTTGGATGGCCAGCGCGTGGTGCCCTTCCTTGCCATTGGGCAGCACTCCATGCAAATACAAACTCCCCAGACACAGCGAATAAATGCTGCTGTACGAGGTGCTGAGCTGGTCAATTGGTGCGCAGTCTGGCGCTTGCGCGATGCGCATAGCGGTCAAAGCGTTGGACAAAAACCGCAGGGCCGAGTATTCATTCAGCCGTATCGGTTTGAGCTGCCGACTCCAGCACAAAATTTGCAGCTCTGGGGTCGGCGGCCGAAAGAGGGTGTAAAGAGTATGGGTCATACCCATGCATATCGGCGGCCACCGGCGCAACCCAAGCGCTATTGAAATAAGGCCTAGAAAACCGTCCTATTTCTGCGCCATGCCATTCACTGCGGCACAGCCGCCTCTGGCACTGCCGGTGCCCGGTACACCGCCTTAGCGCCCAGCTCTGCGCCCATGTGCTTCACGGTGATTTTTTGAATACTGCCATCGGCCAGCATCTTGTGAATGAGCGCGCCCCACTGCGCGGATTGCGCTTTGGTAAACGACCTTTTGCCCAACACCAAACCACTGGGCGTGGCACCACCGGGGTCCCAGTCTTCGACGCGTGCGGGGGCGGGCAGCTTGAGCTGTTTGACGTAGTACAGGTAGAGGATGGGATTGGTGATAAACGCGTCAAAGCGCGGTATGGCAAACATGCGGTACAGGGCGCCGGGGTCGGCGCTTTCCACATGCCGCCGCTTGGCAATGAGTTGATCGACATACGGGTCGTAATACGGGCTGTAGCGGAATGAGCGCACACCGCCCAAGGTGAGTTTGGGATCGGCCACAAACTGCGCAAAATTGTGCATAGTGGGCGGCACCTTGGGGCCTAAACGACTACGTTGTCTTCCACAATGTAGTGGTGAAACCAGACGTAGGTGTCGCGCTCGGGCGTCTGAATGCCGGAGGCTGCCATATCGACATTGCCACTCTTCAGATCAGTCCAGGTGCGCGCACGGGGCCGCACGCTCACCTCAAATTGGCAGCCCGTGCGCCGCGCCAATTCTTTCTGCAAGTCGTCGTCTATACCGCCATAGCCGCTGCTGTAGATCAGGCCAAACTCATAGTGCGCAAAACGGATGAGGCGATCCAGGCACATGGACTTATCCTGCGCAGCGGCAAGCCCAGCTACGCCCAAGCCACAGCAGGCCAGCCACCAGCGAATGCGCTGAGCCGTCATATCGCCACCTCTTGGAAACACACAATGCGCCGTTATAGCCCAGGCCAGCGGTGGGCGGTATCCCTGGCAAACCCTAGCGTGGGGCTAGTGCAGCGCCACGCCCGTCATCCAGGCCTTGCGCACCCGCGCACCACAGGCTACGGATGCTGCGCCCGCACCCGCGCCGCTGGCGTCAAAGCGCGAGACGATGCCGTAATAGGTCTTGCTGGCATTTATCCACGGGTAAAAGCCAAACAGGCCTGCGCTGCTAAAAGCGCCATCGCCGGTGACTGGGTCGTCTTCCACCCAATGCCCCAGCGAATAGTGAAAGCTGCCACCAAACGGGCTGTACACCGCGCTGGGGCAGGTGCTGGGGTTAGTACACACCGCATGGCTGCCCAACAAATCCGACATCTGCAACTGTCGGCCCAGGAGCTTGCGCAGCAGCACCGCGTAGTTTTTGGCATTGGTAAACACACCGCCCGCCAGCTGCGGCTGGCTGTAGGCTAGAGCCACGTCTGCACCCAATACACGCGTCATCTCCGCGGCCAGCGCGGCGTTGTCCAGCGCGCCCAGATTCATGCCTGTGGCAAGGCTGGCGTGCTTCTGCATATGGCCGCCGTTGTAGTAGAACTTGTCCACCGTGGCGGGGTCTGGCACGCCGTTGTTATCGCGCTCAGCGCAGCTGGCCACCGTGTCGGCCCTGGCGCAGCCCGCCACCGGCATTTGGGTATAGCCGCTGCTGAAGGTGAGAAAACGCACATCCTCCGGTGTGAGTTGGCCGTTTCGCCGCTCGACCACATAGCTGCCATACAGCCATTTTGAGGCTGAGGCTACAGCCATCAAACTGGTGGCCGTGTAGCTGGTGGCGCTGCCCGCTTTGTTGACCGAGCCGCTGCCCAGCAGGCGGCTTTTGTCACCCACCTCCCAGTAAAAAGGGGCAATGGCCGCGCAGGCATTGGTGCTGCTCGTGGCCGTTGCGCCAGCAGCTTGCGCGCGGGTGGCGTCATCCAACTGGCTGGTGAGCGTAGCGCTGCCCACGCTCACCACTGTAGCGACGGTAAGCACGACATCGGAGTATGCGGTGCCGCCCACACTGACGCTGCGCAGCGTCAGGCGTCCGGTAGCCCCATCAAAGCTATCTGCAGACACCGTAGGCGGCGCGTTGCTGAAGCTGATGACGCTGGCTGGCACCACCACCACTGCGCGGTACAGCGTGGCGTCGAGCACGATGGCGTCAATGGTGAGCTGCCCGGTGGCCGGGTCAAACGCATCAGCGGCGTTCGCGCTAGCGGCGGATGCCAGCCAGGCGAGGTATAGAAGGCAGACCCTACGTAGGGTGGCAGTTTTCAGACGGAGTCGCATTTTGAAATCTCGGTGTGTGAGAAGGACGTGCCAAATGCGCATTGCACTGCAGCAAAGTCTAGCGCTTGTTTCATTTTTGCAAACCAGGTGTAAAGCAAAGGAGTGCTTGCGAGCAAGCGTATGACAGCGCACAGACGCCCGAACGCCACCTCGGTAATGTGGACACAGCAGGCCGGGTCACACCTGACACCGGGCCTTGCACCTTGAAAGGCGACACCATGAAAACAACCTCTGCCTATGTAGCGCTTGTCGTTGCACTATTGAGCACTGGCCAAGTGCTGGCTCAGCCCTATGGCCGCGGTGACAACCGGGGCCGCGACAAACAAGAAGAGCGGCACGAGCGACAGGACCACCGCCAAGACCATCGCCAGGATCAGCGCTACCACGAGCGCCAACGCTATGAGCGCGACGCGCCACGGCGCTGGGAGCAGCGCGGCGCGGGCCCCAACCACAACTACTACCGCGGTGGCCGCATGCCCATCCAATACCGCAGCTACCAATACGTGGTGGAAGACTGGCGCGGCCACGGCCTGCGCACACCCCCACGCGGCTACCACTGGATTCAAAGTGGCAACGACTATGTGTTGGTGGCGATTGCCACGGGGATTATTTTGGAGTTGATGCTTCGTTAGCGTTGGGCTGGATTGGATGCCAAATGTGCCTTTCAGACCGTGGATAGCGCAGGAGCAGCTTCTTTTTTGATAGCAAACAAAAAAGAAACCCGCTTCGCTGGCTGTAGCCAGCCTTCAAATAATTTCCGCCAACTCCAAAATACTACGCACCGAATAGTCCACCCGCGTGCTCGGTGTCACTTCACCCAGGCCGGGGCCTTTTTCATCGGGGCGCGCGACAAACGCGGTGCGCAGCCCGGCCACGGCGGCGGCTGCCAGATCGGACGAATGCGCAGCCACCATCAAAGTCTCTTCAGGTGCCAGGTCGAACGCGGCGGCGGCGGACAGGTACACCACCGGCATCGGCTTGTATTCACGCGCCACCTCGGCCCCCAAAATGGCATCCCACACCAACCCATTGCGCCGTGCCAGATCCACCATCAGTGAAATATTGCCGTTGGAGCACGGGGCGAGCAGGTACTTGTGTTTGAGGGCCTGCAAGCCAGGGGCCACATCGGGCCACGCATCCAGCCGGTGCCAGGCCAGATTCAAATGCCGCCGCGTGGCTTCATCGATGTGATCGATTCCATAGTCCTTCAGAATCACATCCAGGTTCCTGCGGTGCAGTACGTCGAGTTTGGAAAATGGGATTCGGCCCGCACTGACCTCCGCCATGGCGGGTTGGTATTGTTGGCGCCAGGCATCGGCAAACTCGCCCCAGTGGAGTGAAACACCCAGCGGCAAGAGGATGCTCTCAGCCTCTCGGGCGATGGAAGCGCGCCAATCCACCAGCGTTCCAAAAACATCAAAAACACAGGCTTTAATCATGCTGGGTTCCTCCAATAGGTTCGTTAAATTTCATCACGCACTGGCCAGCAGATGCGACTTGAACACCGCTGCAATCGGCGACAGCTTCTTGCCCTTGGGGTGAACGATGTGCCAATTGGATTCAATGGGAAATCCCTTGACGTTTAGCACGCACACCCCATACTCGCGCGCAGGCCCGCTCAGGGCGTGGCTGGAGATTACGGAGATACCCAAACCACCGGCCACCGACTCCTTGATCGCTTCATTGCTGCCAAGCTCCAGCCGCAAGTCTGGGCGAAACTTGGCCGCTTTAAAGTAGGCATCCACGGCCATGCGTGTGCCTGAGCCTTTCTCTCGCAGAATGAATCGCTCGCCCGACAAGTCACTCAAAGCCAGTCGCTTGCGCTTCGCCAAAGGGCTGCCCACACCGGCGATCAACACCAAGGGGTTGGCCATAAAAATCTCGTCGGCAAGCGCCATGTCTTTGGGCGGTGCGGACATGACATAGATGTCGTCCAGGTTGTCGCGCAGGCGGCTCACCACGCCATCGCGGTTCAGCACTTCAAAGGACACCTCAATCTCCGGGTAGCGCTGGCAAAAGCTGCCCAGCATGCGGGGCACAAAGTACTTGGCAGTGCTGACCACAGCCACGCGCAATTTGCCGCGCACATGCCCTTTGAGTGAATCAATGTGTTGCTCAAAGTCTTCCCATTCGCCCGCGATATTGCGCGCCACGCGTGCCAGGTCTAGCCCCACCTGCGTCATGTGCACTTTGCGCGCCACCACTTCGTAAATGGGCAGGCCCAAAGCCTCACTCACTTCCTTGAGCTGCATGGAAGCGGTGGGCTGGGTCACATGCATTCTGCTGGCAGCGCCGCTCACACTGCCGGTTTGCGCCAGGGCCAGCACCAGCCGAAGTTGCCGAAAACTAATGTTCATAGATTTTTATCTATATGAAGGTGTGAATGAATCGATTTTACAAAGAAGCCAGGCCTGCATAGCATCGAAGGCAAAGGAAACTTGTATGCAAAATCTTCTCGACCCGGCCATTCTTTTCTTCATCTTTGGGGTGCTTGCGGGGGCTATCAAATCCAACCTGGAGATACCGCA
>NKIK01000106.1 GCA_002256115.1 Burkholderiales bacterium PBB3
GATTCGCACAACAAATCGGGGAGGATTTAGTTGTAACCTGCCAAACGCAGGAAACGGTCTTTCAATTCCCGGTCGGTCTTAAAGACGCCGGTGAATTGGGTGGTGATGGTCGCCACATTGGGGTGGTGTACACCCCGTGTGGTCATGCACTGGTGCTTGGCATCCAACAAAACCGCGACACCAGCAGGACGCAGCGCATCGGTGATGCAATCCGCAATCTGGGCCGTCATGGTTTCTTGGGTTTGCAAACGCTTGCCGAAGATTTCGACAACGCGGGCAATCTTAGAAATGCCGACGACGCGATTGGTTGGCATGTAAGCGATATGCGCCCGGCCCAAGATTGGCACCATGTGGTGCTCGCAATGGCTTTCGAGGTCGATGTCGCGCAGCATGACGATGTCGTCATAGCCTTGGACGTCCTCAAACGTGCGGCTCAATTCCGCGGCGGGATCCATCTCATAGCCAGCAAAGAATTCGCGGTAAGCTTCTACAACACGCTTTGGCGTATCGATAAGGCCTTCCCGATCTGGATTATCGCCAGCCCAACGCAACAAAGTGCGAACGGCGGCCATAGCCTCGTCACGGCTTGGTCGGTCGGTTTGTGCTACCTCAGTGATGAGGCGCGGGTCTGTAATCGCGTCCATGAGCTTCTGCCCCTTTCAAAGGGGTCGGAGGTCGAGCCGGATATCCGGTCTTAACGCCCGCCCTGATTTCGTTTTATGCGTCTACACATGTAGGCGCACCGTTTATGCCGTCTTCGCGTCAGCATCATTTCAGTCTACAGGACTGGAGCAATAACAAACACTCAAACCACTGAAGAGTCTACGTTGGCTCTTCGTCTTGGATCACATGATGCGTGAAATAGAACTGTTCAATACACTGCAACGTGAAAAAGTG
>NKIK01000007.1 GCA_002256115.1 Burkholderiales bacterium PBB3
AGGCTAAAACAGTCAGGATGTTGGCTTAGAAGCAGCCATCATTTAAAGAAAGCGTAATAGCTCACTGATCGAGTCGTCCTGCGCGGAAGATGTAACGGGGCTAAGCCAGTTACCGAAGCTGCGGATTTGCAATTTATTGCAAGTGGTAGGAGAGCGTTCTGTAGGCCTGTGAAGGTGGTGGTGTAAACCCTGCTGGAGGTATCAGAAGTGCGAATGCTGACATGAGTAGCGTTAAAGGGGGTGAAAAGCCCCCTCGCCGTAAGCGCAAGGTTTTCTACGCAACGTTCATCGGCGTAGAGTGAGTCGGCCCCTAAGGCGAGGCAGAGATGCGTAGCTGATGGGAAACAGGTCAATATTCCTGTACCGATGACAAGTGCGATGTGGGGACGGAGAAGGTTAGCTCAGCCAACTGTTGGATATGTTGGTTCAAGCCTGTAGTCGTGCTCGGTAGGCAAATCCGCCGGGCTTAGATGAGGGGTGATAACGAGGGTGCTTGCACCTGAAGTGAGTGATACCCTGCTTCCAGGAAAAGCCACTAAGCTTCAGCTTGTCATTGACCGTACCGCAAACCGACACTGGTGCGCGAGATGAGTATTCTAAGGCGCTTGAGAGAACTCAGGAGAAGGAACTCGGCAAATTGATACCGTAACTTCGGGAGAAGGTATGCCCCAAGTAGGTGAACTCGAACAGAGGGAGCCCAACGGGGTTGCAAAAAATCGGTGGCTGCGACTGTTTAATAAAAACACAGCACTCTGCAAACACGAAAGTGGACGTATAGGGTGTGACGCCTGCCCGGTGCTGGAAGATTAAATGATGGGGTGCAAGCTCTTGATTGAAGTCCCAGTAAACGGCGGCCGTAACTATAACGGTCCTAAGGTAGCGAAATTCCTTGTCGGGTAAGTTCCGACCTGCACGAATGGCGTAACGATGGCCACACTGTCTCCTCCTGAGACTCAGCGAAGTTGAAATGTTTGTGATGATGCAATCTCCCCGCGGAAAGACGGAAAGACCCCATGAACCTTTACTGTAGCTTTGTATTGGACTTTGAACAGATCTGTGTAGGATAGGTGGGAGGCTTTGAAGCTGGAACGCTAGTTTCAGTGGAGCCGACGTTGAAATACCACCCTGGTGTGTTTGAGGTTCTAACCTAGGTCCATTATCTGGATCGGGGACAGTGCATGGTAGGCAGTTTGACTGGGGCGGTCTCCTCCCAAAGCGTAACGGAGGAGTTCGAAGGTACGCTAGTTACGGTCGGACATCGTGACGATAGTGCAATGGCATAAGCGTGCTTAACTGCGAGACTGACAAGTCGAGCAGATGCGAAAGCAGGACATAGTGATCCGGTGGTTCTGTATGGAAGGGCCATCGCTCAACGGATAAAAGGTACTCTGGGGATAACAGGCTGATACCGCCCAAGAGTTCATATCGACGGCGGTGTTTGGCACCTCGATGTCGGCTCATCTCATCCTGGGGCTGTAGCCGGTCCCAAGGGTATGGCTGTTCGCCATTTAAAGAGGTACGTGAGCTGGGTTTAAAACGTCGTGAGACAGTTTGGTCCCTATCTTCCGTGGGCGCTGCAGATTTGAGGAAGCCTGCTCCTAGTACGAGAGGACCGGAGTGGACACACCTCTGGTGTATCGGTTGTCACGCCAGTGGCATTGCCGAGTAGCTAAGTGTGGAAGAGATAACCGCTGAAAGCATCTAAGCGGGAAACTCGTTTCAAGATGAGATCTGCCGGGGCCTTGAGCCCCCTAAAGAGTCGTTCAAGACCAGGACGTTGATAGGTCAGGTGTGGAAGCGCAGTAATGCGTTAAGCTAACTGATACTAATTGCTCGTGCGGCTTGACCCTATAACTTTGATTCACTAAAAGTGTCTCAAGGAAGTTATGCCAAGTTGACGCATTCAAAATCCTGCCCGTGTGCAATACCACCGGTAGGTGTCGTAAAAGACAAAAGCTGATTAGCTCTATAAATTAGTTGTGTAGACCATTGGTCTATGCGACAACAAGTTATGCCTGACGACCATAGCGAGGTGGTACCACTCCTTCCCATCCCGAACAGGACAGTGAAACGCCTCTGCGCCGATGATAGTGCGGATTCCCGTGTGAAAGTAGGTCATCGTCAGGCTATTACAGCCCGAAACGCCCCCCTCTGATGAGGGGGGCGTTTTTTTGTCAACTCACAATTGGCGCAGATATTTTGCCGCCCGCGCAGCATTTGACGAGAATAGATCATCAATGAGCGCGCTCTCGCGATGCTCAATAGTCGACAGAAAGCTGCTAACTAGCTGCTTTTTGCCAGACATGGCTGCAAATGTGTCAAAGCCGGCTTCTAGAAACGCTTGGAGAGCACCCAGCCCTGCAGCGTGTGCTGGCCCACGCATCATTTTGAGCATCAAACGCAGTCCTGGCGTTCGTGTTAATCGATTCAACTCAAGCCCGACCGACAGCACCGTTTTAAGCTGGACCTCTCTATCGGCCCGGCGGCCCACAACATTCCAAGCGTGCACATAGGCCACTGCCTCATCTGCGTCAGAGCCAGACAGCATTGCAATTCCCATCTGGTGATCCAACTCTTCGGTTAGCTTGTGGAGCTGGGCCAGTGTCACCGCCGTATGCACCACTTGTTTAGGAAACAGGGTTTGCAGGGCTCCCGCTATCTTTGAGAATTGGGCGTCTCTTTGTGCAAAATCCTTATCGCTGTAAAGCTCATCCAGAAAGAACTGGGTAGCGGGGCCGTAGTCGTCGGACTTCAATAGATCCGCATAGCTTGCACGAAAGCGGCGGGCCTGAAACAGCTTAATTTGCTTGACCGCTTCTAAAAGTGGGGGGGACGCCCCAGTCTGCACGCGCAAAAGGCTGACAGTGGCAACGGCGTTTCTTATAGTTTGAGCAGGTTCCATACTGTCGGATAGTTTAGCCAGCCGCTGGCGTCAATAGGCAAGTGGGTACTAACGTCGTACTGGTCCCATCGCAAAGCCTGGCTGGAATACAAATGCTAGCTGGCGGGCCAAACTGTTTTAAGGTGATAAACCTAGGGAAAACCCTTATAGTGACCCCATGACAGATTTGAACTGCTTTATTAGGGCTACCGTGGAAGCGGGTAGAGGCCTATTGAGCGCGCCTGACAATGAGCCTGCAGAAGGTTCGCGGCAGGCTTCAAGCAAACTCCGGGTACCCATACGGTCGCTCGGCGACAACCACCGCAGCCGCATCGCCAAGCACCTCCTGTCGCTGAACGACCAAGACCGCTATCTGCGGTTTGGTTATGCGGCCCAGGATGCGCAGATTGAGAAGTATGTTGCACAGCTCGACTTTGAACGCGATGAGATTTTCGGCATCTACAACCGGCGTCTCCAGCTTATTGCCGTTGCGCACCTGGCGATGTCGCTCTGTGCGGAGCATGCCCGCTGTGCAGAATTCGGTGTGTCTGTATTGTCGTCCGCACGTGGCCGTGGTTTGGGTGCGCGCTTGTTTGAGCGCGCGGCTCTTAGTGCTTCCAACGCCGGTGTTGAGTTGATGTTTATCCACGCACTCAGTGAAAACGCTGCGATGCTGAGCATCGCCCGTAAAGCGGGTGCACGGGTTGAACGCGATGGCTCAGAGTCGGAGGCCTATCTCAAGCTGCCATCGGCTAGCTTCGATACCCACATGGCCGAGCTTATCGGCGAACAGGTTGCGCAATTCGACTACCAGATCAAGGTACAGGCCAAGCAGTTCTGGGACTTTCTGTTCGATTTGCAAGAGGTCCGCCGTGCGACCAAAGACGATCAACGCCTAGACGGTAGTTAATCGCCCTTAACTGACACGACTGTGTTTTTAAAATCCGCTATCCTTGCGGTTCCGAAACAAAGGCCGTAGCCGCCCCGAACCCCGTGTCCGACCCATACCCTGCGCGTCTTGCCGAAAGACAAGACAAGCGCACGTTTCTGCAAAAGCTTGCAGAATTTATCCACCCCGGCCCCGACTCCACCGACGAGTTGATTGAAACGTTGGCCGAGGCGGAAGACAACCAAATCATTGGCGCTGAATCGCGCCTCATGCTCGAAGGCGTGATCCGCATGGCGGATATGACCGCTGGGGATGTGATGGTGCCGGCCACGCGCATGGACATGCTCAACATCCAGGAGCCTCTGGAGCAACTGCTGCACACCGTCATTGATACAGCGCACTCTCGCTTTCCGGTATACGACGGCGAACGCGACAATGTCTTGGGCATCCTGATGGCCAAGGACCTGCTGAAGCTGCAGCGGGCCCCCGAACTCAATATCCGCGCCTTGCTCCGCCCCGCAGTGTTCATCCCTGAGACCAAAGGTCTGAACGACTTGTTACGGGAGTTCCGTGGCAACCGCAATCACTTGGCTATCGTCATCGATGAGTTCGGTCGCTTGGCTGGCTTGGTGACGATTGAAGACGTGCTGGAACAAATCGTGGGTGAGATTGAAGACGAATTTGACATTGCCGAAGACGAGGGCGACATCTTCGCACTGGCCGATCGCACCTACCGCGTGAGTGGGGACACGCCCATCGACCGTGTGAACGCAGCCTTTGAGGTGACACTAACAGGTGACGACCCTGAGGACCACTTTGACACCATCGGTGGCCTGATCGCCCATGAAATGGGCCACGTACCCAAGCGCGGCGAGCGCTACGTTCTAGGGGGCCTGAGCTTTCTGGTGCTGCACACAAAAGGCGGTGCGGTGAAGTGGTTCAAGGTGTCACCCGCCACCCCAGCAGTGCCAGCCTAAAGCACCATGGTGGCTTTCTGGCAGGGCAAGCCGCCGGATCGGCTTTCCCCGATCACCGTTTTCGTTCTGTTTGTTTCGGCGTTGGCACAGGCTATCTCCATTGCCTGGCCTTGGGGCGGCGTGGTCGACTCGGGCGGCACCCTGCCGTGGCTGCAATGCCTGGCCATGGCGTCGTTTGTGGCGGTATTAAACCGCTGCCACAGCCCGCGCCAAGCGGCGCTCGCGGGCTTGCTGTTCACTACAGTCTGGCTGTGCGGCGTATTTTGGTGGCTGTATGTTGCGCTTCACACCTACGCGGGCTTGGCCGGCATCGTGGCCGCTGTCGCAATTGCCAGCTTGGCCGCAGCATTGG
This sequence comes from Burkholderiales bacterium PBB3, assembly GCA_002256115.1. Taxonomy (GTDB): domain Bacteria; phylum Pseudomonadota; class Gammaproteobacteria; order Burkholderiales; family Burkholderiaceae_C; genus Allorhodoferax. The sequence continues at coordinate 5,100 of NKIK01000007.1, forward strand.
CCGTGTATTACGCGGCGGCGTCCTACTTCTATGCCTTCTTGCGCGGTAAGCGCGCCTGGCTGGGCAGTTTGCTATTCGCCGCACTGTGGACTGGCGCCGAGATGGCGCGCGGGACCTGGCTCACCGGGTTTGGCTGGGGCGCTACGGGCTACGCGCACCTGGACGGCTGGCTGGCACCCTATATCCCGTGGCTGGGTGCGTATGGCGTGACAGCACTGAGCGCTTGGCTGGCAGCCAACCTGGCGCAACTGCGCAAAGTCGGTCGCATATCGCAATCGCTCAGCGTGTTGGTGCTGGCCGCAGGCGCGTGGGCTAGCTACGTGCCACCGTCCTGGACCCAGCCCCACGGCGATCTACAGGTCACGCTGCTGCAAGGCAATATCCCGCAGGATGAGAAATTTGAGCCCGGCTCGGGCGTGCCCTTGGCGCTGGGCTGGTATGCCGAGCAGTTACAGGCCAACCGCAGCCCGCTGGTGGTCGCGCCTGAAACCGCCATTCCGCTGCTGCCACAACAGTTGCCGGAAGGCTACTGGCAGACCCTGCAACAACGTTTTGCGACCAGCCCCCAGGCGGCGTTGATCGGCTTCCCGCTAGGCAGCTACAAGGATGGGTACACCAACTCGGTACTGGGCTTCGCGCCACAGGCGACCGAGCTGTGGCGCTACGACAAACACCACCTCGTTCCATTTGGCGAATTCATTCCGCCTCTGTTCAAGTGGTTCACCCAAATGATGAATATCCCGCTGGGTGACTTCAACCGAGGTGCGCTGGGGCAGCCCTCGTTTGCGTGGGCGGGTCAACGACTGGCAGCCAATATTTGCTACGAAGATTTGTTTGGTGAGGAGTTGGCCACCCGCTTTGTGGATGCAGCCGAGGCACCCACTATCTTCGTCAATATCAGCAACATCGGCTGGTTTGGCGATTCGATCGCTATTGACCAGCACCTGAACATTTCGCGCATGCGTGCGCTGGAATTTGAGCGGCCCTTTGTGCGCGCCACTTACACGGGGGCCACTGTGATCATGGACCACCGCGCCCGCGTCACCGCATCGCTCCCGCGCGCAACGCGCGGCGTGCTGGAGGGCCATGTGCAGGGGCGCGAGGGGATGACGCCCTTTGCTTGGTGGGCAACGCGCTGGGGCCTGTGGCCGGTGTGGTGGGTGGTGGGCCTCATCGTAGGGGGTGCCTGGTATTCCAAGCGCCGAGATTCACTATTGAATTGATAGCTGCTCCCGCACTATCCATGGGCTGAATGCCCTAAAACACCACCAACTTGTGGGTGCGCGCGCCATTGCGTCCGTATCCATTCAAGCACCCCCGTAGAATTGAGGGTTTACCAGCCTGACCACCGCGTTTTGGGGCATCCAAAACCACACACCATGCTTACTTTCCAGCAAATTATTTTGAAACTGCAGTCCTACTGGGCTGAGCAGGGCTGCGCGCTGTTGCAACCCTATGACATGGAAGTGGGCGCGGGCACGTCACACACGGCCACCTTTCTGCGCGCCCTGGGCCCCGAGCCCTGGAAGGCGGCCTACGTGCAACCCAGCCGCCGCCCCAAAGATGGCCGCTATGGCGAGAACCCCAACCGCCTGCAGCACTACTACCAGTACCAGGTGGTGCTCAAGCCCGCGCCCAGCAACATCCTGGAGCTGTACTTGGGCTCGCTCGAAGCCCTGGGCTTTGATCTGAAGAAGAACGACATCCGTTTCGTCGAAGACGATTGGGAAAACCCCACGCTGGGCGCCTGGGGCCTTGGTTGGGAGGTGTGGCTCAATGGCATGGAGGTCACGCAGTTCACCTACTTCCAGCAGGTCGGCGGCATCGACTGCAAGCCCATCACCGGCGAGATCACCTATGGTCTGGAGCGCCTGGCCATGTACCTGCAGGGCGTGGACAACGTTTACAACCTGACCTGGACCGATGGCCTGAGCTACGGCGACGTCTACAAACAAAACGAGGTGGAGCAGTCCACCTATAACTTCGAGCACAGCGACGCGGATTTCCTATTCACTGCGTTTACCGCGCACGAGAAGCAGGCCAAGCATCTGATGGAGCAGCAACTTGCCTTGCCTGCTTACGAGCAGGTTTTGAAATGTGCGCACAGCTTCAATTTGCTGGATGCACGGGGCGCCATCAGCGTGACGGAACGTGCCGCCTACATTGGCCGTATTCGTGATTTGGCACGCAAAGTGGCGCGCAGCTACCTGGATAGCCGGGCGCGCGTGGGCTTCCCCATGGCGCCCAAGGCCTGGAGCGAACAAGTGCTGGCGGATATGGCCAAAGCTGAACAAAAGAAGGCTGCGTAAGCGCACGAAAGAGAACAAGAATGACAACGAAGAACCTTCTGGTCGAACTTTTTGTAGAAGAGCTGCCGCCCAAGGCTTTGAAGAAGCTAGGCGAGGCGTTTTCCTCGGTGTTGGCGGACTCGCTCAAGGCCCAAGGCTTGGCTGCTGCCGATGCCACCGTAACGCACTTTGCGTCGCCACGCCGCTTGGCGGTACATGTGACCGCCGTGGCTGCGCAAGCAGCAGACAAGGCCGTTTCGCAAAAGCTAATGCCGGTGGCTGTCGGTCTGGATGCGTCTGGCAACGCCGCGCCAGCGCTGCTGAAGAGGCTGCAAGCGCTGGGGGCTGATGCCTCCGCCGTTGCTGGCCTCAAGCGCGCCCCAGATGGCAAAGCCGAAGCGCTGTTCTATGACAGCAATGTCAAGGGTGCTACGCTGGCCGAAGGCCTGCAGAAGGCGCTGCTGGACGCGATTGCCAAGCTGCCTATCCCCAAGGTCATGACGTATCAGCTGGAGTCTGGCTGCGAGTTGCCGGGCTGGAGCAGCGTGAGCTTTGTGCGCCCGGCGCACAGCCTGATTGCCTTGCACGGCGCCGATGTAGTGCCAGTGCAAGCGCTGGGCTTGAACTCGGGCAACAGCACGCAAGGTCACCGGTTTGAGGCCGCTGTGTCCCCCGTGGTGATCCAGGATGCGGACGCCTATGCGGCGACGCTAGCCAAAGACGGCTCCGTCATCGCCAGCTTCGCCGAGCGCCGTGCTGAGATCGTGCGTCAGTTAGCTGCCGCGGCTGCCAAGGTCGGTGGCGGTTGCAAACCGATTGATGACGACGCACTGCTGGACGAAGTAACCGCGCTGGTCGAACGCCCCAATGTGCTGATCTGCGAGTTCGAGTCGCAGTTTTTGGATGTGCCGCAAGAGTGCTTGATTCTGACGATGAAGGCCAACCAGAAGTACTTCCCACTACTGGACGCGAACAACAAGCTGACCAACAAGTTTCTGGTAGTCAGCAACATCAGCCCCGACGATGCGAGCTTGGTGATTGGCGGCAACGAGCGCGTGGTGCGCCCGCGTCTGGCCGATGCCAAGTTTTTCTTTGACCAGGATCGTAAAAAAAGCCTCGAAGATCGCGTGAAGCTGCTGGACAAGGTCGTGTATCACAACAAGCTGGGCACGCAGGGCGAGCGCGTGGAGCGCGTGCGTGCGATTGCCAAAGCGATTGCCGCGCAGTTGGGCGACGCCACTTTGGTTGCGCAAGCGGACCAAGCCGCGCAACTGGCCAAGACCGATCTGGTGACCGACATGGTGGGCGAGTTCCCCGAGCTGCAAGGCATCATGGGCGGCTACTACGCGCTCAACGATGGCCTGCCGGAAGCGGTGGCCCATGCGATTGAAGACCACTACAAGCCGCGTTTTGCGGGAGACACCTTGCCGCGCAATACCGTAGGCGTGGTGGTGGCGCTGGCTGACAAGCTGGAAACGCTGTTGGGTATGTTTGGCATTGGGAACTTGCCGACCGGGGATAAAGATCCGTTTGCGCTGCGTCGACATGCTCTGGGTGTCGTGCGTATGCTCATCGAGCAAAACATCGCGTTTGAGCTTGCGTCACTTGTGAAGGCCGCGTTTGATGTTTTGGATGATCCTGTTATCCAGCGAGCAGCTTGGGATCGCCAGCAAGCTGAAGAGTTAAAAGTAAAGGCTGCCGCTGGAGGTATTTCCATGCATGCATCCAGTTTCTCTCCTCGCGTGTTCGATTCATCGACAACTGTAAATTTGGCGGCTTTCATCTACGACCGTCTAGCTGGCACCCTGCGCGAGCAAGGCTACAGCGCGCAGGAAGTCGATGCTGTACTTGCGCTGCGCCCGCAGCGCCTGGGCGACGTTCCCAAACGTCTCGCAGCCGTCCGTGCCTTCGCCGCATTGCCCGAAGCCCCCGCCTTGGCCGCCGCCAACAAGCGCGTCGGCAACATTCTGAAGAAAGCCGAAGGCGAAGTGGCCGCGCAGATCAACGACGCACTGCTGGTCGAGCCCGCCGAAAAAGCCTTGGCTGATGCGCTCAAATTGGTAGCCCCTGCAGCAGACGCAGCCCGGGCCTCCGGCAACTACACCGCGAATCTGCAAGCCCTGGCTGCTTTGAAAGCTCCCGTGGATGCCTTCTTTGACGGCGTGATGGTCAATGCGGAAGACCCGGCGCTCAAAGCCAACCGCCTGGGCTTGTTGGCTACGCTGCACACGGCGATGAACCGCGTCGCCGACCTGTCCAAGCTGGCCGCCTGAAGACCTCAGCATGCCCTCTCAACGCCAGATCGAATGTTTCACTTTGCAGTTTCACCGTACTGCGGTGGATCGCTTGCGTGTGCATCCAGAGTATTTGGTCCAAGCGATCGGGGTGTTAGACCGTTGGGAGGCGCAAGGCGCGTCAAGTGCTGGTCAGGCGTACCGAGACACATGGCGCAATGCCTTGCAAATGGGGTTGCCCGATGTCGAGAAGATCAGCTGTGTAGATACCGACGAGGCAGCCACCTTACGCAGCATGTCGCCTTTGGGTTTTGTCCTGTCTGAGCAAGAGCGCATGCACATTCGGCGTGAGGCCATGGCTGGCGTATGAGATTCGCTGACTTACTCCATGTGTTGCGCGCTGCGGCAGATGTTTCAGGGGAAAAGTCCTTCGTCGTTGTCGGCAGCCAAGCATTGCTACTGGCGATTGAGCAGCCAGACCATCGCTTGACCTTGTCGGATGAGTTGGACTTGTACCCGGCCCTTGCGCCTGAAAAGGCAGACGATATTGATGGCGCGATTGGAGCGCTTTCTTTGTTTCATGACACCCATGGCTACCACGCTGATGGGGTGGGCCCTGAAACTGCGGTGATGCCTGCCGATTGGATGGACCGCGCCAGCATGCATTATTTTGGGGAGCTGACCGCCATTTGTCCGGAGCTGCATGATCTGTGCGTGGCCAAATGTGTCGCAGGCAGGGTTAAAGACGCGGAGTTCGTCCGCATCCTTTTAGAAGACAAACACATCGTGCTGCCCACCTTGCTTGCCCGAATCCGGCAATTGGATGGTGACAAATATCCGATCCAAACCATTGTCGAATGGGCGCAGCGTCGGGCTGTACAGTCGCAATCTGAGAGTGATACCCCATGAAAATCTGCATCCTGGACCGCGACGGCACCATCAACGCCGATAGCACGGAGTACATCAAAAGCCCCCAGGAATGGGAGCCGCTGCCCGGCGCGCTGGAAGCGATTGCGCGCTTGAACCACGCGGGCTGGCATGTGGTGGTGGTGACCAACCAATCGGGTTTGGGGCGCGGTCTGTTTGATGTGGCTACGCTCAACGCCATGCACACCAAGATGCACACCATGCTAGCCGCTGTGGGTGGCCGGGTGGATGCGATCTTCTATTGCCCGCACGCACCCGATGACGTGTGCCGCTGCCGCAAGCCCGAGCCGGGTTTGTTTGAGCAAATCAGCGAGCGCTATGGCATCGACATCAAGGGCTTCCCGGCGGTGGGCGACTCGGCTCGCGACCTGATTGCCGGTGCCGCCGTCGGCTGCATTCCGCACTTGGTGCTCACTGGTAAGGCCGCGGCCTACCGCGGGCGCGAGTTGCCACCCGAGTTTCCGGCGGGCACGGTTGTCCATGAGGACTTGGCCGCCTTTGCCGAATTTTTAGTCACGCAAGGTTAATCCCATGGCATTTTTGCGCTCGGTCATTCATATGCTGTGGATGCTGGTCACCGTCATCCCCTGGGGCATCATCATGGTGGTGGCGTCGGTGCGGGTGCGTGGCAAGGCGCTGTGGTGGATGGCAGTGCGCTGGTTGGGCTGGGCCATTGGTGGTGCGCGCACCATCCTCGGCATTCAAACCAAGGTCATCGGCTGGGAGAACCTGCCCACGGGCGACACGGCCCCAGCCATTCTGTTGGTCAAACACCAAAGCACGTTTGAGACCTTTTTGATGCCCACACTGATGCCACACCCGCTGGCCTATGTGTTCAAAAAAGAGCTGCTCTACGTGCCCTTTTTCGGTTGGGCCATGGGCCGGCTCGACATGATCCACATCGACCGCCGCCAGCGCGCCCAGGCTTTCAACAAGGTTGCGGCGCAAGGCCAAAAGCTGCTCGACCAAGGTATCTGGATCATCATGTTCCCCGAAGGCACACGTATCAAGCGCGGCGAAAAGGGCGTCTACAAAAGCGGCGGTACGCGCTTGGCCATTGCCACGGGCGCGCCGGTGATTCCGGTGGCGGTTACATCGGCCAAATGTTGGCCGCGCCGCGCCTTCGTCAAAACGCCGGGCGTGGTGGAAGTGTCGATCGGCAAGCCCATCCCCAGCGCGGGCCGCCAGCCCGACGAGATGATGCGCGAAGTGGAAGCCTGGATTGAGGCGGAGATGCACCGCCTGGACCCGGAGGCCTACGGCCATCTGCAGCCCAAGTCTGATACGGCAGCTGACTCCGAGGCCTACGGTGCCTAGTGTTAGGCCCGTTTCACCGCCGGGCCGTCCCAAGGTGAAACGCGCCCCCTCGGGGGGCAGCGAACCAAGCGTAGTGGGGAGCTTGGGCGCGCTTTTTCGCTACACCATGGATCTTTTCGAGGCTATTTCGCCCGTTGAGCCCGTGGATAGTGCGGGAGCAGCTCCTAAACCTATAGCAAAGTCGCAGCCCTTTGTGGCCGGCGAGCTACTGCAGCAGGCCATTGCCCCGGCCAACTTTGCCCACCCCCAGGCCAACCGCCAAGTGCGCCTGGACGATGCGGTGGTGGCCTATGCCTTTGCTCGCGGGCGGCGCAAAACGATTGGTTTTATGGTGGGGCCAGAGGGGCTGGTGGTGCGCGCACCGCGCTGGACGCCGCTGGGCGAAGTGGACGCCGCCCTGCGCGAGAAAGCGCCTTGGATACTGCGCAAGCTGCAGGAAACCCAGGAGCGCCAAGTGCGCCAGGACGGTGCGCGCATTGAATGGCGCGATGGCACTACCTTGCCCCTGTTAGGCGGGACGCTGCAGGTCAAGCTGGACCCGACGCATGGCTTCAAAGGCAAAGGTGCGCAGTTGGACGCCGCGGCGGCTCCGGCGGAGCCCCGCATCTTGCGCGTGGGCCTGCCGCACACCGCCACGCCCGACCAGATCAAAGACAGCGTGCAGGCCTGGCTGATGCGCCATGCCAAAGCCCATTTCACCGGGCGCCTGGACCACTTCGCCCCGCAACTGCAAGTGCAGTGGCGCAGTCTGCGCCTGAGCAATGCCAACACCCGCTGGGGTAGCGCCAAATCCGATGGCTCGATCCGGCTGAACTGGCGTCTGATCCACTTCAGCCCCGCCGTGGTGGACTATGTGGTGGCGCATGAGCTGAGCCACCTGCGCGAGATGAACCACAGCCCCCGCTTCTGGGACACGGTGCGTACCGTGGTGCCCGACTACGCGCAGCTGCGCGGGCAGCTCAAGGACGATGCGGTGCCCAAGTGGTAGCGCCATGCACATGGATCTGCTATTAAAAAAGAAGCTGCTCCCGCACTATCCACGGGGGTTGCAAGCCAATTCCTTCGCAGATTCAAATTCTTTGGCTCATACCCGTGTTTTCAAGTTGGGCTTTAGATGGCTGTCGCCGTAGCCGCCGTGGGCCAGTTGGAGTTGCACGATGTGGCAAGTGCGCGCGCATTGATCGTACAGGGGCTGACCGAACGTTGGGGTAGCTACGTACCCGGCTTTAACCCGGACTTGGAAGATTTTCCCAATGCCTACAAGGACGCGCTTGTGCTGGTAGCCAAGCATGGCACCGAGGTCGTTGGAACTGGTGTACTTCAGCCTGTCAGCCCAAACGCTGCGAACATCCTGCGAATGTCGGTAGCCCGCGCGTTTCAGCGCCAAGGCGTCGGCAGTCTGATTCTTCACCATCTCTTGTATGCTGCGCGGGAGCGCAAACTTCATCGTATTGACCTTGAAACTACGGCTTCATGGACCTCTGCGGTGGAGTTCTACAAGCGGCATAACTTCCGCCCGACGCACCAGTGCAATGGTGATCATTACTTCACTTTTGACTTGTCGGAAACACCGTGACTGCGGCGCTATTTTTTTGAAACCGTCGCAGCATTCGGCCGCTGGCTGGACGGCCATGCTGTTCGAGCTTTGCGCCCTCAGCCAGCGGTGGTAATCTTCTGTCGAATCACCCCCAGCCCATCGGGCTTGTGAAAGGCATCCATGCGCCACACCAAATTCTCCACCGCCGCCGCACTGTCCTTGCTGCTTTGGACGGCAGGTCCCCACATGGCACACGCCCAGGAGTCGCCGCTTGCGACCTTGGCCTGGCTGGCCGGGTGTTGGGCCTCAGAGACCGGTGAAGTGGGCTCGGGCGAGCATTGGTTGCCGCTGGCCGGGGGCACCATGCTGGGCGTGGGCCGCACGGTCAAAAATGGCAAAACGGTGTCGCACGAGTTTTTGCAGATTCGTGTCAATGCCGAGGGCAAACCGGTCTACATTGCGATCCCATCGGGTCAAAAGGAGGCGAGTTTTGTAGCGATCCTGGTGGCCGACGGCGCGGTCACGTTTGAGAACCTGCAGCATGACTTCCCGCAACGCATTCTTTATAAAGCACTCCCAGATAACCGCTTGGCCGCACGCATTGAGGGGCTGCGCAATGGCGCTTTGCGCGGCATTGATTTCCCGATGAAACGCGTGTCATGTGACGCCCTGGTCGGCAAGCCATCGTAGGGACTGCAGCATGATTGACCGCCTCATCCCTCTACTGGCACTTTGTACCGTTCTGTTCGGTTGCGCCACCGCTGCGCCGGATGCCGAGGCTGCGCGCCAAGCTGTCGTGGCCACCGAGCGCGCCTTTGCCAAGACTATGGCCGACCGCAACCATGCGGTCTTTGCAAGCTTCATTGCGGATGAGGCTGTGTTCTTCTCCGGCCCCAAGCCGCTGCATGGCAAGCAGCAGGTGGTCGATTTTTGGGCGCGTTTCTATGCCAAACCCGCCGCTCCGTTTTCCTGGGAGCCCGATGAAGTGGAGGTCTTGGCCAGCGGCAACCTGGCCCTCAGTTCGGGGCCGGTGCGCAATCCCGAAGGCAAGCTGATTGCCCGTTTCACCTCCATCTGGCGACGCACGGTGGCTGGCACTTGGGAGATTATTTTTGACAAGGGGAATGACGTGTGTGATTGCAAAACACCCTAAGCCCTGCGCAGATAATCGCAACATGAAACATCTTCGCTCCCTCATTGCACTCTGCATTTCAGCCTTCGCCGTGACTAGCTGGGCCGCTGGCAATGCCCTGTGGCAGGCCGAACAATCCTGCATCAAATACCCCACGCCCAGCGCGCGCGCGGAATGCGAGAAAAAACAAAAAGACGATATGGCCGCTTTTGAGAAAGAGCTGAAGAAGAACAAAGACGATGCCAAGACGTCGGGCGATACCCCGCAGGATGCCAAGAAGAAAAACGACCTGTGCTTCAAGCGCGAATCCACGGGCGAAACGGTCTGCCCCAACTAGGCTTGGGCTTGCCCGCTAGGCGCTGACGGCAAAGCGCAACACCCCATCCGCACCGCGGCTGCGGGTCAGCTTCTTCTCAAACCACAGCGCATGCAAATGCGCCACCGACTCACCCATCGCAAAGGTGATCTGGTGCAAATCCATGGGCCGCTTGAACAGCACCGGCAAGATGTCGGCCGCGCTGCTGGGCTGAGCGGCGCAGGCTTCCATCACCTCCGCTAGGCGATCCTGGTGGTGGTCGTGCAGTTGCTGAATGCGGGTGTGCATACCAGTGAAGGGCTTGCCGTGCGATGGCAGCACCAGCGTGTCTTCGGGCAGGGTTTTGAACTTGTCGATGGAGTCTAGAAATAGCGCCAGCGAATTGGCTTCGGGCTCCTGCTCGTAGACGCTCACATTGGTCGAGATGCGCGGCAGCATCATGTCGCCGCCGATTAGCACGCCGCGTGGTCGACGGGCCGCCCCTAGACCTGGCGCGCCCCCTTGGGGGGCCGGGGCCGCAGGCACCTGGGGGGCCATTTCTAGGTCTTCACAGTACAGCGCGATGTGCTCGGGCGCATGGCCGTAGCCGCTGATGCAGCGCCACGCCCTGCCGCCAATGTCAAACACCTTGCCATCCAGCAGGCGGTGGTAGTCCTCGGGCACCGACGGCACCAGTGAAGGGAAGTAATTGGTGCGCGCGCCAATTTTGGCGATCGTGTCCGGATCATTCAGGCCGTGCAACGCAAAAAAGGCGGCCGCCCGCTCGCCCCCAAAAGCCGTAGGCCCTAGGCAGCCCCACTTGGCCACCTGGTAATCCAGCGCGCTGATCCATAAAGGCGCGTTCCAGCGCTGGCAAAGCCAATGCGCCAGGCCGATGTGGTCGGGGTGCATGTGGGTAACGATGACGCGCAACACGGGCAGGCCGTCTAGCTCATTGGCAAACACCGATTCCCATTGCGCCTTGGCCTCATCCTTGTGGATGCAGCAATCCACAATGCTCCAGCCCTGAATCTTCCCGTTCTCGCCATCCATCTCATCGCGCAGCAGCCACAGGTTGATGTGGTTCAGCGCAAATGGCAGGCCCATGCGGATCCACTTCACGCCTGGCGCCACCTCGATGCAGCGGCCCGATTCGGGCAGGGTCTCGCCCAGGGGGTAGTGCAGTTGCAACTCAAGTTCATTCATGGCGGTGGTGGCAGTGGTGGGGCGGGTTAAGCAGATCGGGTTTTGATTCATAATTGACGTTTACGTAAACGTCAACTGAACAGGCATTGTAGGCAGGGGCTTCCCTTTGGGCTGTCCCGGATGTTGCGCAGCACTATGACCACCACTTACACCATCGGCGATCTGGCCAAAGAGTTCGATTTGACCACGCGCGCCATCCGCTTTTATGAGGATTTGGGCCTGCTGCAGCCTGAGCGCAGCGGCCCCGGCGGGCGCAGCCGCGTCTACACGGGGCGTGACCGCACCCGCCTGAAGCTGACGCTGCGCGCCAAGCGCCTGGGCCTGTCGTTGACCGAGGCCAAAGACATCATCGACATGTACGACAGCCCGCGCGATACCGGCGCGCAGATGCAAAAATTTCTGGATGTGCTGGGCCTGCACCGCAAGCAGGTCGAAGAGCAAATGGCCGAGCTGCAGGCCAATCTGGACGAGATCAAAGTGCACGAAAAAGAAGCCCGTAGCCTGCTGGCCAAAGCCCAGGCGCGCACTGCCAAAAAGACCGGGAGTGTCGCCCATGCAGCCTGATGCTCTGTGGCAGCGCGTGCAAGCCAGCCTGGATCGCCAGGGCATGATGCGCCACCTGGGTGCCCGCCTGTTGCGTGTGGAGCCGGGGCTGGTGGAGCTGGCCCTGCCGTACTCCGACAAAGTAACCCAGCAGCAAGACGGTTTCCATGGCGGTGCCATGGGCGCGCTGGCCGATATTGCGGGTGGTTATGCGGGCCTGACGGTGGCTGCCGATGGCATGGAAGTCACCACCGTCGAATACAAAATCAATTTTCTGGCAGCCTTTCAGGGCGGTGAATTGCGCGCCACGGGCCGCGTGGTCAAAGCGGGCCGCCGCATCATCGTGACCGCGGCCGAAGTGGCGCATGTGGACGCCGACGGCAAACACAGCGCCTGCGCCGTGATGCAGCAAACCCTGGTGCCCGTGCCGAAGATTTATTGATTAAAACTGACTATTAGGAGACAAAAATGAACAACCTGCCCGGCCTGAATTTCCAACTCGGCGAAGACATTGACGCCCTGCGCGACGCCGTGCGCGAATTTGCGCAAGCCGAGATCGCCCCCCGCGCGGCCGAGATCGACCGCAGCGACCAGTTCCCTATGGACCTGTGGCAAAAAATGGGCAGCCTGGGCGTACTCGGCATCACTGTGGGTGAGGAATACGGTGGGGCCAATATGGGCTATCTGGCGCACATGATTGCGATGGAAGAAATCTCCCGCGCATCGGCATCTGTAGGTCTGTCCTACGGCGCGCACAGCAACCTGTGCGTGAACCAGATCAAACGCAACGGCACGGATGCGCAGCGCGCCAAGTATCTGCCCAAGCTGATCACGGGCGAACACGTAGGCGCGCTGGCGATGAGCGAGCCGGGCGCTGGCTCGGATGTATTGAGCATGAAGCTCAAGGCCGAAGACAAAGGCGGCTACTACCTGCTCAACGGCAACAAGATGTGGATCACCAATGGCCCGGACGCCGATACCTTGGTGGTGTACGCAAAATCAGAACCCGAGCTGGGTGCCCGTGGCGTCACGGCTTTTCTGATCGAAAAAGGCATGCCAGGTTTCAGCATTGCGCAGAAGCTCGACAAGCTGGGCATGCGCGGCAGCCACACGGGCGAGCTGGTGTTCAACAACGTTGAAGTACCGCACGCCAATGTGCTGGGCCAGGTCAACGGCGGCGCCAAGGTGCTGATGAGCGGGCTAGACTACGAACGCGCGGTGCTGACCGGTGGCCCGCTGGGCATCATGCAGTCCGTCATGGACAACGTCATTCCCTATATCCACGACCGGAAACAGTTTGGCCAGAGCATTGGCGAGTTCCAGCTGATCCAGGGCAAGGTCGCCGACATGTACACCGTGTTGCAGGCGGGCCGTGCCTTTGCCTACACCGTGGCCAAGAACCTGGACCTGCTGGGTGTGGAGCACGTGCGCCAGGTGCGCAAGGACTGCGCTTCCGTCATTTTGTGGACCGCAGAAAAGGCCACCTGGATGGCGGGCGAAGGCGTGCAGATTTTTGGCGGCAACGGCTACATCAACGAATACCCGCTGGGCCGCCTGTGGCGCGATGCCAAGCTGTATGAAATCGGTGCGGGTACGTCGGAGATTCGCCGCATGCTGATTGGCCGGGAGCTGTTCGCTGAGACAATGTGAGCTTGCCAAACTCGGTAAAGCTCTCTTGGGACGTCTGATTTGCTGCCTCTGATTCGCACCTTCTTATCCACCACCCTTAACGGTTTCTTGCGCGGCCTGCTGCGGGCCTGGGTGTTGGTGGTACCGCTGGTGGTGGCGCTGTCGATCATCCGAATCGGGCAACTAGCCTACTTCTGGCCGCAGGGCTTCTCGGCCTCGGCGTCAGACATCACGGCCATCCTGTTTCAGGGCTTTCGCTTTGACCTGAAGGTCAGCGCCATTGCTGGCTTCCTGTTGCTGCTGGTTTTGCCTTGGGTTTCGGGCAAAGTGCAGGGCCGTATTGCGCTGGGCTTGAGTGGCGTGTTTGTGTTGCTATCGCTGATCAATCTGCATTACTTCGGGTTCTACAAAACGCCGATCGATTCGCTGGTGTTTGGCCTGGTGGAGGACGACACCACCGCGGTGCTGCAAACCATTTGGCGTGATTTTCCGGTGATCTGGACGCTGCTGCTGCTGGCCGTGTTGACCTATGCCGCCAGCGCGCTGCACCGCGTGTTGGTCCGCACGGTGAAGCCCGACACCCTGCTGCAATCGCGCCACGTTGCCATCAAGCTGGTAGCTGTTGTCGTGGTGTTCTTTGCGTTGGTCTTTGCGGGCAAAGGCACGCTGCGCGAGATGGCCCTGCAGCGTCAGCACCTGACGGTGACCACCTCGCAGTTTTTAAACGACATGGTGCCCAACGGCGTCATCGCCCTCAAATACGCCTGGGACAGCCGGGGCCAGTCGCAAAACCTGCAAGACCCGCTGCTGGGCCTGAAGGCCATGGGCTTTGACTCACCCTTGGCCGCCGCCCAAGTGTTGGGCTTGCCGCACGGCAGCGAGGCCGAAGTCAAGGCCGCGTTGACCGCCCATGCCGCTTTGCCTGCGGGCGCAGCCAAGAAGAATCTGGTGTTCTTTCTGATGGAGTCCTGGAGCGCCGAGCCCATGCTCTACCAGGCACCCCAGTTTGATGTGCTGGGCCGCTTGGCCCCCACGCTTCAAAACGCCTGCCACTTCAGCAACTTTGACTCGGCCCAGCCGGGCACGCATCCCTCGCTGGAAGCTATCCTTTTTTCATCACCCATCACGCCGCTCACCTTGGGTGATGTGGGCCGCAAGCCGATTCCCTGGGCCATTCCCAAAGTCGTCAAAGAGGCGGGCTACCAAACCCTGTTCGTCACCTCCGCCCGCTCGGGCTGGCGCGACCTGAACCGCGTGTTGAAGGTGCAAGGCTTTGACGAAGTGGTAGACGCCAGCACGCTCAAAGAGGCTTACCCCGAGGCCGACCTGGGCATTTGGGGCGTATGGGACCACTATGTCTTCAAATATCTGAGTAAGCGCATGGCCGCCCAGCCAGTCGACAAGCCGCTGTTTGTATTTGTGCTGACCGCCACCAACCACCCGCCTTACGACCTGCCTGCCGATTACCAGCGCGTGCCGCGCGACATGGCGCTTTGGAAGGGTGAGACCACATCCGACACCCTGCGCCTGAACTTGGACACCTACCGCTACGCCACCGATCTGCTGGGCGGCTTTGTGCAAGAAGTGCAGGGCGGCCCGCAGGCCAAAACCACGCTGGTGGCGGCCACGGGCGACCACAATGTGCGTTCCTTTGGCATGTACGCCGAGCCCAGCCGGCGCTATTTGATGCGTCAGGTGCCGTTTGTGATTTGGGGCGATGGTCTGAGTGGTGCGCAGTGTGGCAACCAGCAAAGCCTGCCCGCCAGCCACCGCGATATGTTCACCACACTGCTGCCACTGGCCGGTGTTCAAGGGGGGTATGTGAACACCGGACGGAATTTACTGCTGCCAGCCGCCACCCCGCCTGATCCCTTGAATGCGCCGCGCGCCATGTTCTTTACCGGTGATGTGCGCAATGCCCAGGGCATGTGGCAGCTCGGACAAAAGAATACGTTTGTATGTACCTCGGCTCCCGCCACGCAGCCCCCAGTACCTCCGTCCGCCAGTTGTGAATTCAACGCACTAGACGACCAGCAGGAGCGTGCACGCTATGCCTTGCTGGACTGGAATGTGCGTATTTCTTTGAGAAAATAAAGAACTTTGTGGGACAGACCTTTAGCTCTGTCCCCAACCGATTGAGACTTTGCGGGACAGACCTCTAGCTCTGCTCCCGCCTAATTTAGGGATGACATGACTGACCAGCTCGTTGATTTATTTGCCCGCAACCGCGAATGGGCCGCCGAAATGGAGCGCAAGCGCCCCGGCTTTTTTACCGGCTTGGCCAACCAGCAAACGCCGCGCTATATGTGGATTGGCTGCTCCGACAGCCGTGTGCCTGCCAATGAAATCACCGGCCTGGACCCTGGCGAAGTGTTTGTGCACCGCAACGTGGCCAATGTCGTCGTGCATTCGGATTTGAATGCCCTGTCCACCATCCAGTTTGCGGTGGAGCGGCTCAAGGTCAAGCACATCATGGTGGTGGGCCACTATGGTTGCTCAGGTGTGCAAGCCGCGCTGGAAGGCGCGCGCATTGGCCTGGCCGACAACTGGCTGCGCCATATTCAGGATGTGCGGGACCGCCATCGCGATGTGCTGGACCTGATCCCTGACCACGGCAAAGCCGCCGCGCTGTGCGAGCTCAACGTGATTGAGCAGGTGGTCAATGTTGCGCAAAGCACGGTGCTGCAAGACGCCTGGGCCAAGCAACAGGACGTGACGCTGCACGGTTGGGTGTATGGCCTGCACGACGGGCTGATCCACGACCTGCATATGAGCGTTTCGGGCCAGGACCATATGGAGTCTTTGTATGCCGAGGCGCTGTCTGGGGTGCGGCTGATGCCCCGAAATTTAAGGTAAATCGGCCGTTCAGCCCGTGGATAGTGCGGGAGCAGCTACTAAAAAGAGAGCAAGCATGTTTCCCACCCGACTTGACTCCTCTGTTGCCTACGACATCGCCAAGGCGATGATGGACGGCTTTAATCGCCACTACCGCCTATTCCGAACCGAATCTAGCCGCGCCAAACACCGCTTTGAAACCGCGGACTGGCACGGCCAGCAGCGCGCCCAGCGCGAGCGCATTGAGTTTTATGACCTGCGGGTGAAAGAGTGCTCCAAGCGGCTGGAGCGCGAGTTCAAGGCCGGTGAGCAGGGCATGGATATCTGGCAGCAAATCAAGCTGCACTACATCGGTCTGCTGGTCAACCACTACCAGCCCGAGCTGGCCGAAACATTTTTCAACTCGGTCACCACCAAAATTCTGCATCGCAGCTATTTTCAAAACGACTTCATCTTTGTGCGCCCGGCTGTCAGCACCGAGTACATCGAAAACGATGAGTCGGAGAAGCGCCCCACTTACCGCTCGTATTACCCCGGCCAAGAGTCTATGGCCCAGGTGCTGGTGCGCATGGTGCAAGACTTTGATTTGCGCGTGGGTTTTGAAGACCTGCCGCGTGATGCCACCTGGGTGGCCGAGCGCATGGCGGCGCGCCTGGGCGACGCCAAACTGCGCGCCAATTTTCAGATCCAAGTGCTGACGGGCCTGTTCTTCCGCAACAAGGGCTGCTACATCGTTGGCAAGCTGATCAATGGGTTTAACGAGTTTGCCTTTGCGCTGCCGGTGCTGCACAGGCGGCTCGTGACGGCAGACCCGGCTAAGGCTGACGGCGGCGCGGCCAAAGGCCTCGATGCCGCCGGCATCCTGGGGCACGCGTCGCAGTTGGCCATAGACGCTATGCTGTTTGGCGAAGACGACCTGTTGATCCTGTTCAGCTTTGCGCGCGCTTACTTCATGGTGGATATGGAAATTCCCAGCGCCTACGTGCAGTTTTTGCGCAGCATGATGCCGCGCAAGCCGCGCAATGAAATCTACAACGCGCTGGGGCTGGCCAAGCAAGGCAAGACGCTTTTTTACCGCGACTACCTGCACCACCAGCGCCATAGCACCGACAAGTTTCGTATCGCGCCGGGCATCAAAGGCATGGTCATGCTGGTGTTTGACCTACCCAGTTTTCCCTATGTGTTCAAAGTCATCAAAGACTATTACCCGCCGCAAAAAGACACCAGCCGCGGGCAGATCATGGGCAAGTATTTGCTGGTGAAGCAGCACGACCGCGTGGGCCGCATGGCCGATACGCTGGAGTACAGCGAGGTGGCTTTTCCGCGTACGCGCTTTAGCGACGAACTGATTGCCGAGCTTGAAAAGTTCGCACCCAGTCAGCTAGAAATCAGCGACCGGGATGGTGACGGCCAGATGGAGGTCATCATCAAGCACCTCTACATCGAGCGGCGCATGATCCCGCTCAACATCTATTTGCAAGAGGCCTTTGATGCGGGTGGCGCTGACCCCGCCAACACCAACCCGGCTGCGGTCAAAGCGCGCGAGCAGATCGAGCGCGGCGTGGTGGAGTACGGCAATGCCATCAAGGATTTGGTGGCGGCGAACATTTTCCCAGGCGACATGCTGTGGAAGAACTTTGGCATCACCCGCCATGGCAAGGTGGTGTTTTATGACTACGACGAGATCGAATACATCACCGATTGCAAGTTCCGCAAGGTGCCGACGCCGCGCAACGAAGAGGACGAGATGTCAGGCGAAATCTGGTACAGCGTGGGCCCCAGGGACGTGTTCCCCGAGACCTTTGCGCCCTTCTTGCTCGGCAACCCGGCGGTGCGCGAGGTGTTCATGAAACACCACGCCGATTTGCTGGAAGTAGCCTTCTGGCAGAGCCACCAAGCGCGCATCGCGGCGGGGCATGTGCATGATGTGTTTCCGTATGAGAGGGAGAAGAGGTTGGGGGGTGATGGCGGGTAGCCCTGTTTGTTGACTGGCTGCTGTGCGGGCGAAACCAGTCGCTCAAATTCCGAGTCCAATTTGGGAAAGAACTCGCTTCCTGCCTAGAATCGAGCCGAATCCGGTTGCCGGATTTGCAATCTGCATCACGCAAATCATCATGACCACGCGCACTATCGCACCTTCCCTATTAGCTCTTGCAGTAGCGATCACGGTTTTTAGCCAGTCGAGAGCTATGGCGCAGCCCTCGGTCGTTGATCGGGTGATGGCGTGTGATTCCACAGTAGCACTTGCCGCGGCAGACCAGATACTCAGGTCCCCTAATTTAGGAGGTGATCCGTTTCAACTCTTGACTGCAGCAGACGCACTCTTTCGTTATGGGCGACAGGATGAGGCAGTTTTTTGGACCTATGCAGGGCTGATGCGTCTGCGAGATGCATTAATCCAAGACCCGGTTCAAGGCGGCATACTTACCATTTTCCAAAGAAGAGCAGCCCCTATCAGCAACTTTGCGGAGCTGAGTCCCTTGCAATTGGCGAAGACTATTGAAGCAGTTCTGGACTGGGATCGCAAAACGCCAAACCCCTTTCGCGTGGGTTCAATAAGCAACAAACAGCGTCTGGAATTTGCGAAAAATCGGGATGGCTTGAAATCACATGCATCTGCACTCCGGGCAAACCCGATACATTTCCAGGAAGTCGCAAAGCGCGATCAGCAACTTGCCCAGACCTTCGCATTAGGATGTCGCGAATGATGCTTCACTGGTCGGCCAACAAGGATCCACGACTACAGGAAGCGGCTTCTGGGCCTGTTGGTGCCAATTTATGCAGTCGGCAACCTTACTTAAGGGCTTCATATGCGCTACTTGCTCACATGTGTTGTTTCCACTCTTTTAGCCCTACTTACAACCGCCACTCACGCCACAGAACCTTTACACGATGGACTAGTATTCCAAGGCAAAAGTGGCATCATTTACCCTGTCAAGTGTTGTTGGATGGAGTTGCCTAGCTCAGAAGCGTTGACCGCCATACGGCGTAAGGAACTCTGTAGTGCAATTGGCGGGCCAGTTGGCAACTTTCGCCTCCAAGACGGCAAGTTGTGGCTCACCGAGCTTTCGCGTTGTAGCGGCACTATTCCACTGAGCCAAGTCTTCAGTGATCTTGCGAATCCAGCCCATGCGATTTGGGTTACGGGGGCATTCGTGGGTAAGTTGAACTGGCTGTGTTTAGGAAACGACGACCGTTCCATTTTTGAGTTGGAACTATCTTTGCAGATCGAACGAGGTGTGGTTGTTTCAATTTCTGAATACCACAGAGATAAGTCCAAGTGCCCAACACAGCTCTAGCCCATCGTTCGAGCAGTTCAACAAAGACGCTCGCAATTTTCAAACGACACTGCCGCGTTTTGTTGGCCCTGCCACAAGACCGTTTCAGGTGTTAGTGGAGCCAGCCACCCTTGTCCGAAGCATTCGAAAGTGAAATTCGGGTATAGAGAACACCCTACACCCGCGATGCGGGCGAAAGCCGACATCTGGCGAGACTTGCCAGTTTGATAGTATTTGAAAAGAAGACAATCACCCACGCACAACAGACAGGGAGGTGTTAGATGACTCTAGTCGCCTACTTCGACGAAAGTGGCTCAGGCGATTGCTTTGTAATGGCTGGCTATATATCTACCCCGGAAAAGTGGGCGCAGCTTTCGCGTCGATGGGTTGAGCTCCTGTCAATGAGCCACGGCACATTGCGCGATGAAGTGCATATGACAGAAATGCACTACAACGAGACGGCATTGGAACATGCCTCATTCTTCTACCGTGAGATTGAGAACAATGTATTGGCCACTTTCTCATGTTTGATAAACGTTAAAGACTTAAAAGCATCGTATGAGAAGTTTCGATGGCCTAGTTTCATAAAAAACCCCGAGCTACTTTCGAATCCTTATCACCATGGCTTCAGAAACGTGCTGTTCTCGATGATTCACTACAAAAGCAAGATCGGCATCACTGAACCAGTAACTAGTGTTTTCGACACGATGTTAGGCACACGGAAGCTATTGACGGAGTTTGAACATTTAATGCAGTCAGAACCTCAACTAGCTAAAGAGTTAGGAGATGGGATTTCATTTGGAGACAGCAAAAGTGTTC
This sequence comes from Burkholderiales bacterium PBB3, assembly GCA_002256115.1. Classification (GTDB taxonomy): domain Bacteria; phylum Pseudomonadota; class Gammaproteobacteria; order Burkholderiales; family Burkholderiaceae_C; genus Allorhodoferax. The sequence continues at coordinate 25,140 of NKIK01000007.1, forward strand.
CACCACTACAAGCTGCTGACTTGTTTTCATATTGGGTGCGTGAATGGCATGAGAAGGGCAAAGACTTTGCAAAGCTGCCATTCCCATGGAAGCCTAACAAGGAGATACCCTGGGTACATCACGAAATGTCTGGAAACGACTTCAAGAGAGAGTGGGAACAGCTAATCACTATCCACTTGCTTAAAGCTGCATTGGTGCCAAACCCATACATCTTTTCAGCAGTCCCTATTGAGCACATGCCAACTTGGGGCAGTTATCAAGGTGGGACAAAGGAACAGTGAACATTCCAACGTTGCTCTAGCACTGGAAAGGAAGCGCTTCTAAAGTGACGTTCCTGGTAAATGGATCGACCAGCATTTGAACGGTTCTGCCGTTAGCTGAATGACTGTTTTAGTGCAGACTCCTTGTCCGCTTCCAGCCTGGAACGGTAAGCGACTTTGAACCCACCCTCTTTGTTGGAGCTGTTTAGCGAATGGCTCGATCGGTCGGGCTCGCTGGAATACGCATGTCTCAGCGTTTAACTTGGAATCAAACGCCTCAAGGGGTACCTGAAGACGCACCTCTTGAAAACCAAATGGCTAAAATGGCTAACACCATCCATTTGGAGTCCTCGCCATGCAAGTCACCGCCACAGAAGCCAAAAATCGTTTTGGATACGTTTGTGCCCAAGCTAAAACGGAGCCTGTTTTTGTAGAAAAAGATGGTCGGGTTGAGAGCGTGATTTTGTCTTTTCAAGACTATGAGGTACTCACGGCTGCCCGCGCCAAAGATAGCTTGGCAGCGCGACAAAAGGCGTTCAATGAAAACCACAAAGCGTGGATTGAGGCGCAAAACACGCGCTTTGAGAAGCACGGTTTGTGGTGCGATGACTTGCGGGTTTGGTAATGCAGTACGACGTCTACCCCAACCCGAGCCCGCGGATGCGAGACATCTATCCCTACGTGGTGGATGTCCAGAGCGATTTGCTCAAGGGACTGGCCACGCGCATGGTCGCTCCTTTGTCAATAATGGGTTTATCCATGGACGGCGCTCCGCGCCGACTCTGTCCCGTTTTGGTGATCAACGACCAAAGTTTGACGTTAGTGCCCTTTGAGGCCGCGCCGCTGGATAAGCGTCACCTTAAATCCAAAGTCATATCTGTGCGCAGTCATGCCGATGCCATTGTGGCGGCGATGGACGCTGTGATGAGCGGCGTTTAACGCAACATCCTTGCATATTCGTTATGCCATGACGAATATGCAAGGATAAATTCCGGCTAAAACGGCGTTTTTAATCCTCAAGAACGCTCTTCTAAGGCAATGACGATTAAGTCCCAAGTTGGCCCATGATTTGCATGGGAGCGGGTAACTTGTTGAGGACGCACAAATGAAGCAACAAACACTTGCCATGGCAGCCGACCAAACGTTCGAGAACTACCGCAAACCCACGCGGCGCGATGAGTTCCTCAAGACCATGGAGGTAATCGTTCCTTGGGCGGCGTTGTGTGAAGTCATTGCGCCCCACTACCCCAGGGCAGGCAACGGGCGTCCGCCCATTGGTCTTGAGCGCATGCTGCGCATCCACTTCATCCAGCATTGGTTCAACCTTGCCGATCTGACCTGCGAGGAGGCGCTGTATGACAGCGCCAGCCTGCGCAGCTTTGTGGGTATTGACCTGGGGCGCGAGCCAGCACCTGACTCCACGACCATCACCAAGTTTCGCAAACTCCTCAACGACAACAAGCTTGGCGAAGCCTTGTTTGCCCAGGTTGGACGGGAACTGCAGGCACGTGGCTTCAAGGTCAACACCGGCACCATCGTGGATGCCACCATCATTGGCGCGCCCAGCTCGACCAAGAACGCAGACAAGGCCCGCGACCCCCAAATGCACCAAACCCGCAAAGGCCAGCAATGGTTCTTTGGAATGAAACTGCACATTGGTGTGGACAGCCAAAGCGGGCTGGCCCACAGCGCAGTGGTCACAGCGGCCAACGTGCATGACAAGCATCCGCTGCCTGATCTGCTGCACGGCAACGAACAACGCGTCTATGGTGACTCGGCCTATGCCAGCCAAAAGAATCTGATTGCCAGCAAGGCCCCAAAAGCAAAAGACTTCACCAACCAGCGCTCTCGCTACGCGGGAATCATTGATGAGGCGGTGCGTGCCAAGAACCGCAACAAGTCAAAAGTCCGTGCACGCGTGGAGCATGTCTTTGGCGTGGTCAAGCGGCTTTGGGGGTTTGGAAAGGTGCGTTACCGCGGATTGCAGAAGAACGCCACACGGGCGTTCACTGCATTGGCTTTGGCCAACATTTACCTGGGTCGCCAAAGGTTGATGACACAGGTGCGCCCATAGGGCGAGAAGTCGGGGCCAAGAGCCCTGGACACGGCACCCAGGGGGTGCAAATTGGCGTAGTTTTGAACCTACCTTCAGAAAACTTCGCCGCACTGGGCGCGTGCCGACCTTTACCCCTACTTATTCACCATAGCCCTAAATCATCCAACTGCGCAGCCACCCGCTCCGATAGTTCGGTCATCACATCAAGCTCGCTTTTGGAGAGCGGGGCCATCATCGTGCCCACGATTTCATCTTGAATGGCCATAGTTTGCGCCGCCAGCGCCTCGCCCGCACTAGACAAGTAAAGGCGCTTGATGCGCCCGTCTTGCGCGTCTGCCTCACGGCGCAATAAGTCTTGTGACTCCATGCGCGTAATCAGCATGCTGATACCGCTCTTGGCCACAAAGCAGCGCCGGGCTAGGGCTTGCTGCGTTATGCCGGGCTGCAGCATCAAGTTGGCTAGCACCTCATGTTCGCCCACGCGCAAGCCCAGCGCCGAGAGCCGCGCGGTCAGGGTGGCGTCGCACAGGTTGTAGGCCCGCACCACGCTGAACCAGGCTTTGGCTGCGGCTGCATTTCGGGCAGGTGACTCTAATTTTTTGGGTTTCATTTGGTTCAATATTGAACTAAAATAGTTCTACTTTGAACTAAATTGTACTGCATGGGTGCTGCTAAGCCTCACTGCACCACCCCTCAGGAGCCTCCCATGATCGTCGGCCAAAAATACGTTTCCAGTGAAATAGACACCCATTACGACGCCATCGTCATCGGCTCCGGCCTGGGCGGCCTCACCACCGCCGCCCTGATGGCCAAGTCGGGTAAGAAGGTGCTGGTGCTAGAGCGCCATTACACGGCGGGCGGCTTCACGCATTCTTTTAAGCGCCGGGGTTACGAGTGGGATGTGGGCGTGCATTACATCGGCGAGGTGCACAACCCCAACTCGCCCCTGCGCCGCGTGTTTGATGTCATCACCGATGGAAATCTGAAGTGGGCCAAGATGGATGATGTCTACGACAAGATCATCATTGCGGACACGCAGTACAACTTTGTGGCCGGTGCCGCTAACTTTCGGGAGGAGTTGCTCAAGTCTTTTCCGAATGGCCGCAAGCAGATAGACGACTACCTCAAGCACATTCGCGCCGCCACCCATAGCTTGCCCGCGCATCTGGGGCAGCGCTACCTGCCCACCGGGCTGCAAGCTTTTGCACAGAAGCTGGGCAGCAGTTACTTCAGCCGCACCACCAAGGCGGTGATGGCCGACTTCATTCAAGACCCCAAGTTGGCCAGCGTGCTGTGCGGCCAGTGGGGTGATTACGGCATGCCCCCCGCACAAAGCAGCTTTGCCATGCATGCGGTGGTGGCGCAGCACTACTTGGGCGGCGGTAATTTTCCGATTGGCGGTGCCTCGCAAATCGCGCGGCACATCGAGCCGGTCATCCAACGCGCGGGTGGTGCCGTGGTGGTGGGGGCGGAGGTCGAGCAGATCATGGTGGAAGGCGACCGCGCCATTGGCGTGCGTATGACCAATGGCGATGAGATTTTGAGCACCAAAGTCATCAGCGCGGCCGGTGTGCACAACACCTACGGCAAGCTGATGCCCGATGCGGTGGGCACGCGCCTGAAATTGCGCGACAGGCTCTCGGCGCTCAAGCCCTCGGTGGCGCACTTGGGGCTTTACATCGGCCTGCATGGCACAGCACAAGATTTGAAATTGGAGCAGGCCAATAAGTGGGTCTACCAAGACTATGACCACGATGCCAGCTTGGCCCAGTTCATGGCCCTACCGACTGCCAACAAGCGAACAAAATCGCCGCTGAACTACATCTCGTTCCCATCCTCCAAAGACCCGGCGTGGGATGAACACTACCCCGGCAAGTCCACCATCGATGTGATCTCGCTCGCCCCTTACGAGTGGTTCAAAAAGTGGGCCGACAAGCCCTGGAAAAACCGGGGCGCGGACTATGACGATTTCAAGGCTATGTTGGCAGAGAAATTACTGGCCGATGTCTACAAGCATGCCCCCCAGGCGCGCGGCAAGGTGGATTATTTTGAGCTGTCCACGCCCTTGTCCACCGCGCACTTCAACAACTACGCACAGGGCCAGGTGTATGGCCTGGAGCACACGCCGGAGCGCTTTGCCCAAAGCTGGGTCAAGCCGCACACACCGATCAAAGGCTTGTATCTCACCGGGCAAGACATTTTGTTTTGTGGCGTGGCCTCGGCCATGATGTCGGGCGTGATGACGGCCACTGCGGTGTTGGGGGCCGCCTCTGCCAAAGTGTTGCCCGACTTTTTAGGCCCCAAGGGACGGTGGGTTGGCCAACTGGCAGACAAGTTGCCGCTGGTAAGCCGCAAGCCTGCAGTGCCTGCTGGTGGTCCACTAAAGCTTGCACTGCCTGATCCCGTGCAGCGCAGCTTGGTGGCGCGATGCACCGAGGTGCTGAAAGTGACCGCGGATGTGAAAGCTTTCCGCTTTGTGGACAGCGCAGGCCAGAGCCTGGACTACAAGCCCGGCCAGTTCATGACGCTGGAGCTGGAGGTAGATGGCAAAAAACACTTCCGCTCGTACACCATGTCCTCCACGCCCACCCAGCCCGCCTACTTTGAATTGACGGTCAAGCGCGTGGACGGTGGTGTGGTGTCCAACTGGCTGTGCGACCACCTGAAAAAAGGTGCCACGCTGCGTATGACCGGCCCGCATGGCAAGTTCACATGCGCGCCCAAGCCGCGCAAGAAGTTGCTATTGCTGTCGGCTGGTAGTGGTGTGACGCCCATGCTGTCAATGGCACGCTGGGTGCGTGACCAGGGGTTTGATACCGACGTGGTGTACTTCCATTGCGCGCGCACAGCCAAAGATCTGATCTTTGGTGACGAGATGGATGCGCTTGCCACCGCCAACCCGCGCTTTGTACAGCACATCAGCTTGACGCGCAGTACCCAAAAAGACAAATGGCGCGGACTCACCGGTTATCTGGATGCGGCCATGCTCCATACCGTGGCGCCCGACTTTGCCGAGCGCGAGGTCTATATCTGTGGCCCCACCGGGTTTATGGAGGGCAGCAAGCAAGTACTTCAAAGCGCAGGCTTTGCTATGACCCACTTCCACGAGGAAAGCTTTGGCACCGCCAGCAGCGTGGAGGCCACTGGCGGCACTGTGTGCTTTGCCACATCGGGCATTGAGGTGGCCTGTAGCGGCCAACAAAATATGTTGGAGATTGCCGACCAAGCGGGCGTGAAGATTGCCAGCGCCTGCCGCACCGGGGATTGTGGTGAATGCAAAGTGCGCAAGGTCTCTGGCGACGCGCCCATGGCCAATACGGCGGGGCTGGACCCGCACGAAGTGGAAGACGGCTACGTGCTGACCTGCGTGGGCTTTGTGAATGGGCGGGTGGTGATGGCGGCGTAGAGAGAGGCCTAGAGGGACGGGCGGGTTCTGTCACAATTGACGTTTACGTAAACGTCAACCCCAAAACCCATCCCCCACGAGGAGAAACCTATGTCCGAATCCGTTGTTATTGTTAGCGCCGCTCGCACCCCCATGGGTGGTTTTCAGGGTGACTTCACCTCTCTCTCTGCCCACGATCTGGGCGGCGCGGCCATCAAAGCCGCCGTAGAGTGCGCGGCCCAGGGCTCCCAGTTCACGCCCGAGCTGGTCACGGAAGTCATCTTTGGCAACTGCCTGATGGCCGGCCAGGGCCAAGCACCTGCGCGCCAAGCGGCATTCAAGGGCGGCCTGCCCAAGAGCGCGGGCGCGGTCACGCTCTCCAAGATGTGCGGATCGGGCATGCGCGCGGCCATGTTCGCGCACGACATGCTGTTGGTGGGTAGCCACGATGTGCTGGTGGCCGGTGGCATGGAGAGCATGACCAACGCGCCGCACCTGCTGCTCAAAGGCCGTAGCGGCATCCGCATTGGCCACGACCGCGTGATGGACCACATGATGCTGGACGGCCTGGAAGACGCCTATGAGGCGGGTCGCTCCATGGGCACCTTTGGCGAAGACTGCGCCGCCAAATACAGCTTCACCCGTGAGCAACAAGATGCCTTTGCCACCGCCAGCGTGCAGCGCGCGCAGGCAGCGATCCAATCCGGCGCGTTTGCGGCAGAAATCACCCCGGTGACGGTCAAGACCCGCGCCGGTGACGTGCAGATCAGCGTGGACGAAGGCCCTGGCAAGATCAAGTTGGACAAGATCCCCACGCTCAAAGCCGCGTTTAAAAAAGATGGCACCATCACCGCCGCCAGCAGCAGCTCGATTAACGATGGCGCCGCCGCTATGGTGATGATGCGCGCAGGCACCGCCGCCGAGCTGGGCTGCAAGCCGCTGGCCCGTATCGTGGCCCACGCCACCCATGCCCAAGAGCCCAACTGGTTTGCCACCGCCCCCGTGGGTGCTACGCAAAAAGTGTTGGCCAAGGCCGGCTGGACGGTGGAAGACGTGGACCTGTGGGAAATCAACGAAGCCTTCGCCGTGGTGCCCATGGCGCTGATGGCCGAGCTGAATATTCCGCATGACAAGGTGAACGTGAACGGTGGTGCCTGCGCGCTGGGCCACCCGATTGGCGCGTCAGGCGCGCGCATCATGGTCACGTTGATCCACGCGCTGAAGGCACGGGGACTCAAAAAAGGCGTGGCCACCCTGTGCATTGGTGGTGGTGAGGCCACCGCGCTGGCCTTGGAGTTGCTATAAATTTAGGAGCTACTCCCGCACTATCCATGGCCTGAATGGCATAAAAGGCACTTAAAAAGGCACCCAAAAGGCATCTATGAATGTTTTGGTGATAGGCGCATCGCGCGGCATAGGCTTGGAGCTGGTGCGCCAGTATGTGGAGGCGGGGCACCGGGTGTTGGCCACCGCGCGGGATGCGGCGGGGCTGGAGCGGCTGCGTGCTGCGGGTGCGCAGGCATTGCTGCTGGATGTGGCCAACCCGGCCAGCGTCAGTGGATTGAGTTGGCAGCTGGATGGCGAAGAGATCAACCTGGCGCTGTATGTGGCCGGGGTCTTTGCGCTGCAAGACGCCAAGGCACCGCCCACCCAGCAGGCTTTTGACGCCATGATGCATACCAATGTGCTGGGTGCGATGCAGGTGATTCCGCAAGTTGCACCCTGTGTGGCAGCGGCGCAGGGCCAGTTCGTGTTTTTGTCCAGTGATATGGGGCAGGTGGGCGGTGTGGCTGCCAACATCGCTTGGCTCTACCGCACCAGCAAGGCTGCGCTGAATATGGCCGTGGTGGCCGCGCAGTGCGACTATCCGCAGGCCCAATTCATACTGATGCACCCCGGCTGGGTCAAAACCGACATGGGCACTGCCAATGCGCCCCTGCAAGTGCAAGACAGTGTCACGGCGATGCGCCAAACCCTGTCTGCCACCCCCCGGCCCGCGGGCCCTTTGACTGCCCAGAACGTGCCTTATCTTGCCTGGGATGGCAGGCTATTTCCTTCTTGGTAAGCTGGCGCACATCGCGTTTCGCGTTTCCCGACCGTCTGCAAACAGGACCCCAACCAGGACTCCATTCTCTATGGCTCTTTTTACCGCCCACCGCTGCGTTTTATCTGTGTTGCTTTCTGGGGGGCTGATGCTGTGCGCTGCTGCGCAGGCGCAGTCCACCCCACCGCTGTCGCGCACTGCTTTGCTGGAGAGTGCGGTGGTCAAAATATTCACCACGGCCAGGTCGCCCGATCTGTACCGCCCCTGGAGCAAAGCCGCCCCCAGTGAAATGACGGGCTCGGGCGTGGTGATAGAGGGCAAGCGCATTCTGACCAATGCCCATGTGGTGAATTACGGCAGCAAGGTCGAAGTGCAAGCCAAAGAGGGCGGCGACCGCATTGCCGCCCGGGTGGTGGCCATTGCGCGCGGCATAGACCTGGCCGTGCTGGAGCTGGAAGACCCGGCCTTTTTTGCCAGCCATTTGCCACCGGTGCGCGCCAATATGCTGCCCGAGGTGAAAGACGCAGTGCTGGCCTATGGCTACCCGGTGGGGGGCAACTCTTTGTCCATCACCAAGGGAATCGTCTCGCGCATTGAATTTGTCACCTACAACTACCCGACGTCGGGCCTGCGTATCCAGATCGATGCGGCCATTAACCCCGGCAACAGCGGCGGCCCGGTGTTTGTGGGCGACAAGATGATTGGCCTGGCGTTTTCTGCGGCCAGCAATGCGCAAAACGTGGGCTACATCATCCCCAATGAAGAGGTCGACCTGTTCCTGAACGATGTGGCCGACGGCCGCTACGACGGCAAGCCCGCCATTTTTGACGACCTGCAGACGCTGGAAAACCCGTCTTTGCGCACCTATTTGAAATTGGACCGCAGCGTGCGTGGCATGGTGGTGCAGCGCCCGGCATCCTTGGCGGCGGACTACCCGCTCAAGGAGTGGGACGTGATTACCCACATTGGCGACATTGCGGTGGACAACCAGGGCATGGTGCGCCTGACCGATGACCTGAATGTGCGCTTTCAGTACCGCGTGCAGCAAGTGGCCAAAAACGGCAAGTTGCCACTGACGGTGGTGCGCAATGGCAAGCCGTTGAAGCTCAGTTTGCCGGTGATGCCCAGCGTGCCACGCTTGGTAAGTGCCCTGGATGGCACTTACCCATCGTATTTTGTGTACGGGCCCATCGTGTTTTCTCGCGCGACCTGGGAGTTCCGCTCTTACTTCAATGGCAATGCCGCCACGCTGAACGGCTACGCCTTCAATTCCCAGCCCTTGGTCACCCGTGTGGGTGAAGAGCCCAGCGCCGCCCGCGAAGACCTGGTGGTGGTTAGCGCGCCGTTTTTCCCGCACCGGCTGGTGTCGGGCTATGACAACCGCTTTGGCTCGGTGGTGTATTCCATCAATGACATTCCAGTGCGCAGCCTGCGCCATATGGTGGAGGTGTTGCGGGATATGAAGGACGAACTGGTGGTGATCCGCTTCGACCAACGCGCCGGTGAGTCCATCGTTTTGCCACACAAAAAAGTGCTGGAGTCGACCGAAGAAATATTGAGCGACAACGGCATCCGATCTCTGGCGTCCAGCGACCTTTTGGGCGTGTGGATGGCCAAGCCCCAATAAGCCTTCCTATCCGTATTCAGGAGCCCCCATGCTGCTAACCCAAGACCAAGAGATGGTGCGCGATGCCGTGCGCGCCTTTGCCCAGGCCGAACTCTGGCCCCATGCCGCGCGGTGGGACAAGGAGCACACCTTCCCCAAAGACGCACACCAAGGCCTGGCCGCGCTGGGTGCCTACGGCATCTGTGTGCCGGAAGACCAAGGCGGCGCGGGGCTGGACTATGTGACGCTGGCCCTGGTGCTAGAAGAAATTGCTGCGGGTGACGGTGGCACCAGCACCGTGATCAGCGTGACCAACTGCCCGGTCAACGCCATCCTGATGAAGTACGGCAACGCGCAGCAAAAGAAGCAATGGCTAGAGCCCCTGGCGCAGGGGCAGTTGCTGGGTGCGTTTTGCCTGACGGAGCCGCATGTGGGATCGGATGCCTCCTCGCTTAGAACCACTGCAGTGAGAGAGGGTGATGGTTTCACCGCCGGGCCGCCCCAAGGTGAAACGCACCCCCTTGGGGGGCAGGGAGGACACGTCAGTGCCGAGCGTGGGGGCGATCACTACGTCATCAACGGCGTCAAACAGTTCATCACCAGCGGCAAGCATGGCGACGTAGCCATCGTCATTGCGGTCACCGACAAGGGCGCGGGCAAGAAGGGCATGAGTGCCTTTCTGGTGCCCACCAACGCGCCGGGCTATGTGGTGGCGCGGCTGGAAGACAAGCTCGGCCAACACAGCAGCGACACCGCACAGATCAACTTTGACAACTGCCGCATTCCCGCCGAGAACCTGATTGGCAAAGAGGGGGAGGGCTATGGCATCGCTCTGGGCGGGTTAGAGGGCGGGCGCATTGGCATTGCCGCGCAGAGCGTGGGCATGGCGCGCAGCGCCTTTGAGGTAGCGGTGGCCTACGCCAAAGACCGTCAGAGCTTTGGCCAGCCCATCTTCAACCACCAGGCGGTGGGCTTTCGTCTGGCTGAGTGTGCGACGCAGATCGAAGCCGCGCGGCAGCTCATCTGGCACGCCGCCAGCCTGCGCGATGCAGGCCGCCCGTGTTTGAAGGAAGCCGCCATGGCCAAGCTGTTTGCCAGCGAGATGGCCGAAAAGGTGTGCAGCGCCGCCATCCAGACGCTGGGTGGCTACGGCTATGTGAGCGACTTCCCGGTGGAGCGCATCTACCGCGATGTGCGTGTGTGCCAGATTTACGAGGGCACATCGGACGTGCAAAAGATCATCATCCAGCGCGCGCTGGCTTGAGCGGGGGGCCGTGTGATGACTGCCGTGGCATTGCCCGCCGGTGTCAGCGTTTTGGAGCGCGGCTGGCTCTCCAGCAACAATATCTTGATCCAGGGCGCGCACGGCTGCGCCTTGATCGACAGCGGCTACTGCACGCATGCCGAGCAAACGCTGGCGCTGGTGGAATCGGCCTTGCAAAGTCGGCCGCTGGACTTGCTGCTGAACACCCATCTGCACAGCGACCATTGCGGAGGCAACGCCGCGCTGCAGGCGCGCTACCCGGCGCTGCAAACCCATATTCCGCCGGGCCATGCCGAGTACGTGCGCGTGTGGGATGCGCATGCGCTGAGCTACACCCCGTCGGGCCAGCAGTGCCCGCGTTTTCGTTTTGATGCCACATTGCAGCCCGGCACGGAGATGCGCCTGGGTGATCTGGATTGGCAGGTGCATGCCGCGCCGGGCCATGACCCCCATTCCGTCATTCTGTTTGAGCCTGTAAGTCGCACGCTGGTGTCGGCGGATGCGCTGTGGGAGCGCGGCTTTGGCGTGGTGTTTCCGGAGCTGGACGGGGAGGGCGCATTCCAGGAGGTGGCCGATACGCTGGACCTCATTGCGTCCTTGCGCCCGGCGCAGGTGATACCTGGCCACGGCGCGCCGTTTACCGATGCGCCTGCGGCGCTGGCCTATGCCCGCAGCCGCTTGCAAGGCTTTGTGAGCAACCCCGCCAAGCACCTGCAGTACGCCGCCAAAGTGTTGCTGAAATTCAAACTGCTGGAAGCGCAGAGCCTGGAGCGTGCGGCCTTGTTGTCCTGGGCCATGGGCAGCAGCTACTTCGCCAGTTTGTTAACGCAAACCGATGTGCGGACTGGCGAGTCGTCGGCAGCAGGGGTGCTGGATAGCTTGGTGCAGGACCTGGTGCGCTCGGGGGCCGCAACCGTCAACGGCACACGGGTGCTGAACGCCTAGCTAGCGCCTAGCCAGGCCGAGAAAGCCGCGAAGGCTGCCTGGCTCAGAGGTTGAAGGCAATCTCGATTTGGGCCGTGCGCGGTGTCTTGATGGGCTCAAATCGCCACGTGGAGATCGCTGTCACCGTGGGCTTGTTCAGCAAGCGGCTGCTGCTGCTCAAGACCTCGACATTGCTGACGCTGCCATTGGGTTCGACGATAAACCGCACCATGACTTTGCCCTGATTGACGGTGGCCAACACATTGCGGGGGATCACCGGCTGGGGCTGCGACAGGGCCTTCAGCGGGGTCTCATCCTCTTCCTCGACGGGCGGGGGCGGCGGTGGTGCTTTGGCAATAGCCGGTGCCGCAGCCGCAGTGGGCGGGGGCGCTACTGGTGCGGCTACCGGAGGCGGTGCTTGTGGTGTAGGTACTGCTGCGGGTGCGGCAGTCGCCAAGGGTTTTTCTGCTTCTGGTACGGGCGCAGGGGCGGGAGCAGCAGCCGTTTTGGCGGCCGGGCGTGCGGCCGGGGCCGGTGGGGGTGCTGGAGGGGCCGCGGGTTCTTTGGCGGCGGTGGCGCGGGGCTTGTCCGAGTGCACTTTGATCCAGCGCATCACGTTATTGGCCTGGCGTTTGGCCCGCTCCATGGGATCTTCCTCAGGGGCGGACGAACCACTCGCGGGGGCGACCAATTGGGCATGGGCCGCCGTGCCACCGGCCATAAAAAGCGCCACGCCGAGTGGGCCACAGGTCAGGGCGGTCAGGATCAACCGCAGTTTGCGAAAAAGAAAGCGCGAGTTCATTTGGAGATCACCACAGTAAATAAGCCCGGAGCCCCGAGGCGAACCGGCCATCAAAGTCTGCAATGGTACGCACTTTTTTGGACAGAGGCATCAGAGCGTCGCGGAATCACGCGAGGCTAATCGGTCGCTGCAAGCAAGGTGCATGCCAAGAGCGGTGGTCGCGTCGAGTGGCTAGTCCTTGAAGGCCAGCTCTACGGTGACGGTGTGGTTGGCCCGGATGGGCTGAAAACGCCAGGTCGAGACGGCGTCCAGTGTCGGCTTGTTCAGCCGACGGTTGCTGCTTTGCACAATATCGGCATTGGTCACCGTGCCATTGGGTAAGACGGTAAACCGCACGTTGACCCGGTCATTGTTCATGGTTTCCACAATCTTTTTGCTAAGTTCGGGCTGGGCTTGGGAGATGGCCACCAGAACGATCTCGGGCTCCACTGCGGCGGCTGGCACGGGTGGTGGTGGCTGGGGCGCTGCCTGCACGGGGGCGGGCGCAGGCACCGCAGGGGCAGTGGCGTAGGCCGGTGGGGCATCCTGCGCAACCGGGGGTGGCTCGGCTTCAGCGGCTGGTGTGGCCACGGAGGCTGCTGCGGCGGCAGCTGCCGCTGCAGCCGCATTGGCCGTAGAGGTATTGCGTGCAGGAGGTCTGGCCGCCACCGGGATGGGTGCCGGGGGCGGATTGGCCGGAGCGGCCTTTGGCTTGTCGGCGTGCACTTTGATCCAGCGCAACACATTGTCGGCCTGCCGCTGCGCGCGCTCCATGCTGTCGCTGGCTGCCGGGGCAGAGGCTGGCGAAGCCGGTGCTACCAACTGCGCCTGGCTGACCAAAGGCACGCCCAGGCCCCAACTTGTGGCGACCAAAACGCGAATGAGTTTGCGTATGAACACGCGACCTGCAGAAAACATCGACGAAATACCTCGTGAGGGAGTGGGAAAAACAGCACTGCGCAGCTAGGCTCTGCGAGCAGTGGGTATTAGTATGGGGACACCGACCCAGCGGGGATACCGGATAAACCCGCTATCCCAAGCCCGCAGACCCCGATAAAGCACCCGAAGCCCCTGAAATGAACGCCCAAAGCCCTTGTCCTTGTGGAATGGTGGATGCAAAGCGAGCCTTGCAGTACGTGAATTGCTGCGGTCGCTGGCTGGATACCCCCACGCCAGCGCCCGATGCGCAAGCCTTGATGCGAAGCCGCTACACCGCATTTGTGCTGGAGCGGGCCGATTACCTGTTGGCCACCTGGCACCCCAGCCAGCGTCCGCCCGACATCGCATTTGAGCCGGGTGTGAAGTGGCTGGGGCTGGAGGTGCGCAGCCACCGCCCCACCGGCGTAGCCACGGCGGAGGTGGAGTTTGTGGCCCGCCAAAAGCCCGCGCAGGGCGCGGCGGTGCGGCTACACGAACGCAGCCGCTTTGTGCGCGAGCAAGACCAGTGGCTGTATATCGATGGGGATGCGCTGTGATGCCGCAGGGTTTTTGGCGCAGCAAACCATGCCACAATTGACGTTTACGTAAACGTCAACTGCAGGCGTTTTATCCACTCCACTTTTTTGGAGCATTCATGCCGGTTCTGGAATCCAAGCTCAACCCCCGCGCCGCGGATTTTGTGGCCAACGCCACGGCCATGCGCGCCCTGGTGGCCGACCTCAACACGCAGATCGACAAAGCCGCGCAGGGTGGCGGTGACGCTGCCCGTGCCAAGCACACCGCCCGCGGCAAACTGCTGCCGCGCGATCGGGTCGGCATGCTGCTGGACCCCGGCACGCCCTTCCTCGAACTCTCGCCCCTGGCCGCGCTGGCGATGTATCCTGACCGCGATGGCACAGACAGCGCCCCCTGCGCCGGTGTGATCGCCGGTATTGGCCGCGTCAGTGGTGTGGATTGCATGATTGTGTGCAACGACGCCACTGTGAAGGGCGGCACCTACTATCCGCTGACCGTCAAAAAGCATTTGCGCGCGCAGGAAGTGGCGGCGCAAAACAACTTGCCGTGCATTTATCTGGTGGACTCTGGTGGCGCGAATTTGCCGAACCAGGATGAAGTGTTCCCCGACCGCGATCACTTCGGTCGCATCTTCTTCAACCAGGCGAATATGAGCGCCCAAGGCATTGCGCAGATTGCCGTCGTGATGGGTTCGTGTACCGCAGGCGGCGCCTATGTGCCCGCCATGAGCGACGAGACCATCATCGTCAAAAACCAGGGCACCATCTTTTTAGGCGGCCCTCCGTTGGTGAAGGCGGCCACGGGTGAGGTGGTGACGGCTGAAGACCTGGGCGGTGGCGATGTGCACACGCGCCTCAGTGGCGTGGCAGATCACCTGGCGCAAAACGATTTGCATGCGCTCTCCCTAGCGCGTGAAGCCATTGCCCATTTGAATAAGAAAAAGGCCCCTGAGCTCATGCCTAGTGCGGGAGCAGCTCCTAAATATGTAGCAGAAGAGCTGTACGGTGTGATTCCTACCGACACGCGCAAACCCTTTGATGTGCGTGAGATCATTGCCCGCATTGTTGACGGCAGTGAGCTGCATGAGTTCAAGCCGCGCTACGGCACTACGCTGGTCTGTGGCTTTGCCCATGTGGAAGGCATGCCCGTGGGCATCATCGCCAACAACGGCATTCTGTTCAGCGAGTCGGCGCTCAAGGGCGCGCACTTTATTGAGCTGTGCTGCCAGCGCAAGATTCCGCTGGTGTTTTTGCAAAACATCACCGGGTTTATGGTGGGCCGCAAATACGAGAACGAAGGCATTGCGCGCAACGGTGCCAAGATGGTGACGGCGGTGGCCACGGCCCAGGTGCCCAAGTTCACCATCATCATCGGCGGCAGCTTTGGCGCGGGCAACTACGGCATGTGCGGCCGCGCTTACTCACCGCGCTTCCTCTGGATGTGGCCTAACGCGCGCATCTCGGTGATGGGCGGTGAGCAGGCGGCTAGCGTCTTGGCAACGGTCAAGCGCGATGGCATTGAAGGCAAGGGCGGCGCTTGGAGCGCCGATGAAGAAGAAGCCTTCAAGGCACCGATCCGCCAGCAATACGAAGTGCAGGGCCACCCCTACTTTGCGACGGCGCGCTTGTGGGACGACGGCATCATCGACCCGGCCGACACGCGCCGCGTGCTGGCGCTGGGCTTGTCTGCGTCTTTGAATGCGCCGATTCCCGACACCAAATTTGGTGTGTTCCGGATGTAGTCCGCAGGCCACGCACGCACACTGTCCCCATGCAAACCCTGGATACCGCACAACTGATCGCTCTGGCCGGTGCTTTGGGCTGGGCCAGTGGGATTCGTTTGTACCTGGTGGTGCTTCTCACTGGCGCTGCGGGCGCGTTGGGCTGGGTGGATCTGCCGGATGGACTTCGCCTGCTGGCCCATCCGGCGGTGCTGGTGGGTAGCGGCTTCATGGTCACGGTTGAGTTTTTTGCCGACAAGGTGCCGGGTCTCGATTCTTTGTGGGACATGGTGCACACCGTTATTCGCATTCCGGCGGGGGCGGCGCTGGCGGCGGGCGTGTTTGGTGCGGACAGCGCGTCGATGGGGCTGCTGGCCGGGCTGATGGGGGGCTCTTTGGCAGCCACCAGCCATGTGGCTAAAGCGACCGGCCGTGCCGCCATCAACACGTCGCCCGAGCCTTTTAGCAATATAGGCACTTCGTTGCTCGAAGACGGCATCGTGCCCCTGGGCCTGTGGTTGGCGGTTGTTAACCCGCTGCTATTTGGCGCATTGCTGTTGTTGGTCGTGGCGCTGAGCTGGTGGTTGACCCGGGTGTGCTGGCGCTTTGTGCGCACATTGCTCTCTCGGCTTGCCCGCATTTTTAGTGGTCGGCCCGATCCCGGCGCGGAGCCCGCTTTTCGCCTGACCCCACGCGCCAAGTTGGCACCTGTCGCCGAAGCGGCACAGGACACGCCTCCCCACACGCCTGCCGTTTAACCCCCCTTCCTGATTCACGGAAACTGCCCATGTTTAATAAAATTTTGATCGCCAACCGTGGTGAGATTGCCTGCCGCGTTGCGGCCACCGCACGGCGCATGGCCGTAAAAACGGTCGCGGTGTACTCAGACGCGGATGCCAACGCCAAACACGTGGCGGCTTGTGATGAAGCGGTTTACCTGGGCGGCAGCGCACCCAAGGACAGTTATTTGCGTTGGGAAAAAATCATCGAAGCCGCGCTGCGTACGGGCGCACAGGCCATCCACCCCGGCTACGGCTTCCTGAGCGAAAACGACGAATTCGCCACGGCCTGTGCCGCCGCCGGGCTGGTGTTTATCGGGCCACCCGCCTCGGCCATTCAGGCCATGGGCTTGAAAGCAGAGTCCAAGCAGTTGATGGAAAAAGCAGGCGTGCGCCTGGTGCCCGGCTACCACGGTGCCGACCAAGACCCGGCCTTGCTGCAAGCGCAGGCGGATGCGATTGGCTACCCTGTGCTGATCAAAGCCAGCGCGGGCGGCGGGGGCAAGGGCATGCGCGTGGTGGACGCATCGGCAGGCTTTGCGGCGGCGCTGGCCAGTTGCAAGCGCGAGGCTATCAATAGCTTTGGTGACGACGCGGTGCTGATTGAAAAATACGTGCAGCGCCCGCGCCACATTGAGATTCAGGTGTTTGGCGATACGCAGGGTAACTATGTCTACCTGTTTGAGCGCGACTGCTCGGTGCAGCGCCGCCACCAAAAGGTGCTGGAAGAAGCGCCTGCGCCGGGCATTACCGAAGCGTTTCGCCAACAAATGGGTGAAGCCGCTGTGGCCGCGGCCCGTGCGGTGAACTACGTGGGCGCGGGTACCGTGGAGTTCATTGTGGAGCAGCAGCCCGATGGGGCCATGCAGTTCTACTTCATGGAAATGAACACGCGTCTGCAAGTGGAACACCCAGTCACCGAGGCCATTACCGGGCTGGACTTGGTGGAATGGCAATTGCGCGTGGCCTCGGGCGAACCCCTGCCGCTGCAACAGCATGCATTGAAAATCCAGGGCCATGCGATTGAGGCGCGTATCTGCGCCGAAAACCCGGACAACAACTTCCTGCCCGCGACCGGCACGCTGCAGGTGTACGGCCTGCCCGTACACACCACGTTTGAGCGCGCACCCCACGCCACGCGGGTGGATTCCGGCGTGCGCCAGGGCGACACCATCAGCCCGTTTTACGACTCCATGGTGGCCAAGCTGATCGTGCACGGGGCGAACCGTGCCGAGGCGCTGGCGCGCATGGATGCGGCCTTGGCCGCCACCCACATCGTGGGGCTGGCCACCAATGTGCAGTTCTTGCGCCATGTGACGACCAGTGCATCGTTCGCGCAGGCCGATCTGGATACAGGGCTGATCCCGCGTGAGGCGGCGGCGCTGTTCCACCAAGAAAAAGTGGGCCTTGCACTGGCTACGGCTGCACTGCTGGCGCATACCCTTTTGCAGGAGCAAACCCTGGCAGCCCAAGCCGATGCCCGTGGCTGGATAGACCCTTGGGCGCGGCGCGACGGCTGGAAATCGCATGGCCCGTCGGTGCGCGCATTCACGCTGGAGTTTCAGGGCGAGCGCCACACGGCTTTGCTGACCACCCTGCACGGAGCTGGCGAGCCCCAGCGGCAATTGCAAATCGGTGGAACCACGGAAGCACTGGGCTATGCCGCCACTGCGGAGGGTGCACTGGATATCCGTTTGGGCGCGCAGCGTGCACGCGTTCAGGTGTACACCAAAGGCGATGTAGCGCACGTATTCACTGCGGGAGGTGCTACACAAATAGTAGCAATTGATGCACTCGCCCATGCCGGTGACACGCACAGCGATGTGGGCCGACTGACGGCACCGATGCCCGGTAAGGTGGTGTCCTTTGCCGTGAAGGCGGGCGACAAAGTGACCAAGGGCCAGCCCTTGGCTGTTTTGGATGCGATGAAGATGGAACACACCATTGCCGCTCCGGTGGATGGCACGGTGGCTGAGTTGCTGTTTGCGCCGGGCGACCAGGTGACCGATGGTGCCGAGCTGCTGCGCATGGAGGCGGCTGCCTGACATGCGGGTGCTGTATTACAGCGCCGACCTGGATTCGGCAGCCTGGATTCCAGGCTTGCAGGCGGCACTGCCTGCAGCCCATGTGGAGCTATGGGAGCCCGGAGCGGTTGCGGCGGACTACGCCGTGGTCTGGAAACCGCCCCAGCAATTGCTGAATGAGCAAACACAGCTCAAAGCGCTGTTCAATACCGGTGCGGGTGTGGATGCGCTGATGAAACTTCAGCTGCCCACTGGCGTGCCCATTGTTCGTCTGGATGACGCAGGCATGTCGGTGCAAATGGCGGAGTATGTCTGCCACGCCATCATTCGCCACTTCCGGGAGTTGGATGGCTACGAGGCAGATACTGCACAGGGCACCTGGTCTTACCGCAAGCCGCGCAGCCGCCTGGATTTTCCGGTGGGCGTGATGGGGCTGGGGGTATTGGGTCAAAGGGTAGCCCAGGCGGTCGCCCACTTTGATTTTCCGGTCAATGGCTGGAGCCAGTCGCCCAAATCGATTGCGGGTGTGCAGTGTTTTCATGGGCGTGAGCAATGGGATGAGTTTTTGGCGAGCAGCCGGGTGTTGGTCTGCCTGTTACCCCTGACGCCGGATACCACAGATATCTTGAATGCCCGCAGCTTGTCCCTACTGCGTCCTGGCGGCTATGTCATCAATGTGGCACGCGGTGCCCATGTGGTGGATGCCGACCTGATCGCGGCGATAGACAGCGGCCACTTGGCCGGTGCCACGCTGGATGTATTCCGAGTTGAGCCCCTGCCGCCAGAGCATGCTTTTTGGACCCACCCCAAAATCACGCTGACACCCCACACATCTGCCCGCACGCTGCGCAGCGAGAGCATCGCGCAGATCGCCAAAAAAATTGCCGCGCTAGAGAACGGGCAGCCTGTGGCGGGTTTAGTGGAAGCTGGGCGCGGCTACTAATCTGGCAAGGCAGGGGCCTGCGCCCCTGACCCCTGCCCTTATTGCACCTGGTACACCATGCGGAAGCGACCCGACTCGATCATTTCCATGTCGGTGATGCCGTAGCCCACAAAAATCTTGGTTCCCGAGATGATGCTGACATCGAGTTGGTCA
This sequence comes from Burkholderiales bacterium PBB3, assembly GCA_002256115.1. Taxonomy (GTDB): domain Bacteria; phylum Pseudomonadota; class Gammaproteobacteria; order Burkholderiales; family Burkholderiaceae_C; genus Allorhodoferax. Next base: position 44,534 of record NKIK01000007.1, read on the forward strand.
AAAATTTCGATCAACTGCACGCTGTTTTCGGCTACCCCGGACAGGTATTCCGCCACGGGGAAGCTGACGCCTTGCCAGGTCCGGCTGCGATTCAATACAAAAATTGTCGGGCTGGGCAATAGGGCTCCACCCGGTACCAGTGCAGCAACATAGACTCGGTACACGGGGCGGTCAGCCGCTGGTTTCACTGGGCCGCGTGGTCGGCTGCCACCCGATGGTGCGTCTAAGGCACCCGCAGTGTCGATGTTGGCCCAGACTACCAGTTCCAAATTGGTACTGGTGCCTGTGACTTGCACTTCGGCTTGGACTGGTGAAAATACTTCCTGGGCCTGTACCAGAATCTGGTATTGCGCGGTGACGGTGACTCCGGCCTCGGTATAGCTTGCAGTCACCAGTGCGGGCGTATCGGTGGTCACGGTATTGGCAGTAAGCACACCAGTGCTGCTGACTATGGTCGCCCCAGTCCCGCTCACCTGCCAGCTAGAGGCTGCTGTTTTTCTGGACCCGTCTGTATAGACACCATCGGTCGAAAGGTTCAGACTTTCACCCGCGGCCACAGTACCGCGTGCCCCGATGATGGTGAGGCGCGAGAGGATTGCGGGTGCTGCTGTAATGGTCAGGCTCAGGCTACTCGTCGTGGTGATGCCGCCCTCGGTGTAAGAGGCCGAAACGGTGAGTGGCGTGTCACTAGTCACCGTCGCGACGCTCAGCACATTCCTGTTGTTGACCGATCCCAGGGTCGGGTCGGACAAGGTGTAGCTCACCCCTGCAGCCGGGCGAGAAGAGCCATCACTGTAGAAGGCTGAGGTGGTCAACAGCAATTGGCCACCGGACTGCATGCTGCTTGCTCCGGTCACTCGCAGGCTGGCCAACGTGGCGCGAGCGGCCGTAATGGTGACGCGCAAAGTGGCGGTCACGGTGACACCATTTTCCGTGAAGCTTGCAGTTAGTGTTACCACAGTATCGGTAGATACGGTGCCCGCAGTAATCACTCCGGTAGCACTGACAGTGGCGGCCGTGGTGTTGTCACTGCTCCAGCTTGGCATCACAATTTTTTTGGTGCCATCTTTGTATAGAGCAGTCGCCGTTACGGCCGCGGTGCTTGCGTTTTGCAAGCTTGTAGGACCCGAGAGCGTCAGAGACGGGGGCGGCGTTGAGGCAGCAACCGTAAGGTTTAGTGTTGCGCTTACTGTGGCACCTTTGTCAGTGAAACTGGCGGTAATGGTCACTTGCGCGTCGGTAGCCACATTACCCGCGGTGACAACGCCTGTTGCGCTGACAGTAGCAATCGCCGGGTTGCTGCTGCTCCACGCGGGTGTTACGGACTTTTCAACGCCATCACTGTAGATAGCTACGGTAGTCAAGGGCAATTGACCACCGGACTGCATTCGGGTTGCTCCGGTCACTCGCAGGCTGGCCAACGTGACGCGAGCCGCCACAATGGTGACGCGCAAAGTGGCGCTCACAGTGACTCCATTTTCCGTGAGGCTTGCAGTTATGGTAACCACCGTATCGGTAGATACGGTGCCCGCGGTGATTAATCCTGTAGCACTGACAGTAGCGGCCGTGGTGTTATCGCTGGTCCAGCGTGGCACTACGCTTTTTGTGCTGCCATCTTTGTATAGAGCAGTCGCCGTTGCGGTAGCGGTGCTTGCGTTTTGCAAGCTTGTCGGGCCTGAGAGCGTCAGGGACACAGGCAGGTTCGGTGATGCAGAAACGGAAATGCGCAGCGTTGCGCTTACCGTGGCCCCTTTGTCGGTGAAGCTGGCGGTAATGGTGACCTGGGAATCGACAGCCACACTGCCTGCAGTGATGATGCCAGTTGCACTGACAGTGGCAATCGCAGGGTTGCTGCTGCTCCAAGTGGGTGTCACGGACCGTTCAACGCCATCCGTGTAGGTCGCTGTTGCAGAGGCACTTGCAGAGCTGGAGCCTTTTAATGAGGAAGGCCCGGAAATGGAAAGGGATGTTGGGCTAAAGGACGATGCCACGCTCAAATTGCCCTTGCCGTCCGCCGCTACTACTGAAAGTGGACTGTAGGGAAGGGGCCGTCCCGAACCCAGTTGGCCAAAGGTGTCGTCCCCCCAGCATTGCACTGTGCCTTCGCTGAGTAATGCACAGCTATGGTTGTCACCCGTAGCCAGTTTGGTGGCACCGGTTACACCCACGGACACTGTCGGTACCACGCGGTCGACGGTGCTCCCGTCACCCACTTGCCCAAAATTGTTGTAACCCCAGCATTGAACTCCGCCCCCTGACACTACGGCACAGGTGTGGAAACTGCCTGTCGAAATCGTCATTACATTGATGTTCGCGATGCTGATGGGCGAAAGGCTGCTGGTACGGGTGCCGTTGCCAAGCTGCCCGTTGCCGTTGACACCCCAGCATTTCAATTCGCCACCGGACAGAGCTACACATGAATGACTCGTTCCACTTGCAATCGATGTCGCATTGCTCACTCCGGCTACGCTCACGCTGGTCGAGCTATCGGAACCGTTCACTGTTCCCAGTTGTATAGAGCTATTGCGGCCCCAACACTGTGCCGCACCATTCACCAACACTGCGCAAGTGTGCTCAATGCCGACAGTAACAGACGCTACGTTACTAGCAACTGAAGCTGCCACTGGGCTAAAGCTAGTAGTTTTTTCCCCGTTTCCGAGTTGGCCAAAACTGTTGTTTCCCCAGCACTGCACATTAGCACTCTTGAGAACAGCGCAGGTATGGCTTGCACCGGCCGCTACGGAACTGGCATCGGTGATGCCGGTCACGGTCACAGGAATATTGGTTCCACTGCTGCTACCGTTACCCAGCTCTCCGTTAATGTTGTTGCCCCAACACTGTACTTGTCCTGTAGCCAGAACCGCGCAGCTGTGGTTGGAGCCAGTAGACACTTGAATTGCATTGGTAATTCCAGTTACAGATACGGCACCAGGACTACTTGTCATGGTGTTATCGCCTAATTGACCATAGGTGTTTCTTCCCCAGCAGGAAACCTTGCCGCTACTGTGCACCGCGCAGCTATGGTTGGCTCCGCCCGCCACCCCCGAAACGCCGGTCAAATTAGCGACAAGTGTCGGATTGGGAAACTTGGTGTTGGTGCCAATACCGATTTGGCCCAACCCATTGCTTCCCCAGCATTGCACAGCACCCGTACGGAGATACGCGCAGGTATGGGCACTTCCCGCCACAACCGCAATCGCATTGGTCACACCGACAGCGATAACCGAGTTCGTGCTGTCTGCCGTCGTTCCATTTCCTAGCTGCCCAGAGCTGTTGAGACCCCAGCACTTTATCTCGCCACTAGAAAGGACTGCACACGAATGTGATGTCCCGGCGGCGGCCGCAGTGGCATTGACAACATCCGCAACAGGGGTTGGAACAGTCCGGTCCGTGGTTCCCAACAGCGGCGCGGTGCTGTTGGAGTTGGTGCTATTGCCCAATTGGCCCGTGTTGTTGCGACCCCAGCATTGGAGCCCGCCATTGGCCAGAACACCGCAAGTGTGGTTCGCGCCTGCGACCACGGACGTCAAGCCACTAAGCCCAACAATTGAGACTGGACTGGTGCTACTGGTGGTGCTGCCGTTTCCGAGTTGCCCAAAAGAATTGCTTCCCCAACATTGGCCGCTACCGGTCGAGAGGGTGACGCACGAGTGGCCCGCCCCAGCGGTGATACCGATGGCATTGGTGATGCCAATGGCGGACACCGCAAGCTCGTTGTTGGCGTTAGTGCCATCGCCAAGCTGGCCATTGAGATTGCTGCCCCAGCACTTGACGGCCCCTGAGTTGAGAAGAGAGCACGTGTGAAATGAACCTGCTGCGATGCTCTTGACATTGCTCAATCCACTTACAACTTTGGGGGTGCTGGCATTTAGCGCTGTTTCGCTAAATACGTTAGCCGCGCGGTCGCCCCAACACGTGACTGATCCATCGCCTAACACGGCGCAACTGTGTTGCGACCCAGTGGCCACTGCTACAGCATTTGAAATACCTACAACCGTCACGGGCTTTGCACTACTGGCGTTGATGTTGGTCCCATCCCCTAACTGACCAAAACGGTTGTAACCCCAGCACTGGACCGTTCCGCCAACTACGGCACAGCTGTGATTGCTGCCTACCGCCAGCAAAGGGCCAGCGTGTGCCTGTTGCATCAGTCCGAACATAGAAGCACATGTAATTCCAAACCAAAACAAAAGGGAAAGGCGTAAAAATGACAATACCGGCATAACAATCTCCTGATTAATTCTGATTTCATCTGTCGAGGGGCTGTTCGTCAAGCCCTTATTGGGTTGCGTTAGTCTGTAAGGCCTTAGCATTGTGTAATTTGACAGTTTCTAAGAGATATTCTTGAATGAACTACCCATCCTACGTTAGGCTGGTGGACGTTGGTCCACGTGACGGACTGCAAAACGAAAAGACTCCGGTCCCTGCGGCGATCAAAGTCGAATTGGTACAGCGCTTGCAGGCCGCAGGCCTGACTGAAATTGAAGTCACCAGCTTTGTGAGCCCGAAGTGGGTGCCGCAAATGGCCGACGCTGCCTCCGTGATGGCGGGCATCCAACGCCAGCCGGGCGTGCGCTATTCGGTGCTCACACCCAATCTGCAGGGATACCAGGCCGCCGTATTGACCCAACCCGATGAGATCGTCGTGTTTGGCGCGGCGAGCGAGGCCTTTAGCCAGAAGAACATCAACTGCTCGATTGAGGAGAGTATTGAGCGCTTTCGCCCGGTGGTGCAGGCGGCGGTGGCGGCTGGCATTGCCGTGCGCGGGGCGATCTCTTGCGCGGTGGGCTGCCCGTATGAGGGTGATATTGCCCCCGAGCGGGTGGAGATGGTGGCCCGACTGATGAGCGGCATTGGCGTGCAACACGTGGGCGTGGCCGACACCATTGGCGTGGGCACACCCCTGAAGGTGCAGCGCGCGCTGGACGCCGCCCTGAAGCACTACGCGCTAGACCAAGTGTCGGGCCATTTTCACGACACCTATGGCATGGCGCTGGCCAATACGCTGGCGAGCCTGGAGTTGGGTATCTGGAACTTTGATACCTCGGTGGCGGGCCTGGGCGGCTGCCCCTATGCCAAGGGCGCAACCGGCAATGTGGCGACGGAAGACGTGGTCTATATGTTGCACGGCATGGGTATTGAGACCGGGATTGATCTGGACCAGCTAATTGACGCGGGCAAATTCATCAGCGACTTCTTGGGCCGCAAGCCGCATTCGCGCGCGGCCAATGCGCTGCTGGCCAAGAGGGCCGGGTGATGATCGCAGCACACGCGGTGGCCAGCGTGGGGGGGGGCAATATTTCAATGTGTGGAGCTGAATTGATAGAACTACCTGAAGGCGTGCAACGCGTAGCGGCTGCACTGCAAGAAAAAAACCATCCGCACGCGCCGGTGATGCTGGATGGCGCGGCGCGCACCGCCCAGCAGGCGGCAGACGCCTTGGGCGTGGCCGTGGGCCAAATCGCCAAAAGCATCATCTTCAGGCGTATTGAAGACGATGTAGCGGTGCTGGTCGTCACCTCGGGTGACCGGCGTGTGGACGAAGCCAAAGTGGCGGCTCTGGTGGGGCCGCTGGGGCGGGCCAATGCGGCGTTTGTCAAAGAGCGCACGGGCTTTTCCATTGGTGGCGTCAGCCCTGTGGCTCACGCCATGCCGGGCGTTACGCTGATCGACCGCGCGCTGTTTCGTTTTGACGAGGTCTGGGCGGCGGCGGGTCACCCGCATGGGGTGTTCAAACTGCACCCGCAGCACCTTGTCCAGCTCACTGGTGCACCGGTGGCTGATGTGGTGGAAGCCCCGGAGTCTGAAGATGTGCTGGACGCAATGGTGCGCCAAAACGCTATAAAAATGCTAGCTGCTCGCGCACTATCCATAAGCGCAATGACCGAAAACGTGCCCAGCCCTTGTGTGTCGGTGTGCCGTATGGATACCGGCAGCGGCCTGTGCGAAGGCTGCTTTCGCACCATTGATGAGATCCGCGATTGGGGCCGCAGCGACGACGATGCCAAACGTGTGATGTGGGTGCGCATCACCGAGCGCCTGCGCCAGACCCACCCCGCTGCGTTTGCCTGAAACCTGCCCGCCATGAAACACCTGACCTTCTACCTCGACTTCATTTCGCCCTACGCCTATCTGGCGTTCCATGCCTTGCCCCGGTCTTTGATGGGGTTGAGCTATTCGGTCACTTACAAACCCGTTTTTCTGGGGGCCTTGCTCAAACACAATGCGATGCTTGGCCCGGCGGAAGTGCCGCCCAAACGCGATTGGGTTTACCGCCAGGTGCTGTGGCTGGCGCGCCAGCAGGGTTTGGTGTTGCAGATGCCCGCGGTGCATCCTTTTAACCCGCTGGCGCTTTTGCGCCTGGCGGTGGCCACGCAAGCGCAAGGTACGCCCAACCGCTATGTGTGCGAAACCCTGTTCAAGCATGTGTGGGAAGGTGGGCTGGACGCTGCTGACCCGGTGCGTCTGGCGCAGCTCACAGCGCAGTTGTCGCCAGCGCGTTTGGCGGACGACCCCAGCGTCAAAACACAACTCAAAGACCATGCCGACGAGGCTATCGCCGCAGGCGTATTTGGCGTGCCCGCCATCGAGGTGGACGGCAAAGTTTTTTGGGGACTGGACAGCTTGCCCATGCTGCGCAATTACCTGGAGGGCGACGCCTGGTTTTCGGACGCGCAGTGGAATGGTGTTAGCGACCTGCCCTCGGGTATTCCCTTGGTGCGCCGCTGATATACCGAGATGTGAAACGTGGCTTAAGGGTTAGACCCTAATCTGTCAGAGGGCGGTCAGTTTCGCGCAAGCCAGCGTTGGTTTCGTGTCAGAGCAGGGTCAGTGCTAGCTCCAAGAATACGCGCAGGCTCCCATGTCGGGGGCTGCATAAAATTTGGAGACACCACATGGCAACTGCAGCAGCCCCACGGCCGATGTCTGCGGAAGAGAAGAAAGTCATCTTCGCTTCCTCACTCGGTACGGTTTTTGAATGGTATGACTTCTACCTGTACGGCTCGTTAGCGGCCGTTATCGCCAAGCAATTCTTTGGCGGTTTGGACCCCACATCGGCCTACATTTTTGCGCTGCTGGCATTTGCTGCGGGCTTCTTGGTGCGTCCTTTCGGCGCGCTGGTGTTTGGTCGCTTGGGCGACATGATTGGTCGTAAGTACACCTTCCTGGTCACCATCTTGATCATGGGCGCGTCTACCTTCATCGTGGGCCTGCTGCCCAACTACGCCACCATCGGCATTGCGGCTCCTATCATTCTGGTGATGTTGCGCATGCTGCAGGGCTTGGCCCTGGGTGGTGAATATGGTGGTGCTGCTACCTATGTGGCCGAACACGCGCCCCATGGCAAACGTGGTGCGTATACCGCATGGATTCAGACCACGGCCACTTTGGGCCTGTTCTTGTCCTTGATCGTGATTCTGGTCACCCGTGAACTGACTGGTGCCGACTTTGATGTCTGGGGCTGGCGCGTTCCGTTCCTGTTGTCCATCTTGCTGCTGGGCGTGTCGGTGTATATCCGCTTGTCCATGAATGAGTCGCCAGCTTTCACCAAGATGAAGGCTGAGGGCAAGACGTCCAAGGCCCCCTTGTCCGAGTCTTTTGGTGAATGGAAAAACCTGAAGATCGTGATCTTGGCCCTGGTCGGTTTGACCGCAGGCCAGGCCGTGGTGTGGTACTCCGGCCAGTTCTATGCCTTGTTCTTCCTGACGTCTATCGCTAAGGTGGACCCCAAGACTGCCAATTTGTTGATCGCTGCTGCACTGGTGATCGGTACGCCGTTCTTCATCGTGTTTGGTTCCTTGTCTGACAAGATTGGCCGCAAGCCCATCATCATGGGTGGCTGCTTGTTGGCTGCGCTGACCTACTTCACAGTGTTCCCGATGTTGCTGGAATACGCCAACCCCAAGCTGGTGGCCGCGCAAAAAGCGGTTCCTGTGGTGATCACTGCGGATCCAGCAACCTGCTCCTTCCAAGGTAGCCCGATCGCACGTCCGATTGACTTCACCAGCTCTTGCGACATCGCCAAGCGGACCCTGACAGAGAACTACGTGCCTTACCAGAACGTAGCAGCTCCAGCGGGTACGCCAGCGACTGTCAAGATCGGTGAGACTCTGATCCCATCGTTGACCGGCGTGCTGAACGACAAGCGTGATGCATTTGCACCAGAGAGCGCCAAGGCTATTGCCGAATTCAAGAAGGCTGTGGTTGAAGCGGCTAAAGCCGGTGGCCTGACTGCCAAGGCCGACAACGCGACCATGAACACACCGATGGTGTTAGCGGTGTTGGTGTACCTGGTGCTGTTGGTGACGATGGTGTACGGTCCTATTGCTGCCATGCTGGTAGAGATGTTCCCCACCCGCATTCGCTACACCTCCATGAGCTTGCCTTACCACATCGGTAATGGCTGGTTCGGCGGTTTGCTGCCCACCACGGCTTTTGCCATGGTGGCCGCTACCGGCGATATCTTCTACGGTCTGTGGTATCCCGTTGTCGTGGCGGCCGGTACGTTCATCATCGGCATGATCTTTATCAAAGAGACCAAAGACGTGGACATTTACGCTAACGATTGAAGTTGAGCGGATACGAAAGTTGAGTGAGCCCCCGGTCAGTTCGGACCGGGGGATTTATCGGGCTCTCTTGGAGAGCCCTTTTTTTTGAGAAGGAAATCGTATGTGGAAAATCGTAGTCGGGTTCGTGTTGTTTGCCGCGCTGGCCCTGTTCGTGTTGAGCCGCGGCGGCGATATTGATATGAGTGGAGAAAAGCACGGCGACACCTCCCACATCGCAGCCCCGGCCCCCGCAGTTGCGGCACCCGCTGCGCCCGCATCGGCCCCTGCGCAGCCTGCATCGGCGGCATCAGCGCCGGCCAGTGCCACCAAGTAAACCCTGATCCGCTTTTCCTGCTTGCACGCCTAGAATGCCTGCATGCAATTGATTAAAACCGATGAGGGCCAGTTGGCGTTTAAAGAGCGCTCACCCCGCTTCTCGGCGCGACAAAGGTCGATGTTTATTTTGGTGGATGGTAGAAAGTCCGCAGCGCAGCTCTTGGTGGCTACGGCCGGTATGGGCGTTACCCAGTCCGATATTGATTACATGGTGGAAGAGGGCTTTCTGCGCTTGGAGGTCCCTGAGCATCCGGCACCCCTTGTGCCTCTCGTCTCATCCCCCTCCGCCATGGCGAACACGGTGCCGTCGGCCTTAAGTCGCGAAGGCCCCGACTCTGAGCCACCCAGCAGTCGCCCCGCGCTGACGGACCAAGAGCGCTACCAGTTGGGCAAAACCTTGGCCACCAGGCTCACGGCAGGCCTGGGGCTCAGGGGCTTTATGCTGAACTTGTCGGTGGAGTCCGCTTCGGGTTACCAAGCCTTGGTGGATTTGCTACCGCAAATTCAGAAAGCCGTGGGTGAGAAAGCCGCGAGCGAGCTTCAACGCGTCCTCAAAGGCTAGGCTTTTCTTGGCGCGCTCAGCGCATGAATTTTCCGTTGGCCCCAATGATCGACAGATCAGAAAAATCCAGCCCACTGTGGCTGGCGGGGCTGTAGCTGATATCGAGCCCACCCAGGTCAAACTTGCGTATGCCCTCTAGTGCATCGCGCAAGCCCGAAGGCGTGGGTCGCGGCCCGGCCCGGCGCAAGCCCTCCACCAGCACTTTGGCCGCAGCAAAGCCCTCAATCATGGCGGGCGAGACACCCACCAGCCCCTGGGCTTTGGCCAGACTCTGCGCCTCCCGGATCAGCCGGTAATTGATGGCCCGCTCGTTCGGAAAGACCTGCGTGACGATGACGCCCAAGGCGTGTGGCCCCAGCAGCTTGATGAAGCCTTCGGAGGCATTGTTGGACAGGGTCACCACCTGCACGGTGGAGCCGATCTCGCGCAATGCCTTCACCCCGTTGGCTACGTTGCCCGACGAGCCGAGGTACAGCACAGCCTGGGCATTGCTCTGCTGCACCAGGCGCGCCAATTCGGTGAAGTCTGGCTTCTCTCTCGGGAATTTTTTAACCAAAACCGGCTTGAGTTTTGCAATCACAAACCCGATGTCTGCGCCTATTGCGGCGTCAGCACCAAACGAGTCATCGGTTTGCAGTACGGCTATGCGCGTAATCCCCAAGCTCACCAGGTGCTTGATGCCGCGCACGGCTTCGCGTTGGTAGGGTGCCCGCACATTGAACACCCAGGGGTGCACGGGGTCGTGCAAGGTCATGGCCCCTGTGCTGGGCCCAACCAGCGGGATTCGGTATTCGGCCAACAAGGGGAGCAGGGCCTGGGCGTGCGGCGTGCCCCGGTTTAAAAACAAGGCAATGACCTGCTGTTCTGTAATCAGGCGGGTGGCCTGCGTGGCGGTGGTGGCCGGGTCAAATTGGTCGTCCACCGATATCAGCTCCACCTGTTGCCCCAGCACACCGCCTTGGCGGTTGATGGAATCCAGGTACAGCTTGGCCCCCACCGTGTTTTCTTTGACACCACTGGCCACCGAACCGGTAAAACCCGAGGGTTGGCCAATGCGAATTTGTGCGTGGGCGCTGCTGGCCAGGGCCAGGCACATCCATGCACCATAAAGGATTGCGACGATTCTCATGTGGGTGCCTCAGGGGATTAAGTGGCTGGATTCTAGGAAGCGCCACCCCCGTGCGCAGTTGTGGACTTCCACATATTCACCGTAGTGGTGCGCTGATACCCCCGCAGCGTGCGCAGCCCCGTCAAATCTCTAGAATGACCGGCCTTACCCTGAAAGACCCTGCACCATGACCCACGGCACCATCCGCATTCGCGGGGCGCGACAGCACAATCTCAAGAACCTGGACCTCGACATTCGCACCGGCGAATTGACCGTGGTTACGGGGCCCAGCGGATCGGGCAAGTCCAGCCTGGTGTTTGACACGCTGTATGCCGAAGGCCAGCGCCGCTATGTCGAAACTTTCAGCGCCTACGCGCGCCAGTTCTTGGACCGCATGGACAAGCCCGCCGTGGACAAGGTGGAGGGCGTGCCCCCGGCCATCGCCATCGACCAGACCAACCCGGTGCGCTCCAGCCGCTCCACCGTGGGCACGATGACGGAGCTCAACGACCACCTGAAGCTGCTGTTCTCGCGCGCGGGCAGTCTGTTTGACAAAGATACGGCACTGCCGGTGCAGCACGACACACCTGAAACGATTTATGCCGAGTTGGTGCGGCGCGCGGCAACCGAGGGGAATCCCCGCCTGGTGCTGACCTTCCCCGTAGAACTGCCCGCGTCTACGTCTGCCGAAGAGGTAACCCAATGGCTCAGCGCCAGCGGTTTTACGCGGGTGCAGGCGGAGCGCGAAGAAGTGCGCGCGGTGAGCCCCGCCGGGCCACCCCCAGGGGCGAAAGCCCCTAAGGCGGGCAGCGCAGCACGCCAAGCGGCCAGCGTGGGGGCTGTCAAGATCCTCGATGTGGTGGCCGACCGTTTCCGCATCGACGGCGTGGAGAAGGCCCGCGTGCTGGATGCCATTGAAGTCGCGCTGAAGCGCGGCAGTGGGCGATTGAATGTTTATGTAGTCAAAGAGGCCGCAGAGGCCGTGGATAGTGCGGGAGCAGCTCCTGAAACTGTAGCGCCTACGCTGTGGCGCTTCTCCACCGGCCTGCATTGCCCGCAGAGCGACTTGCGCTATACCGACCCGATGGCGTCCATGTTCTCGTTCAACTCCGCCGTGGGCGCTTGCGAGGCCTGCCGTGGCTTTGGCCGTGTGGTGGGGGTTGACTATGGCTTGGTCATCCCTAACGACAAACTCACGTTGCGTGCGGGTGCGGTCAAGCCCATGCAGACGCCCGCCTGGCAAGAGTGCCAGGACGACCTGATGCGCCATGCTGAGGCCGCCGGCATTCCGCGGGACACGCCTTGGTACAAGCTGACGGACGAGCAAAAGAACTGGGTCTACAAGGGTTCGCCCAACTGGAACGGCAAGTGGAACCAGCATTGGTTTGGTGTGGACCGTTTCTTTGAGTACTTGGAGAGCAAGGCCTACAAGATGCACATCCGGGTGCTGTTGTCCAAGTACCGCAGCTACACGCCCTGTGGCACATGCGGTGGTGCGCGGCTGAAGACCGAGAGTCTGTTGTGGCGCATTGGGACCAAGGCGCAGGCGGATGCTGTTTTGCCACCGTCCAAACGTTTCATGCCGCAAGGTGTGAAGTGGACGCGCGATCAACTGGAGGCGCTGCCGGGCCTGTGCCTGCACGACATGATGCTGATGTCGCTGGATAAGTTGAAGCGGTTTTTTGATTCGCTGCAGGTGCAGTTGGATGGCTTGGGTGCTCGGGGGGCGGAGTCGCCGGTATCGGCTGCGGCCTCATACATTCGCTTCGCGACTGCCAAATCGGCCACACCCGATACCGGCGACTCCGCTTTGCGTTCGGATGACGCTCCCTCGCCTTCGGCGTCCTCCCCGGAGAAAAATGCACCCACTGCCTCAGAAGCTGAACAGAAGACACTCAAGCTGCTATTCGAAGAGGTCGGCACGCGCCTGAAGTACCTGTGCGACGTGGGTATTGGCTACCTGACTCTGGACCGTCAAAGCCGCACGCTGTCCGGCGGCGAGGTGCAGCGTATCAACCTCACCACCGCGCTGGGCACTTCGCTGGTCAACACGCTGTTTGTGTTGGACGAGCCCAGCATTGGTCTGCACCCGCGCGACATGAACCGCATCATCGTGGCCATGCAGCGCTTGCGCGATGCAGGCAACACGCTGGTGGTGGTGGAGCACGACCCGGCCGTGATGATGGCGGCTGACCGCATGATTGACATGGGCCCCGGGCCGGGTGAGAAGGGTGGGCAGATCGTGTTTGATGGCACGACTGAGGCGCTGAAGAGTGCGGACACCATGACCGGCGCCTACCTTGGCGGCCGCAGGCAGGTCGGCATGGGTTTCAAGCGCATGGTGGCCCCCAACACGCCGCGCCTGGTGCTGGAAGGTGCGACCGAGCACAACCTGAAGAACGTGTCGGTAGAAATTCCGCTGCAGCGCCTGGTGTGTGTGACCGGTGTGTCGGGCTCTGGCAAGTCCACGCTGATTCAGGACGTGCTGGCCCCCGCGCTGTTGCGCCACTTTGGCAAGGCCACCGAGACCCCCGGTGCGCACGCGCGCCTACTGGGTGCCGAGCAGCTCAGCGAAGTGGTGTTTGTCGACCAGTCACCCATTGGCAAGACCGCGCGCTCCAACCCTGTGAGTTATGTGGGCGCATGGGATGCGATCCGTGAGCTGTTTGCGGGCGCGGCCTTGTCCAAGGAGCGCAGCTACACGGCCAGCAAGTTCAGCTTTAACAGCGGCGATGGCCGCTGCCCCACCTGTGGCGGATCGGGCTTTGAGCATGTGGAGATGCAGTTCCTGAGCGACGTGTACCTGCGCTGCCCGGATTGCGATGGCAAGCGTTACCGGCCCGAGATTTTGGAAGTGACGATTGAGCGGCCCTGGCCGGCATCCCTTGCCGTTCGGGCTGAGCCTGTCGAAGCCTATGCAAGCCCTTCGAAAACCTCAGGGCGAACGGAACGAGGAACGGTCCATCTGAACGTGGCCGACGTACTCGATCTCACCGTGAGCCAGGCGGCTGCGATTTTTGCAGCCGACCGTGATGTGATCCGCGTGCTGCAGCCCATTGTGGATGTTGGGCTGGAGTATGTGAAGCTGGGGCAACCCGTGCCTACGCTGTCGGGTGGTGAGGCGCAGCGCCTGAAGCTGGCGGGCTTTTTGGCAGAGGCGGCCAAGAGCAGTACGGCCAGCCGCCAGGCCACAGCCAAGCGCGGAGCGCTTTTCATGCTGGACGAGCCGACCACGGGGCTGCATTTTGATGACATCGCCAAGCTGATGCGGGCCTTGCGCAAGTTGCTGGATGCGGGGCATTCGCTGGTGGTGATTGAGCACAATCTGGATGTGATTCGTGCGTCCGATTGGCTGATTGATTTGGGGCCTGAGGGTGGCGATGCGGGCGGCGAGGTGGTGGCTTTTGGCACGCCTGAGGATGTGATGTTGCATGCGTCTTCGCATACCGGGCAGGCTTTGCGGGACTATGCGGCGGCTATGGGGGTTATCCATGAAGTCGCAGAACCGTCGGCTAAGTATTTGGCGTTTGCTGCAAAGGGTGCTTCTTCAGGCGCTGCGGTGGATGGGCTTACGCCCAGTGCCTCATACACTCGCTTCGCGATTGCTAAATCGGCACCGGGCGCAAGCCCATCCACCTTCGGTGTCGGGGTTGTTGATACGTCTAACTCCATTCGGATTGTTAATGCGAAAGAGCACAACTTGAAGTCACTGTCGGTGGATATTCCGCGCGGTAAGTTCAGTGTGGTGACTGGCGTTTCTGGGTCGGGTAAGTCGACGCTGGCGTTTGATATTTTGTTCAACGAAGGGCAGCGGCGTTATCTGGAGTCGCTCAACGCCTATGCGCGCTCTATCGTGCAGCCTGCGGGGCGGCCCGAGGTGGATGCGGTTTATGGCATTCCGCCGACCGTCGCGATTGAGCAGCGGCTGTCGCGCGGGGGGCGCAAGAGTACGGTCGGGACGACGACCGAGGTTTGGCACTTCTTGCGTCTGCTCTATGTGAAGCTGGGCACGCAGCATTGCTACAAGGACGGCGCGGCGGTGGAGCCGCAGTCGGCGGACAGCATTGCGGCGCAGTTGTTGAAGAACTATCGGGGCCAGCACATTGGCCTGTTGGCGCCTCTGGTGCAGGGCCGCAAGGGTGTGTACACCGAGCTGGCAGATTGGGCGCGGCCACGCGGCTACACGCACCTGCGGGTGGATGGCAACTTCTTGCCCACCACCAGCTTCCCACGCATTGACCGCTTCAAGGAACACAACATCGAGTTGCCGGTGGCGAGTCTGGATGTCACTCCATCGAACGAATCCGCGTTGCGTACTGCACTGGCCGATGCGCTCACGCATGGCAAGGGTGTGGTCTATGTGCTGAGCGAGATTGGCGGTCTGCGTGAGGCCATGGTGGCCGGCACGCCCGCCGCGGGTATTGGCAAAGTACAGGTGTTCTCTACCAAGCGCGCCTGCCCCGTGTGCAGTACCAGCTATGCCGAGCTGGACCCGCGCCTGTTCTCGTACAACAGCAAGCACGGCTGGTGCCTGGACTGCGTGGGCACCGGTGTCGCGTTGACCAAAGAGCAACGCAAGGTGTTTGACGATTCAGTGAAGGACGACGACAACAAGGGCCGCGAGCAGACCTTTGCTGAGGCCGACATTGAAGACCTGCACGACGCGACCTGTCCGACCTGCCAAGGCACCCGGCTGAATGCCACCGCGCGGGCGGTGAGGTTTGGTGCGAGCCTGGGAGTCGCGGCGGGTACTCCCTTCGAGGGCGTTAAAGCCAAAATGGCGGTGGAGCCCATGGATAGTGCGGGAGCCACTATTACTTCGATAGCGCAGCTGAGTGTGACTGACATCCGCAAGTGGGTTGAGACCTTGCAGGTGGCGGGCCGTTTGAGCCAGCGCGAGAACGACATTGCGCGTGATTTGATCCCCGAGATCAAGAGCCGTTTGGAGTTTTTGGAAGAGGTGGGCTTGGGCTATCTGACGCTGGACCGTGGCGCGCCCACGCTGAGCGGCGGGGAGGCGCAGCGCATTCGTTTGGCTGCGCAATTGGGTAGCAATCTGCAGGGTGTGTGCTATGTGTTGGATGAGCCGACCATTGGCTTGCATGCGCGGGACAACAAGATTTTGTTGGGGGCTTTGCAGTCCTTAAGCGACAAGGGCAACACGCTGGTGGTGGTGGAGCACGATGAGGACACCATTCGCGCTGCCGATCACATCATTGATATTGGACCCAGCGCGGGTAAGCGCGGCGGGCGGCTTGTGGCGCAGGGGTCTGTTGCGGATGTGCAGGCAGCTTCCGAGTCACAAACAGGGCGCTACTTGCTGCATGCTATGAAGCATCCTTTGGCGGTGCGGCGGGGGATGGTTTCGTTTGATGAGTCTGTGGCTATCGCTGCTGCGGAGTCCGGTGCGCCGGAGGCCTCATACACTCGCTTCGCGATTGCCAAATCGGCTTCCGGCGCACGGGACTCCTCCGCGGGTGCGGGCGTTAAACCGGCTAAAAAACTGAGTGCAAAGGCTGCCAAAGTGGCTGTCGAAGCTGCACGCGCAATGGACAGCGCAACAGCCAATGCCGAACTAGCTGGCCGCAGCCGCGTGGCCGCCGAATACGCCGCCCTGGCAGACCGTCGCACTGCGCAAATGTCCATCGCAGCATCGGGCAGTCCGGCGGTGGGTGACGATTTGGCAGTTGCGCAGCAAATGTATGAGGAGCCCACCGCCGGGCTGTCCGATGCGGGCTCAGCAATAGACGTCGCACGCA
Organism: Burkholderiales bacterium PBB3; assembly: GCA_002256115.1. Lineage (GTDB taxonomy): Bacteria > Pseudomonadota > Gammaproteobacteria > Burkholderiales > Burkholderiaceae_C > Allorhodoferax. The sequence continues at coordinate 60,848 of NKIK01000007.1, forward strand.
AGGAAGCAGCCGCAAACCCCCAAATCGACTGGCTAACCGTCAAGGCCGCGACCATGCATAACCTGCAAAACGTCACCGCCCACGTGCCCCTCAAACGCTTAGTCGCCATCACCGGCGTCTCCGGCTCCGGTAAGTCCACGCTTGCCAGAGATGTGCTCCTCACTAACGTACACGTAGCCGTACAAAAGCGCAGCACCAAGGCAGGCCGCGACGCGCTGGATGCGGGCGAAAAAATCCAATGGACCGGTTGCGAAGGCGTGGAAGGTTTTGAGTCTGTGGACCGCGTGCTCGAAGTAGACCAGACCCCGATTGGCAAAACACCACGCAGCTGCCCCGCCACCTACATCGGCTTTTGGGACACCATCCGCAAGCTCTTTGCCGACACGTTGGAGGCTAAGGCGCGCGGCTACGCGTCCAACCGCTTTAGCTTCAACACCGGCGATGGCCGCTGCCCGGGCTGTGAAGGGCAGGGTATCCGCACCATCGGTATGAGCTTCTTGCCCGATGTGAAGGTGCTGTGCGAAACCTGCAAAGGTGCGCGCTTCAACCCTGAAACTCAAGCGGTCACTTGGCGCGGCAAGAATATTGGTGATGTGCTGCAGATGGAGGTGGACGAGGCAGTGGACTTCTTTGCTGCCATGCCCGTCATTGCGCATCCGCTGCAACTGCTCAAAGACGTGGGCCTGGGCTACCTCACGCTGGGCCAGCCGTCACCGACTTTAAGTGGCGGCGAAGCCCAGCGCATCAAGCTGGTGACCGAACTCAGCAAAGTGCGCGACGACATCACCAAGCGCGGCAACAAGGCGCCACACACGCTGTATGTGCTGGATGAGCCCACCGTGGGCCTGCACATGGCCGATGTGGAAAAGCTCATCCATGTACTGCACCGCTTGGTGAATGGTGGCCACAGCGTGGTGGTGATTGAGCACGACCTGGACGTGATCGCCGAGGCCGACTGGGTGATTGACCTGGGGCCGGACGGCGGCAACGGTGGTGGCCGCGTGGTGGCGGCTGCGACGCCTGAGGCGGTGGTGCAGTTGGGCACCCATACCGGCCAGGCGCTGGCGGCTGTGTTGGCGCGATAGCACGGCAGTGGCTGCTTTAATTTACCCGGATATAATTAGTTGATTAATTAAATCCGGGTAAATATATGACATGGTTAGATACGCCATCGACGGCGTTTGAGGGCAGTCGCTGCATCGCCAGTGGCGCGCTGAGAGAAGTAGCGCGGGCCACCAAATCGGTGGTGGACCGTTGGGCCAGCAGCGTCAGTCCACCGCCCATCCTCATTTTTGAGGATGCCACTAGTGAAGTGATCGAGCTGGACTGGCGCGGCACGCTGGCCGACTTTGAGGCGCGGCTGAATGCACTGGACCCGGCGATGACGCAGGCCATGCCACCGGTGCCCGCACAAGAAGCTCCAGTAGCAGCCGATGCCCCGCGCGGCCCCGGTCGGCCCAAGCTGGGTGTTGCGGCCCGCGAAGTCACCCTGTTGCCGCGCCATTGGGAATGGCTGGCGCGCCAGCCCGGCGGTGCCTCGGTGGCGCTGCGCAAGCTTGTGGAGACCGCGCGCTTGGGGTCTGAGACTAAAGACCGCATACGCCACTGCGGTGCCGTCACCTACAAATTTATGTCCACTATGGCTGGGCACGAGCCCGGCTTTGAAGAGGCCAGCCGAGCGCTGTTTGCCGGTGACCAAGCCGGCTTTGTAGCCCGCGTGGCAGCGTGGCCGATAGACATACAGGCGCATCTGAGCCAGATATCCACTGACGCCTTTGCGGCGTGACCTGAGAGTGCCATGACAAACACAATCCCTCCAGCCCAAGCCGCTAGCGCGCCGCCTCCACTGTGGAAGGGCTATCTTGCCTTTCTGGTGCCGATGATCATCAGCAACATCTTGCAGGCGCTGTCCGGCACGGTGAACAATATTTACCTCGGCCAGATGCTGGGCGTGCAGGCCATGGCAGCGGTGTCGGCCTTCTTTCCGGTGCTGTTTTTCCTGATCGCTTTCATGATTGGCCTGGGTGCTGGTGCTGCGGTGCTGATTGGTCAGGCCTGGGGCGCTAAAGAGGTTGAGCGCGTGCGCGCAATCGCTGGCACCACGCTGATGGTGGGCCTGTATGCGGGGCTGGCGGTGGCGTTCTTTGGCGGCGCGTTTACCGATGCCATGCTGGTGGCGCTGGGCACCCCGGCCGACATCCTGCCGGACGCTACGGCGTATGCGCGCGTCTCGTTGATCGCCGCGCCGGGCATCTTTGTCTTTCTGCTCACTACCTCCATGCAGCGCGGGGTGGGAGACACCAAGACACCGCTGAAGACCTTGCTGATCTCCACTGCGTTGGGCCTGGTACTGACGCCCGCGCTGATTCAGGGTTGGCTGGGACTGCCCCGCATGGGTGTGGCCAGTGGGGCCTATGCCTCGGTGGTGTCGTTTCTGGTGGCGCTGGCCTGGACGGCCTGGCACATGCTAAAGACCAACCACCCTATGGCCCCTAATGCGGACTTCAAACGGCACCTGCGGGTGGACCGTGCCATCCTGGCCAAAGTGCTGCGCATCGGCCTGCCCACGGGCTTGTCCATGATCACCATTTCGTTGGCCGAGGTGGCGGTGCTGTTTTTGGTGAATGGCTTTGGTTCGCAGGCCACGGCAGCCTATGGCGCGGTTAACCAGATCGTGTCTTATGTGCAGTTTCCGGCCATCTCGATTGCCATCACCGCGTCCATCCTGGGGGCGCAGGCTATTGGCGCGGGGCGCATACACATGCTGGGCGCTATTGCCCGCACGGGCATTTACATGAACCTGGTGTTGACCGGTGGGCTGGTGCTATTGGGTTACCTGTTTTCGCGCAGCGTTCTGGGCCTGTTCATTACCGATACGGCGGTGGTAGAGCTGGCGCAAACCCTGCTGCACATCATGCTGTGGAGCAGCGTGATCATGGGCATGTCCATGGTGCTGTCAGGGCTGATGCGCGCCAGTGGCGCTGTCCTTTGGCCCACCGCTATCAGCATGTTTGCCATTGGCTGTGTGGAGGTGCCGGTGGCCTGGTACTTGAGCCGCAGCTATGGCCTGAACGGCATTTGGGCGGCGTACCCGGTTGCATTTCTGGCCATGTTGGCACTGCAAACGGCGTACTACCGCGGTGTGTGGCGCAAGAGGCCGGTTCGTCGCCTCTAGCCTATCGCGTTTTACCTGCCGTGGCCGTTGCCACGGTCCCAATCACGGTCTCGGTCGTGGCCGCGCGGGCCACGGTGGTCATCGTGGCGGTGCCGCTCTTCGTAGCGCTCACGCACCCATTGTTCTTTTACAAAGTACACCGGCTGGCCGCAGGCGCTGTAGCGCCCACAATACTTGCGCCAATTTTGTTGGTGGCCTGGCGGCACATACAAATACAGGGGTTGCTGTCGAACATAGTGTGCCGGCCGCGTAATGATGACGGGTTGGGCGTAGACCAGTTGGGGTTGCGGAAAATTGCCGATATTGATTCGGCCGTACACCCCCGGCTGGTTGATGCCGATAGACACGCCAACGGAGGGTTGGGCAAATGCGGGGGCCAAAGCGGCTAACGACAGGGCGATTGCAAGGAATTTTTTCATGGGTTTCTCCTGAGTGTGTGCTCTATTCAACGCCCGGCGTGTGCTCCTTGTTTACGCCCTTGTGCAAAGCAACGTAAGTGAAAGTAAAAGTGCTCGCAGTGAGCGGGGGGCATAGCGGTCTGTCTGACATAAACCGAAACAAACCGATACCCCACCGACACCCGGTATCCGCCTGTGGCGGGCACCATTGCGGTCATGTTCAACCACTCCTTGTGAGATCGAAAGACCACTATGACCTTCTTTTTTCGCCGCCACCTGAAACGCAGCCTCATCGTCGCTTTGGGCGCAACCCTGTTGGTGGGCGGTTTGTCTGCCTGCGGCCACCGGGGCCATGACCACGGTGCCAATATGAGCGCGGAACAATACGCCCAAAAACGCGACAAGATGGTAGACAAAGCCGCCAGCAAGCTGGACTTGAATGCTGACCAGAAAGCGCGTTTGACCAAGCTGGGCGACAAGCTGTTTGAACAGCGCACTGCGTTGATTGGCCAGACCAAAGACCCGCGCGCTGAGATGAAAGCCCTGGTAGCAGGCGAAAAATTTGACGCTGCCCGCGCCCAGACCCTGGTCAACGACAAGACCGCTGCGCTGCAGGCCAAGAGCCCCGAGGTGATTGCCGCGCTGGCTGATTTCTACAACAGCCTGAATCCGGCCCAGCAGCAAAAAGTGCGTGATTTTATGGACGGGCGAGGCCACTGGTTTAACCGGGGCTGATGCACCATGGCCGCAACCCATTTGGCCGAGTTAACCGCGCCCCTGCGTGCCTACGGCGCAGTGGTGTTGGAGGGCTATGACGAACCCCACGCCGAGCTGATGGCCCTGGTGTGGGGGCCGCGCTTTGACCGCGAGCATGCCCACACCCTACTGGAGCGCCGCCCCGGCTATGTGCCTCAGGTTTTGCAAACCGTGCACAGTGCGGCAGACCAATTTGATCGCTTGGCGGATGCCCAGCAGCAGCGCGTGCGCCAGCTTATCTTGCGCCACCGCAGCCGGTGGGACAATGCGCGGGCCACCCACTAACGTTTATGCACCGCATCCTGCTGATTGACGACGACACCCAACTGGGGCCACCGCTGGCGGCTTACTTTGCGCGTTTTGACATGGCACTGGAGTGCGCGCTAAAGCCTAGCGAAGGTCTGGCGCGCCTGCAGCAGGGCAGCATAGACGCCGCCATTCTGGATGTGATGCTGCCCGAGATGGATGGCTTTGCACTGTGCCGCGCCATTCGTAAAAACAGCGATGTCCCCATCATCATGCTCACCGCACGCGGCGAGGTGATGGACCGCGTGGTCGGCCTGGAGCTGGGTGCCGACGACTACGTGCCCAAGCCCTTTGAGCCGCGTGAGCTGGTAGCCCGCGTGCAAACCGTGTTGCGCCGCCGCGTGGCGCTGCCGGTTGCTAGCAGTGGCAAAACCACAGGCACCAGCACGCGCCTGGTGTTTGACGGCATGGTGCTAGACGCCGCCACGCGCACGGTGCTGCGCCAGGGCGAGCTGGTAGACCTTACCAGCACCGAGTTCGACTTGCTGCACCTGCTGGCGCGCGAGCCCGGCAAGGTCTTCAGCCGCGATGACATCCTCAACCAACTGCGCGGCCATGAGGCTGAGCTGTATACCCGTGCGGTCGACATCGTGGTCAGCCGCCTGCGCAAAAAGCTGGAGCCGCTGGACTGCATCAAAACCCTGCGCAATGCTGGCTACACGCTGGCCCTGGCACCTACGGCATGACAGAGAAGACCTGTCCGAAGCGGCTGCGCTGGCACCGGCGCGCCAAAAACGCGCTGGCTTACTCATTGCGCGTGCGGCTGGTGGCGCTGTTCTTCTTGCTGGCTGTGGCGATGGTGGTGTGCTTTTTGTTTGGCATGCAGGCGGCGCTGTCCGTGGGCTGGCGCGATGCCGCCAAGCCCTTGGTGGCCGACTACATCGACAAACTGACGGCCGACATTGGTACCCCACCCAGCATCGAGCGCGCGCAGGCCCTTACCCAGCGCCTGCCGTTGAGTGTGCGCATCAGCGGCCCGCAAATCAACTGGCGCAGCAAGCCCGAAACCCCAGACAACGGCCACGGCTGGATGGACGACAAGCGCGGCAAACCCGATGAGCTGCGCTTTTACGAACGCACCACCGCAGACGGCCACCGCATCCAGTTTGGCGTGAGCGTGCTGGCCGTCGCGCATGATCGGCCCCGTTTCATCGGCTGGGCCACGCTGGCCGCGCTGCTGCTGCTCATTGGCGTGGCCTACGCCCGCGTGCGCCGCATGCTGCGCCCGCTGGACGATATACGCGCTGGTGCCCTGCGCTTTGGCGCGGGTGACTTTGCCCACAGCATCCCGGTGCACCACGCGCACAGGCCCGACGAACTGGGCGAGCTGGCCGCCACCATCAACACCATGGGCACCGATATTCACCAGATGCTGGAGGCCAAACGCACGCTGCTGCTAGCCATCAGCCACGAGCTGCGCAGCCCGCTGACCCGCGCGCGCCTGAACACCGAGCTGCTGCCTGAAACCGCCGAGGTGCAACCCAACCGCCAAGCCCTGCTGCGCGACCTGGCGCTGATGCGCGACTTGGTAACGGACCTACTGGAGAGCGAACGCCTGGCCAGCCCGCACGCCGCACTGCACCGCGAGCCGGTGGACTTGGCTGCGCTGGTGCAAGACGTGGTGGATGAGCTGCGAATCGCCCACCCCGGCGCACAAGCCTACTTGCAGGCGCACTCGCCAACCTATGTGCCAACCGGTTCGCAAACCCAATCGCCTAGCCATACCGCGGTCACACCGGTGTTTGCTACGACGCTTCCCGCCAACCTGCCGCCATTGCAGCTAGACCCCACCCGCATGCGCCTGCTGGTGCGCAACCTGCTGGAAAACGCCCTGCGCCATAGCAGCGGGGCCACCGCACCGCCGCAGATAGAGGTGCGGGCGCAGGACGGCGGCGCGGTGCAAATTAGCGTGCGCGACTTTGGCCCCGGCGTGTCCGACGACCAGATCCCCCATCTGGGCCAACCCTTCTTCCGCCCCGATGCCGCCCGCACCCGCGAAGGCGGCGGCGTCGGCCTAGGCCTCTACCTATGCCGCCTGGTAGCTCAAGCGCACGGCGGCAGCTTCACTGTGCGCAACGCTTTACCGGGGCTGGAAGTGCAAATTGTGCTGCCAGTGCAAGTGGCTTCGCACTAGCAAAATGCTCTTGTTTTTATAGCTGCTCCCGCAATATCCATGGGCTAAAACGGCTATTTGGCTTGTAACCTAGAATGCAAGCACAGGAGGGTGGGGCATGACGCCAGAGCAAAAAGCCAGAGTCAGTATTGATGCGCTGCTAGTGCAAGCCGGTTGGCACGTCTGCAATGTGGCGGATGCCAACATCCATGCCGCCACCGGCGTAGCCATCCGCGAATTCCCGCTCAATACCGGTTTTGGGTTTGCTGACTATCCGGCCAATCGCCCGCCTGCAGTGATCGTTCCTGACTGTATTAAATTGCGTTCGACTAGCCGCGGTGTTGATCCGTCATTCATGGAGTACGCCATCGCGTCACGGGTAGTGCAAGATCAAATTTTGAGCATCCCCAAAGGCGTTGCGCAATTGAAAGTCAACCTGGCGAACTTCAGCTCGATTGCTTTGCCCTTGTTCCCTACGCAGAACACGCCCGAATCGTCGCCGAAGTCGACCGCCACCCGTCCATCATCCGCGAAGTCGCAGCCGAGGTCGATACCAACCTTCAGCGCGCGCAGGCGCTGCGGCAGTCATCTCTAGCGGCAGCATTTGCACCAGACAAAACAAAGGGGATAACTCCATGACCATCAACACGCTATACACCGAATTGGAAGCTTCACGCCTTGCGTGGGGGAGCCTAAATGATCTGTTGGTTCATGGTAGTTATGACTTCGCAAGGCAAAGGCCAGTGCTCGATCAACAGTCGATGGAAGTGTTTCGCCGTCGAGTCGATCTGGTCTTCGAGGTCCTGTTTTCTTTGCGCCCACAAGATGAAAGCGATGTTGCGCATCTGGTTATTGGCTCGAAACTTGTCGAACTGCGCGCGCACCTGCTGAACTTTCAACGGCATTTGGACGGGACCCTCAGCCAACTTAGGTCTTCATGGCGTGATGGCGTCACGATCCAGGACGGGAACGACAATTTCCTTTGGCAGTTGATGGACGGTCCGTCCAATATCGCGGCAGTGGACGTGACTTCGAATTTTCAGCAGATGCATCCGGCGCTGAATTTTTTGGTCGACGCGGTTGGCGTTTCCCTTCCTCTTTGCAAAGCCAATGGGGTCGCGGATCTTTTGGAGCGAGTAGCAGCCTTTGGAAACGCGAATCGTGAAGCTGAATTGCTACGGAAGCAAACGCAAGAACAGAGTGTGGTTGTTTCTGCTACTGCACTGCAAGTCGCAGGCCACGAGAAGGAGGTCCGCGAGCATGTCGTCCAGGCACAAACCGTTGTTGCCAGTTTGCGTGAAGTTCAGATCAAAACTGCGGCTGACGCGAGCAACGTTGCTACGTTGGTAGAGCAAATCAAGACGGTTGGGACAAATTCCGACAAATTGGAGGCGTTAATCGGCGCCTACACGAGCAAATTTGAAGCGTTTCAAAAGGAATTGGATAACCGAAATGATGAGTTCACGCAGTTTCAGGCGGACTCAAAAGCTGCCAAAGACGCTAACGCCAAGCGCGACGCTGAGATTGATCGGTTAACGAAGCTTGCCGATTCAATGATTTCTGGTTCTACCACGGCCGGGCTCGCGAAGAGTTTGGAGGATACGCGAATGCGCTACGAGGAGCGCATGAATGCGGCGCGATCCGGTTTTAGGTGGTCAATCGTGTTTCTAGTTGTCTCTGCGGTGCCTCTGGCCGCTCACTTGTTGCCAGGGCTGTTTGGTGATTTCTTTCCGAAGGTCAGCGCCACCGCGCATGAAAGCTGGTACGGAGTGCTGGGCAAGGTCTTGTTGATGGTGCCCGCCACATGGCTCACTGGTTTTTACACCAAGACATTCGCCGACTTCTTTCATCTTGAGCGGGAATATGCGCACAAAGCCGCGCTGGCGATGTCCGTGGACGGTTTCAAACGGCAAGCGCCCAAATATGAAGAAGAAATCACGGCGGAAGTATTCCTCGAAATTCGCAACAACCCGGCAAAGGGTAGCCCCGTAGAGCCCGCTGCGCATCCGCTATACGACGTTTTATCGAAGGTCGTTGGAAAAGTACTGGATAAGAAGAAAGACTAGAGCATTGAGGTGTTTTCATGAAATCAGACCCATTTACCGTTCAGCAAATTTTCCAAGATCGTAGGCAGTATCGTGTGCCCTTTTATCAACGGGCTTACGTTTGGACGAAGGCGAATCAGTGGAGCCGTCTCTGGGAAGACATTCGCGACAAAGCTGATGCAATGCTGCAAGGCGACGACCCAGTGGCCCACTTCATGGGTGCGGTCGTTTTAGAGCAGCAGCAAAAGCCAGGCCTGCTCGGCGTCGAACGGCTACACATCATCGATGGTCAGCAGCGACTGACAACGCTGCAATATGTAATGACTGCGCTTCAACACATCTTGCGGCAATTGGAGCAACCGGCACTTCTACCGTTGGTGGACGGTTGCCTAGTGAACGGCAACCCGGACACGATGGAAGAGAAGGAGGTTGAGCGCTTTAAGTTGTGGCCGACGTTCCGTGATCGTGATCAGTTTGTCAGCGGTATGACTGCGACCACGATGGAGGATTTTCGTGTCCGCTTTCCCGATAGCTTTACGCAGGCTAAACGGTTAAAAATGATCGGCGTCAAACACCCGCCAACACTGGAGGCCATCATATATTTCCGTGATGCGATGCTGGAATGGGCCGGCGACACCAGAGATTTCGATCTGCCTAGCAGGGTCATGGCATTGGCGAAGGCGGTGCTGACAAAGCTAAAGATTGTCTGCATCTTGCTGGACAAAGAAGACGATGCCCAAGTCATCTTTGAAACCCTCAACGGGCATGGCGCTGAGCTGCATGCCACGGATCTGATTCGCAATTTCATCTTCATGCGGGCAGGCAGCGATGCTGCTGACCTGTACAAAAACGTTTGGAGCCAATTCGAAACGGACCTTTGGTCCGAGAAACAATCCCGTGGCCGCTTAAATCGCCCACGGCTCGAATGGTTTGTGCAATCTGCCGTTCAGGCTGAAACCGGTGAGGAAATAGATATTGGCCGTTTGTACGCTGGTTACCGCCGGTTTGTGGATGCGGATGTTGCTCTTCATGGTGCCGCACCACAGCTGGCGCTGCTAAACCGTTACGGTGAGCATTACAAGGCGTTAGTTACAGGCAAGGGCAGCAAACCGATTGCAGCGTTTGGCAGGCGCATATCGCCTTGGGATGCGTCTACGGTGCACCCGGTATCTTTGCGGGTTGCAGCATCAGACTTGAGTGCGGCTGCGCAGAACGATATTTTCGGGTGTATTGAGTCTTATCTTGTGCGACGTGCTATCTGCGGGCTTTCGCGAAAGAACTACAACAAGGTATTTGCGCAACATTTGAAAAAGCTGATGGAAGCTGACCTTGATCCCAAGGCATTCCGCGCCGCACTTGCTGAACCCATGGGCGAGGCATCACGTTGGCCGCGTGACGAGGAGTTTCGGCACCATTGGCTTGAGTCAGCCATCTATCCCGGGCGGCTTGACGCGGCGAAGCTTCGAGCGCTATTTCATCAACTCGAAACTGCAATGCGGTCGGAAAAGAGCGAGGAGCCAGTGCCGTTGGCAATGGATGCACTCGACATTGATCACATGCTTCCGCAGTCTTGGTACACACACTGGCCTTTGGCTGACGGTACTAAGGTGTCCTTTCAAGAATCCCAGACAGCGGCACCGTTTCAATTTTCGATCCTATCCAAAGATGAACGAACAACAGCAATACTGGCGCGTCAGCAACATATTGCTCGGATGGGGAATCTGACGTTGGCGCAATATGGCGTAAACCGTAGCTTGCAGAACCATGGGTTTGTTGAAAAGCAGCGAGCGTTTTTTGATCACTCGCACCTACAACTGAACCGAGCTTTTACGAAAGGCACTGCTTGGGATGAGGCGGCAATTCAGGCTCGCGGCGAAATGCTCTTTGGTTTTGCGCGATCAATCTGGGTATCACCAGCGGCGGTGTGATGACCTGAGCATGGTGGCTCGGTTAACTCGCTACTAGAAACATAGCTTCCAAGGCTTACTTCACGAGGGCTGCGGCCCTAAATAAATCGAGAGACCGCATGCGCCAGCTTGACCTCTTCTCCGCCCTGCAGTCCAGCACCGAGGGCATCGACACCGAATTCAAGTAGGCGCGCGGTGGCATGCCCGGCAGTTTTTGGGAGTCCTATTCCGCCATGGCCAACACCCAGGGCGGCACCATTGTGTTGGGCGTGGCCGAAAAGTCCACCGGCCTGGTGTGGGAGGGCGTACCCGATACTGCTCAGCTGCGCACGGTGCTGTGCGGCCAGTTGAATGACCGGCACAAGGCCAGCACCAATCTTCTGCGTGATGACGATGTGCGCACGGTAGAAGGCGAAGGCCGCCAGTTTGTGGTGGTGAACGTGCCGCGTGCCTCGCGGCTGCAGCGCCCGGTGTTTGTGGGGCCCAACCCCATGACAGGCACCTACCGCCGTGCGGAAGAGGGCGCCTACCGCTGCTCGGACGACGAAGTGCGCCGCATGCTGGCCGACCAGTCCGATACGCCTGCCGACTCGCAAATCGTGGAGCACTTTGGCCAGCCCGACTTTGACCCCGAAACGGTCAAGCAATACCGCAACCGCTTTGCCTCCCGCGCGCCAGACCATCCGTGGCTGCTGTTGGACGATGCGCCCCTGCTTACCAAGCTGAGTGCCTTGCGGCGCGACCGCGCCACGGGTTTGGAAGGTGCCACCGTGGCGGGCCTGCTGATGTTTGGCCGGTTTGAGGCGCTGCGCGATGCGCTGCCGGGCTTTCATGTGGACTACCGCGAGCGCCTGTCCGACGACCCCGCCGTGCGCTGGACCGACCGCGTGGTGCCCGATGGCACCTGGGAAAACAACCTTTTCCAGTTTTATGTGCGGGTCATGCAGCGCCTGTCGGGCGACTTGAAAATGCCTTTCCAGCTGGACCCCGAGCTGTACCGCAAGGACGACTCTGCTGTGCACGAAGCGCTGCGTGAGGCGGTGGTCAATGCACTGGTGCACGGGGACCATCGCGGGCAGGGCGGCGTGGTGATTGAGCGCTACCCGGACCGCATTGAGTTGTCCAACCCCGGCTCGCTGCTGGTTTCGCGGGTGCAGTTGCTGCAAGGCGGCGTGAGCGAATGCCGCAACAAGAGTTTGCAGCTGATGTTCCAGCTTATGGGCGGTGGCGACAAGGCTGGATCGGGCATGGACAAGATTCGGGCCGGTTGGCGCGCACAGCACTGGCGTTCACCCCGGCTGGAAGAATCACTGCAGCCCGACCGCGTGAAGCTGGTGTTGCCCATGGTCAGCCTGATACCGGACGAGGTGGACCAGGCACTGCGCGTGCGCTTTGGTGACCGGTTTGTCAAGCTGGACAAGACGGCGGTGCAGGCGGTGGTGACCGCCCAGGTGGAAGGCAGCGTCACCAACAGCCGCATGCAGGAAATCACAGGCGAGCACTCCAAAGACATCACTGGCGTGCTGCAAAGCTTAGTGCGCGATGGCCTGCTGACCCAGCAAAATCAGCGGCGCTGGGCAAGCTACCGCGTGGCGGAGGACTCCCCCCAATCAAGCGATGACTCCCCTCATTTGGGGGTGGACTCCCCCCAAACCACCCCCCAATTGGTCGGGGACTCCCCCCAATTGCAGCCGAACTCCCCCCAATTGGACCGATTGACCGGGCTGTCAGCCGAGGTCCACGGCCTGTTGCCCCTGGCAGAGCCCGCCCGCAAGAACAAGAAGCTGCCGGTGGATCAACTCAAGGGCATCATTCAACATCTCTGCGAGGGGCGCTGGCTGGCAACGTCTGAATTGGCGGCGTTGGTGGATCGCGATGCCGACAAGTTGCAATCGCGCTTTTTGACGGCAATGGTGCGCGAGGGTGTGTTGGAACTGAAATACCCCGACGTTCGCAACCGGCCAGATCAGGCTTATCGCACGGTAGGACTTTCCAACAAAGGTTGAGGAAATTATCTGGTACCAAAACCTTTACAGATCAACAACTTAGGCTTTGTTTGATCTTTGCTAAGCGCGTTATTTAGCAAAGACTAAACAAAGGATTAAGCAAAGCCATGCAAACTCCTTTCTCCCTCCGCATCGTCGACAAGTCCAATTGGATAGCGGCGCGTGTCAAGCGGCACCATCGGCTTTCGTTGGGCTGATCAAAAACACAGTATCCTTTGTGCCTTAAACCTTGCATACAGCAGGCCTTCTAGGGGCAAATCTCAATGCAATATCGCAGACGAGTGTTAAGCTATAGCTAAATAAATGTACTTTCTGACCGAAATTAAAGTGAGTGACTTTAGTGATGCGGGTGCCGTGGCTGCGCAAGGACGTTTCAAAGTGGTTTCACCTTGTGCGGACGCGAAACGTCGGGATTCGGCGAAGGTGTTTGAGGCGGTGAAGGGCTTGCAAGGGAATGATCAGCGGCAGGCTTTGCTAGGTTTGAAAATGCTTCTCAAGTTGGCCCAGCTAGGCAAGCCGTTTAACCAGCTTGTAGATAAAAAGACGGTGCACGAAGCGTTTGATTCTTTTTACTGTGACGTGACCAAAAAGAATGAAACGGTGTGGCGGTATCGGCATGGTGACATTCGGATTCTGTTTTATTACGCTGCAGACAAGGTGGTCTTGTTGACGCACACATTGCCCAAACGTACCGACAAGCTTTCAGCAAAAGACATCAATCAGGCCAAGCAGGCCGTGGTTGATTTTTTGACGGCATCCCGCACTGCAGCGGGTCTGCAGTGGATTGAATGAAGTGAGATGACTATGGAACACAAACCTCTTTTTGGCGATTTGATTGCTGCCCACGAAGGGCTGACAGAAGAGCTTAAAGCCGTGGATGTGGCCGCTGATTTGACGCTGCTGCTGCATCACACGGGCAAAACCCGCGCGGATCTGGCCCGCGCCCTGGGCTGGAGCCGTGCGCGCGTTACGCAAGTGCTCTCCGGTCGCGAGAACCTCACAGTCCAAACCATTGCCGCAGTGACCAAGGCCTTGGGCTATACCTTTGATGCAGTGTTTCGCAAAACGGGTGCGCCTGCTGCTTCCCAGCCATGGGACGCACAAGCCACTTTGGCACTGGACATGGTGGATGCACCGGACCTGCAAGAGTGGATGAGTCGCAAGACCATGAAGCCGATGGCAGGCCGGTTCGCTGGTGCCATGGAGTTCGAGCACTTTGGCACGCAGCTTGTTTCGTCTAACCAAGACGCGATGTTCCAGGAGGAAGCCTGTGCAGCTTAGTCCCTTGCAACTGTTGGAGTACACGTTTGATGGCGTGTCCGTGGTGCCTGTTGAAGGGTACCAGGCAGACCCAGCGTTTGCACCTGGTCTGGTGTTTTTCCCCGGCAAGCTGGCCATGTCGGCAGATACCGGCTTGGCCTTGCTGGACGAGAAGGAAAAATACTCCGACTTTGGAGTCAAGCTGACCTTGCGTGTCGGCCCGAAAGAGGATGCGCAAGCGCCGTACAACATCCAGGTTTCCGTGCGCGGCATAGTGCGCATGCATCTGACCCAAGTCGATGGGCAAGGCGAAGAGCGCCGGGTCAGGGCGTTGGTTAACGGAGCGTCGCTTCTGTATGGGGCTGTGCGCGAGATGGTGAGCACCGTCACCAGTCGCTCAGCCCATGGGCCTCTCTTGTTGCCTTCATTGAATTTCCAAGACTTGGCAAGCCACAAGCCTGATGAGGTGGCGCCGCCTGCGTTGCCGTCGTCGGCGCCCGCGAAGCGTAAAAGCCCGGTTGCACGCGCCAAAGCGAAGGCCTGACACAGGTTGAAGTCGCAATTTGCGACTTCAGGTTTGCTTCGTTTTTGATAGCTGCTTACGCAGTATCTACGGGAGCTATGTGCCAACATCGTTCCCAATGCAGGGTAAATGCCGGAGTTAGGTATTGTTGCTGAACTTAACGAACTATCCAAAATAATCCAAATGAACTAAAATAAAATTAATCAACGCAATGACGGACAGGGCTCTCAACAATGTGAGGACTCATTTGCCGTTGTGATGTTGGTCTTGAAAGGGTTCACATGATTGTTCTTAAAGAAACGCAAGACAAAGTTCTTAGCGTCCTGCAATCGGTAGCTGGCATCGTCGAGCGGCGGCACACGCTGCCGATACTTGCAAACGTGTTGGTGGGGAAGACCGGAAATGTTCTCCGGGTAGAAGCAGCTGATTTGCCGGATGAGTTCGTTTTGGTTTGCTCATCCACTATTACGCGAGCAGTTCAAAAACTCACCAGCATGCTCTCGATCGAGCGAAATGCATTGACACATGCTCTGTATGGTCAATGCCGAGGATCGTTGTCGCGGAACACCCGACTCAACGGCTTCTTCTCCGCCAGCAAAGCCAACCTGCGTAACGCGCCCTGAAGCGCACTTTTTTCGAATACACGCATGAACACTTTTACCCTCACCTCATCGTTCGCCCCCGAATCCACCCAACCGCGCCATGACGCCAACGCCAGCCCTTATGCCACCGCCGCGCAGACTGTTGCTGTGCTGCGCTCTGGCGCGCAGTACCGCCGCGAGCGCATGGACGCTGCAGACATGATCACCACCGACGAAGCCGCTACGCTGGCAGGCACCACCCGGGTGACCATCAACGCCTGGATCAAGTCCGGCCGCTGCATTGGCGTCTCGCATTTGCGTCGAGGCTTCAAGCTGCCGCGCTGGCAGTTCGAGCCCGCCATCTGGCCCGCGCTGCAGCCTGTGGCCATGCAGCTGGGCACGCCCGATGGCTGGCAGCTGCTGGCGTTTCTGGAGTCCCCCGCCACGGCGCTAGACGGCCAGACGCCACGTGCCGCGCTGGAGCAGGGCGCGCCGCTGGACCGCATCGTGGCACTGGCAACGGCTGAGGCACATTGACCTCATCCCATGAATTTTAAAACACCACCACTACTGGGCCACACGCCGCCGATTCTTGAAGTTCCCGCGCACCAGGTCTGGCAGCGGGTCCAACGCAAAACCGCCCGCAAAGACAGTGTGCGCCACAAGGGCTATGTGCTGGCGCCGCCCGGCGGGCTTGCCGGGCGTTTTGATTTGGCGGATGAAGCCACGGCCTATCTCGCCGACAGCCCGGAGACGGCGCTGTACGAATGCCTGTTTCGCCGCGAGGTGCGCAGTTGCCACTTCAGCCGCATAGAGCAGAGAGCGCTGCTGACCTTTGAGACCCAGGCCCCGTTGCGGCTGGTGGATTTGCGCGGGTTGGAGGCGCACTACCCGGTGTTGCAGTCCATGCGCTATGAGACGAGTCAGGCGTTTGCCACAGCATGCAGGCAGCAAGGGTTGCACGGCGTGCTGTACGCATCGGCACAGCACCCAAGCCATAGCTGCATTTGTCTTTTTGGAGCAGGCATAGATCGGACCAAAAAAGTGTCGGCACTTGATTTGGTGCAGGCAGGCACAGGGCTGCTGCACAAAGCGGTAGTTTTGGCTGCGCGCGGATCACAAGTACCTATATTGCACGGATGAAAACCTTCCCCATCCGCCTGACCCCCGGCCAAGACCTGCGTGCCGCGCTGGAGGCCGCAGTCCAAGCCCAAAACTGCCGTGCAGCGTTTGTGTTGTCCGGCATCGGTAGCCTCTCCACCGCCGGCATCCGGTTGGCGGGTGCGGATCAGCCTACACGGCTGACGGGCAGCATGGAGATCCTCACGCTGTCGGGTACGGTGGCAGTGGACGGCGACAAGACCGCCTCCCACATGCACATGGCCATTTTCACCGCCACGGGCCAGGTGCTGGGTGGGCATGTGGCACCGGGCTGCACCGTGCTGACCACAGCAGAAGTGTTGCTGGCCTTGCTGCCGGAGTGGGAATTTGCCCGCGCGCCCGATGCGGCTACTGGGTACGACGAGCTGGTGGTGCGGGCACGCGCCTGACTTTTGCTGCGTCTTTGACGGCTGCTCGCTCAATAAGCACGGGCGGGGCTAGAGGTTAATTTCATTCATAACTTGCCTTTGTCCAGCATTGCATTTACATTCAATATTCGCGATTCACGAATATTGAATGCAAATGCCGCTCAAACCCCAAGACTTCCTGGTAGCCCTCAAGCTCGTGGCTTGGGGTGAGCAGCGCTGGACGTATGCGCGGCTGGCGCAGGAGCTGGGCATCAGCGTGTCGGAGGCGCATGCTTGTGTGAAGCGTGGCTTGTTGGCTGGGCTGTTGTTGCAAAACTATGCCGTGATTCCCCCATCCTTGGCGAGTGACATCGAATCGGTGATGAGTGCGCAGGAGCCTGTGGGCATCTATCGAATTACGCGAAGAAGGGTGCCGTCCGGGGGATTCGCAGCGTCGGACAACGCAGTCCGCCCGCATGCCCACAACCTGGCCGAATTTGCCTTGCACGGTGCCAAATATGCCTTTCCCGGTGTGCGGTTGCCGCTGGCGGTGGGCGTTCCCACTAGCCACAGTGCGCCCGCCTTTGCAGGTGTTTTTGCGCCTGGCAGCACAGATTTTGTGTGGCCGCACCCCAATGGCACGGTGCGCGGTGTGGGTGTGGAGCCCCTGCACCCATCGGTGCCCTTTGCCGCCATGCAGGATGCCAAGTTGTACGAAATGCTGGCGCTGTTTGACGCGCTGCGTGTGGGTAAGGCGCGTGAACGGGGCATGGCACTGGATCGGCTCCAAACGCTGATTGATCCGGATGCGCCCAAGCTCATAAAAGGTCCTATGCATGGCTAACCCAAACCTCGATCTTCTAATTGCTATCGCGCAGGCTATGGGATCGCTGCGCGATCAGGTGGTGTTCGTCGGTGGCTGTGCCACCGGCCTGCTGGTGGATGATGCTAATTTGATGGATGTGCGCCCCACAGAAGATGTGGACGCCATTGTGGAGGTCGCCTCGTTGGCCGCGTATCACCGACTGGCAGAGCAATTGATGGCGCGCGGTTTCAAGCAGACCATGGCAGACAACACGCCGCCGTTTCGCTGGTTCTGGAACCGCATGCAGTTGGACTTGGTGCCTTTGGACGAAAAGGTGTTGGGCTTTGCCAACCGGTGGTACCGGGTAGGCTTTGAGGCGGCCCTGACGGTGGAGCTGGCCGATGGACTCCTTTTGCGGCATTTGTCGGCACCGCACTTTCTGGCAACCAAGTTCGAAGCTTTCAGAGACCGTGGGCAGAATGACGTGTATCTAAGTCATGACCTTGAAGACATCATGACTGTCATTGAAGGGCGGTCAACCATAGCGTCAGAGGTGAGCGCAGCCGCTTCAGAAGTGCGCAAGCACATACGTGGCTCGGTGGCGGGATTGCTTGAAATGCCGGCTTTTCACAATGCGCTGCCGGGTTTGCTGAGCGACCCGAAGCGGGAGCAAACCGTCAAGATGCGGTTGAACCAAATGGCATTCTTAGAAGAAATATGAACTCAGTTGCCACTGCCAAAAATTCTGCAGCGACTGCAATCCGATACGTCACCAAACTGAGATTGCTATACAAATAGGAGCTGCTCCCGCACTATCCACGGCCTGAAACGGCCATTTAGCATCCAATTCATCGCAACACCCACATCCATGATCACCTTCTACAACCACCTGCACGCCCAGCACCAGGGCAAAGTCGAAATGTTTCGCGGCGCGCTGGTGCCGTGTTTTGAAGTACCAGCGCGCGCCGACCATGTGCTGGCTGAGTTACAGCGCCGCCAACTGGGTACGGTGCAAAACCCGCATACGTTTGACGACAGTTTGCTGACAAGTATCCACAGCCCGCGCTACCTGAACTTTTTGGCGACGGCGTGGGACCAATGGGTGGCGCTAGACCCGGCCCATGCCGACAAAGACATCCTGCCCTCCGTCTGGCCCACGCGCACCTTCCGCACCGATGTGGAGCCCGACAACTTTGCCGCCAAAGTGGGGCTGTATTCCTACGATGCCGGGTCGCCATTCACCAGCGGCACCTGGGTGGCGGCACGCGCTGGGGCGCACTGCGCGCTCAGCGCGGCGCAGCAAATCATCCGCGGTGACCGCGCCGCCTTTGCGCTCAGCCGCCCGCCGGGCCACCACGCGGGCATGGACTTCTTTGGCGGCTATTGCTTCCTGAACAACGCCGCGCTGGCCGCGCAGTATCTGCGCAATGCAGGCATGCAGAAGGTGGCGGTGTTGGATGTGGACTACCACCATGGCAATGGTACGCAGGCCATCTTCTATGACCGGCCCGACGTGTTCTTCGCCAGCCTGCATGGCGACCCGCGCACCGAGTACCCTTTTTACCTGGGCCACGCCGACGAATGTGGCGCGGGCGCGGGGCTGGGGGCCAACCTGAACCTGCCGCTGGCGCGCGGCACCGATTACGAAGTATGGTCGCAAGCGCTAGAGACCGCGCTGGCGGCCATTAGCAGGTTCGGTGCCGATACACTGGTAGTGTCGCTGGGGATGGACACCTTTGAGGGTGATCCGATCTCGGGCTTCCAGCTCAAGAGTGACGACTACCTGCGCATGGGCGAACGCCTGGCACAACTGGCCTTGCCCACCTTGCTGGTGTTTGAAGGCGGCTATGCGGTGGATGCCGTGGGGCGCAATGCCGTCAATGTGTTGGAGGCGTTCGCCTAGGCTTGAGGCGGGCGCGGGGCGGGGGTCTGACCCGTCTTGCGCCAGCCGCAAGTCGCGCAAAGTCTGGCATATGATGGCTGCCAGGGCGGGAAGCGAAAAGCACCCGGAGTCGTCAAGCAGATATGCTAAAAAGTCTTTTGCGCCGTTCAGTCAAAGTCCAAATGATCGCCATTTTGATGGGGGTCGTCACAGCCTTGATGTGCGGCTTCGGCGCGTACTCTTATCTGCTGACCCGGCAGTCCTTCTTTGAGCAAAAGGAAGTCGCCAAGGCCTTGTTGGCAAGGCAGCTGGCCACACCCGCCAGCAACGCCCTCTGGAACTACGACGACACCGCCATGGGCACTTTGCTTGAATCCGCGCTGGGCGGCTCGGTGCAAGAGCTGATCGTTTTCACCGTGGATGGCCGTGAGTTCGCACGCCGTGGCATGGCCGTTGTGGATGACAAGGCCAACCAGGCCGGCCTGGTGCAAAAATTTGAGTTGGACATCCCACCTGTGCAGGGCAAGGAGGTCGGTCACATTCAGGTGACTTGGTCAGACGGGCCACTCACCGATGCGCTGAATGCCACATTGCGCCGCGCCGTGACGGAAATCGTGCTTCTGAATGTCGTTTTGGTGGGGCTGTTTTGGTTCAGCATGGAGCGCCTCTTGTTTCGCCGGGTGGCCGCCCTGCAGCAAGCCCTGGACTTCGCCGTCACGCGCGAGCGAGCCAATGACATCGTCGCCATGCCGGTGTCAGTGCAAGACGAGTTCGGTGCGCTCACGCATAGCATCAATGCCATCACCAAGCGCTTGGGTTCCGAAATCGAGGCTGGCCATGTGGCGGAAGAAGAAGCCCTGAGTGCCCTGACCAATCTGCAAAATGCCCAAGAGGGGCTGGTGCAGGCTGAAAAGATGGCGTCCTTGGGGCGCTTGGTGGCCGGGGTTGCGCATGAGCTCAACACACCCATAGGCAATATCGTCACCGTATCAAGCACTCACCAGGAAATGGTGGATCAGCTCGCCCGCCAAATGAACGAAGGGGCGCTTACCCGCAGTGCTTTATTGGAGTTTGTGAACGCGTCCGCAGAAGGCGCAGTCCTGATGCAACGAGCCGCAGCACGTGCGGCCACGCTGATCCAGAATTTCAAACAAGTGGCGGTAGACCAAACCACCGACCAACTGCGCGAGTTTGACTTGGCGCGGCAAATGCAGGAGGTGCTCTCCGTCATTGCGCCAGAAATCTCTAAAACCCCGATCAAACTGGTGTCTGACCTCAGCCCCGGCATTGCCATGCACACCTACCCTGGCCCGCTAGGCCAGGTCATTACCAATCTGGTGGTGAACGCTGTGCGCCACGGGTTTGACAGCAAGCGGGCAGGCACCATTACGGTGACCAGCCTTCTGCAGGGCGAGCAGGTCAAAATTTTGGTGTCAGACACCGGGGAAGGGATTCCGCCCGAGAATCTGGGCAAAATTTTTGACCCGTTTTTCACCACCAAGCTGGGCTATGGTGGCACCGGCCTGGGCTTGCACATCTGCCACAACATTGTTTACGGCCCCCTGCGCGGCAGCATGACAGTTGCCAGCACAGTGGGGGTAGGCACCACGTTCACGCTGCTGATACCGCGCAAAGTGGTGCCCGCTTAACCCGCCCCACTTAGCTCACGTTTAACCCGCGCTTTGCAGTGCCAGGCCTGCGTGCTCACGCAGCGGGTGAAAGTGGATTTTTGGGAAGCGCTCTTGCGCCAGACGCACATCGTAGGGACTGGTGCACAAGTAGGCCAGTGTGTCCGCGGCATCGCGCGCCATGCGGCCAGGGTAGGCGTGGATGAACTCTTGCAGCTCTTTTGGGGTATCGGCAGTAATCCAGCGCGCGCCGGTGTACTGGCAGCCTTCCAGGCGAATGTCGGCGTCGTACTCACCCTTCAGGCGGTGCTGCACCACTTCAAATTGCAATTGCCCCACGGCACCCAAAAGCATGTTGCCCCCCATCTCGGGCTTGAACACTTGGATCGCACCTTCTTCGCCCAATTGGGCCAGGCCCTGCTGCAGCTGCTTGGTGCGCAGAGGGTTTTTCAGCACCACAGTCATGAACATTTCGGGCGCGAAGAAGGGTAGGCCGGTGTACATCAGGTTGATGCTGCCATCGGTGATCGTGTCGCCCAACTGCACGCCGCCGTGGGTGGTAAAGCCTACGATGTCGCCCGCATAAGCCTCTTCCACCGCCTCGCGGCGCTGACTCATAAAGGTCACGACCGATGTGGGGCGCAGCTCTTTGCTGGTCCGCATCACCTTGAGCTTCATGCCCGGTGTGTATTTGCCGCTGGCCATGCGCACGAAGGCAATGCGGTCGCGGTGGTTGGCGTCCATATTGGCTTGCACCTTGAACACGACGCCGCTGAAAGGCTCGTCTTCGGGTTGCATCACCTTAACTACGGGTTGGCGGTTGACCAGCGTGCTGCTGGTGCGGCTTTGCGGGCTGGGGGCCAGATCGACCAAAGCGTCCAGCACTTCCATCACACCGAAGTTGTTAACGCCCGAGCCAAAGAACACGGGCGTTTGTTTGCCTGCCAAGAAAGCTGCATGGTCCCAGGCCGGGGATGCACCCACGGCCAGCTCCATACTTTCCATGGCGCTGGCCCATTCGCTGCCAAAGCGCTTTTCTAGTGACGATGCGTCGTTCAGTGGCACGGTGTCAAAGTCTTGGGGGCGGCGTTCGCTACCGCTCTCGAACACCGTCATGGCTTTGGTTCGCAAATTGATGATGCCGCCAAAGGCCTTACCCTGGCCCACCGGCCAAGTCATCGGCACGCAGGGCATGCCCAATTCGCGCTCGATCTCGTCCAGTATGTCCAGCGGCTCGCGTACTTCGCGGTCCATCTTGTTCACAAACGTGATGATGGGCGTATCGCGCTGGCGGCAGACTTCAATCAGACGGCGCGTTTGCGCTTCCACACCGTTGGCCGCGTCAATCACCATCAGGGCCGAGTCCACGGCGGTCAGCACGCGGTAGGTGTCTTCGCTGAAGTCCTTGTGGCCAGGCGTGTCCAGCAAGTTGATGACGTGGTCGCGGTAGACCATCTGCATCACGGAAGACGCCACCGAGATACCCCGTTGCTTTTCAATTTCCATCCAGTCGGAGGTGGCGTGGCGCGTGGCCTTGCGGGCCTTTACCGATCCTGCAATTTGAATGGCACCCGAGAACAGCAACAGCTTTTCAGTCAGCGTGGTTTTGCCGGCATCCGGGTGGGAAATGATGGCAAAGGTGCGGCGGCGGCGGGTTTCGGCGATGAAGGACACAGGGGGTTCCAGAAGGTGAGTCAGGAAGCCTGCGCTCCCCTTGGGGCGTTCGCCCTAAAGCTTTGAATTTTACCGGAGCTGGCGCAATGGCTAAGCAGGGTGACGCCGACCTCCGTATAATCCGCAACTTCCGAGGAGCGTTGCAGTTCACGCGCAGTGAATGAGGCTCGGAAAACTAACCTTTATCGAATGGATGGGGGTTGGTCCAAGCACCAACGACGCTCACCCACTGGTCTGTGTGGTGAGTCTCTACCCCTCCAGATTCCGGCATGGCCCAGTGGCTTTCAAATTTACTTTTGGAGTGAGCCATGAGCGCATTGAAACCCGTTTCCAAGTTTGAAGATTACATCATCGCCGATCTGAGCCTTGCGCCCTGGGGCCGCAAAGAACTGACCATTGCCGAGACCGAAATGCCCGGCCTGATGGCCATCCGCGAAGAGTTCGCCAAGGCCCAGCCCCTGAAAGGCGCGCGCATCACCGGTTCGTTGCACATGACTATCCAGACCGGCGTGTTGGTGGAAACCTTGCAAGCCCTGGGTGCCGAAGTGCGCTGGGCTTCTTGCAACATCTTCTCCACCCAAGACCATGCCGCCGCCGCGCTGGTCGCGCAGGGCACCCCCGTGTTTGCGTACAAGGGCGAGAACCTGACCGACTACTGGGATTACACCCACCGTATTTTTGAGTTCAACGGCAAAAAGGGCACGGCGGCTGAAGGCCCCAACATGATTTTGGACGACGGCGGCGACGCGACCTTGCTGATGCACTTGGGTGCCAAGGCAGAAAAAGATATCAAGGTGCTGGCCAAGCCCGGTAGCGAAGAAGAGATTTGTCTGTTCAATGCCATCAAAGCCAAGCTGAAGCTGGACCCGACCTGGTACAGCCGCCGCCTGAAAAACATCATCGGCGTGACCGAAGAAACCACCACCGGCGTGCTGCGCCTGAACGAAATGTCGGTCAAGGGTGAGTTGGCCTTCCGTGCCATCAACGTGAACGACTCGGTGACCAAGAGCAAGTTCGACAACCTGTATGGTTGCCGTGAATCCTTGGTGGACGCCATCAAGCGCGCGACCGATGTGATGATCGCGGGCAAAGTGGCATTGGTGGCGGGCTACGGCGACGTGGGCAAAGGATCCGCCCAAGCCCTGCGCGCCCTGAGCGCCCAAGTCTGGGTGACCGAGATCGACCCGATCAATGCCCTGCAAGCCGCGATGGAAGGTTACAAGGTCGTGACCATGGAATACGCCGCAGACAAAGCCGACATTTTTGTGTCTGCTACAGGCAACAAAAATGTGATCACCTTCAAGCACATGCAGGCCATGAAAGATCAGGCCATCGTTTGCAACATTGGTCACTTCGACAATGAAATCGATGTTGCCTCACTGGAGAAACTGAAGTGGGACGAGATCAAGCCTCAGGTCGACCACGTGATTTTCCCTGCCACCAAAGGTAAGAATGGCAAGCCTGAAAAGCGCATCATCTTGTTGGCCAAGGGCCGCCTGGTGAACCTGGGCTGCGGCACCGGTCACCCTAGCTTTGTGATGTCCTCCAGCTTCGCGAACCAAACGATTGCGCAGATCGAACTGTTCACCAAGCCCAAGGAATACAAGTCCGGCAAGGTGTATGTGTTACCCAAGCACTTGGACGAAAAAGTGGCCCGCTTGCACCTGAAGAAGGTGGGCGCTATGTTGTCCGAATTGACGGATGAGCAGGCTGCGTATATCGGTGTTTCCAAGTCTGGCCCTTACAAAGCCCAAACCTACCGCTATTGATGCGAGCTGATCAACTCCTGGTGGCGCGGGGTCTGGCGAGCACCCGCTCGCAGGCCCAGCGCCTGATTGCCGACGGCGTGCAATGGAAAAAAAGCGGCATCGGGGGCGAGGAATGGAAGACCGTTGTCAAAAATGGTGACGAAATTCCGGAGGATGCCCCTGTCCAGTTGCTGGACGACTCGGAAGCGCGCTATGTGTCCCGCGGCGGTCTGAAGCTGGAAGCCGCGTTGAAGCAAGTGGCTTTGTCGGTGGAGGGCTTGGCTTGCCTGGACATTGGCCAATCCACCGGTGGGTTTACTGATTGCTTGCTCCAGCATGGCGCACGCATGGTCGTGGGTGTGGATGTGGGCAGCGCCCAACTGCACCCGCAATTGCGCGAAGACAGTCGGGTTTTGTGCGTTGAAAAGGTCAACGCCCGCAATCTGGATGCTGGCGATTTGATGGCTGCCTGCGCAAATTACACGGGGGCTGGCGGCCAGTTTGATCCTGAAAATGAGGATGCAGAGCCGTTTGTGCCCGAATTTGATTTGGTCGTTGGCGATTTGTCGTTTATCTCGCAGACGCTGGTGCTACCAGCCATCGTGCCTTTCTTAAAAGACGGTGGAACCCTGCTGATGCTGGTTAAGCCGCAGTTCGAGTTGCAGCCGGGCCAAGTGGGCAAGGGCGGCATCGTGAAAGACGCCGCTTTCTACCCCCTGATTGAAGCGCGCTTGCGCGATGCCTGTACCGAATTGCAATTAACCGTGACCCACTGGTTTGACTCGCCGATTGAAGGCGGGGACGGCAACCGTGAGTTCTTCATCTGTGCCCGCAAGCCGGATGCAACCGCTTCCTAAGACTTCTTGACACCATGCGCTTGACCGACCGTACGCCCATTAGCCTGGAATTCTTCCCCCCTAAAACGGTGGAAGGCGCAGACAAACTGCGCGTGGTTCGCCAGAAGCTTTACGCCCTTAGACCTGAGTTCTGCTCGGTGACTTTTGGTGCGGGTGGCTCTACCCAAGAGGGCACCTTCAACACCGTGCGTGATATTTTGGGTGAGGGCGTTCCGGCCGCGTCGCACTTTTCGTGCGTGGGGGCTACCAAAACGACCGTACGCGCCCAGTTGGCCACGTTGAAAGCCATGGGCGTCAAACGCCTAGTGGCGCTGCGGGGCGATTTGCCGAGTGGTTATGGTGCTGGTGGTGAATTTCACTACGCAAGCGACTTGGTGGCCTTTATCCGCGCGGAAACGGGAGACGACTTTTTCATCGAAGTGGCCGCCTACCCCGAAGTGCATCCGCAAGCCAAGTCGCCTGCCAGTGACCTGCAGGCCTTTGCGGCCAAAGTGCGTGCAGGTGCCAACTCCGCCATCACCCAGTATTTCTATAACTCGGATGCGTATTTTCGGTTTGTGGAAGACATTGAATCCATGGGGCTGGATGTGCCGGTGATTCCCGGCATCATGCCGATTGGCAGTTCGACACAACTCATGCGCTTCTCGGATGCCTGCGGTGCCGAGATTCCCCGCTGGATACGTTTGCGCTTGCAAAGCTTTGGCGATGACGTTGCTTCCATCAAATCGTTCGGCCTGGATGTGGTGACGGACCTGTGTGAGCAACTGCGCGCCGGTGGTGCGCCGGGCTTGCACTTTTACACCATGAACCAGAGCGCTGCGACGCTCAGCCTGTGTGAGCGCCTGGGCTTGAGCCCGGACGCTGCGACAGCCTAAACTGCCGCTTAGCCGCCTGATTCCAAAGTAAACGTCGCGTGCTGGTCTTGGGCCAGGCGCTCCACCATCTGGGGTAGTGCAAGTTTTAGTGCTGCCTTCAAAGTATGGGGTGGATTGATCACGAACATGCCGCTGGCCGGCAAACCAGGGCGAATCACTTCGCCTTCACTGTCTTGTGTCAACTTGCTGGACTTCACGGTCAGGCTGGTCGATAGCCACGGCTTACCAACTCGGTTCGCCAAGGTCTTGAGCTTCTTGGGCAAGTCATGGGCTTCAGGGCGCGGAATGATCGGGTGCCACACCACATAAGTGCCCGTAGCAAAGCGGATCAATGCATCGGCCACCATATCGACTACGCGGCCGTAGTCGTTTTTGATCTCATAGCTGGGGTCGCAAAACACCAGCGCACGGCGGGAAGGTGGGGGCAAAAATTTCTTGATTCCTTCAAAGCCATCCTCGCGCAGGATCGCCACTTGGCGACCGGCTTCCAGTTGGGCAATATTGGCGGTTAACGTCTTGCTATCGGTAGGGTGAATCTCGAACAGTTTGAGCTTGTCGCGGTCGCGCAGTAGTTGCTGGATGATGAAAGGCGATCCGGGGTACACCTTGTGGCTGGCCTTTTGGTTAAAGCTGCCAACCATGTCCACATAGTCTTGCAGCGCGGGCGCAAACGGCGTCGTCGGCTCCTGGGCCATCAGCTTCAAGAAACCTTCTGCTGCTTCTTCGCTGGTTTTCGCGAAATCCCCATCGAGTCGATACAAACCGGCGCCCGCATGGGTGTCAAAAACCGTAAAAGGCGTTTCCTTTTGTGACATATGCCGCAAAACAGCCAGTAAAACCGTGTGTTTGAGCACATCGGCGTGGTTGCCTGCGTGGAAAGCGTGTCGATAACTGAACATCCCCTATGATAGCTGGGCAGCGGTCGCGTGACGCGGCACGCTGCACAAGCGGACTTGATATGGGTTGGAAGCCATCGGATTTTCTGACCCTGGAACGACGATAAAACGCATGATTGACCCACAGGGTGCCGAAACCGGGCCCGCCTACCAAACACTTGGCCACGTTGACGCATTACCTGCGGGAACCATGCTGGGTGAATTCGAAATCCAGGGTTTGCTGGGGTTTGGTGGTTTTGGCATGGTTTACCGCGGCTATGACCATTCTCTGCAGCGGGCGGTGGCCATCAAGGAGTACATGCCTTCTGCGTTGGTGGCGCGCACCGCCAACCACGAGCTCTCGGCGCGTTCTGCTACAGATTCCCAAACTTTTCAGTCTGGACTGAATTCATTCATTGCAGAGGCCCGGCTGCTGGCCCGCTTTGACCACCCCAGTCTGGTTAAGGTTTACCGCTTTTGGGAAGCCAATAACACCGCCTATATGGCCATGCCTCTGTACCAGGGCATCACGCTGAAGCAGGCGCGGCTGCAGATGAGTGGCCCACCGCCCGAAGATTGGCTGCGCGTGGTTTTGTGGTCGGTACTGGAAGCGCTCAAAGTCTTGCATTCCAGTGACGCGCTGCACCGCGATGTGTCGCCCGACAACATTTTTTTGCAAGATACCGGTCCCCCGGTGCTTCTGGATTTGGGCGCGGCGCGCTTGGCCGTGATGGAGGGTAATAAGAAACACACGGCCGTCCTCAAAGTCAATTACGCGCCTATTGAGCAGTACGCCGATGCGAGCGATTTGCGCGAAGGCCCTTGGACCGATATCTATGCGCTGGCCGCAGTGGTCCATGGTTGCGTTTGCAACGAGGCTCCACTGCCTGCCACTTTTCGGGTTGTGCGGGACCGCCTGCCGACCATGGCCAAAATTGCAAAGACAACCGAGACTCATTTTGGTCAGTCGTATTCGTCCTCATTCATTAAAGCCATTGACTATGCGCTTGCCGTGCAGCCTGGCGACCGCCCGCAATCCGTGGAGGCCTTTGCCAAGGCATTGAAACTGAGGTCGGTCAGTCGGCCCCAGCGTTTTGACTGGCGGATTGCGTTGGGCGACAAGGTTTCCCTGTCGGCGGGCGCCGCGAGCGCAAGTTCTGCGGTATTCGGCGCATCGGCGACAGTGGATGAAACGATTCCATTCGACAAGCAGCCGAAGACGCCCAAGGTGCAGCCGATTACACCCAAAGTGCGCTCTCCGAATACGGAAAACAATCGCACTCGGCCGGTTTGGCTGTTGCCTGGCGGGCTCATTGCAGGTTTATTTCTACTGCTGGCCGCTGTGTGGAAGTTGGGAGTGTTTGGCGGCTTTGCGGACGCCCCATCCGCTGCAAACACAATGGTGATGCAAACGCAAGTTGTGGACGTTGCCACGCCCCCTCGCGCTATCGAGCCCTCGGCATCTGCCCCAGAAGAGGTCTTTATCGATGTCAGTGCCCCGGCGGCAAAAGCATCCGATGCATCCAGTGTGCAACAACGTGCGCCCAAGCTGTCGCGTCCCGCCGTTGCGTCCACCAAGCCACAAGAAGAGCAAAAAGCAGGCACCCCTAAGTCTGCTGTAGAAAAAGCGTCGGAGCCACACCAGAAAGAGGAGCTTGTCATTTCCGCCACCGCCAGTGGTCCTTCCAATCCCAAACGCGAAGCTCCAGTACTGTGTGGCGATAGCAATTTGTTCACCAAGCCGATGTGCATCTATCGGGAATGTCAAAAACCGGAGTATGCAAACCTGCAGGTCTGCATAGAAGATAAAAAACGCTGGGAAGAGCGGGATCGGGCTCGTCAACCCTAGGTCACACTGATGCGCCTTAGAGGCGTTCTGAGATAGCCAGCAGGTACAATGCCGCTGCTGTGGGCACACGCCCGTTCCAGCTTGGCTCTGAGCACTTTCCATTCTTGTTGAGCCGCGCTTCTTTCTAGATGTTCTATGGAACCAACGCCCCCCACTTCAATAGCGCCACAATCTGAGTCAATCGCTGAACTGAGCATTCGCTTCGGCTTTCCCTTGCTCAAGCTTGAAGACTTTCAGGGTGACCCAATCCAGAGAGTGGCCGAGATCAAGCCCGGTTTTTTGGCATCTAATCAGCTGCTGCCCTTGGGAGAGTTGCACAACAAACAAGTGGTGGCGGCGTGCGCGCCCTTGAATACGACGGCACTGGACTTGATAGAGCAGTTTTTTCAGATGCCAATCGATGTCCGACTGGGGCCTCCAGAATGGATTCGCGAGAAGATTCAGCAGGTCTATTTTCAAGACACCTCCAATGTCAGTTTGATGCCCACAGACTTGGATGAAGAGGAGCCTTTGGATGACGACCTTGCAACCTTAAAGGCGCTAGCGGGTGATGCTCCTGTTGTGCGTTTGGTGCAGCAGGTATTGCTGAATGCCATTGAGCGCCGGGCCTCTGATGTGCATTTTGAAGTCAGTCAAAACTCCGCGCGGATTAGGTTTCGGATTGACGGTGTTCTTGTCGATGTGGAGTCACCGCCTAAAAGGCTTTATTTGCCGACGATTTCCCATTTGAAGTTGCGCTCCAAGATGAATATTGCTGAACGGCGATTACCTCAGGATGGGCGTATGAAAATAGACATTGGTGGTCGCCAAGTCGATATGCGTGTTTCGACGGTGCCCACTGTGCACGGTGAGAGCATGGTGATTCGTCTTTTGGATCAGGGGCCAGGCTTAATGGGTTTGGATACCCTGGGGTTTGATGAGAGCTTGCTGGCTATTTTTGAAGATGCCATCAATCAGCCCCACGGGATGATTTTGGTGACTGGGCCGACAGGTAGTGGCAAGACCAGTACGCTTTATGCGGCATTGGGTAAAGTGAATACCCCAGGTAATAAAATTATCACGGTAGAAGACCCCGTTGAATATCAGATTGAAGGCGTCAATCAAATACAGGTAAAGGCGCAAATCGATTTAACGTTTGCCAGTGCACTCAGGTCCATTGTTCGTCAAGATCCTGACATCATCATGGTGGGCGAAATCCGGGATCATGAAACTGCCGAGATATCTATTCAATCGGCATTAACCGGGCATTTGGTGTTCTCTACTTTGCACACCAATGACTCTTTTGGTGCTCCGCATCGGTTGATGGAGATGGGGGTTGAGAGCTACCTCATTGCCTCCTCCGTTGTTCTAATTGTGGCCCAACGTCTGGTGCGGCTAATTTGCCCCCATTGCAAGGTAGAAACACCGGTGACACAAGCCGATATTTTGTTTTTGCAGGAAGAGGGCTTTGATACCGCAAGCGTTTCACACTTGTGCCATGGCACCGGTTGCACGCATTGCAGCCACACCGGTTTCATGGGACGTACTGGTATTTACGAGTTGTTGCCGTTAACGCCGGCTATCAAGGAGGCAATCATCAAAAAGCTGCCTGCTGAGGGTGTACGTAGATGCGCCGTTTCTGAAGGCGTTCAGACAATGCGATCCGATGGCGTCAAGAAAGTCTTGGCAGGGTTGACAACTCTTGAGGAGTTAGCCCGGGTAACGCGGCAGGGACTGTAATGCTGCCTCGACCTAAGCCAGCTCCATCGGCCTCTGCGCCCAAGAACGAGGCTTCAAAGCTAACGCCGAGCTCCATGCCAGCGGTGCAGACCCCATTGAACTTTAGTTTTTCCAAAAGCGTTGGCATCAAGCACGTGGTGGCCATGTCCGAGCAATTGCTAACCTTGATTGAAGCGGGCTTGCCTCTGGATAGGGCCTTGCATATCAGCCTTGGCAGTCTCTCCCATGAGCGATTTAAGCGGGTTATGGAAATGGTCGTGATCGAAGTGGAAAAGGGAAGCACTCTGGCGGATGCGTTTGCGAAGACTCCGTCTGTGTTCCCCCGCCTCTATATCAACATGATCCGTGCGGGCGAGGAGGGCGGTGTGCTGCCTTTGGTGATACGGCGGTTGGTAGAGTTTTACACGCGCAGTATTGAGTTCAGGTCATTTTTGATAACTTCGTCAATATATCCCGCGGTATTGTTTGTTTTTGGAGTCAGTGCGTTGCTGGGGTTGACCGTATTTGTATTGCCGAAGTTTGGACAAATTTTTGCCGATATGAACCAAACACTGCCATTGCCTGCTGCTATTCTTATATCGGCGGGTGAATTTTTGCAAAGTAATGGTCTCTACATATTGTGCGGGGTCGCACTTTTAGTATTGGTATTTCTTCAGGCTTTGCGCAACCCGTACTGGCTGGAGATTTGGCAGCGGATTTTATTGCGAGTTCCCTTGGTAGGGAACCTCATCCTGAAGATTCAACTGGCGAATGTATGTCGTACCTGGGGAACTTTAATGGCGAGCGGTGTACCAATCTTGACTGGGATGCGCATTGTGAGGGAGTTGTCCAACAATCTTCCTTTGGCGAAAGCCTTGGACCGCGTGGTTCACGCTGTTCAAGAGGGTAAAGGTGTGGCCACACCAATTTTGGCAGATCCCTTTTTTCCAAGACTTTTAGGGCAACTGGCGACAGTCGGCGAAGAGTCTGGTGCGTTGGACAAAATGTTGTTGAAGGTTGCCGATCAATATGAGAGTGATATTCAAAAGGCAACCAGAAATCTCGTGTCTATTTTTGAACCTATTATGATATTGGTAATGGGTGGTCTGATTGGTACGGTTGTGGTTTCAATGTTGTCTGCAATATTCTCAATCAACGACATGCCGCTATGACATTTAATATATATGAAAATGAATTTTTTATGAGTAAGATGAAAAAATCAAAAACCAATGGTTTCACTTTGATTGAACTATTGATTGTGATGGTGATACTGGTCTTGCTGGCATCATTGGTGGGACCTCGGTTGTTTGGTCAATTGGGTGCTGCCAAAGGGAAGGCGGCTAGAGCTCAGATTGAAATGTTGGGTGCTGCCTTGGATTCATACCGACTGGATATGTCTAGCTACCCTACAACTGAACAGGGCATCGCTTATTTGTCAATCAAACCTGTAGATGCAGGATTAGCGGCGAATTGGCGAGGCCCCTATTTGAAGAAGCCTGTTGAAAAAGATCCTTGGGGAAACAATTACGTCTACAAGTTTCCAGGTACTGCCGCAGAGTATGAGATTTCGTCTTTGGGTGCCGACGGAAAAGAGGGTGGTGAAGGCGACGATGCTGATGTTCTCAGCTGGAAGTAATTCCCTTGTTTATTGGTCTTCGAAGAGGAGTCAACGGATTTACTCTGCTTGAGTTACTCATCGTACTTGCGTTAATCGGCATCGCTTCAGGCTTTGCTGTTGCCTCTGTCGACAAACTGGCCATGAGGATGGATGAGCGAAGGTGGCAGGATCGGACTCGCCAGACGTTGCAGGCCATGCGAAATAAAGCAATGCGCACCGGGGCGACCGTCGCTGCAGAAGTTGTAGTGGATGCTGCCGAGATCCGGCAATTGAATGATGGTGGGCGTGAATTGTTATTGAAACTTCCAACGAATTTTAAGTATGAGTTGGTGAGTGCATCGGGCGATACCAAAGTCGCGTTAGAGCGCAAAGCAGTGATCTATTTTTTTGCTGATGGTGCGATGGATGGACAAGCATTCGATTTGATATCTCCTCAAGGGCGGAGATATGAACTCAAACTTGCAAAACATACTGGGCAAGTGCGCGGGAGACTCAGTGATGCGGTGCTGTGAGTTGTATCGATATGGCATGGTTGAGCGGGGATTTACATTGTTGGAAGTCCTCGTTGCATTGGCACTGATTGGAATTGGGTTTTCAACAACGTTCGGGGTGGTGTCGGGGGTGCATAAATTGGAGGACCGTGCCTCTGCGCAGAACACCGCGATGCTTTTTGCCCGGGCTACTCTGGATGAGTTCATGGAGGCCGGAGCAACTACAGAGAGCGATGCTCCGGGCGATGCGCAATTTGGTGGCCACGTATTTTCTTACCGCTTAACAGTTCGACCATTCAAAATTGCGAGTCAAAAAGGACTCGGACAAGAGGAGTCCTTGGTCACATTGGATCAGGTTGATATTGAGGTGTTTTGGGGTGGTGCTGCGACGCAGCAGTCTTATCGACTGGCAACACTTGTCAGCCGTCGTACCAGTGCGGCTAATGTGCCAAAGGTACCCATCGTATCCGCTTCCGCCCAACCAATGAACCGTGTCACGCCATGAATTGCTCATCCCGAGAAGCGGGGTTTACCCTCTTAGAGCTAATGGTTGCTATGGCGCTTTCCGTGGTGATTGCCATGATTTCTGCGATGGCGCTGGGTTCGGGGGCAGATTTTTACGCCCGAAATGCGCTTAGACAAACTAAAAGTAGTGAGTTCAAGATTTTGGAGAATACGTTGAGACCTGAATGGCAACTCAGGGTAAATGCATTTAAGTTGACAGATCGCTCGATAGAGTTCGTAACAACGCAACCTAGAGAGAGTGATTTAGTGAGCAATGTTCTCCGTGTCAATTACGAATGCAGTCTGAATAAACAACTTGGCTACTCGCTTCTCCATACAAGTATTGAATTGCCTCCGCCTCCAAAGACCGAGGTGTCTGCTCCAGTCAAAAACCCTCAGGAGCAGTATCGAATTCAGACGGTTTTACTGGATAACTTGAAGACCTGCGGTTTCGCTGCCTTGAAGAAGGGTGATGGTGGTAAAGACAAGGCGCCGATGCAGTGGGTCAGTCAATGGGGTGTAGATGATCCGGTGCCAAAACTAATTCGGTTTCAAGTTAGTGATTTTCGTGGCGAGTTGCCAAACTATGTATTTGTTGCAGAAACGCTCTAGTCTAGGGGGGGGCATCAGCTCGGGAGCAGTTGTTGGTGCTAGCGAGCGGGGTTACATACTGCTGTTCACGCTTGGAGTTTTGTCAGTCATTGCGGTGCTGGCGCTCAGTGTCGCAACCGCTGTGCGTCTTGAGGCTCGCGCGTTGGGCGATGAAAAAATTAAGTTGCAGCAGCAGTATGCATTGACGGGTGCTGTTCATCGCGGCATAGCCCAGCTCAGCGTCAACGCGTCGAAAGATGCGAAAGATAGAGGACAATCAACGCCAGACAATTTGGGCAAACCTAGCGCAATCTCTGCGGTAGTCTTTGATCTTGAGTTGAATGGCTTTGAGCTTCATGGTGCTAGTCTCGATGCCTCTCTGTTGCCAGATGGCAATCTTCTAAGCTATGACGAGTGGATGCGACTTGCAGTTGTGCTGGGGGCCAATGACGAAGGGGCTCAGACTTTTGCAAAAACTGTTTTACAGGATAAACGGGCGATAGAGCTATCAACCGGCAGGGGCGGTTTTCGATCAATCAAGGAAATCGTTGGAAGCAATACGCTGTCGTTGCCTCTTATAAGGGGGGCTCTGAATGATCAAGGGCTCGACTTGACTGATTTAATCGTCATCGGGACTCAAAAAAAGCAACTGGATATCAATGAGTCACCTCTTGTTATGTTTAAGATTTTGGCAAACTTCAGCACATCTCAGTTAGAGCGTTTGAGCACATTGCGCACACGAGGGGTTGTGTCCGATGCTGAGGCAGCGCAAATGCTTAGTGGTAATGCCATCCCTCGACGGCGGGAGGCCTCCAACTTCTTGAGGTTAAGTGTTGAGAATCATGGGGCTTTGGGAAGTAAGTCTCTGGGGCTGGTTGCATTGATCAAGAAAGAAGGTGATGCATTCCAGATTGTTGACTCTACCTATATCCAAAGCTCTCTATTGCATCAATAAGCGTTCTTATGCGGAAAATGAAGTTACACACATTGGCTTTTATTAAAAGCCTGATGCAGCACGATAGGCACGTCTTTGTTTCTATGACTGCCTCAGGTCTAGATATCGCTTTGTACGAATTGGGTTTTTTGGGCTGGCAAGAGGCTGCGTTCGTCAATGTACCGCTAGATACGTTGGGCAATGATCTTACCCACGTCGAGGCGGGCCTCCAGAAGGCGATTGAGGGGTGGCATTTGCAACCAAAGACGAATGTCTCGTGGGTTCTACCGCCAGACATCGTTGGTGTTGTGCACAACAGAACAGCTTCCGCTGATGGTCCTGAATTGGATCAGGTTTTTCCTTTCCAGCGGGATGATATCTTGGTATCCAAGGCATGGAATGGCCGTGATCTTTGCGCAAGCATTCTGTGGGTTCACAAAGATTGGGTTGGCGTTTTTCAACGCATATCTCTGCAAGTGGGTTTGCGATGTTGCGAGTTGTTTGCAAGAGCGCAGCTTTTCACGACGTCTTTGTCGTTACCTGCCAATGCGAATGGTGTGCTGATCGATGATGTGCGTGGAGAAGCTTTCCTGCATATATTCAACGGCGGTCATGGGGTATTGAGGAGCAAAAGCCTAGGGACAGATCGCACTATTTTTCTCGATGCTGTACTGGCGCGGGAATTGGCGGGCATTGAAGGCAACTCCGTGCGGATGTATTCTGCTGGTGCCGACAAGACAGCCCTTCAGTTCGAGAAGGTGTCGAGCGTAAGTCAGTCATTTTCCAAGTTGCCACCTCGGGCGCCGTCAGATACTTTGCGAGCCTTTGCGTTTTCATTGCAACAGGGTATTGAAGTAGGCTCGACCGAGAATGACGTCGTTAAGACAGTCGCTAAGGTAAGTCTTTTGGCAGCAAGCCTCCTGTTGGCTGCGGTGGTCTTGGTTTTTTGGCACAACTACGAGCTGCAAACCCAGATCGGGCAAGGGCGAACAAGCGTGCGAAAGGACTTGGCGATCTACGAGGACGCTAAAGCCCTACGTGTGCAAGCTGTGCGTTTTGCAAAGGTGATTGAACTTAAGGATCAATTCACGAACCAACCGGAATCGTTCAGAATACTAGCCAGTGTATTGGGCTCGCTAGGACCGAATGCATCAATTCACTACTTCTCTCAAGACGGAATTAATGTTCGTCTCGCTGGCGGTATAGATCCCATTAGGAATAAGACCATTTCTTTTCAAAATTCACTTAACTTTCGAGACGTGCATGATGTTGACCCTCGAAGTATCAAGGAGGCACCAAAAGCCACATTTGCGAGGAATTTGGTGTGGAGTGATCCCTCTATCGGGACATCAGCTGTGCCCTCTAAAGCTAAAGCACCATGAAGCGAAGTTGGATGCGAACAATTCGGCGCAGAGGTTGGCTGCTCCTCGGTGTGCCGCTGCTGGTAATAGGGGCGCTATTTCTTCTTTTAGACCATCTCCTTGATGAATATGTAGCCTCCTTGGATGCTTCAGAGGATATGGACCGTCGAATCTCTCAAGTCGAACAAATGAAGACTTATCAACCGCGGTTGCTTGAAGTTCATCAATTGCTCAAACCACAGTATCAAGAGATTGAAACACGATCCTTTAAGTCGACAAGTTCGTCCTCTCCTATTCTTCAGATGGAGTCGAGCATAAAGAGTGTGTTGCAGGCGCTCTACTTCGATGAAATTACAGTTACGCCGACAGGATCCAGCTCTGCAGCAAAGGGAGCAGAGGGGGTGCTTCTGTTGGAAGTGGATTTTGTGGGTGTTCCGCAGCAGCTCAACAGACTGGAGTCTGCGTTAGCAGTTAACGAATATGCCATCCGTGTCAATAAGTTGGATGTTATAGCGGAAAATAATTTGGTAGCGGGAGCTGGAAATATTAGGGTTAAATCTCAATTCTTGGCACTTTATCTTCAACCCATAATTTATCCATCGGCAGTGAATAAAAGCGTGCCTCGTTAGTATTTATGAAAATTAGAATAACCGCCTCTATCTTTGCTGCAATGCAGCGTAACTATGTGCGGGGTCTGTCTCTTTGGTTCGTTGTGGCCCTGCTGCCGTGCTCTCTTATTCCAACTGCCGCAGCTGCACAAGCGGGAACAGCTGTCACAGGCCAGTCCAAATCCGCAGACGGCGTTGGGCAGAGTGGGCTAGATTTTGACAAAAACCAAACCTCTTCTGGCGCGGCAGCAACTGATTCCAAGAAGTCTGAGTTAGCAGACCAAGCCGGGCCAAAGAGTGCCCCAAGTACAAACGGCGCAGCGAAATCGGTATCAAATACGTCACCACTCAGCGGGATGCCCAATCCAGGGATAACGCTGATGTTTGACAATGCGGACATATACGATGTGTTGAAGGTTGTGTTGGGTGATGCCTTGAGCCTTGACTACGTTGTCGACCCCTCTGTACAAGGTCGAATAACGATGAAGAGTACAGGCGCAGTAAACCTTGCTGATATATTCAGCATATTAGAAACAGCGCTTTCAACGGTGAATGTTTCTATTGTCAAGCAAGGTTCTGTTTATAAAATAATAAAAGAAATAAATTCAGCAAGGGAGACGCTTCCCACAAATGGTGTTGGTCCTGCGTCACCAGTTTTGCAGATAATTCCTGTAAAGTTTGTTCAAGCAAGTCAGCTTGCGAATACCGTTAGAAGCTTTATTGGCCCGCAAGCGCTAATTTCCAATGATCCAACAAATCGCTACCTGATTGTTGCCGATAGAGCCGCAAATGTTGCTAAGGTCGTTGAAATGGTTGCGACATTGGATGTTGATTATCTGCAGCAAGTTAGTGTTCGTTTATTTCCTTTGTCATTTACCGATGCGGCTGATATCGTGAAGGATCTTGACGGACTCTTCAAGACATCAGGTGTTTTCAATTGGCCGGGTACAGATGGGACCAAAGTCTACTTTCTCCCTGTCACACGCGCCAACGCGGTATTGGTAGCAACGGCAAACGAGAAGCTGATGCAATCTGCCGAGCAATGGATTAAGACATTGGATGCAGAACCCAAGAACGGTTTGGAGGCATTTGTTCATATATACCCAGTAGTAAATGGTAATGCCCCACATTTGGCTGATTTATTGAGACAAATTTTTGGCGGTGCCGCTAGCTCGGGAAGTCCCTCACGGTCTGGCGTTGTAGCTGGAGGTAGTCAAGGGGCTACCGGCGCAGGCAATCCCTTGGGTGCAGGAGGTGCTACCGCAAGCAATAGTCAAGCGGCACCGACGACCGTGGTCACGCGGGGCAATGTTCCATCCCAGAGCAGTTCTAGCGGTAGTGTGCCTGGGCTCGGTGGATCAGTACAAATTATTGCTGATGAAATAACTAATACGATTGTTGTGCGTGCGACTTCACAGGACTACAAACAAATAAAAAAAGTACTGGAGCGCCTGGACATCACTGCAAAGCAGGTCTTAATTCAAGTCATGGTGGCAGAGGTCGCGCTGAACGATACTTTGCAATATGGAGTGGAGTGGTGGCTAAATGATGCTCTCAAATATAACGGTCAAACTTGGGCGAGCAGAGTAGGGCTTGGTGGCTTGGTGAAGCCGGCGGATGCTACAGGTATTGTTAGTGGTACGGGCGGCGGTCTCACCTATTCTGTGCTTAACACCACTGGACAGATCATTGGCTTGTTGAATTTGCTAGGGCAAGATACGAATGTGAATGTGCTTTCGACGCCGCATGTCATGGCTAGTGATGGAAAGCTAGCGCGCATTGAAGTAGGTGACGAGGTAGCGGTAGTTACTCAAACTTCATCGACCCCCAATGCCCTTGGTGGTGCCTCTATTTCCAATTCTGTAACTTATCGCCCTACAGGCATTATTTTGGAAGTTACACCAGTCATTAGCGCTTCTGGCAAAGTTTCTCTAACTGTGTCTCAAGAGGTTAGCAATGTTCAGGCTATTGGATCTACCGTGGGTGGAGTGACATATCCCAATTTTTCAAAACGTAAGGTAAGCACAGAAGTAATTGTTGATGATGGAAAGCCACTGTTGATCGCTGGTTTAATAAGAGACTCTGGCAATAATAACGTTGCAGGTATACCTGGCTTGAAAGACATTCCTGTTCTCGGCGCACTCTTCGGTTCCACGAAGAAAATACGCGATAAAACTGAATTAATCATGTCAATAACCTCATTTATTGTGAATGATAAAGCTGATGGCGAGAGGATTACGAATCAATTTCAGAGTGCATTAAGAGATTTGAAACCCATTCTCGAAAAAAATAATACGAGCAGTGAAAAAACGTTGAAAGCTACGACCCAATGATTTTTTGTAGTGAGTAAAACTATTTACGTGCATTAGTGCTATGGCGAATTTTGTAGAAGTGGAGTAAGTGTTTGGCTGATATTAAGTGGGTAGTGGTAAAGACGCCCAATCCAACTAGAGGTGCTGAATTAAGATTTGCTGAAGCGGAATTGAGGCGACACTTGCCTGCCGATGTCAAGTGGTGCTTCCCCGCTGAAGGTGGAGGGATGCTTGATATTGCAGAGGCAAGTACTGCTGACTTGGTCTTGGTAATCGCACATCCATGGATTTCACTAGATGGCCGTTGTTTAGATCGCTTGCTAGATTCACTTGCATCGGGGTATGACGTGGTCGAAGCATGTGACTCCAACAACTTCTTGCCGATGCAAACGCCTGATTACGCTACGCTACGGGGCATGGAGCGCTATGTCGATGCGCAAGGACAGCCATCAACATGCCGCCTTGAGGTAGGTGGAGAGTCTTCATCCCTTTTGCAGTTGATGACCGTTGATGCTTTGAACCGATATGGTGATGCGGAGTTGATTGTTGGAAGGGTTGCGGGCGCATATCTACATGATGCGAGCGGGTATTTTTCAGGAAGTCGATCTGATGTCGTTGCTATGATTCCTGACACTACGCGGGTCTGTCTGGATGTCGGTGGAGGGCTTGGCAATTTTCTGAAACTTGCCAAATCTCAGCTTGGGGTTGAGACGCATTTGGTCGAGCTAGATTGTGATATTGCAGAGCAAGCCCGTGCTAGTAAATGTGCGGATTTTGTAACATCTGGCGACTTCCTACAGTATTCAGCGTCACCTGTCTTTGACTGTATTACGTTTCTCGACATGCTGGAACATGTGGAGAATCCAGAAAAATATCTCCTGCACTCCAAGCGGCTCTTGTCTGATAACGGGGTCGTCATAGCTTCGATCCCTAATGTAGGGCACTGGTCGGTGGTGGTTGATCTTTTGGAAGGGCGTTGGGACTATGCACCGGCGGGTATCCAATGCATTACTCATTTAAGATTTTTCACGTTGAAGAGTATTCTTGAGTTGTTTGATCGATGTGGACTCACCGTCGAACGAGCTGAGCCAGTCAGCGTGCCTTGTCCCGCGCGCTGGAATGCAGATTTGCGCGGCTTTGATGGTCTCTCATTGGATATGAATGGTCTGAATACTTACGCCTACTTAGTTGTGGGCCGTCCCATGGCGAAATGAAGCGCCATGTCTTGCACCGCAATACTTGTCAACTACTTCAGTGCTGCCGATACCGCAGGTGCTGTGAAATCTTTGCTTGATGATGACTCCAGTTTGACCGTAGTTGTTGTTGATAACAGTTGTAGTCGTGTTGAGTCGGATGCGCTGGTTGCCGCGTTGCCAAGCACGGTTAGGGTTTTAATCAGTTCTGAAAATTTGGGCTTTGGGCGCGCCTGCAACTGGGCTGTTGATAAATCTGATTCGGAGTTTATATTTCTTTTGAATCCCGATGCACGAGTTTTGCCGGGGTGTATCGCAAGGTTGATTGGGCAATTGAAACTGTCAAATGGACTGGGTGCGGTAGCACCTATGCAGTACCTTGACGATGCGTGTCATTGGATGTTGCCCCCCAGTTGGTTTCCAACTGAAATCAGAGCGTGGGCCGGTGAGATTGCCCTAAGAGATCGTGACGTTGCCCGCAAGCTAAGCCGAGCGTCTCGAAAGGAGGCGGTTAGATATTGGACCTCCGTTTCTCCGATAAGCCAAAGAGCTCTTTCAGGAGGGATGCTCATGATTCGCCGATCTGCCATTGAGGCTTCTAGCCCCTTGTTTGACCCCAGGTTCTTTATGTATTTTGAGGATTCGGATTTGTGTAGAAGGTTGAAGCGGCGTGGTTGCACGTTCGCAATGGTGCCGTCAGCCAAGGGAGTTCATCGCTGGCGAAACCAGTCTCACAAAGATCAGATGATGGCAAAAAGCGCCGTTTTGTATTTTGACAAGTACACAAGTGCAAATGCACGTTGGCATAAAAAAACTGCTGAACTGTTGAAAGAAGAAATGCTCACACCATTGTTAGGAAACTATATTGCGTTTCCAACTGATGGAATAGACCTTTCCCCTGGAAAGTGGCTGTGTGAATTGAGCCCTAGCCCGCTCATGAGCCCTGCAATTGGAAGCATTATTGACGGCAGTCATTTCGGCTTCCCTGCTGAAGTAATCGGTAACTTTGAAGGGGCACCATTATTTGCCAGAATTGGACCGCTGACCTGCTCATCGGAAGAGGATAATTGTAGGTATTTCAAGCTCAATAGAAGTTGAGTAACTTAAGAGCTATTTATGCTACGGATGATGTGCCAGGATGCGAGAGTGTTGAGGATGAACAGAATAGGTGCTGCTTTGCTCTTTGGGACAATGCTTGCGGCTCAGACTGTGCTCTGTGCAGAGTTTCCCGCGAGGGTGTCCAGCGAAGCGCCTGATTTGGCAAAACAAGCCGAAGCAAAAAAGCAAGCCCCTGCATTGAGTGGCAACACGTCTTTTAAAAAACCTTTGACTCCCCCGCCCTACCTTCAATCATTGGAGAGCACCAATGAATTTGACAGACAAAGGCAACTGTGGCCAGACAGGGTGCCGCCACCGCCACCGCCACCGCCACCGCCACCGCCAACACCGATAACCGACCAAGATATACAACTCTACGGTGTCGTAATTGTTGGACAAACTAAGAGAGCGACCGTTAAGTACGGCCCACGCTTTGCAAGCCTAAATACATCCGGAAAGCCATTCGTTACTATTTCAGAAGGTCAAGCGATTGGTGAATACACGCTCACAGGTATCAAGCCGACGCACTTAGTCTTGACGGCTCCCGGAGGTCAGCAGCAGTTGAGTTTCAATAAAAAAATGGATCGAACTGTCGGGGCAGGGGGCGGGGGACAAGTCGTGTCGACAGGCTCTGGATCAAACGAAACAGATCCAAATGTGAGTGTGAGTCCGCAAAACCAATCACAAGCAAGTATTAGCAATGATGCGGCTGGCAAGTTGCCTGGAGCTGGCGCTCAAGCAAACGCCGTCCCAACCCCAGCTGGCAATCCTGAAAATGCGTTAAAGAATCCGGCACCGGGCAGTTTAGCCGCCGCCATTGTTGCCGCCCAAGCCGCGGCTCAGAGCCCCGCGTCTCAAACCCAAAGCACGCCCCCCCCTGCAAACTTCAATCCTTTCTTGCAGCTTTTTCCAAAACAATAATCTGTGCTTACGCAGACTCTGAAAAGAAGCGCTCTTGCAGGGATTACCAGCTATTAACATGAATAACGCCGAGGCAGAAATCATCCCCTATCACACTTCTTCAGTGCCTGAAACTGGGGCGGTGCTTGTTTTTGCACCGCATCCGGATGATGAGGTGTTTGGATGCGGTGGCGCACTTCTTTTGCATGTTCAAAATGGTCAAAAGACCAGAGTCATATTATTGACCGCTGGTGACGGCGGCGGGGAAAACGGTTCAGATGATCGGTATGCAGAGTTGCGCATGGTTGAAAGCAAATCTGCCGCCTTAGTCTTGGGTATGCCAGAACCAGTATGTTGGGGACTCAAGGATAGAAGCTTAGCGTACGGGGAGCCTTTTGTTCAGCGCATCATGGATGCGATTTGCGAAAGTGGCGCCTCTATCATCTATGCGCCATCGCTCTGGGAGGTTCATCCAGACCACAGAGCAACCGCGATGTCGGTTGTAGAAGCTGTGCGTAGATTAGGTGGTCAATCGCAGTTGCTCCTATATGAAGTGAGTGCGCCACTGAGGCCAAATAAGTTAATAGATATTTCATCAGTATGGGATAGAAAAGCAGATGCCATGCAGTGCTTCCCGAGTCAAAATTCAAATTTGGCTTATCCTGACTTCGTCTATGCGTTGAACCGCTTCCGCGCTTTGACTTTAGATAAATCGGTAACTACTGCAGAGGGCTATGAGTGGTATGCCGCAGAGTCTCTTAACCTGCCGGCGCAAAGTCCTTTTGGATCCGAGCGATCTAAGTTGTGGGCTCGTGGTGTTCCTACTATTGCGTCCGATGTGCCTCAGATCTCAGTCGTCATACGTACGAAAATGCGTTCGACATTAGCATCAGCCATAGATTCAGTTGTCGCGCAGACTTATGCCAATATTGAGCTTGTTCTAGTGGACGTCGCAGGGAATGGTTTGGTCGACCTTGACTTGACGGATGTTCCTTTCCCTGTCCGTATCGCGAGTGAACATCAACAATTGAGTCGATCTAGGGCGGCAAACGTCGGATTGAAGGCTGCCTCAGGGCAGTTCTGTATTTTTCTTGATGATGACGATTGGTTCTATCCGGATCATATAAGTAAGCTGGCTCAATTCTTGGTTTACAACCCCGCATTGATGGCTGTTCACACCGGAGTTGTTTGTGTAGACGGCGCGGGGCAATCAACAGGCGTAATCTTTGACTTCCCCTATGCCGCAAGAGAGCTTGCATACGGCAATTTCATGCCAATTCACGGCGTTATGTTTAGTCGTAGTCTCATTGATCGTGGCTGTCTTTTCGATGAGAGATTCGACATTTATGAAGATTGGGATTTTTGGCAGCAAGTTGAAACCCATACACCGTTTGGATTTGTGTCCGGTGTATCCGCCGCATACAGGATTGACGCCCTTAGCGGTGCTGGCGTAAGACTTGATCAAGAACTAGCAAAGCGGGCGACTGCTCAAATGTATTCTAAGTGGTCAGTCGTTCAGTCTGATGTCGTCTTTCAAGAGCTTGTTTCTAGAGCCCTTGCGCGTCGCCATTTGAGTCGATCTGTGGATTTTCTGCAATCAGAAATGGCTGAAAAAAACACCACCATTCGTTTTTTGTCTGACAAGCTTGTGGCTAGCGAGGAGCGTGCTGCAATGGCTGTTCATGAAGCCAACTCAGCACGGCAAGATGCGGATCATTTTAGAAGAGCCCATGATCTTGCATGTGCGGATCGCGAGTTTGCAAAAGGGGCAAAAGACAATGCCATTTTGCAGATCGCTATCGCACACAACGAATCTTTACAGGCTTATGCTGAGCTTGGGCTTGCACGTGCGGAGTCCAAGAACGCAAGGGAGGCAGAAGCGCATGCCCAGGAGGTGTTGGCAGATTTACGGGGGTTGTTCGATAGGAAAAAGGACGAGTTGGAATTGTTGGCTAAAAGTGTCGAATCACTTTCAGCTGATTTGGCTTCAAGCCGCGATAACTATTTCAAGTTGCAGATTGAATTTACAGAAAACACTGCAAATAGTGCAGTGCAACGCAAGCACTTAGATAATGTATTAAAGCAACAGGCGGCAATGTTAAGTGAGCTTGAGCGAGTGCGCTCTGAGCGGCAAGAATTAAATGAACTTGTAGAAGTACAAGCGCTTGAGTCGGCTGATCGGCAAGCATTGATAACGCACCAACAGTCTGTCATTGAAGAAATGCAAGCAAGCAATTCCTGGAAGATAACAAGCCCGATGCGGGCTGTGAGCCGTAGAGCTACAAGGTTGCGCACTATTTTTCAGGCCGTCAAGCTCGGTCACCAAAAGCAAATGCCTTGGCTGCAAATTATCGCAAGATCCTTTGCGGTATTGCGGACGGAAGGCGTTCAAGGACTGAAGCGTCGTGTAATTCGCTTAAACAGCAATGACTTTGAACCTCCTTCGCTGGCGACATCCCTGCCCGGCTCTCAAGCCGCTATCGGCAGTTACGCCGAATGGGTAGAAAAATTTGATAGCTTTAACGATTCCCAGATGGCGTCGCTTTATGTAGACGTAAGACGGTTGACTCAAAAACCACTTATCTCCTTGGTCATGCCTGTCCACAATACGGTTGAAGAAGATCTAGTTCGTGCCATTGAATCCGTTGTCAGTCAAGTTTACACAAATTGGGAGTTGTGTATTTGTGACGACGCATCCACTGCGCCACACGTCAAAGATGTTTTGCGGAGATATGAAGAGAGCAACTCTA
Organism: Burkholderiales bacterium PBB3; assembly: GCA_002256115.1. Taxonomy (GTDB): domain Bacteria; phylum Pseudomonadota; class Gammaproteobacteria; order Burkholderiales; family Burkholderiaceae_C; genus Allorhodoferax. Next base: position 105,677 of record NKIK01000007.1, read on the forward strand.
AGATTCGTGTTCGTTATCAGAGCATAAATGGTCACATATCAAAAGCTACAAATGAAGCAATTGGTATGGTGACTGGGAAATACGTAGCCTTTTTCGACCATGATGATCAACTCAGTCCGCACGCGCTACTGAGATTGGTCGAATACATCGAAAAGTTTCCGCATGCGATGGTTTTTTATTCCGATGAAGACAAAATTGATACAACTGGGTATCGTTTTGATCCATATTTCAAATCTGATTTCAATCTTGGTCTATTGCGGTCACATAACTATATGTGCCACTTTGCTGTCTATGAGGTGGGCTTTTTGCTTCGTCTTGGCGGACTCAGTATCGGATTGGAGGGGGCTCAAGATTACGATCTTGCGCTGAGAGCCGTTGATGCTACTGCTGCTGCAAACATTGTGCACGTGCCACATGTGTTGTATCACTGGAGGACCGCAGTGGGTAGCACGGCATCTGGGCACTCCGAAAAGTCATATGCATTTACAGCAGGACAGCGGGCACTGGATGCTCACTATGTCAGAAGAGGGTTGCCGGCAAGCGCCGCCGAGGCACCCGAAGCTGGTGGCATGTATCGCACTCGCTGGCATTTGCCTTACCCACTTCCACTGGTGAGTATCGTTATACCTACTCGCAACGGAGAAGTCATTCTGCGCCAGTGTCTCGATAGCTTGCAGCAGACAACGTATGACAACTACGAAATCGTCGTTGTAGATAACGGCAGTGATGATCCTGCGACGATTGAAATGCTTAAGAGTCGTGAGCTAGAAGGGGAAATTCGGGTGCTGCGCGATGACAGGCCGTTTAATTTTTCCGCGTTGAACAATCGAGCAGTAAAGGAGCTAGCCCAAGGCGACTTTGTTTTGTTGCTCAACAATGACGTCGAAGTCATCAATCGTGATTGGCTATCGGAGATGGTTGGGTGTGCCATAGAGGAGGGGATAGGTTGCGTTGGCGCTAGACTTTGGTACCCAGATGGGCGCCTACAACACGCTGGCATTATCTTGGTTTGTGGTGTAGCTGGTCACGCCCACAAGTATTTTCCACGTGGACATCATGGCTACATGGGGCGGGCAGTGTTATCTCAAGACATGATTGGGGTCACAGCCGCATGCTTGCTTGTCAAACGAAATGTTTATTTGGAGGTGGGTGGTCTCGACGAGGGGCTAGCTGTTGCGTTCAATGACGTTGACTTTTGCTTAAAAGTGCATAGTGCCGGGTACCGCAACCACTTCACCCCGTACGCTGAACTCATTCATCACGAGTCGGTCACGCGGGGATATGAGGACACACCTGAAAAGCAGCGAAGATTTCGTTTGGAAATCGAAAAAATGCAGGCACGCTGGCCCATATTGTTAGCGCATGAGGACCCGTACTACAGCCCCAATCTGACGGCATCCGCAGAGGATTTCTCCTTGGCGTGGCCACCACGCCGCATATTGCCATGATGATTCACTACGCAGATGGGCTGGAAGAGTCCAAATATGAGCGCTTTGCTCGTCTTTTGCCGGTCTTGGCGTGCCCCAAGTGTTCAGGCGGGCTATTGCAACAGCAAAACCTACTTGGTTGCAATAAATGTGACTCCAAATACCCCGTGCGCGCATGGGTCCCAATTCTCTTGCCGAGCGGTGTTGCAGACTTAGGTGCTGCAACAATTTCCGAAGACGATCTCGTGTCAAGGCACCCTTACAGCGCCAGTGCTAGCGATATCATCACGGCTCACAAAGATGGGCTGGTATTGGATTTGGGAGCCGGAGGTAAGCTTGATCGTTACTTTAATGTTGTTCAGATAGATATTTTTCGCTACCCTGCGGTTGATGTCGTCGCCTCTGCGGATCGGTTGCCCTTCGCTGACAATACATTTGATGCGGTGGTGAGCCAAGCGGTATTTGAACATTTGCAGTATCCGGAGTGGGCTGTTGCAGAAATTCGCCGCGTGCTTAAAGTTGGCGGTATTGCGAAGATAGACACCGCCTTTCTGCAGCCAGAACACGGCTATCCCCACCACTTTTTCAACGCTACAGAGTCGGGTCTGCGTCATTGGTTTCGGGATTTCGACATTGTGTGGAGTGGGGTGGAGCCATTTCAACAACCGAAGTGGGCATTGCATTGGTTTCTTGGCGTTTACCTTGACTACATGGGGCCTGTGCATGCAGCAGCTTTGCGCAGCATGTCAGTAGGTGACCTAACCGAAATGCTACAGCGGCACGCATCAGGGGGAACGCGTGCGTCTGATTCGCAAGCGGTTGAAGCGCTTGACTCGCTCCCCGAAAGATTCCAAAGAGTATTGGCTGCGGGAGTATCAGTGCGTGCTGTAAACCGTCCCAAGTTATCTGCACCCATTTTGGGCTCAGATGCGATTCTGCCTCGATCGGTTGATCGAGAAAGAGAAATGGAGTTGTTGCGCGCCGAGCAACTGCTGATGAGCAAGGACACACTCGCGCTGCAAGAGCGACTGCAAAGCGTGAGTCTAAAGGCGGATTACTTGTTTCAGTTTTCGCCTGGCTTGGATCGGTCAGTAGTGACACTCTCAGATGTAGTAGGCCCAAAGGCTGTCTATCTAGACACATTAGCGACTGGCCCATATTTGGGTGGTGGGCAGACAAAGCCATTTGCAACAATAGTGGTCAATCCGCCGAATGTATCGAGCTTGCTAGACACTTTCTTCTCCCTTGTGGCACAAACTTTTAGTGGTTGGCAGCTTCTCATTATTTTGGGGAAGGAAGCCCGGCCGACGTTAAGTGGCATTGCATCGCGACTAACTAAATTGGATGGGCGAGTCAAAGTTCACTCTGGGGAGTCTCAGCCAACCATTGTCGGGCTCGCTGACGGTGAGTATTGTCTGCATTTGAGATCTGGTGCAACTTTGATTTCCAATGCCTTGGAAGAGGTGGTTACCGCCGCGAGATTTACGCCGGGCATTTCTGGCGTAAGCTTTGACTATGAGAGATATCCTGACGATAGCCCTCATGCTATCCAATGTCATGCTCAGGGCCCGTGGGGCCTAGAGCGACATTACGTTGAAGCCCATGCCTGCTTCTTCAAAGCTCCATTCTCAGTTGCCATTGAAGATAGAGTCGGGAAGTTTTCCCATATCTCGCTACCTCTTATGAGGCTTCCTAATGATAACGAAAGGCGTATTTCATCGCTAAAAGCCAAGGCGCTCTATCTGGTAGAGCAAAACTTAGCGCGTTCTACTGACTTGTTGGATATCAAAGCAGACTTAGATGACATTGCTAGAGAACTCCGGCAGTTGGCAGACGATACTGCTAACTACCTATCTCAGTTCTATCCGGAATCTAGAAATCCTAGTGAGTTGACATTTGGTGCGTGGATCAGGCGCAATCTATCTCGTACGCTTAGGAATCGCCTGCCCATTAAGTGGTGGCAGTTAATCCAGAAACTCGCCAGTAGAGGCCAGAGCGCCACTGTTCGGCTGGGAGGCGAGTCTCCATTCGCCACTTTCTTACTTGAGCCGAAGTCTGCAACTGGGCTGATTAGTACGTTCTTCTCGTTGGTCCATCAATCCTACTCGGGCTGGCAGCTTGTGTTGATCGAGAACCACGACCAGAGCCCTGCTGTTCGGCGAGCGATCTTTGACTTCAAGGCTTTAGACGCGCGGATCGTGGTGGTAAACGGAGCAGATCACATAAAAAAAACAGAGCAAATTGAAGCCTACACACGAGGTGAGTACTGCATGCAGCTAACGGACGGTGTCACAGTTCGGTTTCATTGTTTGGAGAAGGTCGTTGCACTTGTAAGAGACAACCTTGAACCAGATGAAGTGGTGTGCGACTATGAGTTTGCGGGGCTTCGCGCTAGCCCAAGCTTGCGTTGTTACAATTTCAGCCCGACAGCTCAATTGTCTGGGAGGCAGGCTAACGCATTCAATGGAATACTCATCAGGCGAGGGCATGATTGCGTGTCGGTAGAGCAAAAACGCAGAACTGTATATATGCCCAAGGTCCTGTTCCATATTTCCCGTTGGGGTGCGTAGCGGGTCGACGGGCGCTTAGCAAGTTTAATAGTATGCAGATGGATTCCAATGAGGTTGTATGAAAATTGAGAGAGCTTGTCTGAGTGTTTGCCTTGTATTTGCCGTTGCTGGGCTCGCCGGGTGTTCTGGTTCGACCCCTTTGCTGCAGGCAGAATCCAGGGTTAGCCCTCTTGAAGTTAAATTCGCGGACCCGAGTGCGGAACAAGAGTTGGTAAAGGTTGGGTTGCTGTCTACTTTTAAGTTCTACTGGCAATCTCATCGAGACCGTAATTGGTCGTCGCGTTTCCCTTTGGAAAACCTGAAGCAGAACATATCAGAGAAATTTTATGTGGCCTATTACGAAAGAGCTTGGCTGCTCAAAACCGTTGTGGTGAGAAGCGTTACATCAAGTACTCAAACTGCTGCAATCAATATTGCAGTTACTCTGACTAATCCAGAGACAAATCAGGACGCTGTGTTTGAGACGATCGAGGCTTGGACCCTCGTAGGGGATAAGTGGATGCATGAAGTGAGCGATCCAATGCTCTCTGGGACAAAGCAATAACGCTGGTCAAATGGCGCTGATGGCTTGTTGCTCGCTGACAACGATTTGTGTGAACTTGTGATCGCAAACACAAATATTGCGGGTAAAGCATTGGAACTGCCCTACCATTGAGTAACATTGGTCAACAGTCTGAAGTCCTGAAAAAAACTCGATGTTCACAGGGTGGATTGTTGAACTTTCTGGTGTAAACTATCTGCGGCAATAAGCGTGGGCTTGCTCAGGTTCTTTTTGTTTAATTCTTTTTTGGAGATTTCACGTGATGAAGAAAAAATTTCTTGCTGCAGCCATTGGCGCGATGCTAATTGGTGGTTCGGCTATGGCGGTTGAGGTTGCTCATGGCGGCAAGGGTGACCTTCTGATTGCTCCCATGGTGATGACTGGTGGTGGTTGGACTTCAGAAATGAAGGTCGTCAACACTTCGACAGTTGACTCTGCGGTCGCTAAGGTCGTTTTTCATGCACCAGACAACAGCGCTGAATTGCTGGACTTTTTGATTTTCCTGAGCCCCGGCGACGTTTGGGTTGGTACATTGTCAAGCAATGGCACAACGACAACGATGACCAGCACTGATGACTCGTCTTTGACAGTCACTAGCAATGGTAATGGTTGCCCCTCCCGCACTGGTACAGCTGGCCTCACAGCGAACTTCTCGGTTGGCTACACAATGGCCTACGCAAACATTTTCGAAACACGCATGATGCGCGGTTTGCCAACAGTGGCTGGTACTACTGGTAGCCCAGTTGTTACTAAGGCGTCGATTTTGGCTGCTTACTCCGACGCTTGCGTCGCTGGAACTGCAATCACAACCGCAAGCACCGACAACGTGTTGACTGGTGCTGTGAAGCTGTCCAACCCACTGAACGGCAACATGTTGGTTTTGCCAATGACAACGTTCGCTAACTACGACAACTTCAGCTACCATGATGTCGGAAGCTACACAGGTTTCGACTCTAACTTGGCTAACACAACTAAGGCTGCTTTGGAAGATGCATTCTGGTCGTCTGACTTCGTTGTTCCTTACAACAACGCAGCCGGTCAGTTCACATTCGGTACTGTTACTTTCCCGACTAAAGAAGCCTTCACACGTTCCATCGGTGGCTCTCAGTACTCTCCATTCCCAGGCTCTCCACGCGTTGGCTTCGCTATTCGTGACGAGCAAGAGAATTTGTTGACTGCTGTGATCCCAGGTTGTACCGTTTCTCCTTGCCCGATCAATGATCCATTGGTCTTGGCATTCCCTAACGAACTGAATGTGTTCCAAGTTGCAACAGGTGTTAAGACTACATCTAGCGCTTCTGTTGGTACAGAAGGCTTCACAAAGGGATGGGTTAACGTTGCAGTCGCCTCTGAGCCATCTATCGTTCGTAGCAAGACAGGTAACAACAACTTCGGAATGATTGGTCTGCCAGCTTTGGCTACCTACATTCAGTGGAACTTTGTTGGTAGCGCACTGCAAGGTGCATGGAACTATGCTCCAGCAACATTCACACCAGGTAACAACTAATCTCTGATTAGTTCGCCTTGAAAAACGCCAAGGTAACACTTGGCGTTTTTTTTTCAATAAAATTTGTGCTGGCAAAGTCAATCATTGGCCAGCAGATAATCTCTACAGAGCGAAAATCATGAAGCTAATGCGTATTGAAAGAGGTGTGGCGCGTGCCATTGCCCTTATCGCGTTCATGTCCGTTGGCGTAGCATCTAGTGCCAATGCGTCGGACTACATTCCGTTAGTGGGTCGCAGTAACTCCTCGTTCAGCACTATTTACTCCCCGGATGCATTTGCAACCGGATCAGTTTTATCCATTGATTCTTCTGCAAAAGAGGTGTTGCTCGTTTCTTCTTTGGGACAAAACAACAATCTACGCTGGAGGACATTTCTACCGCCTGGTACCAAAGTTTTTGAAGCATCTTTGTTTACGTACTCCAATGCGGTGGAGACAAAGATCGCAGGCCGTTTTGGGGCCACTCCCGTGTCATTCGTGGATCAAGTAACTCAGACAGCATCAGACTCTTTTGTGCGTTCTGATGCGCTAGCAAAGCTTTTGGCTGGCAATGAATTGCTGTATTTCAGCCCCTTAGTTACCTTTTCAGATGGAACTCAAGCTGGCTCAGGTACCACACGGCTCTCAGCACGCCAGGAAGCTATTACTCCTGTACCTTCTACCAAAGGTGGGTGGGTCTACTTCAATACCTTGCAGTCTCCCGGCAGTATCATCAAGAATATCGATGTCCGCGTTACTGTGGATGAGACGTGCTACCGCAATTGGTTTGCCAAAGCTCAATTCGATTTGAGCGGCAACCCTCGCGAAGACGTAGAGCACACTTGCGATGGTTCAACAGGTGTGCCGGTTGTGACTCTCACTCAAATTGCGTTGAGTGCAGCCTCTTTGACAAAAGGCACATCTAACACGGTCAGTATTACGCCCTTGCCCTCTGGCGCAACTCTGCCAAGTTGCTTCGCTACCGATGCGTCTGGTGTGACTAGCGCGCAAGTGACGATTAGTGGTTCCACTATTGCACTGAACCCAAACGCTGCAGGCATCACCTCCAACCAGACAGTCATCATTAGGTGCGGTCAAACTACAGCTAGCTTGGCTATCGTGCCGGCAGTAACTGCGGTTACTCTGACGGGCATTAGTCTGAGTGCGTCTTCAGTAATGAACAGCAGCACAGATCCCTTAACAATCAATGCCTTGCCAGCTGGAGCCGTTTTACCCACCTGTACCGCTCCGTTGCCCCCCTTCAACATTCCTAACCCGTATGTCAAAGTGGACGGCAACAAGATTACGTTGACCGCCAATGGTATGGCTGTAACAGAGAAGAAAACCGTGGACATTGACTGCGGAGGGTTTAAGGCATCCTTCACGGTGGATGTTCCATTGTCTGTTGTTGAGTCAACAGAGGCAGACGGTACTTTGACGCTCAAATTCAAGCTGCAACCTACTAGTTCAGAAATTGGCAAAACCACCAAAGTTTGGGTTGCTGCGCGCTTGCCTGCCACCAGTTCTTTTGTAACTACCGATACCTGGTTCTTCAGAACGCCATCCACGTGGCAGACGCTGATACTTCCGAACCTAGACCTCTTGCTATTCAAAACATTTACGGCGGTTGGCGCAAGTGAAGATATCGTTGTACCGACCGGTTTACCTAAGGATCTCATGCAGTATTACGCGCTAGAAATTCATATGGGGTACCAGACCGCAGCTGGCCAGTTCAAGAACATAGGCCGCATCTGGAAATAGCGTACTCTTAGCAAGCGGCGCCAGTAGCCGTTTTCACGCCCAAAGAAATTCGTTTCTTTGGGCGTTGTATTTTCAGGCGCTATTGGCGTGACAAGGCGACTGCCGTGACACCAAAACTTCGTTCTGCACTTTTAAGACTTGTTAGATGGCTTCACCATCTCGACTTTGGATACTTCCTTCCCGGGATTTCCCGAATGCCTTTGGCGTTGGCATATCGGCTGTCTGCTTGTCGAGAATGGATCAACCAAGTCTCTGGCCGAGACTGGCGCTCTGTGGCATTGGGAACTCGACATATTCAAAAGCAAAGTCTTGCAGCCTACACTCTGTTGGACTACGGTTCGGCTGCCACAGACAAAAGAACTTGGCAGAAAGCTCGCTTCGCTACGGAAGCCCGAGAAGAGTTTGAGGCATGGCTAGTCATCAAAAACAGACTGAATGAACTGAACTGCACTTTTCTACCTGCATCGGCTCAAGAGACCTGTTCAAAGCGAGATCGCGGCCTGGTACTTCTTACCCCTCACTTTGATAGCTTCTTTCTGGGCGCCGCATTTCTGGCAAGGGCAGGTGGTTCAATCAACTTTATGGCCTCGGCCATCACCCACGACCCGCGTGTAGACACAGCGGTACAAGAGCACTTTGAGGGCAAGTATCGAGGTCTTGAGGCACACCTTAACGGTGGAAAAATTGTCAATATGGAGGATGGGATGCGTCCGTTTTACCGCATGCTAGAGCGCAAGGAAACACTCATCGTCTTAGGAGACTCGCCACCTTTGCAGCCTGAGCTAAGTGATGCCGACCTTGCCGTCAATTTCCTCGGAGCGGTAAGACGCCTTGCGGGCGGTGCATTGCGTCTTGCTCAATCCACGGACAGCAATCTCGGAGCGTATGTATGCAACTACAAAAGCCCGGGCAACTATGTTGTGGAGATGTGCCCCATCGGGCTGGCTAGCGACCCCCAAACGGTGCAACGAATCTATGACTTCTTTAGCGCGGCCATACTAAAGAATCCTGGTCTATGGTGGGGTTCAGACCTACTTCCCAGCATGCCTCTCGAACCCATATCTCATGAATAGGGGTGCCCTACCTGAAGTCCGTATCTCCACCGGTTAGCCACCACTTCAGGTGGGGCGGTGCTGAGTTTGGCAAAGTGACTGCTGCGGCGCACACTGAGGTTGAACTGGGCGAAGTGCAATCCAGCCACTGGGCAACGGCATCTGAACACCAAAGCTTCAAGTCAACCCCTCCACCCGCGGATGCCATCTCGCGCGCCGCCGCCACCATGAGCGGAGACGACTCTGGTGATGTCGTGATCCAGTCCATCAGCTCCCACTGCGCTTCGTTCAGACTATCCAGACCGGCGGAGGTGCGCCTCAATACAACGACACCTTTACGATCTGAGCCGTCGCTCCGCCGCACCCACGCACATCGGTAATCATGCTCCGGATGATTCGCATAGCGGTGCCTGAACCATGCACCCGTTCGGGCAGGAGCAGCAAAATCCACAAGCTCTGCCTGCATGTCAAACCATAAAGTATCGATCTCTGCTTCACAGTTTGCATCAGCCCAATTCACTGGCTCCAGCACGAAGTCGTGGCCCATCGAGCAATGCCAATTCAACTCCACAATACCGCCAGTCCGCGTGTAATGCCCCAGTCGTTCGCCCAATCGCATATGCCGGTCATTGGGAAAGCCAAAACCCAAAGCAGAGCCGCTATCCACGCCGACATGCCTCTTAAAAAATCCTTCTGTCACTAATCCGAAAGGCCCTTTGTGCGAAAGCGCAGCACGTCCCTCCGCAGCTACCATCACGTCGCCAATATGCACTGCGCGGACAGGCCGACCGCCCAAAAAAATCTCTCGGTAAGTGCCTCCGTAGTGCGCCAATAGCTCACCTTCTGGCGACCACGCGCCGACACCCACACCCCGGCCAGAACCATACTTCCAATTCCAAAGTTCCGCCGACATTGGATGGCCAAATACCCGCTGAAATAGGCTCCGCACATCCAATGCGCTATTTCCCCCAATGTCGGCTACCAACCATTCTCGCTGGCTCATGCGATGGCCCAACGGTGTGGCAACCGAACTAGCCCCTGCTCAAGGTCAGCCTGAACTACGCGCAACTTGACCGCACGCTCCATCACCTCATACACATGCAAGCCCCGCTCACATCCCAAGATAACGGAAATTGTGTAGTCACCCTTCAACAACGGAACGGCATCAAAAGTCAATACTGCGCATCCGCTGCCCCCGGCATCGCGCCTCAGCTCAAATCCGTCGTTGGCACTGCCCGCACTACAAACCACCATTCCATTTGCGTGGGCAAATCCGAAGGCAACGGAAGGGCAGGGCAGCGCAGGATCTGATGCAAAACCCACACGCAAAACCAACTGCGTTACACCAGAGTGAATGGCCAATTCGGTACCCCGCACGCCATCTGCAAAAGCCTCAATATTCACCAGCACGGCGGTGCCAGCAGCAGCAACGCGGTGGGTAATTAAGTCCTCGTTTCCGCCAACAGACTTTTGTGCATTGACCAAGCCTGAAACTGCGTCCGCAGGCAAAGACACGGCCCGTGTATCTGCTGACTCGGTTACCAACGATGTTTCGTAGGCAGAGGTCACTCGGGCCGCCGCATCAATCATACGAACACGCCCACCTTCCATCCAAATTGCCCGCGAGCACAACGCTTGAACGTGGTACATCGCATGCGAGCAAAACAGAATTGTCGCGCCACGGTCCTTCAGAGCCATGATGCGGTCAAAAGACTTGCGGGCGAACGCTCCGTCGCCAACTGACAATGCCTCATCCACCACCAAAATATCCGGATCAACGCTAGTAGCAACAGCAAACGCTAACCGCATAAACATGCCACTTGAATAGGTCTTGACCGGCTGATCGATGAACTTGCCGATATCTGCAAATGCCAGAATGTCGTCTAGTTTGGCATCCACCTCGGGGCGGCTTAGCCCCAAGATCGCGGCGTTCATGTAAACATTTTCGCGCCCGCTGAAATCGGGGCTGAACCCTGCACCAAGCTCCAACAACGCGGCCACACGGCCCCGCACAGCCAGACTTCCTGTGGTTGGCGTTAACGTGCCACACACCATTTGCAGCAGCGTTGACTTACCCGCGCCATTGCGCCCGACCAAGCCTACTACCTCGCCGCGGCCGATATCAAAACTCACCTCCTGCAGTGCCCAAAACTCTCGGCTGTACTGCTTCCAGCGACCCCACAACAGCTCCTTCAGCCGATCACTCGGCGTATTAAACAGGCTATAGCTCTTGCCTAGACCGCGGGCCTCAATCACCGGCAAGTCCGCTCTGTGAGTGTTTGAATCAGACAACATCTGCAAACCCCACGCGCGCTGTTTTGAAAAATGCGGCACCCACAAAAGCCACTGCCATGCAAGCCACAAACTGCCACCCCAGCAAGGCCCAATCGGGCCATTGCCCTAACAACAAAACCTCACGCGTTTGGCTCATTACCAAAGCGAGCGGATTCAAAAACATCAATCCCCGTGCCGCCTCCGGCAAAGCCTCCACCGGAAAGAATATGGGGCTTAAAAACATGAGTGCGCTCAGCGCGGCCCCCAGCAGTTGCCCAACATCCTGAACATAGGTGCCAATGGCACTCAATAACCAGCCCAAGCCCACGCACAGCGGAAGCAGTGGCAGCCACACCAATGGCAAAGCCAAAGCGGTCCATTGCAAGCTACCCAGCTCCCAGGCGCTCAGGCCCACTAGCAACAGCATAGACACCGCAAGCCCCACCAGCGCGCTGCACACATTCACCCAGGACAGTACCTCTAGCGGAAACACCACTTTCTTCACCAAATGCGGCTGCTCCCGTACGAGATTGGGCGCACGGTTCACGCACTCAGCAAAGAAATTAAACACCGCCAGTCCCGCGTAAATGCGCAGCGCAAAACTCAGGTTACTTTCATCCAAGCCAAACCACTTTTGCTTCATCACATTGCGAAATACAAACGTATACACCCCCAGCATCAGCAGCGGCGTAAGCACCAGCCACACGGTACCCAGCCAAGATTGTCGATACCGCGCCGCGACATCGCGCCCGGCAAACTGGCGTATCAAGCCCCAATGCCGATAGGGCAACAAATAGTCAAACAAATGCTTCAAAGTACAAACCCAACAATTCAACCAACAAAAACAAAAAACCGCCTGACGGTCACATCAAGCGGTTGCTGCAGCTAGAGCGCCAGAATTTTACCGGCTAAGCTTTTGGCGGGCTTACCCGTCCCTCTGCAATGTCTTTCAGCGCATCCAGCTGTATCAAACGCAGCACATTACCCTCACGCTCCAGCACCTTGTTCAAAAACAACAGCTGAAAAGACCGCGTGACCGTCTCCCGGCTCGCATTGATCATGATCGCCAACTCCTGGTGCGTGGGCGCTTGGTCTACCTCGGTTACCCCGCCATGCACGTTCTGCGGCAACTGCAGCAACAAAACGCACAGGCGCTGAAACGGATTGGGCAGGCTCAACAAGGTGCGTTGTGCCATCACCAGCCGCACCCGATTTGCCAACCGGGTCATCACTGCCTGCGCCAGCCCGGGGTTGTTCAAAATTAAGTCTTTGGCCACCGGCACATCCAAAAACGCCACGGTGGACTTAACTGCCGCCACCACAAACTCAGACGGTGCCTTGCCATCTACCAAAGACAACTCGCCAAAATAATCGCCAGGATCCACAAAATACAAACCGACGCTGCGCCCATCCACCGTAAAGTCCACGCCCTGCAACCGTCCCTCTACCAGAAACCCAAGCTCCTGCACCGGTACATCCTTGGACATCACCATCGCCCGACGCGCGTAAGAACGCAGCGTCATCCTGCTCGACAGTGACTCCAAAACCTCCCGCTGCAGCGGTGCCAGCAGCGGGAACTGCAATAACAATTGAACTGACGTTGGCATTACCGACCAGTTTAACGAGGTAACCCCAAGCAACAACACCACACTTGTGACCCCGAACACACCCCCTGCAAGGTAAGGGATGGATAATCCAGCTCTGGGCAAAGCCCGCCTTCCTTTCGAGGAGATCACATGAAAACCCCGTTTAAAACCAATCTCTGGGCTCGCAAGGCCCCCGCTGTATTTGTTGCCTGTGCTTTACTTGCTGCGCAAAACTTGGTCTGGGCGCAAGAGCCCGCCATCGTTGGCGAGGCCACCATGGTCATCGGCCTGGCTAAGCTACAAAGTGCCGATGGCTCATCGCGTGCGGTAGATCGCGGCACTGCCATTCGTGTGGGCGACCGCATTGAAACCCAGGCCGGCGGCCACGTCCACCTGCGCTTTGTAGACGGCGGACGCCTCAGCATCCGCCCCGCAAGCAGCCTGCAAGTTGAAGATTACAGCCACTCAGACCGCGCTCCGCAGTCTGGTTCGATCAAATTCCGTCTCGACGAGGGCGTTGTCCGTTCCATCACCGGCAGCTGGGGGGAGGCCGCCCGAGATCGTTTTCGCCTGAATACACCCGTCGCCGCCATAGGCGTCAAGGGCACAGACTTTGTAGTTAAGTCTGACGGCGAAACAACCTCTGCCTCTGTATTCACCGGTGCCATCATGCTCACCCCGCTGCTCAATGGCTGCAGCAAAAGCGTTGGCCCCTGCCTCAATGGCACGGAAAAGCTCCTCTCTGAGGACATGAAAGGTCAGATGCTGGAATTCAGTCGCCAGCAAGCGGCACCTCAGTTAGTGCCCGCCGTAGATTTGCTGGCCCGCAATGCCCGCCCCAACCTGGGCACCGAAGTTGCCATCCGCCTAGAAAAATCACTCCCAACTGAAGACACCCAAGCCTTGGCGCGTGCGTCCAAAGCCGTCGTGTCTGAGGTTCGTGCCAGTGCGGTGGTGGCTGCCATTGCGCCAGTAGTGCCCACCGTGCCACCCATTGAAGTACCAGTCATCGTAGCCCCGCCGGTGGATGCGCCTGTTGTGGTGGTGCCGCCGCCGGTCGTAACCCCTCCGGTAGTAGAGAAACCCGTGGTGGTGGTGCCCCCAGTGCCTGTCGTGCCTGATTTGCCCGTTGTGACACTACCCCCGCCCGATGTGGTGGTGGTTGTGCCCACCCCAGTCCCCACACCCATCTTGCCCCCCCAAGTGACCCAGCTCGTCTGGAGCCGCTTTGCCTGGACCACCCAGATGGAGGGCGACGCCTTTACCCGCAATATCGAACAAGCCGTAGCCACTGGCTTTGACCGCTTGCCCGGCAATGGCAGTTACACCCTGTATCGCCAAAGCGCCGCCAGCGGTGCGGTGCTAGCCTCTGCTGACGCCAAAGCTAGCTTCCGCTTGGCAGATAGCACCGCCCAAATCGTGCGCAACGAAGGCCGCAACATTGACCCCGTCAACGTTCACAGTGGCACGCTTGATATCGACTTCACCCACGCCAGCTTCACCACGGCGTTGGCGCTTACTAACGCCACCATTGGCGCAGAATCGTTTACGGCCAGCGGCAGCATCAAAACAAACGGCGTGTTCCAAGCCACAGCATCCAACGGCACCCTCAACGGCGCAGTTACGCTAGACGGCAAAGAAGCAGGCTACGCATTTGAGCGCTCGCTGAACGCTGGCGTCCTGCGGGGTGTCACGCTCTGGGGCCGCTAGTTGCCCCTTCTTTCCAGGTCAGTTGTGCGGTTCTTTTCGGGCTTGGCTTCTTTGCTGAGCGCGCGCTATGGCGTCGTCGCCTTAAGCCTGCTGCTAGCCACTTTGTGCTGGCTAGGCATTCACAGCGTATTCCCCAGCTGGCTTAAGGCCCTTGAAGAGCGCTCTGGCGACCTCGTCTGGAGCGCCACCGCCAAAAACACTGACGAGCGCCGCCTCATCATTGTCGATATTGACGAACGCAGCTTGGCCGAGCTTGGCCCCTGGCCCTGGCCCCGCGCCACCCAGGCCAAACTCATTCAGGCCCTGGCAGATGCTGGCGTGCGCCAGCAAATCTTTGATGTGGTGTTTGACCAACCCCGCCCCGATGACGCGCCCCTGCTACAAGCCATACAAGCCCACAAACCCGTACTCGCCCAAATATTTGCGCTAGAGCAGGGCGGCACTACCAATGTCGGCCAACCCGGCGGTGCTCTGGATTGGCCCACCTGCCCGCCGCCCTTTGCGCCCGCGCAAGGCTTCATTGCCAACCAAGCCGCATTTTCATCCGCGCTCAACACCAGCCACACCTTTATTGGTCACATCACCCCCCGCATAGCCGCAGACGGCGTGGTGCGCCACCAGCCGGCCATAGTCTGCTGGAATGATCACTCTTACCCCGCGCTGGGTCTGGCTGCCATCATGCAAGCCAGTGGTGAGAAAACCCTGTCGCTCCAGCGCGGTGGTTGGTTAGATGCCCCCTGGGTGTTGGGCGGCGGTAGCCAAGCCGTAGCCAACATCCCGCTTGACGACAACGGCGACGTGCGCGTCTCTTGGCGCCTGCACCCCAGCAGCTTTATCAGCATATCGGCCGCAGACCTTGTCTCTGGCCGCGTGCGCGCCACCTTGCCGCCTGATGTGTTGGCTGGTGCCTGGGCGCTGGTCGGTAGCAGTGCCTTTGGCACCAATGACACCATTGCCACCCCATTTGGCGGAGTTAGTGCTGGCTTTCAGGCGCACGCCCAAATCATCACGGCCCTTATTGATGGCCGTACCCCTTACACCCCACGAATCGCGCTGTGGGGTCAGATGCTTGCAGTGATGCTGGGTGTGCTGGCCCTGTATTACTTGTCTGGTGAACCCCGTGTCGAATCTGCCGCAGGCCCCACCAACCCAGACACCACCACCACGCACTCCCGCTGGCCCAGTTATTTGCTGCCCGTAGTGGCTTTTGGCTGGTCATTGGGTTTGTGGCTGACCCACGCTGCGCTACTGAGTTATGCCGCTGTGTGGGTAGGTTGGGTGGCCCCGGTTTTGTTTGTGCTGCTGCTGGGCATGGCCATGGGTATCATTACCCACGCCAAAAGCCGCCTGGACCGGGATCGCCTCTACGCCCACCTCTCTAGCTACCTGCCTGCGCCTGTGGCGGCATCGCTGGCGCTTCAGTCCCCGTCTAGCGCCATCAAAGCCAGCACTCGCCAAGTCAGCGTCATGTTTGCCGATATTCGCAACTTCTCAGCCTACTGCGAAGCCCGCCCCCCTGAAGAAGCCGCCGCCGTGCTGCATGCCTTCTTTTCAGCCGCCACCCGCGTTGTAGAGGCCCAGGGCGGCATCATTGAAGCCTTTCAGGGTGACGCCGTCATTGCCGTCTGGAACACCGGGTCCGACGCCGCGCCTGACGCCGCACACCCCGCGCATACCCCCAAGGCCAGCCACTCCCAGCAAGCCCTGCAGGCCGCCATCAACCTCCAGGTGGCCGTGCTAGACGTCTTGCCAGACCCCGCCCCCGCCGGGCTAGAGCCTCTTAGTCTGGGCATTGGCGTAGAAACTGGCCCCGCCATGGCCGGCTCATTTGGCCTGGCCAGCCGCCGCGCCCACATGGTCATGGGCCGTACGGTTACCATTGCCAGTCGGCTGGTCGCCATGACGGCGGACCTGGCCCACCCCATACTGGTGGGGGAGGGCCTTGCTGCGCAGGTGGGAGGGGTAGGACTTGAATCCATGGGCACCTTCTTGCTTGACGGCATGCGCGTGCCCCACCACGTTTACGCCTACCCCATTGTTCGTGCGCCCCGTATTTACTAAACAACTGGCAATAAAGCAATTCAGGCTTAAGCAACTCACGCTCAGGCAATTTGCGCTCGGGCACTTCGCCCTTATTGCTACGTTTTTTATAGCTGCTTCCGCACATTCTGCGTGCGTTATGCCCGATTTGGCTGTTCCTTTAGAGCAGCAAATCAGCCTACTCAGTGATTGCCAGCGCAACCCCAAGTATTTGGCCCAAGTAGGCCGCCTGCTGATACAAAACGGCCGCTACCTAGACGCGCTAGACCACCTGGAGCGCGCCCTCATGCTGGATGCCGACCAGCCCGCCGTGCAACTGGACTACGCCGTCGCCTTGGCGGGCACTGGTGATATTTTGTCGGCCACCTTACTCATAGACGGCATCTTGGCCCAGCCCGGCCTAGACCCCAGCGTGCGTGCCACCCTGGTGCGCGCCAAGCAGCGCTTTGTGCGCACCCCCAGCGCCGTGCTGGCGGCACCTACCAGCGCCCCGTTTACCCTCAACCTGAGT
Organism: Burkholderiales bacterium PBB3; assembly: GCA_002256115.1. Classification (GTDB taxonomy): domain Bacteria; phylum Pseudomonadota; class Gammaproteobacteria; order Burkholderiales; family Burkholderiaceae_C; genus Allorhodoferax. The sequence continues at coordinate 122,633 of NKIK01000007.1, forward strand.
GCCAACGTGCGCTACGGGCATGACAGCAACCTGCTGGGTGCCCCCGCCCTCAGCAGCATAGAGCTCACTTTTCCGGGTGAAGTGGTGCAGCTGCCGCTCAGCACCACCAACACCCCGCGCCCAGGACACTACCTGCGCACCGATGCCAAGCTAGAGCTGGGCCGCCAATACCCCGATGGCAGCCGCTGGGAGTTGGCTACCAACCTCATGACCCGCACCAGCCCTGCGGTGCCCGATGCCAACACCCGCCAAGTAGAGCTGGTTTTGGAATACAGCCAACCCCAGCAAAACAGCTGGGGCCGCTACATCGGGGCTAACCTGGTAGCTATTACTACCGATGGCGGCACCCGCTACACCACCCAAGGCCTGGCCGCAGGGCTGCAACTATCCGCCCTTGCAGCCGCGCTGCGCAGCACCTGCAGCGCCCGCATGGGCCTAGAACTGCACCGCAGTGACCTGGTTAGCAACCCCATACTCTCAGGCCACTACGCTGGCGTTACTGGTCTGCTAGCCTGCAGCGCCCCCACCGGTGTGCAGTGGCAGCTATCCGCCAAAGGCGGGCGCGACTACTCCCAAGACCCAGACCGCCCCGGCTCTACCCAAAACCTGACCAGCCTGCGCGGCGTAGCCATGCTGCCCTATACCAGTGCTACCAGCGCTGCCAGCACCTGGGTGCTAGAGACCGAATACACCCGCACCCAAGACAGCACCGGCTACAGCCCCCTGCTTAAAAACGGCGAACCCCGCCGCACCGACCGCATCACTGGCCGCCTGGAGTATCAGCGCCCACTATCAAATAGCGCTACCGCTACACTAGGCGCTGAATGGTCTAGCCAAGAATCCAATCTTTCCCTCTTCCAGGTAAAGAGCTGGGGCCCCTACGCTGCGCTACGCGTAATCTGGTAGTAACTGGCTGCGCCACCTAAACTTATATTCAGTGTTGTTTTATTGCAAAAGCACCCAAAACATGGTGTCGGCAGTTACAAGCTGTGATGCTAGTCACCCGAATCTGACCCAACTCGTGGCTACAATGGCCGCTAAGCTAGCCTGAAGAGGTTGGACTGCAGGAGCTACATGGGTGGCGGCAGACAGCAAATTCCCGGCAAACTTGTGAGAAGGTGGGGCTACTTCGTACACAGACAGTGCGAACGAGGGCGACCTTTTTAATAGCAACTTGTTTTTTTAAACTTAACTTCACTAAGGAAGATACAAATGCCCGCAGCAATTTTTGGCGCCCAAGCAGCCGTAACGATCTTGAACCGTGCGTTCAACGACATCTCTCCAGCAGCCTTGGTGTACACCAACCAAGTTAACGAAGCATCCGCAGACATCAATGCATTTGCTATCACTTTCGGCAAGTCTTTCGCTTCTTTGAGCGATGCTGCTCTGGCAAGCCGCGTTTTGGGTAACCTGGGCCTGCTGCCAAATGCTGACCTGCTGCTCGGCGTGACCGATTACTTTGCTGCTAACTCCGCCGCGCGCGGTTTGGTGGTATTGCAGTTGGGCCAGATCCTGACCAACCTTGAGTCCGCAACTGGTAGCCTGGCTATTTACGCCCCAGCAGCCGTGGCATGGAACAGCGAAGTTACCACTTCCTATACTTACTCTGCTACAGCCACTAACACAGTGCCTTCGCCAATGGGTGACCAGACCCAAATCTTGGCTGCCGCTGCGCAAGCTAAAGCCGCTGCCTCTTTGACTGCTGCCACTACAGCGTCAACAGCTGCTACTACAGCCGCTACCGCACTGACAACAGCCATCTCCGCTGAAGCCGCTGCCAAGACCAAGGCCGACCTGACTGACGCCGCTGCCCTGACAACAGCCAGCACCACTGCCGCTACTGCCAAGACAACTGCTGACGCTGCCCTGACTGCCGCTGTTGCTGCCAAGACAGCTGCTGATGCAGACGTTGTTGTCAAGCAAGCCGCTCTGGTCGCTGCCGTTGCTGGTGGTGTGCAAGCCACTATTGATGCTGCTGCTGTTGCTGCTAACACCGCTACAGCAGTTGCTGCAGCCCGTACCACAGACGTTACCAACAAGACTACTGCTGCTGCTACTGCTGCTACAGCTGCTACTAATACTACTGCACAAGAATCACTGGACACGGACTCGGTATTAGTTTTCTTACATCATCTTGGCATTACACAATATCAAGTTCATAAGCGC
>NKIK01000060.1 GCA_002256115.1 Burkholderiales bacterium PBB3
CTCAACATTTACTGGCGTGCCGACAAGCAAAAAGTCTGGAACAACCCCGAGCTGTTTGCCGACGAGCGCGTGCCCAGCCACTACACCAGCGAAGACGCGGGCTTTTTCATTCGCACCCTCGCAGCCAAGTTGGGGCTAACCGACAAGTACATCCAGACAGGCTACGAGGACACCTGGTACTACCTCTGGCGCGAGCGCCGCTTACCGGTCAACGTGGACCCGTTCAACAACAAGCTTGACGATGAAATGGAGCGCGCGCGCCTGCGCAGGGTGTTTGAGCAAAAGCTGGACTCCCCCATCGGCTATGTGCTGCCGGTCAAGCCCGCCAGTGCCAGCGGCGGCGTGCGCCTGAGCGGCCCGGCCTGGACCACTGGCCCCTGGTTCTTCCGCGACGAGCGCATGTACCTGATGCCCGGCGACTCGCCCATGGGCCTGCGTCTGCCGCTGGACTCCTTGCCCTGGGTCAGCAAGACCGACTACCCCTACCTGATCGACCAGGACCCCTACGCCCCTGCGCAAGATCTGCCTGCACACAGTACGTTTGCAGCGCGCTATGCCGCCCCACCAGCAGGCGCGGCATCGGGCGCTGCGACCACGGCCATCACGGCCGGAGCGGGTACGCCCGCTACAGCCGGCACTTACCTGGCCGGGGCCGCCAAGCCTGTGGAGGCCACGCGCAAGTTCCAGGTGCCCACGGGCTCGTTCCTGAACGCGCCGGGCAACATCGCCCGCAACCAGGTGGCCGCGAACGCCCAAAGTGCAGCCCAGGCGGAACCTGCTGACTTTGCCCGCGCACCCCAGCAGCAAGAGTCTGCGCACTGGATTACCCGCACCGCACTGTGCGTGGAAGTGCGTGACCCGCGCCGGGCAAGCGGCCCCAAGGCCGAGGCAGTAGGCGTCAAGAGCGGTGTGATCTATGTGTTCATGCCGCCGCTGGAGCGCCTGGAAGACTACCTCGACCTCCTGGCCGCCATTGAGGCCACAGCCATCGAACTCAAGGTCAAGATCGTGCTGGAAGGCTACCCGCCCCCGCGCGACCCGCGCCTCAAACTCTTGCAAGTGACCCCCGACCCCGGCGTGATCGAGGTGAATATTCACCCTGTGACCCACTGGAAAGAACTGGTCTACAACACCGAGTTTTTGTACAACGCAGCGTTCGAGTCTCGCCTGTCGGCCGAGAAGTTCATGACCGATGGCCGCCACACCGGCACCGGTGGCGGCAACCACTTTGTGATGGGTGGCGCCACGCCTTCTGATAGCCCCTTCCTGCGCCTGTACTGGCACAACCACCCGTCTCTGAGCTATTTGTTCAGCGGCATGTTTGTCGGCCCCACCAGCCAGGCCCCGCGTGTGGACGAAGCGCGCAACGACCAGCTCTACGAGCTGGAAATTGCCATCGAGCAGATTTACAAGAACCGTCAGCTCTACGGCCAGAGCATGCCCCCTTGGCTGGTGGACCGCACGCTACGCAACATCCTGATTGACGCTACCGGCAACACGCACCGCAGCGAGTTTTCCATCGACAAGATGTACTCGCCCGACTCGTCCACAGGTCGACTGGGGCTGTTGGAGCTGCGTGCCTTTGAGATGCCACCGCACCCGCACATGAGCAGTGTGCAACAACTGCTGCTGCGCGCACTGGTGGCCCGCTTCTGGAAAGCACCGTACAAGGCGCCCGCCACCCGTTGGGGCACCGAGCTGCATGACCGATTCATGCTCCCGACATTCATTCAGCAAGACTTTGCCGATGTGATTGCCGAGATGAACAGCGCAGGCTATGCCTTCGACCCCCAGTGGTTTGCTCCGCACACCGAGTTCCGCTTCCCCATCGTGGGCACCTTCAAGGCCGCCAGCATCGAGCTGACCCTGCGCAACGCGCTAGAGCCCTGGCATGTCATGGGCGAAGAAGGCGCACCCGGCGGCACCGCACGGTATGTGGACTCCAGCCTGGAGCGCATGGAAGTGCACGTCACCGGCATGAACCAGAGCCGCTACGTCGTCACCTGCAACGGCGAGGCGCTGCCCATGCAAAGCACCGGCACCGTGGGCGAGTACGTGGCCGCTGTGCGCTACAAAGCCTGGAACCCGCCCAGCAGCCTGCACCCCAGCATCGGCGTCCATGCGCCACTGACCTTTGACATTGTGGACACCTGGATGAAGCGCTCCTTGGGTGGCTGCCAGTACTTTGTGGCCCACCCGGGTGGCCTGAATTACGAGAGCTTCCCGGTCAACGCCTTTGAAGCCGAGAGCCGGCGCATGTCGCGCTTTGCGGCCATGGGCCATACCCCCGGTGTGATGATCGTGCCACCGGCCACGATTAACGTGGCAGGTAGCAAGGAGTTTCCGTTTACCAAGGACCTGCGGCGGGTGTGAGCCCAGGCCGGCTGAACCAGGCATTAAAGTTGTAGTTGCCGCCCAGCACCACGCAGACACCGACGACGACATGTATCGCAAGATCGAGTACATGGCCAAGGCCATTGCAGAGCAGGCGAGCATTTAGTTTTTTGGGCGGCCCATTCGTGGTTTTCGGCAAAATTGGCCGTTCAGGCCGTGGATAGTGCGGGAGCAGCTCCCGTATTGATAGCAAATTGCTTAAATCAACCGCGTGCTTTCTCCACGGCGTCGATGAAATACACGGTTGCACCACCGCTGAGTTCAGCCAAGGCAAGCCGGTGCGTTGGCGAATCAAACTCGATAAAAGTGATTTGTTTTGCTGAAAATATGCTGCAAATTCACCCACATGGGTGATGGACGGCGTCCACGCTTCGCCACAGAACGGGCATCGCCCCATGAGCAAGTTCTGCACCGCAGGGCTGCAGAAACCAACGAACACAACATTGAAAAGCGGCGATATACAAATGAATAACTCCATTCGCAATTTAATTGGCCTGTTGGTGCTGGGTTCGCCTCTGTCGCTGTTGGCAGCCAATGGCGGCGCGCAAATCACAATGGCACCATATCGGCCTGTCATAAGTCTAGCCATATACGGTGATTCCAACGCGGACCCAGCTATTAATGTCTTTGCTGGAGCAAGAAGCGGGAAGAGGAGACACTGTATTGAAGCTCAAATCGAGGAATCCGAGTCATTGCAGGCGTCTCCGACCAGCATAGTGGGCAAGGAAATTGATATCTATGTTGGAATCCTTTCACCCAACCAACGGGTGCGTACTTGGACTCCGGTAGGAATGCCCTTTGACGAACGCAGGGGTGTCTTGAACGAAGGGATCGTTCCCTATGCTCAAAAATATGTACCGCAAAATGGATTTCGTCTATCGCAAGTTAAACTTGAAAGTATTTGTGTGATCTTCAATAGCGACGACCCCATTGGTCATTACTCCTGGTTTGTTTGGCTCATCCAATCTGGCAAACCACTGAACAATCCGCAAAATTGGATTGGCCTAGCGTCGTTGCCGTTCTTCTTGTTCGAGTAATCGACGGTCTAGCTCATGGATAGTGCGGGAGCAGCTACGTTTTTTAATAGCAAATACATGGCAAGTCTGCTCTTCTTCGGGTGGCGCTGCGAACCTAGAGCCGCCCAGCGTATTGCCGCCGCTGCCGTAGCTAACCGCGTTTCGGTGCTCGTTTTTTGCCAAGTACATGGCCGCATCGACGAGTGCAATGAGGGGCTCTATCTCGCAAGCCTGGTCCGAGAAGATGGCACACCCACGCTGACGCCAATAACAAGCGTGGTACTGCTGGGCCATGCCATCTCACCGGTGCCCGATCTGCGGTGGGCAGATGCTCCTGATCGGGTTCAATTCAAGGGCGCTGCGCCTTGCGCAGTTCGGTCGCAATATGCCCTGCGGGGTACACCTTGTCCAAGGCCTCCAGCAAGGCCTGGGTATGCACCGCCACTGTGCGGTTAACCCGTGCGTCGAACCCGTATTCGCCACCCAGGGAATGGATATTGCCGTCAAACACCAGGCCGATGACTTCACCCTTTTGGTTCACCATGGGGCTGCCGGAGTTGCCGCCGATGATGTCGTTATTGGTCACAAAGTTAAAGGGCGTTTTCAGATCCACCTTATCGCGCGCCTTGAGCCAGGTGGTGGGCAATGCAAAGGGCTCAGCACCGGTGTGGCGCTGGTAGGCACCGGCAAAATCGGTAAAGGGTGGCACCACCGTACCGTTTTCCTCCCAACCCACCACGCGGCCATACGACAGGCGCAACGTAAACGTGGCGTCTGGGTAAATGCCAGTGCCGTACACCGCAAAACGGGCTTGGGCCAGGCGCTCTTGCTGCTTCTTCAGCGGACCTTGGACTTCCTCCTCAGAGCGCTTGCGGGCCGCGCGGGCCTCGGCATCGTAGGAGGCGGCAAACTTCAGCAGCGGATCGGTAGACGCTGCCAGCGTGGCCGCATCAGCGTCCCACAGGGTCTTGCGCAAGCCGCCTACGGCTTCACCTTTGGCGTTGGTCTTAATCTCGTGCAAGCGGGTGCCCTTGATCAAAACGGTGGCCAATTGCTGTGGGCTGCTATTGCCCAGCAATTTTTTGACCACCGGGTGGTCGGGGCTTAGGTCTTCGCGCAGCTTGGTCAGGCCATAAGTGAGCTTGGCGATTTCAAGTTCTTTGTAGATGGGTGCGTCAGACAAAACGCCTTGTACCAATTCGGGCAAGCGCGCATCGGCAAACTCGGGCAAGCGCTCGCCATTGGGCTTAGTTTTTTCTTCGGCATGGCGCCAGGTGGTGCGCGCTATCCCCATCAGCGTGCTGCCAAAGTTGCCCTCCAGCGCGTTCAGCGCTTTTCGTTGTTGCTGGGCCTTAACAGTCAGAGCGGCAATGCTGTCCCACACATCGCCGTACTGGGCAAAGAGTGCCGGCGTGGTGATTATTTTTCGCCGAAATTCAGATTCATTTTTCTGTAAGAGGCCCCAAAAATTGGCATCGGCCAGCGCCTCGTGTTGACCCCTCAGCGCTTTGAGGCTGTTCTCGATTCCGAACAAATCATCGTTGGAGTGGCGTAATTGCTCCTTGCCGCGCTGCTGGTATTCGCTGAGCCAGCCACGGGTTTGCGACAACTGCATCAGTACATTGGGCAAGCGCATGTCGCGCTGGTCTTGAAACTGGGCCACGGTCATGCCACGGCTGGTACCACCGGGGTTGCCAGATACGAAGGTCAACTCTCCTTCTTTCACGCCGGTCTTAGAGAAAGGCAGGTAGTTTGGTGAGGCCCAGGGTTTGCCATCCGCACCGTAGATGCGCAGAAAGGTCACATCCAGGTCATAGCGCGGGAAGTTGAAGTTATCGGGGTCGCCGCCAAAGAAAGCAATCTGGTCTTCGGGCGCAAACACCAGGCGAATGTCCTGCAAGCGGCGGTATTTGTAGAGGTTGTATTCACCACCGCGAAACAACGTGACCACGTCGCAACGCCATTCGTCGCTGGTGGCGCAGTTTTTCTCAATATTGGCAATGGCTGCTTTTTGCAGGTCATTGAATTGCGCGGGCGCGGCGTTTTGCGTGGCGTCACGCACGGCCTGGGTGACATCGCTAATGGCGGTAAGCTGGTTCATCTCCATACCCGGGCAGCGCGGCTCTTCACTGGGTTTGCGGGCAATGAAGCCATCGCGGTTGAAGTCTTTTTTGCGCAAGCCCGATAGGTTTTGAATGCACTCGCGTGCGCAGTGGTGGTTGGTCATCACCAGGCCCGTGGGCGACACCACGGATGCCGAGCACCCGCCCGCAATGCGCACACTGGCCAGCTGCAGTTGCTTAAGCCAGGCCTCGTCGGGCTTGAAACCGTAGGCGGCTTCTACTTTGGCGGCAGGAAACTGGTTAAACGTCCACATGCCTTCGTCGGCAGCGGCCCATTGGGCGGCTAGCGCAAAAACGCCGCCCAACAAAAATTTAAATTTACGCATCGTGCTTCCTCTTGAACAGCCGCACAGTGTAGAGTCGTTTAATGAAGCTAGCACGCGACTTGCTTTGCAAACCCGGTATCTCTCAGGTACCGCTTTCGACCATCACACACTAGGAAACGACATGGCATCCATCAACTTCATCGGCGGCGAAAAAGGGGGCGTGGGCAAATCCGTCGTGGCGCGCTTGTTGGCCCAGTACTTTATTGACAAAGGCCGCGCCTTCACCGGCTTTGATACCGACCGCTCGCACACCTCCTTCACCCGCTTTTATGCCGACTACGCCGCGCCGGTCGTCGTCGATAGCTACGAAGGCTTGGACCACATTGCCGGTGTCTACGAAGAGCCGCCTGAAGTCGGCCCCCTGCCCCATGTGGTGGTGGACTTGGCAGCCCAAACCGCGGCCCCATTGGCCCGCTGGATTCATGATTCCGATCTGGTCGCGCTGATGGCCAGCATGGGCGTTTCGGTTAATTTTTGGCATGTGGCGGATGCGGGCAAAGACTCGGTGGAGTTGCTGGACCGTTTGGTGGCCACCTATGGTGCAGGCCCCAACTACATCGTGGTCAAAAACATGGGGCGGGGCACTGATTTTTCTCAGTTGGAAGCCTCCTCCGCGCTCAAAAAAGCACAGGCCATGGGCGGCCATGTCATCACTCTGGCGCAGTTGCACGAAGCCAGCATGCGCAAGATTGACCGCCAAAACGCCAGCTTTTGGGCCGCAGGCCACACCAGCAGCGGCCCGGATGCCTTGGGCCTGCTGGAGCGCCAGCGGGTTAAAACCTGGTTGAAGAACGCCTATGCCTCTTTAGACACCCTGCCGCTGGGCGCTTAAGCTCCATCGCGCAAACCCTATCGCTTACGCTGCATTTGTGACAAGCGCTTTACGGCATACTTGGGCGCAGTGAACTCCGTGCCTGAATCTCCCCCTGTCACCCCACCATTTGCCCTGACTGCGCTGGCCAAAGCCCTGGCCTCGCCGCAGGCTGCGCTGGGGCATTTTGACGAGCTGCGCGGGCGCACCTCCACGGGCGCGGCCCCCAACCCGCTGGCGGCCAATCTGATCGCAGACTATGCGGGCATGACCGGCCCGTGGCGGGAGTTTTTTGCCAGCCTGGAGACCGATGGCCAAGGCAGTTTGGGCCAGCGCGCCGCCAGCCTGGCGCGCCAGATTCGCGACAACGGCGTGACCTACAACGTCTATGCCGACGAGGGCGGACCCCAGCGACCCTGGTCTCTGGATTTGTTCCCGCTGATCATTTCAGCCCAAAGCTGGAGCCAGATTGAAGTCGGGGTGCAGCAGCGCATGCGCCTGTTGGAAGGCGTGATGGCCGATGTCTATGGCGAACAGCAATTGCTGAGCCATGGCCTGCTGCCACCCGCGTTGGTGCACGGCCACCCCGGCTATTTGCGGCCCATGCATGGCGTCAAACCTGTGGGGGGCGTGCACCTGCATATTGCTGCCTTTGACATGGCGCGCGGGCCGGATGGCAACTGGTGGGTGGTATCCCAGCGCACGCAGGCACCTTCGGGCTTGGGCTACTTGCTGGAAAACCGGTTGGCCGTATCGCGCCTGTTTCCGCAGGCCTTTGAGAGCTTGCAAGTGCAGCGCCTGGCAGGCACCTACCGCGCGCTGATGGACAGCATGAAGCGCTCTAGCCCCGCTGGGCAAGACGCCCACATTGCGCTACTCACACCCGGCCCCTACAACGAGACCTATTTTGAGCACGCCTACCTGGCGCGCTACCTGGGCGTCACGCTGGTAGAGGGCAGCGACCTCACCGTGCGGGACCAACACCTCTACCTCAAGACCCTGCGTGGCCTGGTGCCCGTACATGGCTTGCTCAAACGGCTGGACGATCAATTTTTAGACCCCCTGGAACTGCGGGCCGATTCAGCGCTGGGCGTGCCGGGCCTGCTGCAAGCCATTCGCGCGGGCCATGTGATGGTGGCCAATGCCCCCGGATCAGCGTTTTTGGAGTCGCCCGCGCTGCTGGGCTTTTTGCCCGCGCTGTGTCGGCACCTGCTGGGTGAAGACCTGAAGCTGCCCGCCCTGCCCACCTGGTGGTGCGGCGAACGCTCGGCCATGGAAGAAGTCTTGCCCCAGCTGCAAGACTGCGCCATCAAACCCACCTACCCTGGCTCGGCCCACCACGGCAATTTTGACGCCGTGCTGTGCCGCAACCTGAGCGACAGCGCGCTGGACGAATGGGCCGGCCGCATCGTGCGCCAGAGCGAAGACCACACCATTCAGGCGTACTTGCCACTGTCGCAAATGCCCACCTGGCAGCCACCGGAAGCCGTAGCGAGCGCAGATGCGCCGGTAGGCCGCGGCAAGATTTCTCCTAAGTCGGTGATATTGCGCGTGTTTGCGGTGTCGGATGGTGCCCAGTCCTGGCGCGTGCTGCCCGGTGGCTTGGCGCGCGTGGCCGGGGCCAGTGCCAATATCGCCTCCATGCAACACGGCGGCAGTAGCGCCGATGTCTGGGTCATGACCCAAGGCAGCGTCGACACCACCACCCTGCTGCGCCCTCCCCTGACGGCATCGGCTTTGGCCCAGCGCAAACGCCTGGTCACCAGCCGTGCCGCAGAAAATCTTTTTTGGCTGGGCCGCTACACCGAGCGTGCCGAAAACTCGGTCCGCCTGGCCCGCCTGACGCTGGAATGCTTGCATGGCGAAGACCAAAATTGCGCGCCGCTGATGGATTGGCTGGGGCGCATGGCCGTGGCCAATACGCTGGTGTTGCCCGGTGTGCCTTCGCCCGCCCAGGCACGCCGTGTATTTGAACGCTCCCTGATCTCCAGCCTGGGCGGCACCGATCAGGCCACCAGCGTGGGCTACAACCTGCGCGCCATGCGCCTGGCCGGCTCATCGGTGCGCGAGCGCCTGTCACAAGAGCACTGGAACGTAATGCAGCGCGCAGAGCAGTCTTTTGCAGACCGCTGCGCCCACACCGTGGCGCAAGGCGATTACTCGTGGCTGGAATCACTGGACACCCTGCGTGCCATCAGCGACCGGCTGGCCGCCATCACCGGCGCGCAAACCGACCGGATGACGCGCGACGATGGCTGGCGGCTGCTCAGCCTGGGCCGCCACATTGAGCGCCTGCGTTTTCTATCGACGGCGCTGTTGCTGGGTTTTGACAGCGAATCGGTCCATGAAGACGGCGGCTTTGAGGCCATGATCAGCCTGTTTGACAGCGAAATCACCTTCCACGCCCAGTACCAGCAAAGCCACGACCTGGCCGCATTGCTAGACCTGCTGGTGCTAGACCGGGACAACCCACGCGCACTGGCCTGGGTAGCGCACACACTGCGCGGGCGCCTGGCGCGCCTGGCGGGCGCTGCGCCGGACCAATTGAGCCTGATGTCGGCCAATGTGCCCAACCCCGGCCTCTGGCAACTCGAACCGCTGTGTGAGCCTGGCTCCGACGCGCAATTTGCCAATCTGCGCCAGCTGCTGCTGGACTGTGGGCAGGCCGCTAACAATGTGTCTGAGGACATCAGCACCACCTACTTCACCCACGCCCAAGCCACGGGCCAGAGCCTGGGGGCGTAATGCAACTGCAAATCACCCACGAGACGCATTACGACTACGTGCCCGCAGTCGACATCGCCCAGCACATGGCCTACTTGCAGCCGCTGACGACGGCCAACCAGCAACTGCTGGCCCACAGCCTGCAAATAGCGCCCGAGCCCGCACAAAGCTCTGCAGCGCAGGATGTGTATGGCAACCAGCGGCAGTTTTTCTCTCTGCAAAGCCCGCACCAGCAGCTCACTGTGGTGGCGCGCAGCGTGGTCACGACCCAGGCCCTGCCGCCTCCGCCCAGCAGCATCACCTGGGAGCAAGCCCGGGAGCGCTTTAAGTATTCATCGTCTACGCCCTATGACGCCGCCGCAGACTTTGTGTTTCCTTCGCCCTATGTGCCCCGGCACCCCGACTTTGCGGCCTACGCCCGCGCCAGCTTTGAGGCGGACAAGCCCCTGGTGGCCTGCGCCCGCGATCTGATGCGCCGTATCCACCGCGAGTTCACCTACGAGAGCCAAAGCACCCAAATCAACACCCCCGCGCTAGAGGCATTGGCCCAGCGCAAAGGCGTGTGCCAGGACTTTGCCCACATCATGGTGGCCTGCTTGCGCGCACTGGGCTTGCCCGCACGGTATGTGAGCGGCTACTTGCTCACCCAACCCGAAGAAGGCCAGGTTCGCTTGATCGGTAGCGATGCATCCCACGCCTGGGTCTCGGCCTACATACCCGATGCGCCACCCGGCCAGCGCTGGCTGGACCTGGACCCCACCAATGACCGCGATGGCTGGGGCTCGCCCGGCGAAGACTATGTGACGCTGGCCGTGGGGCGTGATTATTCCGATGTATCCCCCATGCGCGGCGTGATCCACGGCGGAGCCAACCACATTCTCACGGTGGGGGTTACCGTTGAGCCTTTTGTGGATTTGATGGCGAGTGGGCAAACTCAGCGGCAAAATGGCGGAACCGGCCAAAGCCAAAGCCAAAGCCAAAGCCAAAATTAATTTACTATCTTTTTTATAGCTGCTCCCGCACTATCCACGGCCTAGAACGCCGATTTGACACTTAAATTCACCATGACTACCTACGAAACACTACAGTCCCTGAACATCACCCTGCCGCCCGTGGCCGTGCCCGCCGCCGCCTATGTGCCCTACGTGCAGACCGGCAACCTGGTCTTTTTGAGCGGCCACTTGGCCAAGCAAGACGGTAAGGTCTGGGTCGGCCAGTTTGGCAAAGACATCTCGGTCGAAGACGGCAAACTGGCCGCCCGCAACGTCGCCATCGACCTGATGGGCACACTGCACGCCGCCACCGGGGGCGACCTGAGCCGCGTCAAGCGCATCGTCAAGCTCATGTCCTTGGTTAACAGCACCGGCAGCTTCACGGAGCACCATCTGGTTACCAACGGTGCCAGCGAACTCATCGGCCAGGTGTTTGGTGCCCAGGTCGGCGCGCATGCCCGCAGCGCTTTTGGCGTAGCGCAAATCCCGCTGGGTGCCTGTGTTGAGATTGAAATGATTGCCGAACTGGCCTAAAAGCTAAGGCCACCCCCCATGTCTACCGAACCCAGCCCCACCCTGGTTGAATTCAAAAACCTGAGTTTTGGCTACACCGAAACCACGGTGATGCATGGCGTATCCCTGCACATACCGCGCGGCAAGGTGACGGCACTGATAGGCCCCATGGGCGGCGGCAAAACCACCACGCTCCGCCTGATGGGCGGGCAGCTACGCGCCAAGTCGGGCTCGGTCTTGTTTGATGGCCAAGACCTGACACCCATGCGCCAGGAGCAACTGTTTGCGGCGCGTAGGCGCATGGGCATGTTGTTTCAGTTTGGGGCCTTGTTTTTGGACATGACGGTGTTTGACAACGTGGCCTTCCCGCTGCGCGAACACACCAATTTGCCTGAAGCTCTGATCCGCGACATCGTGCTAATGAAGCTCAACGCCGTGGGCTTGCGCAATGCGCGCGACCTGATGCCCAGCGAGGTGTCTGGCGGCATGGCGCGGCGCATCGCCCTGGCCCGCGCCATTGCGCTGGACCCCGAGCTGGTGATGTACGACGAGCCCTTTTCCGGCCTGGACCCCATCTCACTGCGCACCGCCGCCAAGCTCATCCGCGAACTCAACGACGCCATGGGCCTGACCAGCGTGTTTGTGTCCCACGAGCTCACCGAAACCCTGGCCATTGCCGACCATGTGGTGATCTTGAACCAAGGCAAAGTCGCCTTCGAAGGCACGGTAGACCAAGTCCGCAACAGCAAAGACCCGCTGGTCTACCAATACATCCACGAGCTGCCCGATGGCCCGGTGCAGTTTCATTACCCGGCCAAGGCGCTGGGGGTGGATTTTGGGGTGGCGGCAACTGCTTAGGGGCGGCTTACCCCCCCGAAGAGTTGGGCATCAAATCGGCCGTTCAGGCCGTGGATAGTGCGGGAGCAGCTTCTTTTTTGATAGCAGAAGCTAAATTTTTCAAGCGCTACGCCACATGCAAAGACATGACGCCTGTGTAACAGCAGCCTGCCCGCTACGCCATTAGGATGGCACATGCCCTTCAAAGCCCCATTTCCCATTCGTAGCCTCGCCGACATCGAGCGCCTGGAAGCCACCCCGCTGGCCGAGGCGCTGACCGTGCGCAGCACCTACGCAATTTTTCAAGCGTCTGCCCAAGCGTTCGGCGACAAGACGGCCCTCAGCTTTCTGCGCACCGCCGACCCAGAGGACGCGCCACTGCGGTGGTCGTATGCCGAGCTGCTGGCCGGTATTCACCAAACGGCCAACCTGCTGCACCGACTTGGCGTAGGGGCGACTGACGCCATCGGCATCCTGCTGCCGGGCTGTATGGAGTACCAATTGGCCCTGTGGGGTGGTGAAGCTGCAGGCATCGTGCAACCCTTGAACCCGCTGCTGAGCGAAGAAAAACTGGTCTCGCTGCTTCAGGCCGGCAAGGCCAAAGTGCTGATCGCTTGGGGCGCGGACGACGACGCGGGCATCTGGTCCAAGGCTTTGCGGATACGCACCCAAGTGCCCAGCCTGACGCACCTGCTGCGTGTGGCCCCCTGGGACGAAACCAGCCGCCCGCCGTTGCCGGATGGGGTGCTGGATTTTGAGCTTGAGCGCCGCAAAGAGGCCAGCGACAGACTACTGAGCGGCAGGACCATCGCCCCTGAAGATATTGCGGCCTACTTTCATACGGGCGGCACCACCGGTGCCCCCAAACTGGCCCGGCACAGCCACGGTGCGCAGGTGTTTACCGCCTGGGTCTGCGTGCAGCTACAGGGCACGCGGGCGGAGGATGTGGTGCTCAATGGCTACCCGCTCTTCCATGTGGCGGGCGTGCTGCCGGGGGCTTTGACCTCGTTTGCAGCGGGGTCCGAGGTAGTCATGCCCACCACAGGGCTGTTTCGCAACCGTGAAGTCATTGCCAACTACTGGCGATTGGTGGAGCGCTACGGTGCCACCGCGGTATCGGCTGTGCCCACCGTCTTGGCTGCGTTGGCGAACGTGCCGGTAGGTGACGCCAACATTTCTACGCTGCGCTATGGCCGCACCGGCGCGGCTCCCCTAAGCCCGGATTTGGCAGCGCGCTTTGAAGCCCAGTTCGGCATCCATGTGCATGAAAGCCTGGGTATGACCGAGATGGCAGGCATCTCCACCATCACGCCGCCCGGCGTCCATGCCCCGGTGGGGTGCGTGGGCTTTCGCCTGCCGTATACACAAATGCGCGTCGTCGCCCTGGACGACCACGGAAACGCCACCGACCACGACATGCCGGTGGGTGAACAGGGCATGGTGATCTTCAAGTCGCCCAATGTGTTTTCGGGCTTTGTGGAGCCTGGCGACAACCCGCACGCCTTTACCGCCGATGGCTGGCTGGCCACGGGCGACTTGGGCTGGCTGGACGCAGACGGCCGCCTGAACCTGAGCGGGCGCTCCAAAGACCTGATCATCCGCAGCGGCCACAACATCGACCCCAAGGTGATTGAAGACGCCATGGCCAGCCACCCGGCCGTGCAGCATTGCGCCGCAGTGGGCGAGCCCGATGCCTACGCGGGTGAACTGCCCGTGGTATTTGTGACGCTGAAACCCGGTGCCCACGCGCTGGAGGACGAACTACTGGCCTATGTGCGTGACCGGGTGGATGAGCCCCCCGCACGGCCCAAATCCGTCACCATATTGGCCACCATGCCCATGACGCTGGTGGGTAAGATATTCAAGCCCGAGCTGCGGCAGCTGGCGGCCGATCGCAAGCACCACGTAAATTGAAAACCCAATCGGCCTCAGAGGCCGTGGATAGTGCGGGAGAAGCTTCTTTTTTGATAGCAACTTCGTCAAAAAACGCATGTCCTGGGTACCCGATGGGCCGGTGCAGTTGCATTGCCCGGCCAAGTGGATTTTGGGGCGGGAGCTGCCTATAGATAAGGCCCAATAAAGTCTGAACTATTTCAGATTTACTGTATCCAAGCTCAATGGAAAAAGAAAGCGCAAGAAATCAAACACTGGAGCAACTCCACGAG
>NKIK01000107.1 GCA_002256115.1 Burkholderiales bacterium PBB3
AATGCAGTGAACGCCCGTGTGGCGTTCTTCTGCAATCCGCGGTAACGCACCTTGCCAAACCCCCAAAGCCGCTTGACCACGCCAAAGACATGCTCCACGCGTGCACGGACTTTTGACTTGTTACGGTTCTTGGCGCGCACGGCCTCGTCAATGATTCCCGCGTAGCGAGTGCGCTGGTTGGTGAAGTCTTTTGCTTTGGGGGCCTTGCTGGCAATCAGATTCTTTTGGCTGGCATAGGCCGAGTCGCCATAGACGCGCTGCTCGTTGCCGTGCAGCAGATCAGGCAGCGGATGCTTGTCATGCACGTTGGCTGCTGTTACTACTGCGCTGTGGGCAAGACCACTTTGACTGTCCACTCCAATGTGCAGTTTCATTCCAAAGAACCATTGCTGGCCCTTGCGAGTTTGGTGCATCTGGGGGTCGCGGGCCTTGTCTGCGTTCTTGGTCGAGCTGGGCGCGCCAATGATGGTGGCATCCACGATGGTGCCGGTGTTGACCTTGAAGCCACGTGCCTGCAGTTCCCGTCCAACCTGGGCAAACAAGGCTTCGCCAAGCTTGTTGTCGTTGAGGAGTTTGCGAAACTTGGTGATGGTCGTGGAGTCCGGTACTGGCTCGCGCCCCAGGTCAATACCCACAAAGCTACGCAGGCTGGCGCTGTCGTACAGCGCCTCCTCGCAGGCCAGATCGGCAAGGTTGAACCAATGCTGGATGAAGTGAATGCGAAGCATGCGCTCAAGACCAATGGGTGGACGACCATTGCCTGCCTTGGGGTAGTGGGGCTCTATCACTGAGCACAAAGCACCCCAAGGAACGATGGC
>NKIK01000008.1 GCA_002256115.1 Burkholderiales bacterium PBB3
TCTTCGTTGCATCGTCCATCGCTCGCTTGACCATGTCTCGTATCTCCAAACAACCCGTTCAGGATATAACGCATGAGATAGCGATTGGTTGTCATGAATTATGAAAAGATCAATAATAGCAATCTGATGTCCTCTGTCGTTTCCCCCTCCGGTCCATCGTTAGCCTTGTCAGGCACTCCGTCGTCCATGCCCGAGGTCGTCGACCAGGTGGCACTGGCGCGGCTGTATGGCGAGCCGCTGTTTGCTATGCCGCAGGATTTGTACATCCCGCCGGACGCGCTAGAGGTCTTTCTGGAGGCATTTGAGGGCCCGCTGGACTTGTTGCTCTACCTGATTCGCAAGCAGAACTTCAACATCCTCGACATCCCGATGTTGAGCGTGACCAAACAGTATTTGGTCTACGTGGACCAGATCCGCAAGCGCAACCTGGAGCTGGCCGCCGAGTATTTGCTGATGGCGGCCATGCTGATCGAGATCAAATCGCGCATGCTGCTGCCCCCCAAAAAGGTAGCGGCTGGCGAGGAGGCCGAAGACCCGCGCGCTGAGCTGGTACGCCGTCTGCTGGAATACGAGCAAATGAAACTGGCGGGTGCCCGGCTCAATGCCATTCCCCAGTTTGGCCGCGATTTTCTAAATACCCGGGTTTACATGGAGCAGGCCCTGCAGCCCAAGTTCCCGGATGTGCATCTGGCGGATTTGTCCGATGCCTGGCGTGACATTTTGAAGCGTGCCAAGCTGGTGCAACACCACAAGATCAGCCGTGAAGAATTGTCGGTGCGCGAACACATGAGCATGGTGCTTAAACGCCTGCAGGGGCGGCGTTTCGTCGGCTTTGAAGATTTGTTTGACCCGGCCAGCGGCCAGGCCGTATTGGTCGTCACGTTTATCGCCCTGCTAGAGCTGGCCAAGGAAACCTTGATCGAGATCACCCAGGCCGAAGCCTTTGCGCCGATTTATGTGCGCCTGGCCTATTCCCCTACCTGAGCCATCGGTTCTCTGGCACCGCACCGGATACGGTTAGTATTCGGGCCGCAACCGCACAAACCCCGCCTTTGGAGCGCCGCCCCATGACTGAAACCACCGCAAATTCTGCTGGCAACGCCAATCTACACGCCACGCCGTATGGCACGCTGCCACCGGCCTCCCCCATGCCCAACCGCAAGCCCATGAGCCTGCCGCGCCTGCTGGAAATGCGCACGCGGGGCGAGAAGATCACCATGATCACGGCTTACGACGCCACCTTTGCCGCCGTGGCCGATGTGGCTGGTATTGACAGTATCTTGGTGGGCGACTCGCTCGGCATGGTGTGCCAGGGTTTGCACACTACGGTGGGCGTAACGCTAGAGCACATGCGCTACCACACCGAGATGGTGTCGCGCGGTTTGCGCCGCGCCCAGGCCACCGCTTGGCTGATTGGCGACCTGCCTTTCGGCTCGTACCACGAATCCAAAGAACAGGCCATTCGCAGCGCGACGGTGCTGATGGAAGCGGGTGCCCACATGGTCAAGCTGGAGGGTGGTGGCTGGACTACGGAGACCGTGCAGTTTCTGGTGGAGCGCGGCATTCCGGTGTGCGCCCATTTGGGTCTGACGCCGCAAACCGTGCATGCACTGGGGGGCTACCGGGTCCAGGGCAAAACACAGGCCAGCGCCGATTTGCTAAAAAAAGAAGCCCATGCCCTGCAAGATGCCGGTGCCAGCCTGCTGGTACTAGAAATGGTGCCCGCCCCCCTGTCACGTGAGCTGACAGAGGAACTCACCCGTTGCGCCACCATCGGCATCGGTGCTGGCAAAGGCACGGCCGGCCAGGTGCTGGTGATGCATGACATGCTGGGCATGAACCTGGGCAAGAACCCTAAGTTTGTCCGCAACTTTATGGATTCGGCCAGCAGCGTGCGCGGCGCATTCGAAGCGTATGTTGCAGCCGTTAAAGATGGCAGTTTCCCAGAAGACGCCGTTCACGCCTGGTGACATGGCACTCCCCGAAGCGCCTGCGGTGTCCCTGGTAAGAAACCATTCAACTCACACGCCCATGAAACTCGTTCACACCCTGAAAGACCTGCGCCAGCATCTGGACGCCTACCGCCACCCGGCCGTGGTGCCCACCATGGGCAATCTGCATGCGGGCCACTTGGCCTTGGTGCGCCAAGCCAAGCCGCTGGGCGACATCACGGTAGCCACTATTTTTGTGAATCGGCTGCAGTTCGCGCCGCATGAAGACTTTGACACCTACCCCCGCACGCTGGAGGCGGACTGCGCACAACTGGAAGCCGCCGGGTGTGACTTGGTATTTGCACCCGGCGAAGCCGATCTGTATCCGCAGCCGCAAACTTTTCGTGTGCAAGCGCCAGCAGCTTTGGCCGATATTCTGGAAGGCCACTTTCGCCCTGGATTTTTTGGGGGTGTGTGCACCGTCGTCATGAAATTGCTGAGCTGCACGCAAGCGCGTACCGCTCTGTTTGGCAAAAAGGACTACCAGCAGCTGATGGTCTTGCGCAATATGGTGCAGCAATTTGCTATGCCGGTGGAGATAGTGGGAGGAGAGACCCAGCGCGCTGCAGATGGCTTGGCGCTGTCCAGCCGCAATGGCTATTTGAGCGCCACAGAGCGCGCGCAGGCAGTGCAGCTTTCGCAAACACTGCGCTCGTTGGCAGAAGCCCTGCGCACAGGCGCAAACCACTACGCCGAGCTGGAGTCACAGGCCATGCAGAGCCTGACCGAGAAGGGCTGGAAGCCCGACTATGTGGTGGCCCGCCGCCGCGCAGATTTACAGCCAGCACAGCCAGGGGATGCCTTGGTGGTCTTGGCGGCCGCACGCCTAGGCACCACGCGTTTGATCGATAACTTGGAAGTGTGAAGTACGGCGCTTAGAAAACCGACAAACCGGTTTTAGCCACAAACAACTCTAAGGCAGCGCGCCCCAAATGCGAGTTGCCGGTGTTGTCCAGCGCGGGGGACCACACGCACAAGGTCAGCGTATCCGGCACCACTGCCACAATGCCGCCGCCCACACCACTCTTGCACGGCAACCCAATACGAAATGCGAATTCACCCGCAGCGTCATAGGTTCCACAGGTTAGCATCAGCGCATTAATGCGGCGGGTTTGCGCTTCATTCACCACCTGGGAGCCATCGTGCGGGTGCGCGCCATCACGGCACAAATACCCGGCCGCGCGGGCCACCTGCATGCAACTCATGCTGATGGCGCACTGGTTGAAGTACACGTCCAACACCTGCGCCACATCATTGTCCAGCGTGCCGAAGGCTTTCATGAAATTGGCCAAGGCGGCATTGCGAAAGCCGGTATCTGCCTCCGACTGCGCCACTTCACTGTCCATATGAATGACCTCGGCACACAGGCCAGACAGCAGAGCCAGCAAATTGGCCTTGGCGTTACCCAGGCTCAGCAAACGGTCCGCCACTGCAATGGCACCGGCATTGATAAAGGGATTGCGTGGAATGCCACGCTCAGTCTCCAGTTGCACCAGGGAATTGAACGGGCTACCAGAAGGCTCTCGCCCGACACGCTCCCATAGCGTTTCACCCAGGCTGCGCATGGCCAGTGTCAATGAAAACACCTTGGACATGCTTTGGATAGAGAACGGCGTAGCGCTGTCGCCTGCTTCAGCCTCTTGTCCGTCCCCAGTGCGCAGCGCTATGCCAAACTGAAACGGCGACACCCGTGCCAACGCCGGTATGTAGCTAGCAACCTGGCCCGCAGAGCCCAGTAAGGGCCGAATCTGCACATTGATGTCATCCAGAATGGCTTGATAGTCCATGCGTCTCAATGCCTCTTGGGCTACATAAAGCGGTCGAGTATTTTTTTGCTCTGCGCGTTGAGCGCGAACTGGTCGCGCACCAGGTATTGAATGCCGTGCGTATCGGCAATTAGCAAGGCATTGTCTTTGCCGATGCGACGGATATCCTCATCGCCGCGCAGCACAAAGTCGGTCGTGCCGCGGTCGGTTTGTACCGTCCAGGTGCAAGGGGTTGAGAAGCTGGTCACGGCATCAATACTGATGATGACAGGCATGAATTCCCGCGTACCCAGGGCATCGCGTATCAGCCCCTGGGCAGGCTCGGCAAGATCACGCAAGCCATCCACCCAGCCCACCTCCTCACCATCCAGGTTCACCAGCGAAATGCCGTCTTCAGGTGCCTGAATGGGAAAGGCGCGCACGGGCACTACGCCTTCAAATCGCTCACCCAGTGGCGAGGTCAGCACCAGTTTGCCAAAAGTATCGCGCTCCAGCGTGAATTGCGTAGCAATCTCTTTAGTCAGCGCGGTCATCGTGCGTCATCCATGTCAACATCCATATTGCGGGCCTGTGCCTGGTACAGGTTGAAGTAGGCGCCCTCTTTGGCCATCAGCGCATCGTGCGTGCCCTCTTCCACCACTTTGCCGCGGTCCAACACCACGAGCCGGTCGGCGCGGTGCAAGGTGGACAAACGGTGGGCGATAGCAATCGTGGTGCGGCCTTGCACCAGGTTTTCCAGTGCCTTCTGGATTTCCTTTTCGGTCTCGGAATCCACTGACGAAGTAGCTTCGTCCAGAATCAAAATGCGCGGATCAATCAGCAACGCACGCGCAATGGAAATGCGCTGGCGCTCGCCGCCCGACAAACCTTGGCCGCGTTCACCCACCATGGAGTCGTAGCCCTGCGGCAAACGCAAAATGAACTCATGCGCATGGGCAGCGCGCGCCGCCTTGATAATTTCCGCACGGGTCGCGTCGGGCTTGCCATAGGCAATGTTCTCAGCAATCGTGCCGAAGAACAGGAAAGGCTCCTGCAACACCAGGCCAATGTTCTTGCGGTAGTCGGCAATCGCATACGAGCGAATGTCTACACCGTCCACCAGAATCGCACCTTCAGACACATCGTAGAAGCGGCAGATCAGATTCACCAGCGTGCTCTTGCCCGAGCCGCTGTGCCCCACCAGGCCAATCATTTCGCCTGGCGCAATGTTCAGGTTGACGCCCTTGTTGACCTCGCGGTTGCCGTAACGGAAGCCTACATCGCGCACCTCGATACGGCCGACGACTTTATCCACATGCACAGGGTTGACAGGATCGGGCACGCTGGAGACGTGATCGAGGATGTCAAAAATACGCTTGGCAGCAGACGCCGATTTTTGCGTGACCGAGACGATGCGGCTCATCGAATCCAGGCGGCCATAGAAGCGACTGATATAGGCAATTGCCATCAGCAACATACCAACGGTAATCTGGTTGTGCGAGACCTGCCAGATGCCAAAGGCCCACACCACCAATAGCCCGATTTCGGTCAGCAGCGATACGCTGGGCGAGAACAGCGACCAGATCTTGTTGATGCGGTCATTGACGATCAGGTTGTGTTTATTGGCTTCGCGAAAACGCTTGGCTTCGCGCTGCTCTTGAGCAAACGCCTTGACGACGCGGATGCCGGGAATCGTGTCGGCCAGCACATTGGTCACCTCGCCCCAGACGCGGTCGATCTTCTCAAAACCTGTGCGCAAACGGTAGCGCACGAAGTGAATCATCCAGCCGATAAATGGAAGTGGCACCAGCGTGATCAGCGCCAGATACGGATTCACCGAGAACAGCATCACCGCGGTCATCACGATCATGATCACATCGCTGGCAAAGTCGGTCAGGTGCAGCGACAAGTAGACCGCGATGCGGTCACTCTCGCTGCCAACGCGCGACAGCAAATCGCCGGTCCGCTTGCCACCAAAATATTCCAGCGAGAGGCGCAGCAAATGTTCGTAGGTGGTCGTGCGCAAATCGGCGGCGATGCGCTCGGACACCAGCGCCAGCACATAGGTCTTGGCCCAGCCCAGCCCCCAAGCCAGCAAGGCAGCGCCAAGCAGACCGGACAGGTACATCGCAATCGTGCTGGTCTCAACATGCTTACCGCTCTGCAGCGGGATCAACACCTCGTCCACCAAGGGCGCGGTCAGCCAGGGCGGCACCTGGTGCGCCGCAGTGCTCAGCATCATCAGCCCGAAGCCCAGAATCAGTTGCCCTTTGTAGGGCTTGGCAAAGCGCCACAGGCGGAATAGGGTCCAGGTACTGGGCGGTGTATGAATTACCTTGGTGCAGATGGGGCACTCTTCTTGGTCAGGCTCCAGTGGTGCCTTGCAGCTAGGACACACGTTACTCAATGCCTTCACCAATGGCTTGCCGGTCAGATGGCTTTCCAGTTGGGCCTGAAAGTGCTCCGCCAGGCGGATGGCGTGCAGGTTCTGACCCAGCGTGAATCGCCAAGTGGTCAGCAAACCACGGGCATTCACCAAGGTCAAATGCCCGACGCCACCGTGGTCATGGTGCTGCAGCTCCATCGCGTCTTCGAATTTCCACTCTTTCCAATCCGCACTTTCAGGTGAAGCGCTCAAAAGCCGACGATCAGTCACCACCACCAAACTGCGCACAAAGTGCAGGCGGGCGTCCAAGTCAACCTCCAGCGTCGCTAGAACGTTTTCCTGGGGTGCGAGTTGTTTTTGCAACTCCTGGCTCCAAGCAACGGAGAGATCACCCGGCAATGGGGGGGCAGCGAGGGCTACTGGGGTCATTTCAAGGGGCAGTGCAAGAACAGTGAGAGGATGAATTGGGCAAGCTTTTTTGCAGACAAAGCCGGTTGCGGCAATGCTAAGACTTTACGATACTACGCTTGGGTCTGAGAGCCCGGCGATCACAATGCCGGGTGAGAGAGAATACACAACGTGCGCGGCACCGCATCGGTGCACTACGGAATCCAAAAAAAGAGCCATGGCGAACAAGAAAGACATTGAAATTCTTCGGGTAACACACCTGCGTGGCCCCAATATCTGGACTTACCGACCCGTCATTGAGGCCTGGGTCGACATTGGCGAATTGGAAGATTTTCCTTCGAACACCCTGCCGGGGTTCTACGAGCGCTATACCGCCCTGTTGCCCACCATCATCGAGCACCACTGCAGTCCCGGGGTTCGGGGTGGTTTTTTACAGCGCCTACGCGAGGGCACCTATGCTGCCCACATCGTGGAGCACACCGCGCTGGAATTACAAAACTTGGCAGGTATGCGCACGGGTTTTGGCAAGGCGCGGCAAACCTCCAAGCGTGGTGTCTACAAGATTGCTTTTCGCACCCGACAAGAACAAGTCGGCCGGGCAGCCCTGGTGGCCGCGCGCGATCTGGTCATGGCTGCCATCAATGACACGTCTTTCGATGTGACCGCCACGGTAGACACCCTGAAGGAGATGGTGGATGACCTGTTCCTCGGTCCCAGCACGGCGCACATTGTGGAAGCCGCCACTGAGCGTCGCATCCCCTTCATTCGCTTGACCGAAGGCAATCTGGTACAGCTGGGCTATGGCGTCAGCCAACGCCGCATCTGGACGGCAGAGACCGACCAGACCAGCGCGATTGCCGAGGAAATTGCCAGCGACAAGGACCTGACCAAAAACTTGCTGGCCTCGTGTGGCCTGCCAGTCCCCGAAGGCAGCTTGGTACGCAGCGCAGAAGCCGCCTGGGAAGCCGCCCAAGAAATCGGCGTGCCTGTGGTGCTGAAACCTTATGACGGCAACCATGGCCGCGGCGTATCGCTCAACCTGATGACCCAAGCCGATGTGGAAGCTGCCTATGCGCTGGCGCACCGCAAAGGTGGTGGCAGCAGCGTCATCGTCGAGAAATTCATTCCGGGCAATGAACACCGCATGCTGGTAGTGGGCCGCCAAGTGGTGGCCGCGGCACGCGGCGAAGAGCTCTGGGTGGTGGGTGACGGCGTCTCCGACATCGACCACTTGACCGACACACAAATCAACTCCGACCCCCGCCGCGGCAGTGGCGAAGGCGCACCACTCAACGCGTTGCTGCCCAGCCGGTCCGGCGAAATCATTCTGGAGCTGGAGCGCGCAGGCTTGACGGCAGCGTCCATTCCGGCCAAAGACCAAAAGGTCTTGATCCAGCGCAATGGCAATGTGGCCGTTGACATTACCGATCTGCTGCACCCCAGCGTTGCCGCCGCCGCCACCTTGGCGGCGCGAGTCGTGGGCCTGGACATCGCCGGTGTGGACATGGTGCTCGAAGACGCGACCAAGCCACTCAACCAACAGCGGGCCGCTGTGATTGAAGTGAATGCAAGCCCTGGTTTGCTGGCCCATATCAAACCAGCCAATGGCCCCTCACGCCCGGTCGGCAAGGCCATCATCGGTCATCTATTCTCGGCGGATCGGGACGGTCGCATTCCTATTGTGGGCGTGACGGGTACCCAAAAGACAGGCCGTATTGCGCGCCTGATCGCCTGGCTGGTGCATATCAGCGGCAAGCATGTGGGCCTGGCCTGTAGCGAAGGCTTGTACCTAGACAGCCGTCAGGTGGTGGCCAAAGACTGCACCGATTGGGAAGCTGGCCAACGCATTCTGATCAACCGCTCCGTGCAGGCCGCAGTGTTCGAAAACACCAGCCGCACGATTCTTGCGGAGGGGCTGACCTACGACAAATGCAATGTGGGTGTGGTGACTGACGTGAGTTGGGATGCCGCGTTGGCAGACTTTGATATTCTGGATGCGGAGCAAGCTTTCAAGGTGGCGCGCACACAGATCGACGTCATTCTGCCCAGCGGTACGGCCGTGTTGAACGCCGCTGACGCACAGGTGGTGGAGATGGCCGAGCTGTGCGATGGCAAGGTTATTTTTTACGGCACCAGCAGCGAATTGCCCGCGATTGCGCAGCACCGCCAGGATGGCGAACGTGTGGTCTACCTGCGCAACGATGAAATCGTTTTGGGTGTTGGCATGGACGACGTGGCATCGCTGCCGCTGGCATCGCTGAAGCCCGCCAAAGCATCGCAGCCCGAGATGGTGATGGCCGCAGTGGCCGCTGCCTGGGCTTTGAATATTCCCCCTGAATTGATTGGCGCTGGTCTGCGGACTTTTGAATCCAGCCCCAAGAAAACCCCCTACTGATTGCACACCATGGAAGTTACACGCATCCGGGCCCTGCGCGGACCCAACCTCTGGAGTCACCACACGGCCATCCAGTCGGTTGTCTCTTGCAGCGAGCCAGAGTGTTCTATCGAAACAATGGATGGTTTTGAGACGCGCCTGCGGGCTCGTTTTCCCGAGCTCAGCCCCCTGCAGCCCACGGGCCATGCCGACTCCATTCCCATGGCACACGTGCTGGAGCTGGCCGCCCTGGATTTGCAGGCCCAAGCCGGTTGCCCAGTCACCTTCAGTTGCACCACGCCCACCGTTGAGCCCCGAGTCTACCAAGTGGTGGTGGAGTACAGCGAAGAAGCCGTCGGCCGCTTGGCCATGGAGCTGGCACAAGCCCTGTGCGAATCGGCCATCAACGACACACCGTTTGACCTGAGCGCGGCGCTCGCACAATTGAAGGAGTTGGACGAAGACGTGCGACTGGGCCCCAGCACCGGCTGCATCGTGAACGCCGCGATTGCGAAAAATATCCCGTTCAGCCGCATGACAGAAGGCAGCATGGTGCGCTTTGGCTGGGGCAGCAAGCAGCGACGCATCCAGGCCGCCGAAATGGACGTTACCAGTGCGATTGCAGAATCGATTGCGCAGGACAAGGACCTGACCAAAAAGCTGTTGGCCGCGGCCGGTGTGCCGGTGCCGACCGGCCGCCAGGTCAAAGATGTTGAAGACGCTTGGGAAGCTGCGCAGGAAGTGGGCCTGCCTGTCGTCGTGAAGCCGCAAGATGGCAACCAAGGTAAAGGTATTACCGTCAACATCACGACCAAAGAGCAACTGGTCGCGGCATACAACACCGCGCTCACGTTTCGCGATGACATCATGGTCGAGCGCTATCTGCCGGGCAACGATTTCCGTTTGCTGGTGGTGGGCGACAAACTGGTGGCCGCTGCACGCCGCGACGCTCCCAAGGTAGTGGGCGATGGTATTCAGACCGTCGCGCAGTTGGTAGAACAAGTCAATCAGGACCCACGCCGTGGCACGGGGCATTCCACCTCGTTGACCAAGATGCGTTTCGATGACATCGCACATGCGTGTCTGGCCAGTCAGGGATTCACTGCAGAGTCCATTCCCGTCAAGGGCCAGCGCGTCAATTTGCGCAACAACGCGAACCTGTCTACTGGCGGATCGGCGACCGATGTGACCGACGATGTGCACCCCGAAGTGGCTGCGCGCGCGGTGGCCGCTGCCCATATGGTGGGCCTGGACATCTGCGGTGTGGACTTGGTCTGCGACAGCATCCTGCGCCCGATTGAGGAGCAAGGTGGTGGCATCGTCGAAGTGAATGCCGCACCCGGCCTACGCATGCACCTGACTCCGTCGTTTGGCAAAGGCCGAGCAGTGGGCGAAGCCATCATTTCAGCCATGTTCAAGAACGGCCAGAACGGTCGCATTCCGGTCGTGGCCGTGACCGGCACCAATGGGAAAACGACAACCGTGCGTTTGATTTCCCATTTACTCACCCAACACGGTCTGCGCGTCGGCATGACCAACACCGATGGTGTTTATGTGGATGGCACGTGCATTGATACCGGCGACTGTAGCGGTCCCAAGAGCGCACGCAGTGTTCTGCTGCACCCCGATGTCGATGCCGCCGTTTTGGAAACCGCGCGTGGCGGCGTACTACGCGAAGGCCTGGCCTTTGACCGCTGTGACGTCGCCGTGGTCACGAATATCGGTAGTGGCGACCATCTTGGTCTGAACTACATCACCACAGTGCGCGAGCTGTCAGTGCTCAAGCGCGTGATTGTGCAAAACGTGGCCACCACCGGCACGGCTGTTCTGAACGCTGTAGATCCCAATGTGTCGGCCATGGCGAGCAAAGCCCGTGGCGCGGTGACCTTCTTTGCACTGGACAAATACCACCCGGTGATGGCGACTCACCGCGCCCAAGGCCAGGCTGTGGTCTACGTGGAAAACGGACACATCGTCGCCAGCAAGGGCGACTTTGAACAAAAGCTGCTATTGGCAGAGATCCCCATCACCATGGGCGGCGCGATTGGCTTCCAGGTGGAAAACGTGATGGCCTCGGTGGCAGCCGCATGGGCACTGAACATTCCCTGGAACACTATCCGTCTGGCTCTGGCGCGTTTTTCCAACGACAACGACAACGCCGCTGGACGCTTCAATTTGTTCCAATTCCGAGGTGCGACAGTGATTGCCGACTACGGCCATAACCCCGATGCCATGCTGGCGCTGGTGCAGGCCGTACAAGCCATGCCTGCCACACGCCGCAGCGTGGTGATCAGCGGCGCCGGTGATCGCCGGGACCAAGACATCCGCCAGCAAACCGAAATTTTGGGCGATGCTTTTGAAGAAGTGGTTTTGTTTGAAGACCAGTGCCAGCGCGGCCGCCAGGACGGGGAAGTGATTGCCCTGCTACGCCAAGGCCTGGCCAAGGCCAGTAAGACAACACGCACGGCCGAGATTCGCGGCGAATTCCTGGCCATCGATACCGCCATGGAACGTTTGGCGCCGGGAGAGTTGTGCCTGATTTTGGTGGACCAGGTGGAAGAAGCCATGGCCCACATCGCCAAGCGTGTGGCGGCGGGCTAAGCGAATCTAGAAGCCTTCTGCCGCCGGGCCGCGCCCCATCAGCGCAGCCACAGCCTGCTGGGGCTGCAGTTGGCCATCCAGCAAGGCCACGACGCCCTCCGTGATGGGCATGCTAATACCCAGACTGCGCGCACGCTGCAGCACAGTACGCGCGCTGTAAACACCTTCCGCCACATGCCCCAAAGCTTGCACCGCCTGCTCTAGACTCCGGCCTTGAGCCAATGCCAGGCCTACTCTGCGATTGCGCGACAAATCGCCGGTAGCGGTCAGCACCAGGTCGCCCAGGCCACTAAGTCCCATAAAGGTCTCCGGCTTGGCACCCAGCGCTACGCCAAGCCGGGTCATTTCTGCCAGACCCCGCGTAATCAGCGCGGCGCGGGCGTTCAGCCCCAATTGCAGGCCGTCGCACAAACCTGTGGCAATCGCCAGTACATTCTTCACGGCACCACCCACCTCTACACCCACCACGTCATCGTTGGCGTACACCCGCACCGATGGGCTGTGGAAAGCAGCCACCAAGGCATCCCGCACAGAGGCATGCACACTGGCCGCAACCAAAGCGGTGGGTTGCGCACGGACCACCTCTTGCGCAAAGCTGGGGCCGCTCAAGATGCCAGCTTTCAATTTCGGCGCCACTTCCGCTTGAATTTCGTGCCCCAAGCGACCAGGGTTACTACCCACCGCCGCCTCAAAGCCTTTACACAGCCAGGCAACCTGGCCCGGGCAGTTTTGCAAAGCAAGCAACATACCGCGCAAAGCAGACATAGGCGTAGCAATAACAACCAAGTCTTCGCATGTCAGGGGGGCCAGTAGGCTGGACAGCGCAGTGTGGCTGATTTGAAGGGCAGACGGCAGTGCGAATCCCGGCAAATACCGGCTGTTTTCACGCTGCGTCTCCATCTCGCGCGCCTGTTGCGGGTCGCGCGCCCAGAGCGTGACCGCCTGGGCATTGGATCCATGTAAGGCGGCGCTAGCAGCCAGCGCCGTACCCCAGGCCCCTGCACCCAACACTATTACTTTCATAGCAGCTTGCGCAGTATTAACGGGGGCCTGAGCCTCAAACAATCAAATTACTGAGGCAGGCTTTCAGCGGGTGCTGCGGCCGCAGCGGCTTGGGCACGTTGTTGCTCGAACATGGCCTGGAAGTTGATTTCTGTCAGGTGCACGGGTGGGAAGCCGCCGCGTTGGACCAAGTCGGCCACGTTACCGCGCAAATAAGGGTAGACGATTTGTGGGCAAGCAATACCCATGATCTGACCCATCTGCTCTTCGTCCAGATTGCGGATTTCGAAAATACCGGCTTGCTTGGCTTCCACCAAAAACACAGTCTTGTCTTTGATCTTGGTGTGCACAGTGGCTGTAACAGTCACTTCAAAAATGCCATCAGCAACCGGGCTGCCTTCGACGCCCAACTGAATGTCCACCGTTGGGGCTTCTTGCTCCAACAGGATGGCGGGGGAATTGGGTTGCTCCAGCGAGGACTCTTTCAGATAGATGCGCTGGATTTGGAAAACGGGATCTTGATCAGCCATGGGAACTCTTTCAAAGTAAAACAAAGCCCGCCCCGGACGTGCCGGTCGGGCTACTGGGAAATCGGCAACGGCAGATTATGTCAGACTGCGTTGAGCAGGGGTATCAGCCCGCCACGGCTGTCCAAGGCCATCAAATCATCGCAGCCGCCCACGTGGGTGCTACCGATGAAAATCTGGGGAACGGTACGCCGGCCGGTAAGCTCCATCATCTTCATGCGCTCTTGCGGCACCGTGTCTACCCGAATTTCTTCGATCTGGGCCACGCCCTTGAACGTCAAAATACGTTTGGCCTGCACACAATAGGGGCACATGGCCGTGGTGTACATCTTTACTGCTTGCATAGCGGGTCTACTTTTTAAGCTTTTTCAATCGGCAGATTAGCCGCTTTCCATGCCGCAAGCCCGCCACCCAGAGATTGGGCCTGCTCGTAACCCAGTTTCTTGGCCACGGCCACCGCGCGGCCCGAACGTGCGCCAGACTGGCACACCAGAATCAGCGGCAGGCTTTTGTTTTTGACCACCGTAGCCAATCTCCCTTCCAGCTCACCCAGCGGGATGTTTTTGGCACCCACGATGTGGCCGGCCGCAAACTCTACTGCCTCGCACACATCCACCACCACTGCCTTTTGGCGGTTGATCAATTGCACCGCGGCGGAAGGCTCCAGGCCAGAAGCGACCGCGCCCTGCAAAACAGGCCACAGCAGCAGGCCGCCCGAGGCCAGGGCGATGGCGATCAAATGCCAGTTATCGAGGATGAATTTCACTTTGTTCCTTGTTAGTTACCAATCGGTCAACCCGCCATTTTAGAATGGTGGGCGTTTGACCGCCGGGTGCACCCGGTTTCACCCCTCTGCCCACCACTGAACCCATGTACAAACTCGTTCTCGTTCGCCACGGCGAATCCTCCTGGAATCTTGAAAACCGCTTCACCGGCTGGACCGATGTGGACCTGACACCCACTGGTGTGGACCAGGCCAAAAATGCTGGCAAGCTGCTCAGGGCCGAGGGCTATGAGTTCGACGTGGCCTACACCAGTGTTTTAAAGCGCGCCACTCGCACGCTATGGCACTGCCTGGACGAGATGGACCGCACCTGGCTGCCCGTCGTGCATTCCTGGCGCCTGAATGAGCGCCATTACGGTGCCCTGCAAGGCCTGGACAAGGGCGAAACCGCCCGTAGATATGGCGATGCCCAGGTGCTCGTCTGGCGCCGCAGCTATGACACGCCGCCACCGTCGCTGGAAGCGACCGATCTGCGCAGTGAGCGCTCGGATATTCGCTATGCCAAACTGCAAGCCGACCAGGTGCCGCTGACCGAATGCCTGAAAGACACCGTAGCCCGCGTGCTGCCTTTCTGGAACGAATCCATGGCACCCGCTATCAAGGCCGGAAAACGCATCGTGGTGGCCGCACACGGCAACTCTATCCGCGCGTTAATCAAGTACTTGGACAATATTTCCGATGATGACATTGTGGGCATCAATATCCCCAACGGCATCCCCTTGGTGTACGAGCTGGACGCCGACCTGAAACCGATCCGCCACTACTACCTGGGCGACGCTGAAGCGGCCGCCAAAGCCGCTGCCGCCGTGGCCTCCCAAGGTAAAGCTTAGGCAAAGCCTCGCTGGGGCGACCCGTCTCGCAGGGCCAATAGGGAACTGCGGGCGGGCGGAATACTCCAAGGTGTATATTGGGCTGAGACAGGAAAGCATATGGGTCAAAAATTAAAAATTGCGGGTTGGGTGGGTATTGGTGTGGTTACCGGAGCGCTAACTACGATGTCAGTGCAAACGGTTGCCAGTAGCGCGACGCCCATTCCGCTGGAAGAGCTGCAACAGCTGGCTGCAGTCTTCGGAATGGTGAAAGCCAATTACGTAGAACCCGTCGATGAAAAAAAGCTCATCACGGAGGCCATTGCTGGCATGGTGGCCAGCCTAGATCCACACTCCCAGTACTTTGACAAGAAATCCTTCAAGGAATTCAAGGAAGGCACTTCCGGTAATTTCGTTGGCGTTGGTATTGAAATTACGCAAGAAGATGGCTTAGTCAAAGTAGTTTCTCCGATCGAAGATTCACCAGCTTTCCGTGCGGGTCTGAAACCCAATGATCTGATTACGCGCGTTGATGACACCGCCGTACGCGGACTTACGCTGAACGAAGCCGTCAAACGGATGCGCGGTGAGCCCAATACCCAGGTTGTACTCACCATTCTTCGCAAGGATGAGAACCGAACCTTTGCGGTCACTATCGTCCGAGAAGAAATCAAGCAACAGTCTGTCCGCGGAAAAATCGTGGAGCCGGGATACGCTTGGATACGTATCAGTCAATTCCAAGAACGGACCGTCGCAGACTTTTCGCGCAAAGTCGATGAACTGTACAAACAAGATCCTCGGATTAAAGGCATGGTGCTGGACCTGCGCAACGACCCTGGCGGCCTGCTCAACGCCGCAGTCGCCATTTCTGCTGTCTTTTTGCCAGAAAACGTGACCGTGGTTTCAACCAATGGTCAAACCGAGGAAAGTAAGCAAACCTTCAAGGCTACGCTGCGAGACTATGTGGGTCGAGACGGTGCAGACCCGCTTCAAACACTTCCAAGCAATTTGAAGAAGGTGCCCCTGGTGGTTTTAGTCAACGAAGGTTCGGCATCTGCCAGCGAAATTGTCGCGGGCGCACTACAAGATCACAAGCGCGCGACATTGATGGGCAGTCAGACATTCGGCAAAGGGTCTGTGCAAACTTTTCGCCCCCTGGGAGCCGACACCGGATTGAAAATTACGACCTCTCGGTATTACACGCCAAGCGGCAAGTCGATTCAAGCCAAAGGCATCGTGCCTGACGTCATGGTGGACGATACCGAGGAAGGCAGCCCCTATGCGGCTCTGCGAATGCGTGAAGCCGACCTCGGCAAGCACTTGACCAACGGTCAAGGTGAGGAAGTGAAGGATGAGGCGCGTGAAAAGGCGCGTGACGAAGCCCTCAAACGGTTAGAAGAAGAGTCTCGCAAACCAACTTCTGAACGGCGGCCACCAGAGTTTGGCTCGGAAAAAGATTTTCAACTCAATCAGGCACTACGACAACTCAAAGGACAACCCGTTCTAATTAGCAAAACGCAGGTCGAACGCAAGGAAGAAATCAAAGAGAAGTAGGCCTATGCAAGATACGGAACTGCTGCGCTATTCGCGGCATATTTTGCTCGATGGCATCGGCATCGAAGGTCAAGACAAGATCATTCGCGGCAAAGTACTTATTGTTGGCGCTGGCGGCTTGGGTTCACCTGCAGCCATGTACCTAGCCAGCTCGGGTGTGGGTCACATCACTTTGGTGGATGACGATGCGGTGGAACTAACGAACCTGCAACGCCAAATTGTTCACCGTACGGCCTCCATCGGTAGAAAAAAAGTCGAGTCTGCAGCAGAAACAATCTCAGGCATCAATCCTTTAGTTTGTGTATCTACGTTTGATCAACGGGCCGATAGGGATTTTCTAAACCTGCACGTGCCTGAGGTGGATCTTGTTTTGGATTGCTGTGACAACTTCGAAACGCGGCAGGCCGTGAACCGGGCCTGTGTGCGATTCCGAAAACCCCTGGTGTCAGGCGCGGCAATTCAGGTGGATGGTCAGGTCAGCGTTTACGACTCGCGATCAGGCGTACATCCATGCTACGCCTGCATTTTCCCGGCAGATGACCCCCCACCCGAGGTGCAATGTTCTACGATGGGCGTCTTCGCACCCCTGGTTGGCATCATTGGCGCTATACAAGCCGCAGAAGCTTTGAAACTACTTAGCGGACTAGGAATATCCTTGGCGGGTCGTCTCTTGCTCTTAGACGGACGAAGCCTGGAATGGACCGAACTCCAAATAGCAAGGAATCCCCATTGCAAGGTTTGTGGTCCAACACTTTGAGGTGGCACCGGTAAACTACATGTTGATGTTCTCGCTAATCTGCGGTTTCGAGTGATTGATCCTGTTAGACTTTGTTTGAAGAAGTTTGCACACTGTGGCTACTGATCTACCAAAATCCACCGTCCAACTGCGAGAGCTGCGTCTAGATGATGCAAGAGCCCTATTGGACCGTGACACCACAACATCTCTTCCAGATTTGCAGGACAACCCGACCGCTTTTCTGCAAAGCGTTATCGACGGTTTGTGCGAGTTGTCCCTCAAAGACCCGCTGACTGGGCTGTCCAACCGCCGTCATTTCCGCGCTATGCAAGAGCGCACCATCGATGGTGTGGCCCGCTCAGGGGAGCCTGCTCTTCTGCTTATGCTGGATATCGACCATTTCAAAAAGGTCAACGACACCCACGGACATATTGCTGGAGACCAGGTTTTGCAGGCAGTAGCCCAATGCTTGGCTAAATGTGTGCGTCCCATGGACACACTGGCACGGTACGGTGGCGAAGAGTTTGCGGTGATCCTTCCTAACTGCCACACAAGCTACGGGGCCAACGTTGCGGAACGTATCCGTCTGGCTGTCGAGGCGTTTCGCATTGATGTCTCGCCAAGCACGAGCCTGAAGGTCACCATCAGCGTAGGAGGTGCCTATGCGCCAGAATGGATTCGCTCTACTATTTCTTTGTGGACCGAACGTGCTGACGCTCAGTTGTACCGAGCCAAAGCCGAAGGCAGAAACCGAGTTTCTCTGGACAAACAGCAGGAAGTTCATGTAAGCGCCGAAGAAAAAAATCTATTGTTTGGACATCTCGCCTTAGGCGACCCTGCATGGATTGAGAACCTTCCTGCAGATGGGTCTGGCGCAACAACACTTGGCGCTATGCAGAGGGTTAACTAATGTCTGACGTGATCAAATCTGCTGTGACTGATGCTCCAGTTACCTCTGTGCCCTTAAAACCGCTGGGCAAAGTGCTGGCCGTGACCAGCGGTAAAGGCGGCGTGGGCAAGACCTTTGTATCGGCCAATTTGGCTACTGCCCTGGCCAAGCTCGGCCACAAAGTCTTGGTGCTGGACGCTGATCTGGGCCTGGCCAATCTGGATGTGGTGCTGAATCTGTATCCAAAAATTACCCTGCACGATGTGTTCACCGGCAGAGCCAAGCTGGAAGAGGCCATTGTTAAAGCGCCCGGCGGATTCTCGGTGCTGCTGGCGGGCTCGGGGATGGTCGAGTATTCGCAACTGGCGCCCGAGGTGCGCGATGATTTTTTACACATTATGAGCGGCTTGGTGCCGCACTACGACATTGTTTTGCTAGACACCGGCGCTGGCATTTCAGACGTCGTGCTGTTTGCCGTATCACTGGCGTCTGAAGTGATTGTGGTGGCTACCCCTGAACCCACGTCGCTGACCGATGCCTACGCTACGATAAAGGTGTTGGTGGGTCAGCAGAAGCGCCAGAACATCCGCATGGTCATCAACCAGGCCGCGCGCCTGGGTGATGGTCGGGCCATCACGGTGCAGTTGCAGCAGGTGCTGGACCGCTTTGTAGTCACCGAACCCGGCCGTCCGATCAAGCTGATCCACATGGGAGACATCCCCGCCGACCCAGCAGTGCGCCAAGCCATCATGCGCCGCCAGCTGCTGATTCAGGCGACGCCGAGCTGCCCGGCGGCTTTGGCGATTGGTCAGCTCGCGCTCAAGATCGAAGAAGCGGTCATCACCCGCGGGCGCTGACAATCCAGCCTTCCAGTGGGTCAAAACCCGCTGGCAAACCGTAGCGCCCCTGGCCCTGCATTTGTTGCACCCAGCCCCAGGCTGCCTGCACCAAACACAGCACCGCATCCAGCGAATCGCCTGAAGCATCTTCGGCCAGAGCATCGCGTTGGGCGTGGCTGAGCTTGATACGTAGCCCCAATCGCGACTGCCCGGCCTCCAGCGCGGTGATCAGGTCTTTGCGGGCAATCAGACGCTCCGACGTTTGTTTGGCAACCGTGTCGCTTTTGTAGCTACGCTGGCCGAGCACCTCACGCGCCAACAGGCCTGGATAAGCCTCCAGCGCGATACGGGGGTCTGCGGATTCGTGCATGCCTGGGAATGTCACGCCGGCGTCCAGCAAACGCGGTACGCCAGCATGCAGCATGTAGGCCACGGGCGGATTGACCCACTTCATCGACGGGCTGGAGCCTGCAGGGCGGTCGCAAGCGCGGTGGGCAAATTTGCCACCCGCCGGGCGGGAGTCACAAAAGGCTTTGAACTGCGTGCGAATGTCAGCACGGCTGAGCTGGGCGTAATAGCGAATGCTGGCCTCCCAGGTCTGCGGCCAGCCCAGAGCCACGATCAGCTCACGCGATAAACCGAAAGGCAGATCGAAGCCCCCCACCCAGGCATCCGGCTGCTGCAGCCAGGCGCTAAAAGCGTCCAGTGTGTCCAGGCGCTCCAGCCGCTCCAGTACCACGGCCGCACCGCGCAGGCCTCCGTGGGCCACCACGATGGGCTTGCGCCGGGTCGGGCTACTGGAAAAATCACAACCGATGAGATGCATGAACGAGTCTATGGGTTAGCCCAGCGCCAGTGCCATCACGCCCGCAGCGATGCTGGCCGCGCCTATGAGCCGAAACAGGCGGTCGCCCTCGCCTAGCAAATGCCCGCCAATCAATGCGGCAAACAACATAGAGACCTCACGCGCAGGTGCTACGTGGCTCAGGGGCGCGACCTGCATTGCATACAACACCAGCACATAGGAGACGGGGCTGACCACCCCCACGATGGTGGCGTATTTCCACTGCAGCTTCCACTGGCGACGCACCTGGCCGGGGTCGCGCACCATGGCCGGTAGCAGCAGCCCTAGGCGCACAAAATTACCCATGTAGTCCACCAGAATGGGCGACATCAGCGCGACCTTGACGGCATAGCCATCCACCACGGTGTAGCTGGCAATGAAAACACCCGTGAGCAGGCCATACAACATGCCTTTGCGGATGCGCTGCGCCTGCTCGGGGCTGTGGGTGCCTTTGAACAACCCCGGCCCGCCTGCAATCAAAAATACGCCCCCGGCCACGGCCACAATGCCCAGGCCACCGAGTGCAGACAATTGCTCGCCCATCAGCGCAATGGCGGTCATAGAGGAAAGCAACGGCCCCGAGCCCCGGGCCAGGGGGTAGACGACCGTGAGGTCGGCCTTGCGGTAACCCCGCAGCAGGATGATGAAATAGACCGAATGCAGGACGCCGCTAACTACCACCAGCGTCCATTCCAGCTTGCCCCACGCGGGCACCTGTTGCCAGGCCAGCCATACGCCCAATGGTGCCCACACCACCATCATCACGACTGAACTGAAGAAGGAAAAACGCACATCACCACCAGCCTTCTTGGCCGCGATGTTCCAGCAAGCGTGAATGAGGCCGGCGAGGATAACTAGGGCTAAGGCACTAAGGGGCACTGGACGCGGACAGAAGATGTTTCACCGCAGGGCCGCCCCAAGGTGAAATGCGGCCCCTCCGGGGGGCAGGAAATTACACGTAGTGAATGACCGTGGGGGCTAGATCAAGCGCGACCGATGATGGATGCAGTGGCCATCAGTTCTTCCAGCAGCGCCAGAGATACTTGGCCCGACACGGAGTACGGATCAAGCTCCGGCTTTTCCGCATACTTCAGCAAGATGCTGCTGTTGATTTTGGACATATTGACCTGACCCATGGTCCAGCCGCCAAAGCGTCGCTCAGTGATTTCTTCGTAATGCAGGAGGATCACGTCTTTGTGCCGCTTGTCTTGCTGGATATGACCGTACAGCTCGCTGACTGGAGATCGTCCGCCTTCAATGGCCTGCAGAAAAATCCCACCGCCGTAGCAAAGAATGCCGGTGATGCCTGAGGTGGGATTGAAGTGGCGGGACTGGGTGAGAATGGCTTCAATGGCTACATCACTGCGGTCCACAGCGCGGCTGGCATACAGAAGGCGAACAAGCATCTTTTAACTTTCGAAAAATTAAACTGAATCAAGACTTTTTGGGGATCAGCGACAAAAACTCACGGCGCAGATTAGGGTCCTTCAAGAACACCCCACGCATTACAGAATTAATCATCTTGCTGTCCATGTCTTTCACGCCGCGCCAAGACATACAGAAATGGCTCGCCTCCATCACGATGGCCAAGCCGTCAGGCTGGGTTTTCTCCTGGATCAGGTCGGCCAATTGCACTACCGCTTCTTCCTGAATCTGGGGACGTCCCATCACCCATTCGGCCAGGCGCGCATACTTTGACAGACCGATTACATTGGTGTGCTCGTTAGGCATGATGCCAATCCAAATTTGACCCATCACCGGGCAAAAGTGATGGCTACAAGCGCTGCGCACCGTGATCGGACCGACGATCATCAACTCGTTCAGGTGGCCCACATTGGGGAATTCGGTAATGGACGGTGCCTGTACGTAGCGGCCCTTGAAGACCTCGTTGAGGTACATCTTGGCGACACGGCGCGCGGTGTTGCCGGTGTTGTGGTCGTGCTCGGTGTCAATCACCATGCTGTCGAGCACGCCCTGCATTTTCTCTTCCACTTCATCCAGCAACTTTTCTAATTCGCCGGGTTCGATGAACTCGGCGATGTTGTCGTTGGCGTAGTAGCGTTTGCGCGAAGCTGCTAGACGTTCGCGGATTTTCACGGAGACGGGAGTGCCTTCATCGGTCACGGTGGGGTTCATGCTGATTTCACGGGTCATGGAGTTGCACCAATGCTACCAGTCTTTGAATAATAAGGTTTTTAGCCTGGAGCCCTCTATTTCAGTGCGGGAGCAGCTATCACTTTAATAGCGAAACCCGGTAATAAACAGCATCGTGCGCATCACAGCAAATGCCAAGCGGTCCAAAACACGGTGGCGCAAAGAGCGTTGCGAAAGTCGCGTGGCGTCCAGGGGCGTGGCGCTGTGCTCCATGGCGTGCACCAAATGGCCTCGCAATTCTGCCGCCAGGGGGGTGTGGCTCCAAACCACATTGGCCTCGCGGGCCAGTAGCAGGCTCAAAGGGTCCAGATTGGAAGAACCCACCGTGGCCCATTCACCATCGATGACCGCCACCTTGGCATGCAGCAAGCTGGCGGAGTACTCATAAACCTCGATGCCCGCAGTCAGCAAGCTGGCCATGACCGGGCGCGAAGCATGGAATTGCATGAAGTTGTCGTAACGCCCCTGAAGCAGTAACTGCACCCGCACACCGCGGCGTCGCGCATGAAACAGCGCCTTGCGCAGACGCCGCCCCGGCAAAAAATACGCGTTGGCAATGATGATTTCATGCCGGGCGCTGCCGATGGCCTGCCGGTAAGCCCGCTCAATGCGTGCGCGGTTGCGCAGGTTGTCCCGCAATAGCAGTGCAGCATGCACTCCTGCGTAAACCGTAGAGTCGGCAGTGCCCATTGCAAGGTCTGGCGCAGGGCTACCGGGTTGTGATGCGGCCGCATCCCGAGTTGATTTTTTACCTTGCTTCCAAACCCGACCAGCAGCCTTGAATTGGCCTTGCCGTAGCTCCTCGGTCATCTGAAGCCGGTGCCAGAGCTGGGTCATACTGCGCAGCATGTCGGCCACCAAGGGGCCCTGCAATTGCAACGCAAAATCGTAACGGGGCGCATCCAGAGCGCCGTGCCCCGGCTCGATCAGGTCGTCCACAAAATTGATACCACCACAGAAAGCCACAGAACGGTCCACCACACACAATTTGCGGTGCAACCGCCGCCAACGCACAGGATTCAGCAAGCCTACCGGCCCCAATGGAGAGAAGCGATGCCATTGCACGCCCGCCACGTCGAATCGCTGCCGCCAGGCGGCAGGCACGGTGAGCGTACCGATGCCATCGATCAGCAGGTAAACCGCAACGCCCCGCGCTGCCGCGCGCTCTAGGGCTTCCGCCACCAGCAAGCTTGCGGCTTCAAAGTCGAAGATAAAAGTCTCGATGCGTACTTCGCGCTGGCTGCGGTCCACCGCCCGAATCAGCGCCGGAAAAAAATCTGCACCGCCTTGCAACAAGCGCACGCTGTGACCACCCTGCAAGCCCTGTAGCATCAGCTACCCGCGTGTGGCATGTCAAACTCGCCAATCAGGGGCAAGTGATCCGACATGCGTCCCCAGATCGGTCCGCGCGGTACGTGGCAACTCAGGGGCGTCAACCCGCGGGCGTAGATGTGGTCCAGCTGGACCACTGGCAAACGGGATGGAAAGGTCGCCACCTTATTCTGGTCAAAAGACCGCAACCCCACATGGGCCAGGGACGAGCCCACCAGCGCACTCCAGTCATTGAAATCTCCCGCCACCAAAACAGCGGCCGTCGCAGGAATTTCGCGTTGAATGTAACTAACCAGCTGCGCCAACTGGCGCACCCGGCTGGCACGTATCAGGCCCAGATGGACCACGATTACATGCACCGACTGGTCCTCGACCTGCACTTCGGTGTGCAGCAGGCCGCGCTGCTCAAACCGGTGGTCCGACATGTCCTCATGTTGGTGGCGTACCACGGGCCAGCGGCTGAGCATGGCGTTGCCGTGCTCGCCATGGCGTGTGGTGGCGTTGGTGCGGTACACCGCCTCATAACCTTCGGGCGCCAGGTAGTCGGCCTGAGGCATATCCGGCCAGTGCTGAAAGTACTTGGCCTCCAGGCGATGAACGCTGCGCACCTCTTGCAGGCAAACGATATCGGCGTCCAACTGCTCGATGGCGTGGCCCAGATTGTGAATTTCCAGGCGGCGACGGGGGCCGAAGCCCTGCACGCCTTTGTGGATGTTGTAGGTGGCGACGCGTACCCGAGTCATGACCCCGCACCTACCGTCGGCAGAACGGCACGCGCCATGGCTGGCAAGCTCAAAATCGCTTCAGCGTTAGAGGGTGAAAAACACAGATCGGCCGCATCGCTGTAGGGCAGCCACTGGTAGGCCGTATGTTCGCGCGGGTTCAGCGTCACCGGCAGTCGCTCGGGCACTTGCAGGCCAAACAGCCGCTCGGTGTTGTGCGTCACGCCCGCTGCGTAACGGTGCAGCCAGCGGGGGTAGATGGTGTAGATGTTTTCCAGATTCCAGTCCTGCAAATGAGAGGCCAATGGGGTGCCGGGCTGGCAGTCAATGCCGGTTTCCTCCAGCACCTCGCGGGCTGCGGTGGTGGCCCAGGCTTCATCCTCTGCGTCCTTGCTGCCGGTGACCGACTGCCAGAACACCTGACCGGCCTCCCAGGCTTCGGCTCTGCGAATCAGCAATACGTCCAGCGCGGGCGTATAGATCACTACCAACACGGACTGGGGAATTTTGAAAGCTTGGGACATAAAAAAGGGCGCTATCAAAGCGCCCTTTCATTGTGCACTAAGCCTGCACTCAACCCACTTTGGGGGCTTCGAGCGTGCGTAAGCGGATGTGCAACTCGCGCAATTGTTTTTCATCCACCGGGCTGGGAGCCTGCGTCAGCAAACACTGGGCACGCTGGGTTTTGGGGAAGGCAATCACGTCACGGATGGACTCGGCACCGGTCATCATCGTAACGATGCGGTCCAGGCCGAAAGCCAAGCCACCGTGTGGGGGCGCACCGTACTGCAACGCGTCCAGCAGGAAGCCGAACTTGAGCTGGGCTTCTTCGGGCGAGATCTTCAGCGCGTCGAACACCTTTTGCTGCACATCGGCGCGGTGGATACGAACGGAACCGCCGCCCATTTCCCAGCCGTTCAAGACCATGTCGTAGCCCTGCGAGATGCACTTCTCAGGCGCTGTGACCATCCAGTCTTCGTGGCCGGCCTTGGGCGCGGTGAAGGGGTGATGCACGGCGGTGTAGCGCTGGTTTTCCTCGTCGAATTCGAACATCGGGAAATCCACCACCCACATCGGGCGCCAGCCGGCGGTGAACAAGCCGTTCTTCTTGCCAAACTCGCTGTGGCCAATCTTGATACGCAGCGCACCGATGGCGTCGTTGACGATTTTTTCCTTGTCAGCGCCGAAGAAAATCAGGTCACCATCTCGCGCGCCGGTGCGCTCCAGCACCGCAGCCAAGGCTGCGTCGTGGATGTTCTTGACGATAGGCGATTGCAGGCCGTCACGGCCTTTGGCCAGCTCGTTCACACGGATGTAGGCCAGGCCCTTGGCGCCGTAGATCTTGACGAACTCGGTGTAGGCATCGATCTCACCGCGGCTGATGCCGCCACCCTCGGCTGAACCACCGGGGATGCGCAGGGCCACCACACGGCCGCCCTTCATGGTGGCGGCGCCGGAGAAGACCTTGAAGTCCACATCCTTCATCACGTCGGTCAGTTCAGCGAACTGCAGGTTCACGCGCAAATCAGGTTTGTCGGAGCCATACAGGCGCGCGGCGTCCTGGTAGGTCATGACCGGGAACTCGCCCAGGTCCACACCGATGGTGTTCTTGAACACCGTAGTGATCATGCCCTGGAACATGTCACGAATGTCTTCTTCCGTCAGGAAGGAGGTTTCAATATCGATCTGGGTGAATTCGGGCTGGCGGTCGGCGCGCAAGTCTTCGTCGCGGAAGCACTTGGTGATTTGGTAGTAGCGATCAAAGCCCGCCACCATCAGCAGCTGCTTGAACAACTGGGGCGACTGGGGCAACGCGAAGAACATACCATCGTGTACGCGGCTTGGCACCAGGTAGTCGCGCGCGCCTTCGGGCGTGCTCTTGGTGAGCATCGGGGTTTCGATATCGACAAAACCGTTGGCGTCCAGAAACTTGCGCACTTCCATGGACACGCGGTAACGCAGCATCAGGTTGTTCTGCATGTAAGGGCGGCGCAGGTCCAGCACGCGGTGCGTCAGGCGGGTGGTCTCGGACAGGTTTTCGTCGTCGATCTGGAACGGAGGAGTCACCGAGGCGTTGAGCACGGTCAGCTCATGGCACAAAACTTCAATCTTGCCGCTCTTGAGACTGTCGTTGGTCGTGCCTGCGGGGCGTGCGCGCACCAGACCCTTGATCTGCACACAGTATTCGTTGCGAATCTCTTCGGCCACCTTGAACATGTCGGCACGATCTGGGTCGCAGACCACCTGCACGTAACCTTCGCGGTCACGCACATCGACAAAAATCACGCCACCGTGGTCACGACGACGGTTGACCCAACCACACAGGGTTACGGTTTCGCCCAACAGGGCTTCGGTCACAAGACCGCAATAGTGAGTGCGCATGGCCATAGCTTGCTTCTTTTTTCTAAGGGAAATTATTGGGAAGGCGTCACATCGACCCTGCTGCCTGCAGGTACGACGGAGCCCATGGAAATTACGTACGTCAAGGCCTGGTCTACGCTCATGTTCAGCTCAATGACATCGGTGCGTGGAATCATCAGGAAAAAGCCACTAGTCGGGTTCGGCGTGGTGGGCACATACACACTGATCAAGTCGGCACCCAAGTGCTCAGCAACCTCACCAGTGGGAACGCCGGTCTGGAACGCAATGGTCCAACTACCCTGGCGTGGGTACTGAATCAGCAAAGCCGTGCGAAAGGCATTGCCGTTGCTGGAGAACAGTGTGTCTGAAACTTTCTTGACACTGTTGTAAATGGATTTGAAGATGGGAATATTGGTGAAAACTTTGTCCAATTGCTTAAGCCACCAACGCCCCGCAACGTTGGAAACCAAAGCCCCAGTGACCAGCAAAGTGGCCGCTACCATCAGCACGCCCAGGCCCGGAATATTGCGCAGTTGCATCCAGCCAGGCGCCATGCTGGCCGGGGTGATGGCAGCCAGGCCAGACAACAGCCCGCCCAATACCGAATCCAGCGCGCCAATGAGCTGCAACAGCACCCAAATCGTGATTGCCAAGGGCAACCAAACCATCAGGCCGGTGAGCAGGTATTTTTTAAAGGGCACGATAGATCCAAACGCTGTAAAAGGAATTCAGGTGTTTGAAGCTGCAGGTGCAGAGGGCGTAGCCGGTGCGGTATCCGCCTTGGCGGGCGCGGCAGACTCTGCGGCAGGGGTGGCATTTGTGCCAGATTCAGCGTTGGTGGACGGCGCGGGGGTACCGGTGCCGCCACCCTTGAAATCGGTGGCGTACCAACCGGAGCCCTTCAACTGAAAGCCAGCGGCAGTCAGCTGTTTTTTGAACGATGGTTTTGCACAGTTGGGGCAAGTTTCCAGCGGCGCGTCGGACATTTTTTGCAATACGTCCTTGGCAAACCCGCAGGACTCGCATTTGTAGGCGTATATGGGCATGGCGGTTAAAGCTTCTGACTTCGAGTTGCAAAGCCCTCGATTATAAGGTTGCCCCTAAAACAGCCGCATCCTTAGAACAAACTGCATGACGATTTGCATCACCACCATGCCCAAAGCAAAGCCCACTACGCCGTAGACCAGGCTTTGTAGCAATCGGTTGGTGCGTTGCTGCTCCACCAGCAAGGCACGCAATTCTGCGGAATTGTCATTGCCGTTGCGCCGTAAATAGGCACTCAGCAATTGGGGCAATTCAGGTACCAACTTAGCAAACTGAGG
This sequence comes from Burkholderiales bacterium PBB3, assembly GCA_002256115.1. GTDB lineage: Bacteria > Pseudomonadota > Gammaproteobacteria > Burkholderiales > Burkholderiaceae_C > Allorhodoferax. The sequence continues at coordinate 27,381 of NKIK01000008.1, forward strand.
GGCTTGGTCACGCAGTTGGTCCAACAACTTTTGCGGGCCCATCTGGTTCACCATCCAGCGCTCCAGGAAGGGCTTGGCCGTGGCCCACAAATCCAGCTCCGGGTCCAATTCGCGCCCCAAACCCTCAATATTGAGCAGAGTTTTCTGCAGCAGCACCAGCTGCGGCTGGATTTCCACCTGGAATCGCCGAGAGGTTTGGAACAGGCGCATCAGCACCAGACCCAGCGATATCTCCTTCAGCGGTCGGTCAAAGTAAGGCTCGCAAACCGCGCGGATGGCGGCTTCCAGCTCATCTACCCGCGTGCCCGAGGGCACCCAACCGGATTCAATGTGCAACTGGGCCACGCGCTTGTAATCGCGCCGAAAGAAAGCGATGAAGTTTTGCGCCAAATACTCTTTGTCGTTTTCCGTAAGCGTGCCTACGATGCCGAAGTCCAACGAGATATAGCGCCCGAACGTTTTGGGATCCAGACTGACTTGGATATTGCCAGGGTGCATGTCGGCGTGAAAAAAACCATCCCGAAACACCTGGGTAAAAAACAGAGTTACCCCATCGCGCGCCAGTTTGGGAATATCGACACCCGCTGCGCGCAGCCGGTCCACCTGGCTGATAGGCACGCCATGCATGCGCTCCATGACGATGACATCGGTCGTGCAGTAATCCCACAGCATCTCGGGGATCAACACCAGATCCAAGCCTTCCATATTGCGGCGCAACTGTGCCGCACTGGAGGCTTCACGGATCAAGTCAAGTTCGTCATGCAGGTACTTATCGAATTCAGCTACCACTTCGCGGGGACGCAGGCGCTTGCCATCCTCTGACATGCCTTCCACCCAACCCGCCATCATGCGCATCAAGCTCAAGTCTTTGTCTATCGCGCCCAGCATGCCGGGGCGCAATACCTTGACCGCTACCTCACGGCGCTGGCCATTGCGGTCCAGCAGCACCGCAAAGTGCACCTGCGCTATGGACGCGCTGGCCACGGGCTGTTGGTCAAACGATTCAAAAATAGTGCCCAGTGGCTTGCCAAATGCGCGCTCAACAATCGCTACTGCAATCTGGGAGTCAAACGGTGGAACCTGATCCTGCAGCTTGGCTAGCTCATCGGCCACATCTAGCGGCAGCAGGTCGCGGCGGGTGGATAGCACTTGGCCAAACTTCACGAAAATCGGGCCCAAACGCTCCAACGCCTCCCGCAGACGCTGGCCGCGCGGCGCTTGCAAGCTGCGGCCAATGGTGAGTACGCGTGTCAGTAGCCGTAGCCAGGGCTTTTGAAAGCTGGTCAGAACCAGCTCATCCAAACCGTAGCGAAAGATGACCCAAACAATAAAGGCCCCGCGCGACAGCCGCGTCATGCCTGGGGCTCCGGCGGGGTGCTGGCGGGCGTGGGGCGTACAAACTGCTGCAGTGCCTGCGCCAAGCTACGGGCCGCTTGCACCAGCCCATGCGCAGGCGCATCGCCCATCACACGGGACAGGTCTTCTTCAATATCCCAGCGCACATGGTCAATCAACCAGTTCACCTCGGCCGCCAGCTGGACATCGCCCTCTATACGGACGTTGGGCTTGGCACCTTGCATCACCACCGCTTGGGCAATCGCGAATGGCGAAGTGTCGGTGACCACAAGAGTGAGGTCGGGCGACGCATGGGTGTCCGCAATATCGAGCAACCCAGCGGGTGTCATGCTGATTTTGAAGGTCCACTGCTGCCACTGGACCAGCACCACACGGCCTTTTTGCCGCGCCAGGCGCTCCATGGCTTGTGGCTCTTGCATCAACACATGGTTGAACAGCAGGACGATGCGGCGGTGTGATTCCTCCACGATCCACTGGGGTGGAGTCACCGGGAGTTGAAAGCTCTGGAAAAAACCTTCCAGCAAAGAAAAAGGGGACTGTGTTGCCATAGTCCCCATTATCAGCCAGACCCTCCACGCTTCGTGCGTATCAGGGCAAGGATGCGCCTATTGCAAGGCCTGAACCCCGGCCACCAACCAGCCATTGCCGCCGCTCTTGGGCTTGGTCATATTCCAGACTTCGCGGAACGGGTTGGGACCAACAGAAGCGTCTTCGCGGATCATGCCGGAGAACTCCACGCTGGCCATGTACTCTGTTGGAAGCTCTTCAATACCTAGCAGGTGGGCATCTACCATCACCACATCGGTCATGTTCACAGTGCCGCCCGTGTGGGTTTCGCGTTCAGCCAACTGCGACTGAATCTCCAGCAGCATGGTGTCCGTCATCATGGCCCGCAATGCGGAAATATCAGAACGGTCCCAGGCGGCTTGCAAGGTCACAAAATTAGCCTTGGCGGCTTTAAGGAACCCCTCGGTATCAAAACCGGCAGGAACACCCCAGCTTTGGCTGCCGGTGAGTGCGGACCCGATGATGGAGCCAGAGGCCTGCTTGGGCGCCTCAAAGGCCATGCTGTTGCGCTCCCAAGGCCGGGCCGATGCGTCGTTGCCAACATTTTCAGGGCGGTAAGGCTGAGCATCCGACACCGGCACATTGCCAGCACCTTGGAAAGCAAAAGGCGCGTTCGCGGGTGGCGAGGCCGGACTGCGGTTGCGCATAAACCACTTAAAAGCCATGAACGCTGCCAAGGCGAATAGGCCATACATCAATATCTGGCCAAAGCCTTCACCCATTCCGAGGGAACTGGCCAACCAAGCCAAGCCCAAACCAGCGGCTAATCCGCCCAGCATGGCCCCCCAAGGGCGCTTGGGCGCAGCAGCCGGTGCTGCAGGTGTTGGCTTCGCTGCGGCCGCATTGGTGGCAGCAGCACCTGGCGCTGCGGGGGCCGCAGGCGCGGCATCGCGTTGCGCCACATTGGTGGACTGTTTGCCAACCGATTTGCCGCCGCCGATGCGTTTGGCCGCCTGCGCATCCAGACCCGACAAGCTGAGCATCGCAACCAAAACTAAAGACCAGATTTTCATATTCGCTCCAATGGAATTCTTAAGTGAGACCACTTGGCAAAAGCACAAGCCTCAGCACTTGATTCCAACATGCAATGCCACCACGCCACCCGAGAGGTTGTGATAGTCCACATGGCCGAATCCACCTTTGTGCATCATGGTCTTCAATTCGGCTTGGCCGGGATGCATGCGAATGGACTCTGCCAAGTATTGGTAGCTGGCATCGTCACCCGCAACGACCTTGCCCAATTGGGGCAAAACTTTGAAGGAGTACCAGTCGTACAGCTTGGTCAAGGGGGGTGCTACTTTGGAGAACTCCAGCACCAGCAATTTGCCACCCGGCTTGAGCACACGGTTCATTTCTGCCAATGCAATATCTTTGTGCGTCATATTGCGCAGGCCAAAGGCCACGCTCACCAAGTCAAAGTAATTGTCGGCAAATGGCAGCTTCTCGGCATCGCACACCAGGGTCGGCAATACAACGCCAGCATCCAGAAGGCGATTGCGCCCTGTGCTCAGCATGGCTTCGTTGATATCGGTGTGCACAACGAGCCCGGACTTTCCTACTTTCTTGGAAAACGCCATCGCCAAGTCGCCGGTTCCTCCGGCGATATCCAGCGCGCGGTCACCTTCCTTCAAGTTTGCGACTGTTACCGTGTAGGCCTTCCAAGCCCGGTGCAAACCCAGCGACATCAGGTCGTTCATCAAATCGTACTTGGGTGCGACCGAGTCAAAAACGCCGCGGACTTTGCTGGCCTTTTCAGTCTCATCGACCGAACTGAATCCAAAATGGGTGGTAGACATAAATTTATGAAGAATCGGGCTCTAGGCCCCTAGGAATGTGCGGGAGCAGCTACTAAATGTATAGCAAATTCAATTGAAGCTATTCAATGACTTGAACAGCCGTGACCGGCTGGAGCAAGCATCAGCGTGTCCCGGGTAAGCCCGGCAAGCTGCAGCCGCTTCTCATAGTCTTCCCAAAGAGAGGTCTGCTGCGATCCCAAAAAATACAGATAGTCCCAAGAGAAAATACCAGTGTCGTGTCCATCAGAAAATCTGGGTTGAACGGCATAGTTGCCAACCGGGTCCAACGCATCCAGCACGACATCTCGTTTACCAGTTTGAAGAGTCTCTTGCCCAGGACCATGCCCCTGTACCTCCGCAGAAGGAGAGTACACACGCATCAGCTCAAATGGAATGGAAAAGCTGGCTCCGTCAGAGAAAGAGACCTCTAACACGCGTGACTGACCATGCACGGTCAAACCCAGTGGCACCGGAGCACCCGCCTTCAAACCCGCCATGGACTTTTACCCTAAAAATCAGCTACGCAGATGCTAAAACCGCGCAGCCATGTTGATATGCAACTTATAGTCGCCCGCCTGCGGCAGCCCGGATACAGACTGCAGCGACACTGCACTGCCCGTGATAACTCGACCATAGTCGGCGCTGAGGCTATAGCTTGAACCTACGTAACGCAGACCCAAGCCAAGACTGGACAGACTATCGCGCGCAGGCTTCGCGTTGGCGATTGATACATTATTGCCTAGCCAACCAGCATCCACAAACCCAACCAAGCGTAAACCCGTGATCAGCTCGGGCGATGTCATCTCAGTGGATACCAGCACGCCACTGTCACCGGCCAAAGGCCTCTCGGTAGTTCCGCGCACAGACGACGCTCCGCCCAGACCGAATTGCTCACCGGAAATAAGCGCTTCAGGGCTGTATTGAAACTGACCACGTAAACTCCATAGCCAGCCGCTGGGCAAGCCTGTCGCGTAGTTACCACTACCGCGAAGTGCTTTCCAACGCACCGTAGTGACCCGCGGATCCTCCGACTGGTAAGAAGCCAGATTTTCTGCTCCTGCAACCGGCATATTCATGGCCAAGTTAGCGCTAAAACCCCATACGGATGTGTCGGTTTCCATCTTGGCGCTGTAACCAAAAGTCAAAGGCACGCTGCGTCGAACCTCCTGGCCTGCCAACGGCGTGCCGTTGATCTGGGTGACATCAAATTGCTTGTCATCCAAGCCAAGCTCTAACGAACCGCGATACCCACCTACAGGTGCCAAGTACTGCGTATAACTGAGACCGAAGGTGCTGCCCGCCCCGGTACTGTTGAAGGTGCCAAAGTCACCAGCGAGATCTGAGCGGGTTAAATTGGCACCCAGCACACCCCCCAGGCGGTACAAAGGGGCTCTGTAGTTCAACCCGAACTGCCTCACCGCGCTCGGGCTTTGCAGGGAAGTGGTGTAGGCCGCCGTCAGTTGGTGGTCCATGTCAAATAAATTGGAGTGCCCACCTGCCAAAGTAAACCGATCTTGCCCGGTCGCCGATGAGCCGGCATTGCTCAAGCTGGCAGCAAAATTCCAGGGGCGAGCCTCCTTCACCACAATTCTTGCGTCAATTTTGTCGGCCTCTTCCGACTCTTTCAGAGCAATTTGTACTTTTTTGCCTTGGCTCTCGTTTGCGATGGTGGTCTGAATTGCAAGCGTATTGAAATTCGGTGCCTGGCCTTCGACCAGTTCGGGCAAGCTGGCCCTGATATTGGCAACGGAGATGCGGTCATTGCCTTCCACCACTACTTTGCCAATCACAAACTTGACGATGTTCAGGGTCACCGATTGACCGACTTCTTGGGGTGGCAAAGCAACACGGTGCAATCCGAAACCCTGGTCCTTCAACGCCTGCTCTAGAGCTGCAGTTGCTTTTTGCAAGGTTTCCAGAGTCGCATCAGCCCGCAGAAAAGGGGCCAAGATCTTGGAAACTTCGCCAGCAGCCAACGGGTTTTCACCGGTGATATCAAATCCTTTGATCACGAAAGTGGTGGCCACTGCGTTTGGTGCAGCCGCCGCTGGCACTTGGGCATGGGCCAGCCCGCCCAGGAAACTAAGCGTAAGCGCTGACACCAAAAGACGGACTTTCGGGCTTTCTTGCAAGAACTGGGGGTACCGCGTGTTCAACATAATTACCTGCATTGGTTGAGGGGTTTGACGCCAGACTCACCCAGAACGCTCGCCAGCAGAGGGTTCTTACTATTGGGCATTGGGGTTCGATCAAACTCCAAAAACAGAGGTGTGAGCTGCGGGCGTATGGTGTTTCCGTCCAAGCCAGCAAAACCCGTCTCTCCGCGCCCCAAGTGCAGGGTCTGCGTAGGCGTGGTGACCTCAATATGCCCATCCCGCACAAATACAAAAAGTCCTTCCTGCGCATCATCGAGCGCGCTGGCAGAAAAGAGCTGTTTGGTGTCCACTTGAACGCTATCAGGGCGTTCGATGCTGTTGATGGTTGGACTCACGAGGGGGGTAACTACCGTCGGGCTGACAAACAAACCTTGACCAACGTTCAGAACTTGCACTTCCGTTTTACCGATTTGTGTAACTTCAATCGTACCCAGCCACGTGTAAAAGTTGCAACCTAGGACTTTGGGGTCTGTACCGCAGTCCAGATCCAATCCGGTGCCACGAATACCTATAGTGGCAGTGTTAGTCGTGAAGCGCACATTGCGGTTATTGGACTTGCCAATCAGGCCCGTCAATGCGCGCAGTGAGCCACTGAGCAGAGAGACCAAAAACCGGCCATCCTTGGGGTTTTGGTCGTCAAATACAAAGCTGTCCACGCGAAAGCGAGTACCGGCCCCCAGCGTCAACCGGCTGTCATCGCGAAACGCAATGACGGCCTTGGCACCCATTTTGGTCTCCAGGGTTTCGCCGGGGTAAACACTGGCACCTGCAGCCATGGCACGGCGCTCCCCACTGGTATCCAGTGCACTCAGCTCGCCTTGCAGGGTTACCACTTTGGCACTGGCTTGGACAATATTTGCTCGGGCTTTTTCTGGCACTTTGCCAGACTCGGCACGGCAATCTGCGGCACACAAGCGGGCATCAAAATCCGTACCGCGAATTCCGATCGTGGCAGTATTGGTAACAACGCGCGCCGAGTTCGTCGAACCCTTGGAAATCAAACCAGTGATTGCGCGGAAGCCTCCTTTGAGTAGTTGCATCACCATGCTGTTATCAGGCGCCGACTCCTTAAATCGATATTGTTGAATAACAATGTCAGAGTTGGGTCGCACCGTCATACGGGTGCCATCTTGCAGTTTGATCACTGCCGAGGCACCGTCTGCGGTGGTCAGCCGATCACCTTCTTTGAGTGGAAGCCCTTTGCCCAAAGTGCGTGGCGTCTGACCACTGGACTGGGCGAACCCGACACCACGTGCGAAATCGACTTCACCCACCGCCTGGGCTCCAGCAGCCGTACAAATAAATACCAAAGCACTGGCCCAGAGAGGCCGCGCACTCAACAGCTTGGAGGGCCATGCCCGAATCATGGACGACATACTTGCCCTTCAGAAACAATTAACTCTTTGCTCAGATCGCGATCTTTCTCTTTGTCCTTGGTGCTCAGGCTCTCCAACTGACTCCCCGACCGATCCACCGCCAGGTCTGACGCAGTAGTCATCAGCGCGACCACAAGATCAGCAGCAGAATTCGAAGATGTCGAAGAGCGCGGTGGTGTAACCGCCAAAGAGTTCACTTGGTAGGAGACCGGTTGATACCCTGAAGTTGCATTGGGTCCGAGTGTAAGTGTGCCACCGGCTGCTGCACTCACACCCAGCGGGGCGAGTACTGAAGAGTTTTGTGTGAGATTATTGGCGGCGGTCACGACCACCGCACCCGCTTTGGACTCAATCGGACCATTCAATGTAATGTTGCCCGCACTGGTGAGATTGGTCGCAACCAATGCAATGTCTCCACCCGCAGCAATACCGGCGGCTCCAATCGATAAAGGGCTGTTGGCCTTCAAACTCACTTTGGCACCGGGGCTCGATGCACTGATCAACCCTTGATCCAAACTCGTGATGCCACCAGTGTTGGTTATCTTGATATTGCCTCCAGTGTTGATGATTCCGGAGGTAGTTAACACTCCTTCATTCACCAACTCAATATCGCCAGCGCCTGTGTTTTCAGCGTTGAAAGACGACAATCGATTTCCCGTAGAAGGAAGTAGCGTTCCGGCAGTAGACTTTGTGGTCAATGCCGCCTGCTGAATGGCCCCCGTCTGACGAATAGCACCACTCTGCGCCGTGAGCGTCACTACGGGCGAGGTGATATTACCTACAACAATGTCACCACTAGCGCGAGTCACCTCTACGCTGGCCGCAATCAAGTTGCCAGATGTTTGATCAAAGTTGCCGGTAACTCTAAATGCCCCTGGCGTACTAACAGTGCCACCAGACTGTGCGTAGCCAGCAGTGGTAATGGCTCCTGCCACTTGCAAAGAACCACCTTCCACGACCAAACTGCCTCCCAAGTTAAAGCTTTGAAGCGTCACGTTACCCGCACCTGCATTTAAAGTTACCCGACTGGTGTTAGTAGGAAAAACGACACTACGTACGTTGGCCCCTTCTGGCACCACATCCCAATTCTTTGGGTCGCTCCATAGGTCGCCCGCAGCTCCCAACCAGTTTGAACTTTCTCGCACCGCGATGTCGGCGGTAGTTACAGTTTCTCCAATGAAGGTGTAGTTCCTAGCGTCGGCACCATTTAGGCCCAGCCCAGTAATCAACACCTTCTTAGCGACACCGGCGTTCTTATCCGAAAACTCAGCCTTGAGATCAGTTGTAGCCACTGCATCTCCAGCTATCAAACCATTCAGGACGAGCTTGGTAGAGTCAATAGTGGCATCAGTCTTGCCGTCATACGTCTTATTCAAAGCGCTCACCCCACTAACCACCAAACTCTTAGGATTAATGGTTGCCGTGGCATTCACATTAGTCACCCCAAGTGTGTAGTTCTGGGCATCTGAACCTGAAAGTGACAAGCCGGACACACTTACAGGTTTATTGACACCTACGTTTTTGTCCAAAAAGCTACCCACAGTTGGTGCCAAGGCAATACTGTCCCCAGGCACTGCCCCTGACAACACACCGCCAAGTAGAGTCGCACTGGTAGTTCCGTCATAAACCTTGTCAGCAGCGGTCAATGTGCTTACCCCAAGTGCTAGAGGTGTAATGTTTGCGACCGCAGAGGTAGAACTAGCGCCCAAACTGTAATTGCGAGCGTCGGCACCACCCAAAACCAATCCGTTCAAAACCACGGGCTTACTATTTCCCACGTTCTTGTCTAAAAATGCGCCGGAAAGGGCACCGATCGAAACACTGTCTCCGGCTATCGCACCTAAGAGGTTACCTCCCGATATCGTCGCAGTCGTCGTGCCGTCATACACCTTGTTGGCTGCAGTGACAGTCCCCACCGACAAAGTCTTGGCAGTGATGTTTGCTGTAGCCGTCGTGCTCACCGACCCAAGGCTGTAGTTGCCCGCATCGGCCCCACCCAGCAACATGCCTCCTAGCGCGATGGTGTAGGTGCCCACGTTTTTGCTGGCAAAGCTGCCCGTCGGGGCACTTAAGGTTACCTTGTCACCGCTTATCTCACCCGAGAGCACTCCACCCGATAACGTGGCCGTCGTCGTGGCGTCGTAGACTTTGTTGGCCGCCGTCACCGCGCTCACACTCAAGGCCTTGGCTGTGATGTCAGCTTGCGCTGTCGCACTATTGGTGCTCAATACATAGTTGCCCGCATCCGTACCCGTCAACGCCAATCCATTAACGGTGACCACTTTGGCGGTCCCCACTGCTTTGTCCGCAAAGCTTGCCGTCACCGGGCTCAGCCCTACCGTATCGCCACCAATCGCCCCCGTCAGAGCACCTCCCGATACCGACGCTGCCGCCGTGCCGTCATACACCTTGTTCGAGGCTGTGAATGTGCCTGCGCTTATCGTCTTGGCAGTGATGTCCGCTGTCGCAGTCGCACTGGAGCTGCTCAGCGTGTAGTTGCCCGCATCCGCTCCACCCAAGCTAAATCCACTGAGCGTGACAACCTTGCCCGTGCCTACGTTCTTGCTGTCAAAGGTGCCTATACCCCCGGTCACCGTCAAAACATCACCAACCAGTTTTCCACCAAAAATAGTGTCAGTTGTGGACACCGTGGCGCTTGAAGTGCGGTCGTAAGTCTTACTGGATGCCTTAATGCCTGTGACTGAAGAAATGGATGCTGGCGTGATTGAAAGAAGCGCCGCGCCCAAATTCAATGTGTAGTTGCTTGCTAGGCCGGTACCGTCTGCCAACGCCAGCGTGCCCAAAGTTACGGGCTTGTTGCTTCCCACATTCTTGTCAGTCATCGTGCCACTGCCGCTCAGACCCAGTGTTTCGCTATTGACTAAACCAGTCAGAGAAAACAGTGTTGCCCCGACAATATTAGTACCGTCGTAAACCCTCGTGCCTGCTGGGCTGATACTGGCAACAGCCAGTGCTGGCGTCACTTGGCCAATATTGCCAGTAAACTCACCAACTGCATAACCAAACACCGGTTTACCTTCGCCAAAGGTGATGCCCGACACAGTCATTCCAGAAGCGGTGACGCTCTTTGCGGTCCCTACATTCTGAGCGTTAGTACCCAAACTCGCGGATCCGCCGGATAGAACGGCAGCGCTCAAATTGTCTGCACTGTAACGCACATCGACCGAAAATACCGGAAACGTGGCGCCCGCCAACCCTATGTTTAACCCACCGTCGTAGACCTTGGAAACGGCACCCCCCAATGAGCCCGACAGAACAGGAGCATCCGAAAAAATTCGACCGTTTCCGGTACCTGATGGTGTTGCACCAAAAGCTAAGTTGTATTGCTTGAAGGCCGCTCCAGTATCAGGAAACATCGCAAAGTTGTGATATTGTGACACTTGCGAATAAGTTCTCCAACTTCCACCATTGAGCGCTACAAAGCCACCAGATGTTGAAATTGTCCCAATATCTGCCCCGACCAATAGGCTTTCCCCTCCAGCCGTTAGGTTTTTCCCTTCATTGACCGCGAGGCTCGCGTATGTCAGGTTCACCCCAGTTCCTCCGCGCAGACTCATGGCGGCTGCCGATGTAATTACACCTTCTCCAACATTTAGAAAAGCTTCCGACTGGAGTATTACCCCGCCTGTAGTAGTTTCAATGGTGGAATTTGAGACATCAATATCCCCAGTTGCTACTAGTTTGAAGCTGCCAGCGGTCGATGTTTCATATGAGTTTAAGTACACGGATCCAGAGCTAAAAATATCAACTGCTCCAATGCTGGTTGTGCTCAACCCCCACAAAAGATTTCCAGAATTCTTCAAGGTAATGTCGCCTGCACCAGAGTTCAGTGTGATGGAAGAATACTCTCCAATCTCAATCGCACCGGTCTGTGAAATTGCCCCTCCTTGGGTGTTAACTTCCAAACTACCTGAAGTGCTAAATGCCCCAAAGCTGCGCGCACCGTCAATGGTGAGAACAGACACGCCTTCGCCATATGCCACAGTGCCAATAATACTGTTGACTTTGTTGGACGAGTTGGTCAGTGAGAAATCACTCCCAAGAGCCAACTGCAAAACGTTCGCTTTGACTGCTCCCACTCCACCGTTGTCGTTCACACCTCCGTAGGTGTTCTCAAGGCTCAGAGTACCGGTGGCCTCGACTGTGCCACCAATGTAGAGAGTTCCACTTTGTGCTTTTAAAAAAATGTCTTTACCTTTGATACCACCAGAGGGTGTTTCAAACCCGGCATTGCCATATAACGTGATGTTCGCTGTTCCAGTGTCCAATGCAGTAGCAGGGAGGCAAAGCCCCCCTCCGGACTTCAACGAGAGTTCTTTATTCACGCCGGTCTGAACAATAGTGACCACATCCAAATTACTGGAGGCCTCAACCTTAATCACGCCGCCGGTAAGTTCCAACGTTCCATTGAAATCATTCAATGTTTGAACTAGGTTGATATCTCCTGTTCCAGCATCAATATTCGCAGAGCCAGTGGCTTGAACATGACCTGCTGTTTGCGCAATGGCTGAGCCCTCAGTCTTCAATGTCAAGGTGCCCAATGCATGAACAGAGGCACTGAGCGAAATGCCGTTGGCAGCTTCAATACGAACGTCACTATTAGAAGAGGTAACCCCATCTACTCCGCCGATTACCACACTACCCGTGGTTCTCAAGTCAATGTAAGCGTATGCAGCGGCTTTTGTTACGGTGGAGGCTGCTGCACTATTCCTGAAAGAAACATATCCACCATAGCCACCGGTACCAGTACTGTTCAAAGAAATGTTACCGGAGACCAAGTTTCCAGGCTGAGACAAATCAATATTGGAAGGGGCACTTACGGTAAGACCACCAGCGGCAATGTTGGCCCCTTGTGCTTGGTAAATAGACGCCCCGAAACCCGAAGTGGTCAGCGAAACGATGCCTGAACCGGCGTTTACTGCGCCATTGAGAGTAACGGTGCCACCCGCCGTTGCAGTGAAATTTCCGCCGTTGGTTGTGATCGCGCCAACCGAAACACCGCCTGAGCTTGCGCTAAGCGTGACGTCTAACTTTCCTGATCCAGATGACGTGATATTCGCCGCAGAACCAGCGATATTGCCGTATGCCGTAGAACGCAAAGTCAATGATCTGTCCCCACTGCCTAAGTAATTGATTGGCGCATTAATGGCAATTCCATTCTCCGCTTCCAATACAACGCTACCGAGCCCCAATTGGGTTTGAACTGCACCTGCGGAAATAATGCTCGTAGTGGTGTAAGGGACGGTCAGCGTCAAGGCATTCAAATCCAAGCCACCCGCATCCCCATTGATGTCGGGATTGGAAGCTTGAATGGTTAAATTCGCAGGGTCTAAGTACAAGGCTCCCGAGTCTCCGCGTACCGCGGACAAATCTACACCCCCTCTAAACTCAAGATAGGATTTGCCGGACACTTCAACTTTGCCACCTCGCCCACCAATTGGTCCTCCTTTAGCGCTGACCAGTCCATCGAAGCGAGTGGCTCCATCGGCCCACACCACGGCCTTGCCGGCATCGCCAAGTTCGGTCGCATCTACTTTGATGGTGGCTCCGGGAGATACCAAGGTGACTTGGGCATTGGTCAACCGAGCATCTTTTCCTTGCCATCCTCCGCCCACCAAAACTTCACCCTCACCTTTAGGTGCGCTGGCATCTAACACGGCAGTGTTCTTCAACCATACCTTGTCGGCAGTGACTTGAATCTCACCACCCAATCCCCGATTCGCAGCCGCGGCCACAGAACCAGAGACCTCCGCCAAATCTTTGGCCTTTAGAACGACTTTGCCACCATCAAGCTTCACGGCTTGCGCGTGAATTTGACCACTGTGTTTCAAGGTGCCCGCGAAAATTCCTACTGCATCACCTTTGAGAGACCCTAAATTAACCGCAGTGTTGGCACCTGCCTGGACATCAAAACTGATACCCTCCAAGCCCCTGGAGCTTATAGATAGCGCGGAACCAGCTACCAAAATCGTAGCACCATTGGGTGCCTGAACCAACGCGTCCTTGCCTACTTCTGCGTTGCTCCCCACAAGTACTACGTCCCCACTGCGCGCCAACACAGAGCCAGCCACGGTGACCTTGCCGCCAGCCGAGCTCTTGTCACCAAAGCGTAGCTTCCCGCCCAATGCGTCGGCGTCACTCATCTGCAGGCTTGAAGCCGTAAAACCAGCGGTATCCACCACTGCACCCGCACCAACCGCAATACCCGCTTGGTTCACTAATACGAGATTTCCGTTGCTGCCCAATGTGCCAAACAACTGGCTCGGAGTGTTGGTTACGACCCGATTAATAGAGGTGCTGGTCGCGCTGGGTTGCTGGAAGTAAGTGGTGCTACCTTGTGGAATGGAGAAACTTTGCCAGTTGATGACAGAGTGGTTGGTTCCCGCAGCGTTCTGTGTCGTAACTAACAGGTTGTTTCCAGTTGAGGCCATTGTTGCTTGCCCGGCAACCACTACACCCCCGGTGGGATTCGCAATTGCGTGTAGCGGTACCCCACCCAACGCCAAGGCAAGACTCATTGACAGCGCTTTGAGCCCAAAACTACCACCGACAGTGCTTGCAGCGGCCGATATATTTGCACCCCTAGGATGCCCTCCCGCCGTGCCAATTTCCGGAACCGCCACCATCGCGCCCAGCGCCTGATTCCAGACCGTACGGTATATGTGATTGAGTGAAGAGTGACTCGACATGGTGGTAATCCCCTAACTAACGGTTCCCGGCAATACCGGCTTTTGGCGCGCCACTATGTTGTATTGTTATCAAAGTGTGGCTCCGCCAATCATGGATGCCAAACGATTCGGCAGTGCAGCAATTACAGCACAAGCTTCAATTCAAGAGTCGGTTTATGACATTGTGTATGTGGCAACTTCTGTCAATTTTGGGTAAAAGTGCACATTGGCCTGCCATGGCAAGTGATCGCTCCTTCAGCGTCTTACTATTTATCATTTCTTTCACTTCCGACGCATAGTCCGGTTGGTCCTGGTATGCCAACACTGCGCAACCCTGCTCATGAAGGCGCAAACCGACAAATAACTGCTCTTGATGCATAGGGACAATTAACTGTGGCACACCCGACTGCAGGAAATGCGCCACGGTATTGTGACTGCCGTTCGAGATCACCACATCTGCTTGTTGCGCCACCAGCCGCAAGTCCAACAGATCATCAAGAAACTTCAAACAATCGCCTGTGTAGGCATTGCGTAATTCACCGGGGAGTCCTCGAATGTAGAGCAAGGCGCATACACTTGAGGCCTGCAACGCTTGCAATAGCATTTCCAAGCTTGGGAATACGTTCAAATAGCCAAACACCTTGGGCCCCTCTGAACATGGCCAAACAGGAGCACTTGCAGCGGCCATAACCTCCACCCCAAGGTAGTGCGAATGCCGGGGCCCGAAATGGTCGAGCTCAGGCCGCGTCATTAAGAGTTGATCGTCGGCTTGACCATAAAGGTCAGACAAGCTTCCCATTGAAGAACTGCCGCAACGCTGCAGGGCCGTATTGATGATCTTTAGAACCAACTGATCGTCGCTAGCAAGCAAGGCCAGGTTTTCCGGGGTACGCGGTGTGGTGATGAATATTGCAAAGGGAGAATCTGGTCGGCTCGGTAGCGGTGGAATCGAAAACCCGGTACCCACCAGGAGTTTTTTAAACCCATACCCGAAACTAGCGACCAATGCAGTGGGGGCGTGCTCATAAACCACCAGTTCTGGTTCTATCAGGTTAAACAATCCTCGCCACGCGCAAATGTACATCTCTAACTCTGCAGTCGTGGAAAAACATTGCCTGAACAGAATATGCGTCATGCTGAAGTAAGCGCTCTGGTCGGCAAAAACTTGCGACTGCTTGAACGGAGCCTGGAGACAGACGATTGGTAAATTGCCAAACACAGTGGGAATACCCTGCAGCTCTCGCGCCACCAAAAAAACTTCATGCCCCTGCTCTATTGCCGCTTGAATGGGGCTTCTGAGATGGCTCAGGTGGCCTAGATTGGAGCCTTGCTCCCATATGAACATTACACGGGCCAAAATTTCTCCTCAAAACCAAAAACGGATAGACCTCAACTGTTCAAAATTGCGATCCACCATTCTCGCTTGGGTACACTGACTGCGTAGCTAAACTTACTCATGGGCAACACTGGCAAAACACTTCTTGACTGGCCGCACCAGGCACCTATCGGCGCGGTCCACACGCTGGCTGACGCGCATTTTGTGCTGGGCCTGGAGCTCGGTCCCTCCGAATGGTGGCAAATCTGGCAGAAACAACGGCTCGCTGAGCTACTACAGTGGCTAAATCAGCATGTGTGGTGGAAGGCGAATTCTGAGGAAACTCGAAATAATCAAGGCAATGTAAACCAGAGCGAATTTCAGTTAGCTGACCTCCCAATCATGCGACGGGAATATTTTCGCGCACTCGTGGAATCCCATACCGCAGTAGTTCCGTCGGAACATGGCAATCTGCACAGCTCCCAGACCTCTGGGTCCGTCGGGATTCCGGCTAGATTTCATAGGTCTGAACTGTCAAACCGAATAGGTCTTAGTCATTACTGGGCCGACAACTTTCGCCAAGGTCGCGACATGTCGGCTTGCATGGCTACCATTACTGGCCTGCCTGGTCCGCACGAGGGCACACACCGACTGATTGCGGCAGATGAATGGTTGCACCCCAGCGAACAGTTGGGCCGCAATTCGACCCAGTTTTCGATTCTGGAGCATGCCAAATGGCTCTGTGAGATGGCACCCACTTATTGGAGTACCACACCGGCCACCTTGTCAGCAGTGATCTCAGTCATCAAACTCAAAGGCCTCACTGCCCCTCGCATTTCCCAAATCATGACCATGGCACACGTCGTCGAACCCGCCTTGCGGGAGCGCGCACGTAAGGTTTTTGGAGGAGCCAGCATTCGGGACCGCTATTCTTGTGAAGAAGTAGGACCTATCGCCTTTCAGTGTCCAGAAAGTGATGATTATTACCATGTTGCAGTGGCCAATGTGATCGTTGAGATCGTTGACGATGCTGGTATGCCCACCACTGAGGGCACTTCTGGCAATGTCTTGGTCACAGGCCTACACCAATGGGCTAGCCCCGCCATTCGCTATGACCTGGGCGACATCGCCACCGGCCACAGCCATTGCCCCGGCTGTGGCGCTACCGTACCCGCGCTGAGCAAGCTGCTGGGTCGCAAGTATTTTTTGGTCAACGAAGGCTCGGGATCGGTACGCCATGTGCGGCTGTTGGCTGAGCATTGGCTCGCATGCGGGCCGGTGCGCGAACACCGCGTCGTGCAAACCGGGCTTCAAAGTTTTCGGATCGAAGTCGTCATGGACCATGCCATGACCCCTAGCGAAGGCCTGGCCATGCAAGCCATGTTGAAACGCGTGGTGGGGTCCGAATTCACATTCGGACTCATGCAACTGGAAGCCATATCCTGGCCTGCCGGTGCCAAACGTCAAGAGTTTGTGGGGTTAGTGCCATGAGTTGGCCCTCGGAATTACCCGGAAACAGTGTGCAACGGGCCGTCAACGCGCACGCCCACTTAACGCTAGAGCGCAGCGGCAGCGCCGCCATTGCAGCCTGGCAAGCACAACGTTTGAGTGAGCTGGTTCAATGGCTCTTAAAGCATGTGCCTTGGTGGCGTGATCGCTTGGGGCTGCGGTTTAACTTGCACGACTGGTCTAGCGTACCTGTGCTGAGCCGCTATACCTTGCGCAACATGGTGGCAACCCGTGGGTCGGCCGCAGTGCCAGACCACCACGGAGCGGTTACGCCTTTCTTTCTGGCCGGTCCACCGGGTTCACCAGCGCGATTTTTTACAACGGCTTTCAGTCAGATTCTGGTAGACCACGCTTTTTATGCGGACCACCGACGCCAAGGGCGCAACCCTTATGCCATCCAAGCCTGCATATCAGAGGATATTCCCCCCCATGATGGCACCCACATTGCAATTGCCGCATCCTTGGAAACCGGCACCGGGATGCAGGCATTGCGGGCGCATGGCCAATTCACCAAAGCCGAGCATTTGCAGTGGCTTAGCAGTGTGCGGCCCGCTTTTTTAACCACCACACCTGCATGGTTAGAGGTGGCATTGGATGCCGCCCAAAAACAGGGCTTACCGCTGGCTGAAGTACGGCAAATTTTGACCTACGGTGCTACGGTGCCCGCAAGCCTGCGCAGCAAAGCGCGCCAGCAACTCGGGGCCAGCGTGCGCCACCGCTATACCTGCCTGGAGTGCGGGCCTTTGGCGTTTCAATGCCCGCGCAGTGATGATCACTTTCATGTGGCCGTGGGCAATGCCATGCTGGAAATCGTGAACGATGAGGGCAAGTTGATGCCAGAAGGTGTACGGGGCCGCGTGCTGGTCACGGCGCTGCACCAATACGCAACCCCCCTACTGCGTTATGACGTGGGAGATAGCGCCGCACAGCACGCACAGTGCGCAGGGTGCGGACTCGCCGTGCCCACCTTATCGCACTTGGTGCAAAACGAGTAACGCACCGCAGCGCCACACGCTACACCAGCACGCGCTCTATGCCACCCGCATTGGCGATTTGCACATACTCTGGCAGCCACTCTTTGCCCAGAATTTGGTTGGCCATTTCGACGACGATGTAGTCGGCTTCCAGCAGACCAGTTTTCAAATCGTCCTGGTAGCGGTTCAGGCCCATCAGGCAACTTGGGCATGAGGTCAATACTTTGACATTCTGCTCCGCGCTGACGGCACCTGAATCTCGCAGCGCAGCCTCACCCGCACGTATTTCCTCTTCCTTGCGAAAGCGTATCTGCGTCGAGATATCGGGGCGTGACGATGCCAGACCACCGCTCTCACCGCAGCAGCGTTTGCTCTCCAGCACACCATCACCTAACAGCGCGGTGACGGTTTTCATGGGGGCCTGCAGCTTCATGGGGCTGTGGCAAGGGTCGTGGTACAGGTAGCCACCACCACCCTTGTCGCCCAGGGTGATGCCCTTCTCCAACAAATACTCGTGAATATCCACAATCCGGCAGCCGGGGAAAATCTTGTCGAACTCGTAGCCCTGCAACTGGTCGTAGCAGGTACCGCAGCTCACCACCACCGTCTTGATGTCCAGGTAGTTCAGCGTGTTGGCCACGCGGTGGAACAGCACCCGGTTGTCGGTGATGATCTTCTCGGCCTTGTCACCCTGACCGCTGCCACGCTGCGGATAGCCACAGCACAGATAGCCCGGTGGCAACACCGTTTGCACACCCACGTGCCACAGCATGGCCTGGGTCGCCAGACCCACCTGGCTGAACAGGCGCTCGGAGCCACAACCAGGAAAGTAAAACACCGCCTCGGTGTCAGCCGTCGTGGTCTGCGGGTTGCGGATTATGGGAACGTAGTCTTTGTCTTCAATGTCCAACAAAGCACGCGCCGAGCGCTTGGGCAAATTGCCGGGCATTTTTTTGTTGATGAAGTGAATGACCTGCTCTTTGATCGATGCCGTGCCCACCGTGGCCGGTGGCGCAGACGTTTGCTTGCGCGCCATGACGCTGAGCACCCGATTCCCAAGGCGCTGCGCCTTGAAGCTCAAGGCCGTAGCAGTGCGCGCCAAGGCGATGGCGTTCGGGCTGGCGGTGCCAATAAACCACGACTGAAACTCCGCCGCCGGGCGGAAGGACTTCTTGCCCATCTTGCGCAACAGATTGCGCATATTCATGGTCACGTCGCCAAAGTCGATCTTGACCGGGCACGGCGACTCACACTTGTGGCAGACCGTGCAGTGGTCGGCCACGTCTTCAAACTCTTCCCAATGGCGGATGCTGATGCCACGGCGCGTTTGTTCTTCGTACAAAAACGCTTCGATTAACAACGAAGTCGCCAGAATCTTGTTACGTGGGCTGTAGAGCAAATTGGCACGCGGCACATGCGTGGTGCACACCGGCTTGCACTTGCCGCAGCGCAGGCAATCCTTGATCGAATCGGCAATCGCGCCAATATCGCTCTGCTGCATGATCAGCGACTCATGGCCCATCAGGCCGAAAGACGGCGTGTAGGCATTGCTCAAATCCGATTTCATAGTCAAATCGGCCTCAAACCCCCGTGGATTGTGCGGGAGCAGCTCCTGATTTCGTAGCAACTTGCCTTTGTTAAAACGACCTTCCGGATCGATGCGGGCTTTGTAGTCGGTAAACGGCTTCAGCTCCGCGTCGGTCAAGAACTCCATCTTGGTGATGCCAATGCCGTGCTCGCCCGAGATCACGCCGTCCAGGCTACGCGCCAGCACCATGATGCGTTTGACCGCACCGTGCGCGGCCTGCAGCATGTCGTAGTCATCGCTGTTGACGGGGATATTGGTGTGCACATTGCCGTCACCGGCGTGCATGTGCAGCGCAATCCAGACGCGGCCCTTCAGCACCCGCTGGTGAATCGCCGTGCACTCTTTCAAAATCGCTTCAAACGCTCCACCGGTAAAGATGTCTTGCAACGGCGCGCGCACCTGCGTCTTCCAGCTCGCGCGCAACGTGTGGTCTTGCAATTGCGGGAACAGTGGCTCCACATCATCCAGCCAGCCCTGCCACTGGGCGCGCACGCTTTGCACCAGGACAATGGCTTGCGACACCCGGTCTTCCAGCAGCTCGGCTGCAGGCACATCGTTGGCATCGTCCATCTTGCCCAGCGGCAAATTGCCCTGCTGCAGAAACTCGATCAGCGCATCACACAGCGCCAGCTTGTTTTGCAAGCTCAGTTCGATATTGATGCGCTCAATACCGTCGGTGTACTCGGCCATGCGCGGCAGCGGAATCACCACGTCTTCATTGATCTTGAAAGCGTTGGTGTGTTTGCTGATGGCAGCCGTCTTCTTGCGGTCCAGCCAGAATTTCTTGCGCGCCTCCGGGCTGATAGCGATAAAGCCTTCGCCGCTGCGCGAATTGGCAATGCGCACCACTTCGCTGGTCGCGCGGGCCACATCGTCGGCGTTATCACCGGCAATGTCGCCCACCAGCACCATCTTGGGCAGGCCGCCGCGCTTGCTCTTGGTGGCGTAGCCCACGGCCTTCAGGTAGCGGTCATCCAGGTGCTCCAAGCCCGCCAGCAGCACGCCAGTGCGCTTTTGCTCCGCGAACATAAAGTCTTTGATCTCGACAATGCTGGGCACCGCGTTG
Organism: Burkholderiales bacterium PBB3; assembly: GCA_002256115.1. Taxonomy (GTDB): domain Bacteria; phylum Pseudomonadota; class Gammaproteobacteria; order Burkholderiales; family Burkholderiaceae_C; genus Allorhodoferax. Next base: position 47,773 of record NKIK01000008.1, read on the forward strand.
CGCGCGTGACCAAAGAACTCCAGGCACACCGTGCGTGTGTGTTGCGGCATCTTGTGCACCACCCAGCGTGCGCTGGTGATCAGGCCATCGGTACCCTCTTTTTGAATGCCGGGCAGGCCGCTCAAAAACTTGTCGGTCACGTCCTTGCCCAGGCCTTCTTTGCGGAAGGTTTTGCCGGGAATGTCCAGCCGCTCCTTGCGGATCGGCGTCTTGCCGTCGGCCTTGAAATACTGCAGTTCAAAGCTGGCCATCTCCACATCATGGATCTTGCCCATGTTGTGGTTGATGCGGGTCACTTCCAGCCATTCGGCCTGCGGTGTCACCATGCGCCAGCTTGCCAGGTTGTCCAGCGCCGTGCCCCACAGCACGGCCTTTTTACCACCTGCATTCATGGCGATATTGCCGCCAATGCAAGAGGCTTCGGCCGAAGTGGGGTCCACCGCAAACACATAGCCCGCGCGCTCGGCCGCATCGGCCACGCGCTGGGTCACCACCCCGGCTTCCGACCAGACGGTGCCTACGGCGCTGCTCAGGCCGGGCAGGACTTTCATCTCCACCTCGGTCATGGCTTCCAGCTTTTCGGTGTTGATGACCGCGCTCTTCCAGGTCAGCGGGATGGCACCACCGGTGTAGCCCGTGCCGCCCCCACGCGGAATGATGGTCAGGCCCATGTCAATACAGCCCTTGACCAGACCCGCCATTTCTTCCTCTGAATCCGGGCACAGCACCACAAAGGGGTATTCCACGCGCCAGTCGGTTGCGTCGGTCACATGGCTTACACGGCTCAGGCCGTCAAACTTCACGTTGTCTTTGGCGGTCAGCTTGTAAAGCAGCTTTTGCGTTTTCTTGCGCAAGTCCGCCATGGCGGCAAACGACACATCAAAAGCGCTCACGGCCCGGCGCGCTGCGCCCAGCAGGGTCACCACCATGCCATCACGCTCGGGGTCGGCCTGCGGCGTACGGCGTTTTTCGACCTCGCCCAAACGGTGATTCAGCGCGTCCACCAGCAGGCGGCGGCGCTTGGGGTTGTCCAGCAGGTCGTCCTGCAAATAGGGGTTGCGCTGCACCACCCAGATATCGCCCAGCACCTCGTACAACATGCGGGCCGAACGGCCCGTGCGACGCTCTCCGCGCAGTTGGTTCAGCAAATCCCAAGACGAATCGCCCAACAGGCGAATGACAATTTCGCGGTCTGAGAACGAGGTGTAGTTGTAGGGAATTTCACGGATGCGCTCATGCACATGCGGCTGCGTGCCGGGGGCCAGCAGGAGATGGTTAAGCGAGGTGGGTGCGTTCATCGGGCAGTACTTTGCAATCTTGGCGGCACAGATGGCCGCAGGGGCAGAGGGAAGATGTTACCGCAGTGCAGCAAACCCGGCCCCTCGCCTGGACTAATGGAAAGCCCCAAGCACCGCCGCTATGACAATCAAGTTTAATCAGGCCGACATCCTGCACCGCTACGATCGCGTGTCTCACTACGGAGTCTTCATGACAATCAAACTCGCTGCCTTGGCGTTTGCCGCTGCATTTTCGCTCTCCGCCCAGGCCCAAACCCCCACCGAAATCCAGTGGTGGCACTCCATGGACGGTGCCCTGAACGACTGGGTGGTTGATCTGACCAAGCAATTCAACGCCAGCCAGACCGCCTACAAGGTCATCCCCACCTACAAAGGCGAGTACGACCAATCGGTCGCCGCTGGCATCGCCGCCTACCGGGCTGGCAATGCGCCCGACATCCTGCAGGTGTTCGAAGTGGGCACGGCCACCATGATGTATTCGCGCGGAGCCATCAAGTCCGTGGCCGATGTGATGAAGGACGCCGGTGTCAAGTTCGACCCTAAAGCCTATATTCATGCGGTAGCCGGTTACTACACCGCGCCCAACGGGCAAATGCTGAGCATGCCCTTCAACAGCTCCACCACGGTTTTCTATTACAACAAGGATGCCTTCAAGAGCGCCGGCCTGGATCCCGAAAAGGCCCCCACCACCTGGCCCGAAGTGGTCTCCATGGCCGCCAAGCTCAAGGCCAGTGGCAGCGCCTGCCCGTTTACCACCTCGTGGATGACCTGGGTCCAGGTGGAGAGTTTCTCGGCCTGGCACAACGTCAACTACGCCAGCAAAAACAACGGCTTCGGCGGCCTGGACGCGCGGCTGGAGTTCAACTCCCCGCTGCACGTGCGCCACTTCGAGAACCTGGGCAATATGGCCAAACAGGGCCTGTTCGTCTACAAGGGCCGCGCCAGCAAGCCCGTGTCCTCGTTCGCGTCGGGCGAATGCGCCATGTTCGCCGGCTCATCCGGCAGCTATGCCAGCTTTGTGCGCGATGCCAAATTCAAATTTGCCGAGTCCACCCTGCCCTACTACCCCGATGTGCCCGGTGCACCACAAAACACCATCATTGGCGGCGCCAGCCTATGGGTGTTCTCTGGCAAGCCGGTCGAGCACTACAAGGGCGTGGCCAATTTCTTCAATTTCCTGTCAGACCCCAAGGTGCAATCGGCCAGCCACATGCGCACCGGCTACCTGCCCATCACCATGGCAGCCTTCAAGCTGACCGAAGAATCCGGCTTCTACAAAAAGAACCCCGGCACCGATGTGGCCGTGAACCAGATGATCCGCAAAACCACCGAGAAGTCGCGTGGCGTGCGCCTGGGCAATTTCCCGCAGGTCCGCGCCATCGTGGATGAAGAAACCGAACAAATCTGGTCCGGGAAAAAGACTGCCAAGCAGGCGCTGGACGACGCGGTGCGCCGCGGCAATGAGCTCTTGGTCAAGTTCCAAGCGGCCAACAAGTAGGTCCGCCTGCCAGTCACTATGGAAAAGCGCGTTCTATTCAGGTCGGCATGGTTGCCTTGGGCTCTTCTAGCTCCGCAACTGCTGGTAGTCGGCCTGTTTTTCTTCTGGCCGGCGGGGCAGGCACTTGTGCAGTCGCTCCAGCAGCAGGATGCCTTTGGTAGCTCCGTCGTCTGGGTCGGGTTGGATAACTTCAGAACCCTGTGGGCCGACGAGACCTACCTGGCCTCGTTCAAGACCACGGTGATTTTCTCGGTGCTGGTCACAGTGTTGGGCCTGAGCATCGCCCTCATGCTGGCCGTGTTTGCAGATCGCATCGTCAAAGGGGCCACCTTTTACAAAACCGTGCTCATCCTGCCCTATGCAGTGGCACCGGTGGTGTCGGGTCTGCTCTGGTCCTTCATGTTTTCCTCATCGATCGGTATCGTGGCGTATTGGCTTAAAAACGTCGGACTGCAGTGGAACCATTTGCTCAACGGCGACCATGCCATGGCGCTGATCGTCATGGCATCGGTCTGGAAGCAGATTTCCTACAACTTCCTGTTCTTTCTGGCGGGCCTCACCAGCATTCCCAAATCCTTGATCGAAGCGGCCGCTATCGACGGTGCCCGACCTTGGCGGCGGTTTTGGACCATCCAGCTGCCGTGGCTGTCGCCCACGGTGTTTTTCCTGCTAGTGATCAATATGGTCTACGCCTTTTTTGACACCTTCGCCATCATTGATGCCACGACCCAAGGCGGCCCAGGCAAAGACACGGCCACGTTGGTGTACCGCGTCTACTTTGATGGCTTTCGGGGCATGGACTACGGCAGCTCGGCAGCACAGTCGGTGGTGTTGATGGTCATCGTCATTGCACTCACGGTGGTGCAATTCAAGTTCATCGAGAAGAAAGTGAACTACTGAAATGATAGGCCCCCACGCTCCACCGTTACACGGGTCGCTGCCCCCCAAGGGGGCCCTCATGCCTTGGGGCGGCCCTGCGGCATTCGTCTCAAGCGCCCGAAGGAGCTTCTGTGGTTGAACGTCGCCCCACCCTCGGGCTCCTGGCCCACTTCGTAATGGTGATCGGCGTGCTCATCGTCGCCTTCCCCATCTACCTGGCGTTTGTGGCCTCCACGCACAGCGCGCAAGAGATCATGCAAGCCCCGATGCCGATACTGCCCGGCGGTCATTTTTTGGAAACCTACAAAACCGCCTTGCTGGGCACCGGCACTTCCAGTGCCAATGTGGCCGTGGGCCGCATGATCTGGGTGAGTTTTGTCATCACCTTCATCATCACTTTTGGCAAGATCAGCATCTCGCTGTTGTCGGCCTTTGCCATCGTCTACTTCCGTTTTCCGCTGCGCAATCTGTGTTTCTGGCTGATCTTCATCACGCTGATGCTGCCGGTGGAAGTGCGCATTGGCCCCACCTACCAGGTGGTGGCTGATCTGGGCATGATCAATACCTTTGCTGGGCTGTCATTGCCACTGATTGCGTCGGCCACCGCCACGTTTTTGTTCCGCCAGTTCTTTTTGACGGTGCCCGATGAGTTGGTCGAAGCCGCCCGTATGGATGGTGCCGGGCCTTTGCGTTTCTTCAAAGATGTATTGCTGCCGCTGTCCGCCACCAGCATCGCCGCACTGTTTGTGATCCAGTTTATTTACGGCTGGAACCAGTACCTGTGGCCCCTGATCGCCGCCACCAGCGAGGACATGTATCCCATCGTCATCGGCATCAAGCAAATGATTGGGGGTGGTGACTCTCCGGTCGAATGGAACGTGGTGATGGCCACCGCCATCCTGGCCATGCTACCGCCCGCGGTGGTCGTCATCCTGATGCAGAAGTGGTTTGTCAAAGGCTTGGTGGATACGGAAAAATAAAAATGGCATCCATAGAACTCAAAAACGTCATCAAGCGCTACGGCGCAGGCAAGCACGCCAACCAGGTCATCCACGGTGTTAACGCCGAGATCGCGGATGGCGAGTTCGTAGTCATCGTTGGTCCCTCGGGCTGCGGCAAATCCACGCTCTTACGCATGGTGGCCGGGCTTGAGGAAGTTAGCGAAGGCACCATCTCGATTGGCGGGCGCGTGGTCAACAACCTGGAACCCGCCGAGCGCGACATTGCGATGGTGTTTCAGAACTACGCGCTGTACCCCCACATGAGCGTGTTCGATAACATGGCCTATGGCCTGAAGATCGCCAAAGTGCCGATGGAGGAAATCAAAATGCGGGTCGACAAGGCGGCTAAGATTCTGGAAATCGGGCCGTTTTTGCAACGCAAGCCGCGTGAGCTTTCGGGCGGCCAGCGCCAGCGGGTGGCCATGGGCCGCGCCATCGTGCGCCAGCCCCAGGTGTTTTTGTTTGACGAGCCGCTCTCCAACCTGGACGCCAAGCTGCGCGCGCAGACGCGCCTGGAGATTCAAAAACTGCACCGCGAACTGGGCATCACCAGCCTGTTTGTCACCCACGACCAGGTGGAGGCCATGACACTGGCGCAACGCATGATCGTGATGAATGGCGGCGTGATGGAGCAGTTCGGCACGCCGGAGGAGGTCTACACCCGCCCGGCCAGCACGTTTGTGGCCAGCTTTATCGGCTCGCCTCCCATGAACCTGCTAAAAAACGCGCCCGACGCCAAGCTCGGCGTCATAACCGGCGTGCGCCCAGAGCATCTGGACATCGGCCCTGCAGGCTGGGCCGTGCGGGTCGAGGCCGTGGAAATGTTGGGGGCTGAACGTCTGGTGTATGGCCGCTGGGCACACAGCGATACCGACGAGATCGTGATTCTGCGCATCGAAGAGTCGCATGCCGTGCCCGCGCTGGGTGCCACCGTGCATGTGGTGCCGCGTCCTGACCGCATCCACCACTTTGACGCGGCCACCGGTAAAAGGCTGTGAATATGACTTCTGAACACAAGGTCTCTGAATTACCCGCCTGGCCCTACCCCCGTTGGATTGCCCACCGCGGCGCGGGCAAACTGGCCCCCGAAAACACGCTGGCCGCCTTCTACCTGGGCGCAAGTCGCGGCTACCGTATGTTTGAGTGCGATGTCAAACTCAGCAGCGACGGCGTGCCGTTCTTGTTGCACGACAGTAGCTTGAAGCGCACCACCGACGCTAAAACCCGCCTCCCCCCTGGCAGCAGCCTGGTGGCGGGCGAGCATCCTTGGTCCACGTTGGCACAACTGGACGCAGGCAGTTGGCTTTCCCCAGGTTTTGCCGCAGAGCCCTTGCCCACACTGGCGGCAGTCGCGGCGTTTTGTCTGGTTGAGAACCGGTTGGCCAATCTGGAGATCAAGCCCACGCCCGGTACCGAGAGGCTCACAGGCGAAGTAGTCGCTCACGACGCGCAGCGGCTGTGGAGAGAGTCCGCCGCCAAACCCTTGCTGACTTCATTTGATATTGCCGCACTGGAGGGTGCCCAAGCCGCCGCGCCCAGCCTACCGCGCGGCTTGCTGCTGGACACCATGCGCCCTGATTGGCTGGACGTGGCTGGGGCTTTGGGCTGCCAAGCCGTGGTGTGTAACTACCGTCTGTGGAGCGCCGACACCGTGGCCCAAGCCAAAGCCGCGGGTTTGCGAACCCTGAGCTACACAGTGAATGACGGGGAAGTGGCGCAGCGCCTGATCGAATGGGGCACCGACGGCGTCATCACCGACCGCGTGGATTTATTTACCCCAACGCCCTGAACTGGCCTGGGCGGCGCTGCTGAGCAGCAGCATGGCGGCGTAGCTTGCCATCTTGCCGTCATTGCCAAAAAACCACAGCCCGAGCAATAGGGCCAAGGCACCCGCTGCAAAATTGATAGCTGCTTGCGCTAGTAGTACGGGGGCTCCAGGCCTTTTTCGTATTAAAAGTGGGCCCAAGAGCGCCAAAACCAGGCCCACCGCAAGCGCAGGTGCCAGGAAGTTGACGAGGTGATTGAGTGTGTCCAAAGGGCCCATAAGTGGCGGGATTTTATAATCAGGCCTTAAACGTATGGCAGTCTGGACATTAGGCATCAACCACACGACCGCGCCATTGGACTTGCGGGGCCGTTTTGCGTTTGCCGAAGACCGCATCGAACCGCACCTGCGCGGCCTGCGCCAGGCGCTGTCGCGCAGCCCCGAAGCGGCGATTGTCTCCACCTGCAACCGCACCGAGATCTATTGCGCTGGCGATGCCACCGAGCTGGAACCCACGCTGCACTGGCTGGCCGGCATGGGCGGCGTATCGGCCAACGACCTGCGCCACCACACCTACCGTCTGGAAAATGACGCCGCCGCCCGCCACGCCTTCCGCGTGGCCAGCGGTTTGGATTCCATGGTGCTGGGCGAACCCCAAATTCTGGGCCAACTGAAAGACGCCGTGCGCGCGGCCGATGCGGCGGGCGCTTTAGGCACCACATTGTCTCAACTCTTCCAGCGCTCCTTTGCCGTGGCCAAAGAGGTCCGCACTTCCACCGAGATCGGCGCGCACAGCATCAGCATGGCCGCCGCCGCCGTGCGTCTGGCGGGCAATCTGTTTGAAGACTTGGGCCAAATGCGCGTGCTGTTTGTGGGCGCGGGAGAGATGATTGAACTCTGCGCCACGCACTTTGCGGCCAAAAACCCCAAGAGCATCACCATTGCCAACCGCACGCTGGAGCGCGGCGAAAAGCTCGCCAGCCGCTTTGGCGGCGAGGTCATGCGCCTGGCCGACCTGCCCATCCGTTTGCACGAGTTTGATGCGGTTATCAGCTGCACGGCCAGTACCTTGCCCATCATTGGCCTGGGCGCGGTAGAGCGGGCCATCAAGAAGCGCAAGCACCGGCCCATGTTCATGGTCGACCTGGCCGTGCCGCGCGATATTGAACCCGAGGTGAAGGCCCTGGGCGACGTGTACCTGTACACCGTGGACGACCTGGCCAGCGTGGTGCAAACCGCCCAGGCCAGCCGCCAGGCTGCGGTGGCGCAAGCCGAGGCGATTGTGGACGCCGGTGTACAGAGTTTTATGCACTGGGTGGACCAACGCAGCGCCGTGCCGCTGATCCAGCAGCTCAATGCCCAAGCCGAAGACTGGCGCGCAGCCGAACTGGCCCGCGCCCGCCGCGCCATTGCCAAGGGCGATAACGTGGACGATGTGATGGAAAGCCTGGCGCGGGGTTTGAGCCAGAAGATGCTGCATGGGGCGTTTGCAGAGTTGCATGCGGGGGATGCTGCGGCGCGGGAACGGGCTAGTACGGCGATTCAGCATTTCTTTTTGCGTAAATGATGTTGCCCCCACGTTCGCTCACTGCATGGTGCTCTCTGCCCCCCATGGGGGCCGCGCTTGCTTGGGGTGGCCCGGCGCGGCGCAGGCGTTAGCTGGGTTCACTAACTTTTACTGCTTTCCCCCTCGCTCCCCCCGCCCTCTCCCACCCCGCCGGGTGGAAGAGGGAGCTAACAGCCCTATTTGGCCGCGTCTTTTAAGGTAAGAAGTACACGTGCGGGGGCACGTTGAGGGGACGGCAGATTCATTTTTCCCCTGTTTGTGGTCCGCTTTTTTTAGTCCTATGAAACCCTTTCTTCGCAAACAACTTGCCCGCTATGTCGACCGTTTAGGGGAGCTGGAATTCTTGCTCTCGCGCGAAGACATCATGAAAGACATGGAGCAGTTCTTGAAACTGTCACGTGAACACACGGACACGGCTGCGGTGGCCAGCCGCTGGGTGCGCTACCAGCAACGGGAGGCCGATCTGGCGGGTGCTGAGGAAATGAAGAGCGACCCGGATATGGCGGAGATGGCCGAGGAGGAAATCGCATCCGCTGCCGCCGAGTTGACCCAGCTTGAGGCTGAGCTGCAGCGCATGCTGCTGCCCAAAGACCCGGACGATGCGCGCCCGGCGTTTGTCGAAATCCGTGCTGGCACGGGTGGCGACGAGTCGGCCCTGTTCGCTGGCGACTTGCTGCGCATGTACACCCGCTATGCCGACCGCTGCGGCTGGAAGACCGAGATCGTCAGCGAATCACCGAGCGAGCTGGGCGGCTACAAGGAAGTGGTGGTGCGCATGGAAGGCCACCATAACGGCACGGGTGCTTACGGTGCGCTGAAGTTTGAATCCGGCGGCCACCGGGTGCAGCGCGTGCCTGCCACCGAGACACAGGGCCGTATCCATACCAGTGCCTGCACGATCGCCGTGCTGGCCGAGCAGGACGAGGCTGAGGCGATCAAGATCAACCCGTCGGATTTGCGCATCGACACCTACCGCGCCAGCGGCGCCGGTGGCCAGCACATCAACAAGACCGACTCGGCCGTGCGCATCACGCACATCCCCACTGGCATCGTCGCCGAATGCCAGGACGGACGCAGCCAGCACAGCAACAAGGCCCAGGCGCTCAAAGTATTGACCGCCCGCATCCACGAGAAGGATCGCAGCGAGCGTGCCGCCAAAGACGCCGCCGAGCGCAAGAGCCTGGTCGGCAGTGGCGACCGCAGCGACCGCATTCGCACCTACAACTTTCCGCAGGGCCGACTGACCGACCACCGCATCAACCTGACGCTGTACAAGCTGCTGCAAATCATGGAAGGGGACTTGCAGGACGTGGTGGATGCGCTGCAGGCTTACGAGGCGGCGGAGCAACTGGCGGCACTGGAGTTGAATGCTTAAGCCTGCTCAGTTACGGAATACAAAACACCCACACGCCAAGTTTTGAAATTTCGACGCAAACTGACGGCGGCAGCGCTGATGCTTGCGCTGCATGCCGGTCTGCTCGTGCTGATAGTGACGCTTTCGCCACCAAGCCAGCGGGCCACCCTGCAGACCGCTGCGGTTTTGCCGTCCACGGTGGTGGTATTGCTTGCGCCCTTGCCGCCCCAACCCAAGCCACCGCAACAACGCACCCCCAAGTCGCAAGAGCCCCCCGCGCAGGCCGCAGCGCAAACGGCACCTGCGCCAGGCGCTAAGGTGGCATTGGCAGTGTCATTGCCTGCTATTGAAACGCCAACATCAGTCACCTTGCCCACTGCGCCTGCGGCAGTGGAGCAGGGCAAGCCCACGCCACCAGGCCCGTTGAATATCAGCACGCAAGCGCTGCAATCTGCAACCCGTGAGGCGGATAAGAACAGCGTGCGGCGCTTGGCTCTGCAAAGCGGCAAGATTGACGAACTGGAAACCGCAACACCCCACCCCATCGCGCTGGTGGCGGCGGAGTCCAGCGTGCCGCCCTGCCCACCTAAGCGGCAATTGCGCGAAAGCGTGGGCCCGCAGGGCTATGCGCTAACACGCGACCGCAGTGGAGACTGTGAATACGAACGCAAAGCCAAGGTACGCGCGCTCGCCCTGGGTCGCTAACCCGCTGACCCGCTGACCGGCCGGGGCCAAGGTGCGTATTCGGTACGCGCTCAGCGGTGCAGCTTAAATACCCCCACCACCCCTACCAATTCATCGGCCTGTGACTTCAGCCCACTGGCCGCCGCAGCCATCTGCTCCACCAAAGCCGCGTTTTGTTGCGTGGTTTGGTCCATGGACGACACGGCCTCACTCACCTGCGCCACCCCGGCCTGCTGCTCCCCGCTGGCGGCGCTGATTTCGCCCACGATGTCGGCCACGCGGCGAATACTGCTCACCACCTCGGCCATGGTCACACCCGCTTTGTCGACCAGGGCGGTGCCCTGCTCTACCCGCTCTACGCTGGTGTTGATCAGTGTTTTGATTTCTTTGGCGGCCTCGGCGCTGCGCCCGGCCAAAGAGCGCACCTCACTGGCGACCACCGCAAAGCCGCGGCCTTGTTCACCGGCCCGCGCAGCTTCTACCGCCGCGTTCAGCGCCAGTATGTTGGTCTGAAACGCAATGCCATCAATCACGCTGATGATCTCGCCAATCTTGCGGGAGGCATCGTTGATACCCTTCATGGTTTCCACCACCTGGCCCACCACCGCACCGCCTTGGGTGGCTACCGCAGAGGCGTTCACTGCCAAGGCATTGGCTTGGCGCGCACTGTCGGCGTTTTGCTGCACGGTGGAGTTGAGTTCTTCCATGCTGGCGGCGGTTTCCTCCAGCGCGCTGGCCTGGTGTTCGGTGCGCGCGCTCAGGTCGTGGTTGCCTTGGGCAATCTCGGCACTGGCCAGGGCCACGCCATCTGCGCTGCTGCGCACCTGGCCCAGCACGCCATGAATTTTGGCCACAAAGGTGTTAAAGCCTGAGCCAATGGCCGCCAGCTCGTCATTGCCCTCCACCCGCAGCTTGGTGCTCAGGTCGGCATCGCCACTGGCCAGACCCGTCATGGCATCGCTCAAGGCGCGCAGGGGCTTCATCAAGCGCACCACCACGGTCACCAAAATCAAGGCTGTGGCCAGCGCGCAAATCACGGCGACCACCAGCGTGTAAAGCGTCAGCTGGCGCGACGACGCGGTGGCCACACTGCGCGGAAAACTCATGCGCACACTCCAGGGCAAGGTGTCGGGGTGCACCACCACCGGCTGGATCAAATGCACCAGCCCTTGCGCATCCCGGTACTCAAAGGGCTGGCCTTTGCGGATAGCCTCCAGCCCCGCCTCAGGGATGTCCTCTGCTTTTTTATTGACCTGTTCGGCATTCGGGTGGCTGGCATACAGGCCACCGTTGGACACCAGGGCCAACTGTCCGCCTTCGATCACCTTCAAATCGGCCAAGATTTTGCCCAACTGGGTGAGCGTGAAGTCCGCACTGGCAACGCCCTGAAACTTACCGTTGATCAATATGGGTGCCACCAGCGAGGCCATCAGCACCGGCTTGCCATCCACCGGGTAGGTGTAGGGTTCGGTGAAAAAAACCTTGTTGGTTTTCTTGGGAATGTCATACCAGTCATTGGCTCCCGGCGCGGGGTCAAACACGATGGCCTCCACGTTGAAGCCACCGCCAGGCTTGCGTGTCCAGTACGGCATGTGGCGGCCGGTGTCGTCGTAGGCGGGTTTCTTGCCTGCAAAGTCGGCGTCTTTGCCATCCAGGGCATTGGGCTCCCAGGTGACCGCTGCCCCGATAAAGTCTTCCGCGCCCAACAGGGTGGACTTCACCATGGCGTCAATTTGCGGCCGGGCCAGCGGAATATCCGCGGTTTTGGTGGCGGTCATGGCCCCGCCCAACGCGGCCACCGATGCCAGATTAGCCCGTATGCGGGTCTGCAACGCACTGGCCGCCTCACGCGATGAGGTGCGGGCCAACTCCATCGTGGCTTCTTCTGCCGTGCTGCTGCTTTTGATGCCGATCACCGTGGCGGTGATGGCCAGGCTGGCGACCACCAAGCCCGTAGCAGCGATACAAATCTTGGCATTGAGCGACAGGCCGCCCAAGCGCCCCGGCGTTTGCGCGGAACCATACGACAATTGAAGGCTCATTCTGGCAACTCCTGATGGCATAGGGCGCCTCACCACCTCCGGAAAAAGGCTTCTGTGGCCTTTTAAAGCTTGTGTTGCATAGTAGCCTAAGGGCCGCAATGGCGTAGCCCTTTATTGACTCTGATTTTAAGTAAAAACGCTGTTCTAGGCCGTGGATAGTGCGGGAGCAGCTACGCAATTGATAGCAAACAGTGACTTCTATTGACAACACCCTGCAAGCCCTGCAAAGCCGGGGCCTGAGCCGCCTGGAGGCCCAACGCCTGCTGCTGAAGGTGCTGGGGCGCGACGACCATGACCGGGCCTGGCTATTGGCGCACGGCAGCGAGCTCATGGACGCCGCCGCATCTGAACGGCTGGAGAACCTGGTGCAACTCCACCTAGACGGCCACCCCCTGGCTTACTTACTCGGGCACCAAGCGTTTTATGGCCTGGACCTCGTAGTAGACGCCCGTGTACTGGTGCCACGCCCCGACACGGAAACGCTGGTGGATTGGGCGCTGGAGGTGTTGTCCACGGCACTGGAAGCACCGGTCATCGATCTGGGTACCGGCAGTGGAGCGATTGCGCTGGCCCTGAAGGCTACCCGCGCCGATCTGCAGGTGAGCGCGCTGGATTTCAGTGAAGACGCACTCACGGTGGCGCGGGCTAACGCACAGCGCCTGCAGTTGGAAGTCAACTTCCGCCAGGGGTCTTGGCTAAACGGCGTAGCCGAACAGTTTCAAGCCATCGTCAGCAACCCGCCGTATATCGCTGCCCAAGACCACCACCTGGCGGCACTGGTGCACGAGCCCCTGGCGGCCTTGGCCAGCGGCGCGGATGGGCTGGACGATATCCGCACCCTCATCGCCCAAGCGCCAACGCGCTTGCTGGCCGGTGGCTGGCTGCTGCTAGAGCATGGTTATGACCAGGCCGCTGCGGTGCGTGCGCTGCTGTTAGCGGCTGGTTTTACCCAGGTGCAAAGCCGCCAAGACCTGGCAGGCATAGAACGCTGCAGCGGCGGGCAGTGGCAGGCTGCCAGCAAGCCGTTTTAGTCTGCTCACAGGCATCTTTTAGGCACGTTTTAGGCGTTTCAGGCCGTGGATATTGCGGGAGCAGCTACTTTTTTTATAGCAACTTTTTTTAACAAAACGATAAGTCAACATGCCAAACAACGCGATCGATTGCCCCCAATGCACCCAGCCAAACACCTACCCCGATGGCACCAACTACGTCTGTGCCGACTGCGGCTTTGAATGGCCTCAGGCTGCTGCGACAGTGATCGATGACGATGCCGACGCCGTGGTGAAGGACTCCAATGGCCACGTGCTGCAAGACGGTGACGCCGTTGTACTGATCAAGGATTTGAAAGTCAAAGGCAGCTCTACCGTCTTGAAGCAAGGCACAAAGATCAAGAGCATCCGCCTAGTAGGTGGCGACCATGAGGTGGACTGCAAGATGGACGGCGGCAGCTTCATGCTCAAAGCCTGCTTTTTGAAGAAAGCCTAAGCAAAGTTCAAGTGTGCGTGCGCCATATACAATCCGCCATATCCCACCCTTGGAGACGCACCATGTCCAGCAGCACCGTTTTCACCAACAACCGCAGCCAAGCCATCCGCTTGCCTGCGGACATGCGTTTGCCAAACTTTGTGAAGCGCGTCAACGTGCGGGCGCGTGGCCTGGAACGCATCATCACACCCCTAGAAAACACCTGGGACAGCTTCTTTCTCGACGCCCCCGCCGTACCCGAAGACTTTTTGCCAGAACGCGCAAGTCAGGAGCAAAGTGAGCGAGAAAGTCTCTGATGTTGAAATTTCTGTTGGATACCAACATCGTGATTTATGTCATCAAGCGGAGGCCACTCTCTGCTCTGACCCTATTCAACACGCATGCCGGACACATGGCGATCTCGTCCATCACGCTCGCTGAGCTGTTGCATGGCGCTGAAAAGAGCAATGCTCCGGCGCAGGCCATGGCGGTGGTGGAAGACTTTTGTAGCCGACTGGAAGTGCTGACTTACGGCCCCAAAGCCGCGCAGCACTACGGCAGCATCCGGGCGAGCCTGGAGAAAATCGGGCAACCCATCGGCGTGAACGACATCCACATCGCAGCCCACGCGCGCAGTGAAGGATTGACCTTGGTGACGAATAACTTGCGCGAATTCGAGCGCGTGCCAGCCTTGCAGTTAGAGAACTGGGTGGCTTGATTCAAGCGGTGGCGTTAAGCAGCTTCTGTCTCCAGCAACTCTGCACGCACCAGTCCCAAACGGTTCACGCCGCTGATCAGCGCCTGGATGGACGCGGTCACGATATTGGTGTCCATGCCCACGCCAAAGCGCTCCCCGCCCTTCACGGCTTCGCCGTTGGCAGAAACCAGTTCCAAGAAGGCGCAGGCCTGGGCCGCAGCGCCATCCGCGCTGCTTTGTGATCTCGCGGTATCGGTGCTGATGGTGGATCGCTCCTCAAAGCTGCGTACCTGCACCTTCACACCCATGCCTTGCAGCGCGTGCACGGCAGCATCGATCGGGCCATTGCCTTCGCCGCTGAGCAGCATGGCCTGGCCGTTGACCTCCACGCCGATGCGGATGCCCTGCACATGCTTACCGGCCTGGCCGGGGTGTTCAAACAGATGGTGCTCCACATAGCGCACTTGGGCCTCGGGGTTGTTCAGGTAGGTGGCATCAAACAGGTCCCAAATGTTTTGGGCCGTCATCTCGCCACCGTGGGTATCGGTGTAGTTTTGCACCTCGGCTGAGAATTCCACCTGCAGGCGGCGCGGCATCACCACACCAAACTCGGCTTCCATCAAATACGCCACGCCGCCCTTGCCGCTCTGGCTGTTGACGCGGATCACCGAGTCGTAGCTGCGGCCCAGGTCAGCCGGATCGATGGGCATATAAGGCACATTCCACAGACCGTCAGGACCAGCAGCAGTTTGTGCCGCAAAGCCTTTCTTGATGGCGTCCTGGTGCGAGCCGCTGAACGCGGTGAACACCAAGTCGCCCACATACGGATGGCGCGGATGTATGGGCAACTGGTTGCAGTGCTCCACGGTGCGGGCCACGGCGTTGATGTCCGAAAAATCCAGCCCCGGTGCCACACCCTGGGTGTACATATTGAGCGCCAGCGTGACGATGTCTACATTGCCGGTGCGCTCGCCATTGCCAAAGAGGCAGCCTTCCACACGGTCGGCTCCCGCCATGATGCCCAGCTCCGCCGCAGCCACGCCGCTACCGCGGTCGTTGTGCGGGTGCAGGCTCAAGACCACGCTGTCGCGGCGCGCCAAATTGCGGTGCATCCACTCGATCTGGTCGGCGTAAATATTGGGCGTGGAAACCTCCACGGTGGCGGGCAGGTTCAAGATGACTTTGTTGGCAGGCGTAGCGCCCCACTCGGCCGTGATGGCGTCACACACTTCACACGCAAACTCCAACTCGGTGCTAGTGAACACCTCGGGGCTGTATTGCAAGATCCATTCGGTTTCCGGCTGCTGGGCGGTGAGCCGCTTGATGGTGCGCACTGCAGACACGGCCAGCTCTTTCACCTCGTCCTTGCTCATGCCAAACACCACTTCGCGGAATACTGGCGCGGTCGCGTTGTAGACGTGGACGATGGCGCGGCGGGCACCGCGCAGCGATTCAATCGTGCGTTCGATCAACGGATCGCGCGACTGGGTCAATGCTTCAATAGTCACGTCCTCGGGCACATGGCCGCCTTCGATCAGCAGGCGCACAAAGTCAAAGTCGGTTTGCGAGGCGCTGGGAAAGCCCACCTCAATTTCCTTGAACCCCACCTGGCACAGCGTGCGGAACATGCGCATCTTGCGCTCAGCGTTCATAGGCTCAAACAAAGACTGGTTGCCGTCGCGCAGGTCCGTGCTCATCCAGATCGGGGCCGCGGTGATGGTGCGGCTGGGCCATTGGCGGTCTGGCAGGTTGACGGGTGGGAAGGCGCGGTATTTGGTGGCGGGGTGGGTCAGCATGGCAGAAATCTCCTCGGGGGCCGGTACAGGTCTAAGTAACTTGTATCGTAGGCTTACCAAGCCAGCAGAGGATTGCGAATACGTGCTCGCATTGGTTTAAATTTAGCAAATACTGCTCATAATTTAAAAATTTAAAGCATTCCATGCCTTTAATGTCAAATACTAGGCAATAGCATCACTCGCCAGCAGGCGCAAATCCTTAGTGGGATAATCAGGTATTCGTTTTTTTCGGGAATCAAGACATGAGTGACGCACAACAACGCATCGACGAGCTGGTCAAGGGCAATGAAGTTTTGCTCTTCATGAAGGGCAACGCCAGCTTTCCCCAGTGCGGCTTTTCGGGCCGTGCCATCCAAATCCTGAAGGCTTGTGGCGTAGACCCCAAGGCCGTCAAAACCGTCAACGTGCTGGAAGACGACGGCATTCGCCAAGGCATCAAAGAATACAGCCAGTGGCCCACGATTCCCCAGCTCTACATCAAGGGCGAGTTCATTGGCGGATCAGACATCATGATGGAAATGTACGAATCCGGCGAGCTGCAAAAAGTCATCTCGGGCTAAATGCTGTGAGCCTGTGCGGCAGAGCGCTTTGCTCCGTGTCCCCCGCCCTGCGGGCTCCTCCTTTTACCTACGCAAAACGCTCTGCCGCACAGCCGCCCAGTCCAGCCCGATGGCTTGCCAGGGCCCTTTCAAATCCGCTGCTGCCAACCGCAATTGCGCCGCCCGCTCCGCAGACGCGGGGTGGGTGGACAACCAGGCGGGTAACTTCGCGCCCCCGTCCTTCTTGGCCAGCTTATCCATAAAAGTCACCATGCCAGCCGGGTTGATGCGCGCTGCGGCCAGACGCCGTAAGCCTTCCTGGTCCGCCTGCTCTTCCGCGCTGCGTGAGAATTTCATATCCAGCAAATCGGCTAGCACGCCCGACATCACCGCGCCACCCACGTCGCCCAAAAGCCAGGCCCCGGCCTGAACCCCCGCACTCTTCACCACGCCCTGCAGCCCATGGCGCAGTTCAGCATGGGCTACTTCATGCGCCAGCACTCCTGCTAACTCTTCGGGTGTGTCGGCGGCCAGCAACAGGCCAGAGAACACCAATACCACGCCACCCGGCGCTGCCAAGGCATTGGTATCGGGCCGGTCCACCACCAGCCAACGGTAGGTGTAGGCTGTGTTGGGGGTCAACTTTTCGCCCAAGCTGCGTATGGCGTCCACGGCAGGGCCGGTTTCGATGACTTTCATCTCTGCGCGGGTTTGCGCCAGCACCAAATCCCCCAATTTGGCCTCTTGGGCAGGCGGCACCCAGTCCACGAGCCAGGCAATGACCGCGTCGCTGCGTACTACCAGCGCAGTCAATGCCACCAAAGGAACGGCCAACACCAGGGCGACTACGACCAGAGCCCAGCGAAAGCGCCTCTGTACCCGGCTTTGGCCGCGCTGGGCTTGTGCCAACTCGGCTTGCAACGCGGCAGGAAGGCCCGCAAGAAAAGTGGCGCGCGCCGCACCGTCATCGACACCGAACACAAAGTCGCCATCGGCATCCGACCAGGTTAGGTTCAACTGCGTCGCATTAAACCCGCCTTCACGCAAGCGCAGCGGGGCCGTGGCTGAAATACTGCGCGTCGATGTTTGGCACACCAAGGTGTCGTGCAGCCAATGGGCAGTCACCGGCTCGCCGGTACCCGCCAAGCCTGGGCCAAACAAGCGGCCAGTGAAGGTGGACATCAGTCGTCGCTACCACCACCCAAAATACCGCCGAGCACTCCGGCCCCCAACAGAGAGCTTTGGTCTGCCGAGCGCCCACCCGCCGCCGGTGCCGACGCAATGATGCGATTGGCCAGGCGTGACATTGGCAGCGACTGCAACCACACCTTGCCCGGGCCGCGCAGCGTGGCAAAAAATAAGCCTTCGCCACCAAACAAGGCCGACTTGATCTTGCCGACAAACTGAATGTCAAAGTCCACACTAGGCTGGAAAGCGACAACACAGCCGGTGTCTACCCGAAGGGTCTCGCCCGGTGCCAGCGTGCGCTCCATCAGCGTGCCACCGGCATGCACAAAGGCCATGCCATCGCCTTCGAGCTTTTGCATGATGAAGCCCTCACCACCAAACAGGCCCACACCCAACTTCTTCTGAAAGGCAATGCCCAGAGACACGCCTTTGGCGGCGCACAAAAAAGAGTCTTTCTGGCAGATCAGCGTGCCGCCCAATTGGGACAAATCCACGGGCACAATTTTGCCGGGATAGGGGGCGGCAAAAGCGACGCGGCGTTTGCCAGAAGCTTCGTTATGAAAGACCGTGGTGAACAAGCCTTCGCCGGTGATCAAGCGCTTGCCCGCGCCCATCAATTTGCCGAAGAAACCGCCCTGCTGCGCTGATCCATCGCCAAAGATGGTGTCCATCTGAATGCCGTCCTGCATGTACATCATGACGCCGGCCTCACCCACCGCGGCTTCACCAGGGTCCAGCTCCACCTCGACATACTGCATCTCGGAACCAAAAATCTCGTAATCCACCACATCCATTGCCATCGTTCACTCCTGTTTGATACGGGTTGCAAAGCAGGAAGTTTACGCAATCAGCATGACAAGGATGCCCAGAGCACGGCTTCTCTTGATTGCTACGAAATAGATAGCTGCTCCCGCACTATCCACGGGCTAGAACAGCGATTTTGCCCTTAAACGAGCCCAGCCAGGTAGGTTTGCAGGGTCTGCGCGCCCACCGCTTCCAGGTCAAAGGCCAAGGGGTCCAGCAGCCAGTTGTATTTGAGTCCGCCAATCAGCGCGAACAGGCCTAGCGTGGCATTGCGTAAGTTCAGGTCGGCGCGGATCTGCCCCTTGTCTTGCGCCAATTGCATCAGCCGGTGGGTGTCGTCGATGCATTCGTTGCGCCCTTCGATATGGCGCTCCCGCACGCTGAGCAGCTCGTCCACGTATTCCACTTTTTGGGTGGCAATCTCAAACACGCGGCGCACTTGCGGGTCGTTGGCAATCTGGTGCAAGGCAGACGCGGTGTTGTTGCGTATCTTGTCCAGCGGGCGCTCTTCATCTGCGGGGGTGATATCCGTCATCCGCGCCATCATGGGCAGGGTGACCCGCTCCATCATCGCGTGGAAGAGCTCGCCCTTGTTTTCAAAGTGCCAGTAGATGGCCCCACGGGTCAGGCCCGCGTCTTTGGCGATCTCTTGCAAGCTGGTGCGCGACACGCCGCGCAGGTGAAACACCCGCTCAGCGGCGTCCAATATCAGCTCGCGGGTGACCAACGCGTCTTCTTTGGTTTTGCGGGCCATTTTTACGCGCCCTTCACTTTTTCATCCAACATACATTCATGCATGTATGTATACTAACGCAACTTGCTGCATTTGCCAAACCCATTTGCCGAGGGTTTGCTCTAGATCAAGCACGCAGCAACGCCTCTCGCACCGACACACTTTTTTGTAACAAAGGGATTCCTATGTCTCCGTTCCGCCAGACCCTGGGCTTTTCACCCGCCAAACACCCCTTGGGCCGCTTTGCCCTGCTCGCAATTCCCGTTGCCGTTGCCCTGGTGGCTTGCGGTGCCAAAGACGGTGCCCCTGCGGGTGCCCCCGGCGCAGGTGGCCCACCACCCGCCACCGTGGGCGTGGTCACCATTGCGCCCCAAGCTGTGGCCTTGCAATCCGAGTTGCCCGGCCGCGTGAGCCCCGTGCGCGTGGCCCAGGTGCGCGCCCGTGTGAATGGCGTGGTGCTGCAGCGTTTGTTCAAAGAAGGCAGTGAAGTCAAAGCGGGCCAGGTGCTGTACCAAATCGACGCCGCCCCCTACAAAGCCACTTTTGAGAGCGCCCAAGCCAGTCTGGCCAAAGCCCAAGCCAACCTGGCCCAAGCCAGCGCCCAGGTAGACCGCTACAAACCACTGGTAGAAGCCAATGCCGTCAGCAAACAGGAATACACCACGCTGACGACCGCGCAAAAGCAAGCCGAAGCCGACGTAGCCACCGCCAAAGCGGCAGTAGCAAGCTCGCGAATCAACCTGGAATACGCCAGCGTCACCGCACCGATCTCGGGTCGCATTGGCCAGTCGCTGGTAACAGAAGGCGCGCTGGTGAGTGCGGCCGAAGCCACCCAGTTGGCCGTGATCCAGCAGACCGGAACCATGTACGTGAACTTCACCCAATCCACCACCGACGTGCTGCGCCTGCGCAAGGCCATCGCGGCCAAGCAAATGCGCACGTCGGGTGACGGCACCGTGGCTGTTCGTGTCGTGCTGGAAGACGGCACCGAGCTGCCGCGCCCCGGCAAGCTACTGTTTAGCGATCTAACGGTAGACCCTTCGTCCGGCCAGATCACGCTGCGGGCTGAAGTGCCAAATACCGATGGTCTGCTGCTGCCTGGCCAATATGTGCGCGTGCGCCTGTCGCAAGCCGAATTGCCCGCTGGCGTGCTACTGCCCCAGCAAGCCGTGACCCGCACCAACCAGGGCGACACCGTGCTGGTGATTGGACCTGACAACAAACCTGTGCCGCGCCCCATCAAGGTCGGCAACTCCCAAAACAACCAATGGGTGGTGCTGGACGGCCTGAAGCCAGGTGAAAAAGTCATCGTGGACGGCTTCCAAAAAATGATGGTGCCCGGCGCGCCGGTGAACCCGGTGCCGTGGACTGGTGGTGGCGCTGCAACTCCGGCTGCACCTGCAGCCCCTGCATCCGCTCCGGCCGCCCCCGCCGCCACCGCATCGGCCAGCAAATAAGAGACTCTCAACATGGCTCAGTTCTTTATTAACCGCCCCATCTTTGCGTGGGTGATTGCGCTGTTCATCCTCGTGATGGGCGGCGTATCCGTTACGCAATTACCCGTCGCACAGTACCCCACGGTTGCGCCACCCTCTATCGTGATTTCTGCCGGTTACCCCGGCGCATCCGCGCAGACGTTGGAGGACAGCGTGCTCTCCGTCATTGAGCGCGAAATGAATGGCTCACCCGGCCTGATCTACATGGAATCCGTGGCCCAGGCCAACGGCACGGGCACCATCACCATCAGCTTTGAGCCCGGCACCAATGCCGACTTGGCCCAGGTGGATGTGCAAAACCGCTTGTCACGCGCTTCACCGCGCCTGCCAGCGGCTGTGAACCAGGCCGGTGTGCGGGTCGACAAAGCGCGCTCCAACTTCTTGGTGTTCATCATGTTGTCGTCCGACAACCCGGACATCGACGTGGTGGGCCTGGGCGACTACGCCTCGCGCAATGTGTTGCCTGAAATCCAGCGCCTGCCCGGCATTGGCCAGGCGCAGTTGTTCGGTACCGAGCGCGCCATGCGCATTTGGATTGACCCGGCCAAGCTGACTGGCTTCAACCTGTCTGCCGCTGAGGTCAATGCCGCCATCCGCGCGCAAAATGCCCAGGTTTCGCCAGGTGCCATTGGTGATCTGCCCAATATCACCGGCCAATCGATTGCGGCCACCGTGGTGGTGGACGGTCAATTGAGCAACACCACCGAGTTTGGCAAAATCGTGCTGCGTGCGAATGCGGATGGCTCGGCCGTGCGCTTGAAAGACGTGGCCCGTATTGAGCTGGGCGCGCAGTCGTTTGCCACCGCAGCCCGACTGAATGGCAAGCCCGCATCAGGCATTGGTGTTCAGTTGGCTCCTAGCGGTAACGCGCTGGCCGCAGCCAAGGCCGTGCGCGAGCGCATGGAGCAATTGCAGCCCTATTTCCCCAAGGGCGTGAAGTGGACCATTCCTTACGACAGCTCGCGCTTCGTGAAGATTTCCATCTCCCAAGTGGTCGAAACGCTGGTGGAAGCCGTAGTGCTGGTGTTCCTGGTGATGTTCTTGTTCTTGCAGAACTTCCGCTACACCATCATTCCCACCATCGTGGTACCGGTGGCGCTGATGGGTACCTTCGGCACCTTGCTGGCCTTGGGCTTTTCCATCAACGTGCTCACCATGTTCGGCATGGTGTTGGTGATCGGTATCGTGGTCGATGACGCGATTGTGGTCGTTGAAAACGTCGAACGCATCATGAGCGAAGAAGGCCTGTCGCCGCTGGACGCCACACGCAAAGCCATGGGCCAAATCTCGGGCGCCATCGTCGGCGTGACTGTGGTGCTGATTGCGGTGTTTGTGCCCCTGGCCTTCTTTGCGGGCTCGGTCGGCAACATCTACCGCCAGTTTTCGGCGGTGATGGTCAGCTCGATTGCGTTCTCGGCCTTCCTGGCCTTGTCGCTCACACCCGCGCTGTGCGCCACCCTGCTCAAGCCCGTGGAAGCGGGTCACCACCATGCCAAGAGCGGCTTCTTCGGTTGGTTTAACCGTGGCTTTACCAAAACGGCCAAGGGCTACGAGAGCACGGTCGCGCGCATCCTGAAACGTGCGGGCCGCTACCTGATCATCTACGTGGCCATCATTGCCGCCGTGGGCGTGATGTATGTGCGTTTACCCACCTCGTTCTTGCCCGGTGAAGACCAGGGCACGATGCTGGTGAACGTGCAATTGCCACCCGGTGCGACGATTGAGCGTACCCAGCATGTCATGGAGCAAGTCGAAGCCTTCATCCTGAAGCAACCCGAAGTGCAAAGCATGGTGGGTATCTTGGGCTTCAGCTTCTCAGGTCAGGGCCAGAATGCGGGTCTGGCGTTTGTGACGCTGAAAGATTGGTCCGAGCGGCCAGGTCCTGAGAACTCGGCCCAAGCTTTGGCAGGCCGTGCGTTTGGCGCGCTGATGGGCATCCGTGATGCGTTCATCTTCCCCTTGAGCCCGCCCCCTATTCCTGAGTTGGGCAATGCATCGGGCTTTACCTTCCGCCTGCAAGACCGTGGTGGCAAGGGCCACGACGCACTGATAGCGGCGCGCAACCAGTTGCTGGGCATGGCCTCCAAGAGCAAGGTGCTCACGCAAGTGCGCCCCGATGGTCTGGAAGATGCGCCCCAGCTGCAAATCGACATTGACCGCGACAAAGCCAGCGCTTTGAGTGTGAGCTTTGACTCGATCAACAGCACGATTTCTACCGCACTGGGTTCGACCTATATCAACGACTTCCCGAACCAGGGCCGCCTGCAGCGCGTGGTGGTGCAGGCCGATGCGCCAGCGCGTATGCAGCCAGAAGACATCTTGCGTTTGACCGCCTCCAACGCCCAAGGCAAGCCCGTGCCTCTGGCGGCCTTTGCCAGCACCCGCTGGATCAAGGGTGCGATGCAGACCATTCGCTACAACGGCTACCCCGCCGTGCGTATCGGTGGCTCTGCTGCACCGGGCTTCAGCTCTGGCGATGCGATGACGGAGATGGAAAATCTGGCCAAGCAGTTGCCCGAAGGCTTTGCCTTTGAGTGGACGGGCCAGTCCCGCGAAGAAAAACTGGCGGGCTCGCAGGCCATGATCCTGTACGGCTTTGCGATTCTGGCGGTGTTCTTGTGCCTGGCTGCTTTGTATGAGAGCTGGACGATTCCGCTGGCCGTGATTCTGGTGGTGCCGGTGGGCGTGCTGGGTGTGCTGCTGGCCACCGTGCTGCGCGGCTACGCCAATGACGTGTACTTCCAGGTGGGTCTGATCACCATCATCGGTTTATCTGCCAAAAACGCGATTCTGATCATTGAGTTTGCCAAAGACTTGCAAGCCCAAGGCAAGACGGCGGTGGAAGCGGCCCTGGCTGCGGCGCACTTGCGCTTCCGTCCGATCTTGATGACCTCCATGGCGTTCATGCTGGGCGTGCTGCCACTCGCCATCTCCAGCGGTGCTGGCTCTGCCAGCCAACGCGCCATCGGTACCGGTGTGATCGGCGGCAGCTTGGTCGGCACGGTGTTGGCCGTCTTCTTTGTGCCCATCTTCTTTGTATTGGTACGCACCACCTTCAAGGGCAGCAAGCGCCAGCAAGCGTTTGACGCCGAACACTCCCACCAGCACGGAGACAACAACCATGCGTAATTCAAGTCCATCCACTTGGCACCCGCGCGGGCCGCTCACGGCACTGGCTGCGGCCCTGCTGCTGGGTGCCTGCAGCTTTGTGCCCACCTACGAGCGCCCTGCTGCGCCGATTGCAGATGCCTACACCACCGGGTCACCCGCGGTAGCTGGTACCGCATCGGCCGCGGCTGACGTGCCTTGGCAGACCTTCTTCAAAGACGCCCGCCTGAAGCGTTTGATTGAGCTGTCACTGCAAAATAACCGTGACCTGCGGGTGGCGGTGCTCAATATCGAGCAAACCCGTGCGCAGTTCCAGGTGCGGCGTGCGGACTTGTTCCCCAGCGTGTCGGCAGGTGTAACGGGCTCACGTGGGCCTGTCGCCTCCGGTGCGATTAGCAGCACCTACACCGCAGGCCTGACGATCACGGCCTACGAGCTGGATGTGTTTGGTCGCGTACGTGCGCTCAGCCAGGCCGCCCAGGCCCAGTTGCTGGGCACCGAAGAAGCGCGCAAGACCGTGCAAATGGCTTTGGTGGCCTCGGTGGCGAACACCTACCTGAGCCTGCTGGCAGACGATGAACTGCTGCGCGTAACGCGCGAGACCTTGGCTTCGCGCCAGGAGTCGCTGCGTTTGACGCAACTGAAGTTTGACAATGAAGCGGCGTCCAAAGTGGACCTGAGTCAAGCACAGTCCTTGTTGGAGGGTGCCAAAGTCAGCCTGGCGCAGCTCAGCCGCCAGCGCACCCAGGATGAGAATGCTTTAGCGTTGTTGCTGGGGCAATCCATTCCTGTGGACCTACCCGCCGGGCTGCCCCTCACAGGACAAGGCCTCATGCCTGAAGTACCCGCCGGTCTGCCCTCGGAATTGCTGATTCGCCGCCCCGATGTGCGCCAGGCTGAGCAGCAATTGCTGGCCAACAATGCCAACATTGGTGCAGCCCGGGCTGCTTTCTTTCCGCGCATTTCGTTGACCGCCAGTGCGGGTGTCGTTAGCAATGACCTGGACACCCTGTTCAGCAGTGGCACATCGGCCTGGACCTTCGTGCCCCAGTTGCTGAGTCCGATCTTTGATGCCGGGCGCAACCAGGCCAATCTGGACTCTGCCAAGGTAGCGCGCGACATCGCCGTGGCGCAATACGAAAAGGCCATCCAGACCGGCTTCCGGGAAGTGTCTGACGCTCTGGCCGGACGTGCCACCTTGGCAGACCAGGTAGCGGCGCAGGCTGCCCAACTGGCGGCCGAGCAGACGCGCATGCAACTGATGGATTTGCGCTTCCGCAACGGTGCAGCCAATGCCTTTGAAGTGTTGGATGCGCAACGCTCACTGTTTGCCGCGCAACAGGCCTTGGTGCAAGTACAGGCCCAGCAGGCGCAAAACCTGGTGGGCTTGTACAAGGTACTTGGAGGTGGCTGGACGCCTTAGGTGCCTGAACGGCAGAGCGTTTTGCGTAGGTTAAAGGAGGAGCCCGAAGGGCGGGGGACACGGAGCAAAAAGCGCTGTCGGTCGGGCTCCTAGGGAATGACCTAACAGGCCCATGGGGCACTTTCAATTTCAGGCTTAGGTTTGGCACGCAATGTGCTAAATTGATTGCAGGTTCGTTGATAAGGAGTGTCCCATGGATTCCCGCAGTCTCGTCCCCCACAGCCCCGGCTTTCGCTTGCCCATCGCGCAAATGCGCAATGTGTTCGACCCTGACTCCGTGGAGCGCAAGCTGTCTAAGCTGCCCGAGCGCGATTACGAGAGCTTGCGCAGCACCTACCAGCGCATGCTGGAGCGCGGCCCCGAGCGGTTTCAGGTCAAGCCATCAGGCGTCCCCGAGATGAGCGATCTCTACGCCCAGTTGCCCAATTTCACCGACGTACTCGACGATGTGAAGCGCCATGTGGCGCTGAGCCACGACTGCCGGGATGGCCTGGAAGTCACGCCCATCCTATTACTGGGCAACCCCGGTATCGGCAAAACCCATTTCGCTAAAAAGCTGGCCGAGCTTTTGGGCACCGGCATGAATCTGGTGCCCATGAGCTCCATGACCGCCGGCTGGCTGCT
The DNA here is from genome assembly GCA_002256115.1 of Burkholderiales bacterium PBB3. GTDB lineage: Bacteria > Pseudomonadota > Gammaproteobacteria > Burkholderiales > Burkholderiaceae_C > Allorhodoferax. The sequence goes on from NKIK01000008.1 coordinate 73,733, forward strand.
TTCTGGCTCCTCCTCCCAATGGAAAGGCGCCAAGCCCGGCAAAGTGTTTGAAACCTTGGTCGATGGCCAGTACGCCAACCCGGTGATCGTGGTGGACGAGATCGACAAGGCGGCTTGCGATGCGCAATACGACCCGCTGGGAGCCTTGTACAGCCTGCTGGAGCACGATACGGCCGGTAACTTTACCGATGAGTTTGCCGAAGTGGCGATTGACGCGAGCCAGGTGATCTGGATCACCACGGCCAACGATGCGCGAAGCATCCCCGATCCCATCCTGAACCGCATGAATGTGTTTGAGATTGCGGCCCCCACGCCCGAACAGGCCCGCACGATTGCCCGCAATCTGTACCAAAGCATTCGCAGTGACCACGATTGGGGTCGCCACTTTGGTGCCGAGCCGCACAGTGATGTGTTGGACGCCCTGGCTGAGCTGGCCCCGCGCGATATGCGCCGTGCGTTGATGACTGGCTTTGGCAACGCCCGGTTGGCTCGGCATGAGGAGATTGGGGTGGAGGACTTGCCCAAGGCCTCACAGGGCAAAGGGAAGTTGGGGTTCTTGCAGTAGTCTTCGGCTGGACCCGAAGCGAGGACGGCAAAGCGTTCTGCTCCGTGTCCACCGGCCTTCGGCCTCCTCCTTTTACCTGCGCAAAACGCCATGCCGTCCCGGCTTCTACCTTAGGTCTGCGAATTCCCAGTTGCGTTTTGCGCCCAGCACTGCGTCTGGGTACGGAGCTTTGCCTCGGGAGCCGTTGTAGCGTCCCAGCCCCATGAATAAGTCGCCATTCTCACGGTCCAGATAGTGGCGCAAGATGACACAACCAAAGCGCAAATTGGTTTGCATGTGAAACAACTTGCCCGCATCGCCATCGCCAATGACACGGGTCCAGAATGGCATCACCTGCATATAGCCACGCGCGCCCACACTGCTGACAGCGAACTTGCGGAAGTTGCTTTCCACCTGGATCAACCCCAACACCAAAGCGACATCCAGCCCCGCACGCTTACTTTCATACCAAACGGTTTGTAGAAACTCTTTGCGGGTTTCCCACTCGGGCTTTTTTTTCTTCAGCCGTTCACCCATGGCACCTAACCAGCGCAGGTACTTCAACCGCGCCTCGGTGTCGGCAAACTCAGGGATAGGGGGGGCAGCATTTTGAATCGCCGAGCTCAACGCCGTTCGCACGGAGTCGATTAAGGGCTCTTCGCGTTGAGCACCGGCCGTGGCTTGCTCTACCAATGACAGCGAGCCGCCCAACACCAGAAGGCGTTGGAGACTGACTCGCCTGGATACCGTTGCGCGACGCTGGTAAGCCGTCATGCCTTCAGGCGTGACAACAGCAGGCCTGCAATCTCTGCCACTGGGACCTTGGTCGCTTCGGTTTCGCGGCGGTGCTGGTACTCCACCACACCTTCTTTGAGCGCGCGGTCGCCAATGGTCACGCGGTGTGGCACGCCAATCAGTTCCCAGTCGGCAAACATGGCGCCCGGGCGCTCGTTGCGGTCGTCCAGAATCACGTCCACGCCCGCAGCTAGCAGTTCGGCGTACAGCGCATCAGAAGCGGCCTTCACATCGGCAAACCGGTCGGGGCTGATAGGGCACAGCACGACCGTAAAGGGTGCAAGCGCATCGGGCCAGATGACGCCTTTGTCGTCGTGGTTTTGCTCAATCGCAGCCGCAGGCAGGCGGGTAATACCAATGCCGTAGCAACCCATTTCCATGAACTGCGGCTTGCCGTTCACGTCTAAAAACGTTGCGTTCATGGCCTTGCTGTACTTGGTGCCGAGGTAGAACACGTGGCCCACTTCAATACCGCGCTCAATCGCCAGAACGCCTTTACCGTCGGGTGAGGCGTCGCCCGCGACCACGTTACGCAGATCGGCCACCATGTCGGCCTCAGGCAGATCACGGCCCCAGTTGACGCCGCGGATATGAAAATCTTCTTCGTTGGCACCGCAGATCCAGTCCGCCATCACGGCCACTTCGCGATCCGCCACAATTTTCAGTGGCTGCTTCAAACCAATAGGGCCCAAGTAGCCAGGTTTGCAACCAAAGTGCGCCTCGATCTCTGGCACGGTAGCAAAGCGGAAATCTGCCAAGCCCTCCAACTTACCCACCTTCACTTCGTTCATGTCGTGGTCACCGCGCAGCAGCAAGAGCCAAACCTGGGTCTTGATGACATTGCCTTTGTCGTCTTTGGCATCCGTGGCCAAGACCAGCGATTTGACGGTCGTCGCCAAGGGCACATTCAGCAACGCTGCCACGTCTTCACAAGTGCTCTTGCCAGGTGTCGCTACTCTTTCCATAGCTGCTCCCGCACTATTCATGCGGTCTACAGGCGTATTTGGCGCTAAAGCCTCTGCTTTCTCCATATTCGCCGCGTAATCGGAATCGGGGCAGTAAACGATGGCGTCTTCACCTGTGGCAGCAATCACCTGGAATTCTTCACTCAGGTCGCCACCGATAGCACCGCTGTCCGCAGCCACGGCACGGTAGGTGAGGCCAAAGCGGTCAAAAATCTTGCGGTAGGCATCTGCCATCACTTGGTAGCTGGCTTTGGCGGCATCCTGGTCGCGGTCAAAGCTGTAAGCATCTTTCATGATGAACTCGCGTCCGCGCATCAGGCCAAAGCGGGGACGGCGCTCGTCCCGGAACTTGGTCTGGATTTGGTAAAAGTTCTTGGGTAGTTGTTTGTAGCTCTTGATTTCCTGGCGCGCGATGTCGGTCACCACTTCTTCACTGGTGGGCTGCACGATGAAATCGCGGTCATGGCGGTCTTTGATGCGCAGCAGTTCGGGACCCATCTTGTCAAAGCGCCCTGTCTCTTGCCACAGCTCGGCCGGCTGAATCACCGGCATGGTCATTTCAATCGCGCCCGCGCGGTTCATTTCTTCGCGGACGATGGCCTCCACCTTGCGAATCACGCGCAGCCCCATCGGCATGTAGGTGTAGATCCCGGCGCCGAGCTTCTTGATCATGCCAGCGCGTGTCATCAGCTTGTGGCTGGCGACCTCTGCGTCGGCAGGTGCCTCCTTGAGGGTAGAAATAAGGAATTGGGATGCTTTCATGGGGTGACTCACTGAACTTGGCTGGTTTTAGCAGCACTACTGGCCTATTCGCCCCTTGATACACCGCGCTTGCTGTGCATAATGAACGAAGTTTAAAAATTGGGGTTTGATTATGCTTGACCGGGACGGCTTTCGGCCCAATGTCGGCATCGTCCTGCTCAACCAGAAAAATCAGGTATTTTGGGGCAAGCGTATTCGCACCCATTCGTGGCAGTTTCCGCAAGGCGGCATTGATCGGGGGGAAACTCCTGAACAAGCCATGTTCCGCGAATTGCACGAGGAAGTGGGGCTCCAGCCGGAGCATGTCAGCATAGTTGCCCGTACCCGAGACTGGTTGCGCTACGAAGTGCCGGACCGCTATATCCGAAGGGATGCACGCGGTCATTACAAGGGACAAAAACAGATTTGGTTCCTGTTGCAACTGGTCGGTCACGACTGGGATTTGAACCTGCGCGCCACCGACCACCCAGAGTTCGATGCTTGGCGTTGGAACGACTATTGGGTGCCACTGGATGCAGTGGTCGAGTTCAAGCGCGGGGTTTATGAGATGGCGCTGACCGAATTGGCTCGCTATTTACCCCGCCAGGAACCACGCAACCGCTATCTGCGCCACGGACACCGCACGCGCGACACCGGCATTGAAGGGGGACGCGCCCATGAGCCAACGACTGTCGGTATGGAATTGCCTCCGGGGGCGACCTTTGAAGCGGATCCGGGGACGAATTTCCCCGTAAGCCACGGAATCAACCACGCCAGTTGACCCTTGCCTTGCAGGGTCCGCTGCGTGAGGCTGTTTTAGCGGGTTAAAACGAGATTGTCCCGGTGCAGCATTTCAGGTTCTGCGGCATAACCCAGCAGTTTCTCAAATTCGCTAGACGGTTTTCGGCATAGCAGGCGCGCTTCGCCGCTGGCGTAGTTGGCTAGGCCACGTGCAATCTCCGTACCGTCCGGTCCTTTCACGGCGATGACATCGCCGCGCGAAAAGTCGCCTTCGACCTGCAGCATACCGATCGGCAACAGACTCTTGCCTTCGTCGCGCACTTTGGCGGCTGCTCCGGCATCGACCACCACCGTGCCCCGCAACTGCAAATGGTCCGCCATCCACTGCTTGCGAGCCTGGGTTTTTTGGGTTTGCGCCACCAGCAAGGTGCCTATTGAATCACCTCGGGTCAAGCGCACCAAGGCATCAGGCTCCCGACCCCAGGCTATGACCGTGGAAGCACCGGAACCCGCCGCACGCTTGGCCGCCAGTATTTTGGTAATCATGCCGCCACGCCCAATGCTGGATCCGGCCCCGCCAGCCATGGCTTCAAGGGCAGGATCACCCGCCTTGGCTTCGTGCACAAACTGGGCAGTCGGCTCTTTGCGGGGGTCGGCAGTGAACAGCCCTTTTTGATCGGTCAAGATCACCAGCGCATCAGCCTCCACCAGATTGGCGACTAAAGCCCCCAAAGTGTCGTTATCGCCGAATTTGATCTCGTCGTTGACCACCGTGTCGTTTTCATTGATAACGGGAACTACGCCCAGCTTCAACAACGTAAGCAAGGTCGAGCGGGCGTTGAGGTAACGCTCGCGATCCGCGAGATCAGCGTGCGTTAGGAGCACTTGGGCGCTGCCCAGTTGGTGGGCACGTAGCTTGGTCTCATACATCTGAGCCAAGCCCATTTGCCCGACGGCAGCGGCGGCCTGCAATTCTTGAATCGCTGTAGGTCGGCTGGTCCAGCCCAGACGCTTCATGCCTTCAGCAATCGCACCGCTAGAGACCATGATGACCTCGCGACCATCGCGTATAAGTACCGCCAATTGCCGACACCATTCGCCGATGGCTTCTTCGTCCAGCCCCCGGCCGTCATTGGTTACCAGGCTAGAGCCCACTTTGACGACAATCCGCTTGGCGTCTCGCAATACCGTGGAGTTCAATCTATTCACCCTATTGGCTTGTAGCGCTTGCCAGCATTGCGCTAGCAGCTATATCTTTAATAGCAATCTATGCTGGCGACCGACTCACTCTTTGGGCGTCTCAATAAAGCGTGGATCGACATCAATGTGCGGCGTTTCGGCAACTTGCTCCGCCTTGATGTGTTTGTAAATCTCTTTGATCAGCGGCTCGCAACCTTCACGGGTCAGTGCAGAAATTTCAAACACCCGGCCTTTGTACTTGAACCGTTTCAAAAAGTCTTTGATCAGCGCAGCACGGTCGTCATTGGCGACCATATCTAGCTTGTTGAGCACCAACCAGCGCGGCTTCTTATAAAGGCCCTCGTCGTACTTCTTCAACTCATTCACGATGGCCTTGGCCTGCGCGGCGGTATCAACACCTTCGTCAAACGGAGCCATGTCGACGACATGCAACAAAAGCCGAGTGCGTTGTAAGTGGCGCAGGAAGAGATGCCCCAGACCTGCACCTTCGGACGCCCCCTCAATCAAACCAGGCAAGTCCGCCACGACAAAGCTCTGCTCAGGTCCGACACGGACCACGCCTAGATTCGGATGCAAAGTAGTAAATGGGTAGTCTGCAATACGTGGGCGCGCATTGGATATTGCGGTGATGAAGGTGGATTTTCCGGCATTGGGCATACCCAACAAGCCGACATCGGCCAACACCTTCAACTCCAGCTTCAAATTCTTCTTTTCGCCGGGCCAACCCGGTGTCTTTTGGCGTGGGGCGCGGTTAATGGCGCTCTTGAAGCGCATATTCCCAAAGCCGCCGTCACCGCCTTTGGCGATCGTAATGATTTCACCGGGCACCAGCATTTCAAACAGCACTTCGCCAGTCTCGGCGTCGCTGATGATGGTTCCGACAGGCATCTTGAGGGTGATGTCATCACCCGCAGCGCCAAACATGTCGGAACCCATGCCATGCTCACCCCGCTTGGCATCATGGCGGCGGGAAAACCGAAAATCGACCAAGGTATTCAGATTAGCGTCAGCAACCGCAAACACGTGGCCGCCGCGGCCACCATCGCCCCCGTTGGGCCCACCGAATTCCTTGTACTTCTCGTGTCGAAACGAGACGCAGCCCGCCCCGCCGTCTCCTGCGGAGATGTCAATGTAGGCTTCGTCAACGAATTTCATGATGCGCGGTACTCATAAATGAAAAACCCCGCGCTAGGCTAGCGCAGGGTTCGGCTTGGAAAGCTTGCTGCAGATTAGGCTGCAGTAACGCTCACCGTGTGCTTGTTCAAAGCGCCTTTAATAGCAAACGACACATGGCCGTCAACCAAAGCGAACAAGGTGTGGTCTTTACCAATGCCGACGCCAGTTCCAGGGTGGAACTTGGTGCCACGCTGGCGAACGATGATAGCGCCGGCGGAGATCAACTCACCACCGAAAGTCTTCACACCGAGCATTTTGGGCTTGGAATCGCGCCCGTTTCGCGTAGAGCCGCCGCCTTTTTTCTGTGCCATGACCTGGTGTCCTTAAGCAGTAATAGCGCCGATTTGCAGTTCTGTGAACTGCTGACGGTGACCTTGACGTTTCTGATAGTGCTTACGACGACGCATTTTGAAAATGCGCACTTTGTCGTGCTTGCCGTGAGAAATTACTGTGACCGTAACGGTCGCACCGGACACCAAGGGTGTGCCAACCTTAAGTTCAGCGCCGTTTCCGACAGCCAAAACCTCGTTAAACACAATCTCTTGGCCTACGTCCGCAGCAATCTGTTCTACTTTAATTTTTTCGCCGGCAGCAACTCGATATTGCTTACCGCCGGTTTTTATGACCGCGTACATGTTGACCTCTTCGACTAGGAATTCTGCAAAAGGATTTTTACAGAGCCTGCGAGTATACCATTTCGTCTAATTTATGCAAAACAGGCCTGGGCGGCTCCGGCTGGCATGGCAGGCGCTCCCTATAATAAGGCGATAACAAACGGGTACTCCGCCTTGCAAGTCTCTACTCCCGGCTCTTCGACAGGGCTTTCCATCGTCGAAAACGACATGCGTCAAGTTGACAGGATCATTGCCCAGAGGTTGGACTCTGGCGTGCCTCTAGTCGGAAGCGTTTCGCAACATATTATCCTGGCGGGTGGCAAACGATTGCGTCCTGCCCTACTACTACTGTGCTGCGGCGCTCTGGGCTACCAAGGTGAACAACGACACACTTTGGCCGCTGTTGTGGAATTCATTCACACAGCCACTTTGCTCCATGACGACGTGGTGGACGATTCTGCGTTACGTAGAGGGGCAGCCACCGCCAACGCCATGTTCGGCAATCCTGCCAGTGTGCTGGTTGGCGACTTTTTGTACTCCCGCGCCTTTCAAATGATGGTGGAGTCACAAGACATGCGCATCATGCAGGTTTTGGCAGATGCCACCAATGTGATTGCGGAGGGAGAAGTTCTGCAACTCATGAATATGCACAACGCCTCCCTGGACGAGGTCGGATATTTGCAAGTCGTTCGCTCCAAGACTGCAAAATTGTTTGAGGCCAGTGCCCGCGTGGGGGCTATTTTGGCAAAAGCCAACCCAACTCTGGAGGCCGCTTGCGCAGAGTACGGCCAGGCCATCGGCACAGCGTTCCAAGTTATTGACGATGTGCTGGACTACACCGGCGATGCAGCAGTTATGGGCAAAAATCTAGGCGATGACTTGCGGGAGGGCAAGGCCACCCTACCCCTTATCGCGGCCATGCAACGCGGGACTGAGGCCCAACGCGCCACAATCCGCAGCGCCATCGAAACAGGCGACATGAATATGCTGAACGAGGTCATACAGATTGTCCGTAACACTGGCTCACTCGACGTTACAAGGGCAGCAGCCCACCAAGAAGCTGCACGGGCGATTGCTGCAGCGCGCAAACTCCCAGTAGGAGAGCACACCGACTGCTTGATCGAACTGGCTTCGCAGTTGTTAGATAGAAAGCTTTAAACCACACTCTGATCGCTTCATTGGCAACAGAATGTAACTCTGCGTTGCGATACGCCGGGTTAGACAACCCAAATCTGGGAACTCCATATAGCTTGATTCACTCCGACGGCGAAGTGTTGTCATCTAACAGCCTCAGGTAACCTGGACAAAGCCATCAGATTTACTTTGGCGCATTTATAGGTAATGATGCAAAGCAAATAACTTCATCGTTTATGCTCAACGGGTTATGGCATCGCTCGACACAATCCAACGTGAATCCCCCGCTATCGCCTTGCCAGGACTTGGCAGGGCACTCGTTGCCGCTGGCAAGCTCGGCCAAAAATCAGCCGAAGAGATTTATCGTAAGGCTGTCACCGGCAAAAACAGCTTCATTGGTGAATTGGTCGGCTCAGGTGCGGTGTCGGCATCCGACCTGGCTCACACCCTTTCAGCGGCGTATGCCGCCCCTCTGCTTGACTTAGACGCAATTGATCCGCAAAGGCTGCCGAAAGGGCTGCTTGATGGGAAAATTTGCTTCGACTACCGCGTTGTCGTACTGAGTAAGCGGAGCAACCGGTTGATGGTGGCGACGGCCGATCCTTCAGATCAAGCTGCGGCTGAAAAAATCAAGTTCTCCACCCAGATGGGTGTCGATTGGGTGATTGCCGAATACGACAAGTTATCCAAGCTGGTGGAAGCAAGCTCCACCTCCGCAACGGAGGCCATGGAAGACATTATCGGCAGCGACTTCGAGTTTGATGAAGCGTCTGCGGAGGCAATATCGGACAACGCCCAGGCCAATACAGCTGAGGTTGAAGATGCGCCTGTTGTGCGATTCCTCCACAAGATGCTGATGGATGCTTTTAGCATGCGGGCCTCTGATCTGCACTTTGAACCATACGAGCATACCTACCGTGTACGTTTCCGTATCGACGGTGAGCTGCGTGAAATAGCATCCCCTCCCATCGCCATCAAAGACAAATTGGCATCACGCATCAAGGTTATCTCGCGCATGGACATATCCGAGAAGCGTGTTCCGCAAGATGGTCGTATGAAGCTTAAGGTTGGACCGGACCGTGTCATCGACTTTCGCGTAAGTACTTTGCCGACTTTGTTTGGCGAAAAAATCGTGATCCGTATTCTGGATCCGAGCAGCGCCAAGTTGGGAATTGATGCACTCGGTTATGAGCCCGAGGAAAAAGAGCGCTTGATTAAAGCCATCAGCAGGCCCTATGGAATGATTTTAGTGACGGGGCCCACGGGCTCTGGTAAGACCGTCTCACTGTATACATGCCTCAACATGCTCAATCAGCCGGGTGTCAACATTGCTACTGCGGAAGATCCGTCGGAAATTAATCTCCCAGGAGTGAACCAGGTCAACGTCAACGAAAAGGCAGGGCTCACCTTCGCCGCTGCGCTGAAGTCTTTCTTGCGGCAGGATCCAGACATCATTATGGTGGGGGAAATCCGAGATTTGGAAACTGCAGATATCTCCATCAAGGCCGCCCAGACCGGGCACTTGGTACTTTCGACCTTGCATACCAACGATGCGCCGGCAACGCTAACGCGAATGCGGAACATGGGTATTGCCCCATTCAATATTGCGTCCAGTGTCATCCTCATTACGGCGCAACGATTGGCTCGGCGTCTTTGTCCTCATTGCAAATCCGTCGTCGATCTTCCCGAGGAGACTTTACTCAACGCAGGCTACAAGCAGAGCGAACTCGACCATACTTGGAAAACCTATAAACCTGTAGGTTGCTCCCAATGCAATAACGGCTACAAAGGTCGTGTTGGTATTTATCAAGTCATGCCGATTTCTGAGGAAATTCAGAAGATCATCCTGCGCGATGGCAGCGCAATGGAAATTGCCAAACAGGCAGATTTAGAGGGTGTTCGGTCTCTGCGACGATCCGGTCTGCACAAAGTTAAGTTAGGACTGACTTCGCTGGAAGAAGTTTTAGCCTGCACCAATGAATAGTAGGGAATCAAGGGGACTCCATGGCAACAGCCAAAGCTGACAATAAAGACGCCGTTTACGAGTGGGAAGGAAAAGACCGTAACGGAAAGCAAGTGCGTGGAGAAATCCGTGCCGCTGGCGAAAATCAGGTCAAGGCATCCCTTCGCAGACAAGGCGTGACGCCCACGAAGATCAAAAAGCGCAGGATGCGCTCTGGGAAGTCCATCAAGCCGAAAGATTTGGCAATTTTTACCCGCCAACTCGCCACCATGATGAAAGCTGGTGTGCCCCTGCTTCAGGCTTTTGATATTGTGGGCCGGGGCAATCCCAACCCCAGTGTGACGAAGTTGCTGAACGACATTCGAACGGACGTGGAGACCGGTACTTCTTTAAGTGTGGCGTTCCGTAAATTCCCCATTTACTTTGACGCTCTTTATTGCAATCTAGTAGAAGCAGGAGAATCGGCTGGCATCTTGGACCAACTGCTGGACCGACTCGCGGTCTATATGGAAAAGACCGAAGCAATCAAGTCCAAGATTAAATCGGCCCTGATGTACCCCATCACAGTGCTGATCGTTGCCTTTGTAGTTGTAGCTGTGATTATGATCTTCGTGATTCCATCTTTTAAGCAAGTGTTCACATCCTTCGGCGGCGAATTACCTATGCCAACGTTGGTGGTGATCGCAATGAGCGAATTTTTCATCAAGTTCTGGTATTTAATCTTTGGGGGAATCGGTGGTGGCGTTTACTTTTTCCTAGAATCTTGGAAACGGAACGAGAAAATGCAGCGGGTCATGGACAGGGTCATGCTGAAACTGCCTATTTTTGGCATTTTGGTTGAAAAGTCCTGTATCGCACGTTGGACACGCACTCTATCCACCATGTTTGCAGCTGGCGTCCCCTTGGTGGAAGCTCTGGACTCGGTTGGTGGCGCATCTGGCAACGCTGTATTTACGGATGCAACACTCAAAATTCAACAAGAAGTTTCTACGGGAACGGCACTCACGGCAGCAATGACGAATGCCAATTTGTTCCCCTCCATGGTGCTGCAGATGTGCGCTATTGGTGAAGAATCAGGGTCCATTGACCACATGCTTGGTAAAGCTGCGGACTTTTATGAAGCTGAAGTGGATGACATGGTGGCAGGAATTTCCAGCTTGATGGAGCCCATCATCATTGTTATTTTGGGCACTATCATTGGCGGTATCGTCGTCGCGATGTACCTTCCAATTTTCAAACTGGGACAAGTCGTTTAATGGTACTTAGTAGTCAGTGGCTAGATAGCAGCGTTTTCGGTATCTTGGGGCTCTTGATAGGAAGCTTTCTCAATGTAGTGATCTATCGTTTACCCAAGATGATGGAGAGACAGTGGGCGACCGAATGTGCAGAAATGTCCAGTCAAACCGTCGTACCCTCGGCCTCATTCAATCTCATGGTGCCGCGTTCTAAATGTCCTCATTGCGGGCATCAGATTCGTTGGTACGAAAACATTCCCGTTATCAGTTATGTCGCATTGCGTGGAAAGTGCTCGGCTTGCAAAGCCCCCATCAGTTTGCGATATCCCACAGTAGAAATTGCCACAGGACTGCTCTTTTTCATCTCGATTTGGCAATGGGGTGTGAACCCCACAGGCCTTGCTTGGTGCGTTTTTTCTGCCACTCTACTGACGCTCGCATTAATCGACTGGGACACGACACTGCTCCCGGACGACCTGACGCTCCCTTTGTTATGGCTTGGGCTGATTGCTGCTGCTCTGCAATGGACCCCCACGTCACTACCGTCTTCACTTTGGGGCGCAGTTGGAGGATATTTGTCTCTTTGGTCCGTCTATTGGCTTTTCAAGATCGTGACTGGTAAAGAGGGCATGGGATATGGAGATTTCAAACTATTTGCAGCGCTCGGGGCTTGGTTTGGATGGCAGGCCTTGATACCCATCATCTTAATTTCCTCTGTCATCGGCACGGTTATTGGCATCGCCATGAAATTCACGTCTGGCCTGCGGGAAGGTGGCTATATACCTTTTGGGCCTTTCCTTGCGGGAGCAGGTATGGCATCTTTGTTGTGGGGGCCAACAGCATTGATGCAGGTGCTTGGACTTTAGTCGTGAAAGGGAATGCAATTCGCTTGGGGCTGACAGGCGGTATCGGTAGTGGGAAAAGCACTGTAGCTGCAATGCTGCAAGGGCTGAATGCTTCTGTTATTGATGCAGATGAAATCTCTCGACGGCTTACAGCTAGGCAAGGAGCTGCATTGCCTCAAATTGCAGCCACTTTTGGCCCAGCGTTCATTGACGCAAATGGTGCGCTGAATCGCCCCAAAATGCGAGAAACAGTATTCAATGACTCTTCTGCCAAAACCAGACTCGAAGGCATCTTGCATCCCCTCATTCGCGAGGAGATGCTGGTACAAGCAAACTTGGCGTGCGCTCAAGGAGCGGCATGTGTTGTATTGGATATCCCTTTGCTAGTGGAGTCGGGGGCTTGGCGCAATTTTATTGATTTGGTCTTAGTGGTGGATTGCACAGCGAGTACGCAAGTAAGTCGCGTTATAGCGCGCAATGGCTTGTCAGACGCGGCCGTACAAAGCATGATGGCTGCACAGCTCAGCCGCGAAGAGCGCCTACTCGCTGCAGATATTGTGCTGTTCAATGACGACTGCTCGATGGAACAATTGGTCAGCAGCGTCTCGGCAATTGCTCCGAAGATCGGGCTATGATTTGGCAATTGGAAATTACCGCGTGATCCTTTACGAATACCCCTTCAACGAGCGCGTTCGCACTTATTTGCGTCTGGAGCACTTGTTTCTCAATCTGTCTGACTTAACGACACGGGAGCCTGCGCTTGATCACCATTTCGCTTTGACCACCATCTTTGAGGTGATGGACGTTGCCGCACGGGCGGACCTAAAGTCCGATGTATTGAAAGACTTGGAAAAGCAGAAGCAAACCCTGAACAGTTACCGAGGCAATCCAGCCATTGCCGAATCCGTGCTGGATAAGGTAATCGTACAGATTGAGCAATGCTTCTCCGGCCTAAACGCACAACCCGGTAAAGCTGGGCAATCATTGCAAGAGAATGACTGGCTTATGAGCATTCGTAGCCGGGTTGGTATCCCCGGGGGAACTTGTGAATTCGATTTGCCTGCCTACTTTGCTTGGCAACACCGCGATGTCGCAAGCCGCCAAGCTGATTTGGCAAGATGGTCAGAAACACTGTCACCGTTGGCAGAATCCATTCATCTGCTGCTGAAATTACTTCGAGATTCGGGTGCACCTCAAAAAGTTATAGCAATTGGTGGACAATTTCAGCAAAACTTGCCGCAAGGTAGAACATTTCAGTTGCTTCGCCTGTCCTTGGATCCTCGTCTTGGGCTGATTCCCGAAATCAGCGGGAATAGACTGATGGTGTCCATTCGGATGATGCGTCACGAAAGTGATGACCGACTTCACACCGTCACAGAAGACGGTGCGTTTGAAGTCACACTTTGCTCCTAAGTCGAGGTTGATGATGGCTGCAGGAAGTCAAAATTCAAGTCATTCTCCCGACGAGCCAGGGGAATTTGCAAGCCGGATTGTGGTTTGCCCGCATTGCAAGGGTGATAGCGTCTACCACTCTAGCAATTCGGCTCGCCCTTTTTGCAGCCCTCGCTGTCGTGCCCTGGATTTGGGTGCTTGGGCCAACGAAGACTTCCGCGTTGCTGACGGCATTCCTGTGGGTGACACTCGCATCGACGATGTCTAAAGGCCTTCCGAGACCGGACCTATGAAACCCCGGTCCTCTGCAAGCCATGTTAGTACTGGAAAAGTACCCGGCAAAACTGGCTCCAGTCGCACCGGGAGCGTTGACCAGTTAAAGTCTTGACTCTCTCGCATCTCAATGTTGCCAAGCCAGTTGGTTACCAAGCAAAAATGCAGGCGCACCATGGCATGCGGATAGTCAAAAACCTCTTGGCGCCAGAGTGTCGCATCTTGCACCTGTATACCAATCTCCTCCTGAAGCTCGCGCGCAAGTGCTTCCAGCACGGTCTCTCCAGCCTCTAGCTTGCCTCCAGGAAATTCCCAGTAGCCTGCATAGGGTTTGCCTTTGGGTCGTGATGTAAGCAGGAAAGCACCATCCGACAGCCGCACCAATACGCCAACAGCGACCTCTGTCAGTAGCCGCTCTGCTTGCGGTGCACGGACAACTTGAGGGTCCACCACTTTAGGGACTGTCATGGCTGTACAACGCCGTTGCGTCCCGCAAAGTCGCGGGCAAACTGCCAAGCCACCCGACCACTTCGGGAGCCTCGCTCTAGCGACCATATAAGTGCCTCTGCACGCACTTTGGGCTCGTCCAACGAGTCGACTCCAAAAGCGAGCAACCATTGCGCGACAATCGCCAAGTACTCGGCTTGATTGAAAGGGTAGAAACTAATCCACAAGCCAAAGCGTTCAGACAAAGAAATTTTCTCTTCGATCACCTCACCGGGATGGACCTCGCCATCTTCTGTATGCTGGTAGCTTGCGTTTTCTGAATGGTATTCCGGTAAGAGATGGCGTCGATTGCTGGTCGCGTAAATCAACACATTGGAACCAGTTGCCGCAATAGAGCCGTCCAATGCGGACTTGAGTGCCTTATAGCCAGCTTCTCCCTCGTCAAAGCTTAGGTCATCGCAGTACACGATGAATTTTTCTGGGCGATCTACCAACAACTCCAAAATGTCGGGCAAGTCCACCATGTCAGTCTTTTCGACTTCGATAAGCCGCAGACCTTGCAGGTGGAAAGCTTGCAAACAAGCCTTCACCAGTGATGACTTTCCGGTACCACGTGCACCCGTCAACAGCACGTTATTGGCTGGCAGGCCACGCACAAACTGCTCAGTGTTTCTGTGAATTTTGGCTTTCTGAACATCCACTTCCTTCAGATCATCCAATGCCATCAAACTCATCTGAAAAACGGGCAGCAGAGCGCATGCACCTGATGCCCGCCGACGGTAACGATAGGCGAAGGAAGCATTCCAGTCCGGTGGCTGGATCTGCCCAGGCAATGCGGCCTCGATGCGCTGCATCAAAACTTCAGCACGGGCCACCAATCTACCAAGCGCTTCGTTCATCGCAACCACGGCTGCATCAGGATCGATAGTCCGCGTTGATGGTGACATAGTCGTGGCTGAAGTCGCAGGTCCAAACGGTATCGGTACACGCCCCCCGCCCAAGGCCAATACGCACCAAAATTTCTGCCTTTTTCATGACACGTTGACCATCTTCCTCGCGGTACTGAGAGTTGCGGCCGCCGCGTGTTACTACATGTACATCATCCAAAAACAACTCAATGGTTTCTTGGTTCAGATCATCAATACCCGCATAACCCACAGCAGCCAATATACGGCCTAGATTGGGATCACTCGCAAAGAACGCTGTTTTTACCAAGGGGGAGTGTGCGACAGCATAGGCCACTTTGCGGCACTCGGCTGCATCGCGCCCTCCCTCTACTTGCACTGTGATGAATTTGGTTGCACCTTCGCCATCGCGCACAATGGCCTGGGCTAACTGACGTGCTACGGCCAACATGGCCTGCTTCAACAACAATCCTGCACCTGATTCCAATACGTCGATGGTGGAATGATTGGCCTTGTTAGAGGCAATCACAATCAAAGAGTCGTTGGTCGATGTATCACCGTCTACCGTAACGCGGTTAAATGAACCTTCAGCGAGCTCCAATGCCAATTCCTTCATCACGGACTGGCTCACGCAAGCATCGGTTGCAATGAAACCCAACATGGTGGCCATATTGGGCCGAATCATGCCTGCACCTTTGCTGATACCAGTCACATGCACAGGCTGTCCTGCAATTTCTAGACGAACACTAAAAGCCTTGGGCTGGGTATCCGTGGTCATGATGCCTTCAGCAGCGCGGAACCAATGGCCTGGCTGAGCATCTGCAATCGCAGCGGCCAGACCGGCTTCAATACGGTCACTGGGCAGTGGCTCCATGATCACGCCGGTTGAAAACGGCAACACTTGGGCCGCGTCAACATTCAACTTCCGGGCCAAGGCTTCACAGGTGGCGTTCGCTCGCGCCAACCCATCAACCCCAGTGCCTGCATTCGCATTGCCGGTGTTGATCAAAATGGCGCGAATCTCCGCACCACCATCCAGGTGCTCGCGGCAAATTTGCACAGGTGCAGCACAAAAACGATTGGTTGTAAAAACACCCGACACCGAAGCCCCTGGCTCAATCAGCATTACCGTCAGGTCTTTACGATCTTGTTTGCGTATTCCGGCCTCCGTCACTCCAATGGTGACACCCACAATAGAGAAAAGTTGCTCCGGTATGGGCAAAGCTAGGTTCACAGCCATAGAAAATCCTATCAAGCCAGTTTGCCGTGGCAGTGTTTGAACTTCTTGCCGCTGCCGCATGGACATGCATCATTCCGTCCGACATGCGAAAAGTCTGCGCCAGCGCTTCGTAGTGTTTGAGGATCAACTGTGGTCTGCACCTCCCCAGTTTCTGTAGGCGCACTGTAGGTCACGTTGGCAATGCTGTCCGCACGGGTCTCAATGGCATCGGTAGCTTGCTCCAATTGTTCTGACGACTGAATCCGCACCGTCATCAGAATCTTGGTCACCTCGTTCTTCACAGAATCCAGCAACTGCCCGAACAATTCAAAGGCCTCGCGCTTGTACTCTTGCTTGGGCTGCTTCTGAGCATAGCCGCGCAAATGAATCCCCTGGCGCAAATAGTCCAACGCGCTCAAGTGATCACGCCAATGGCTATCAATACTTTGCAACAGCACCATCCGTTCAAACTGGGTAAAGCTCTCAACGCCGACCAAATTCAACTTGGCTTTGAACTGGGTATGGGCCGCAACCACCACCCTATCTAGCAATTCGTGGTCCGTAATGGAGGATGCATCTTGTACGAGTTTCACCAGATCAATATCCAGCTGCCACTCATCCGAAAGTACCTTTTGCAAGCCAACTACATCCCATTGCTCTTCGACGGATTCGGCAGGCACAAACTGCCGCACCAAATCCTGGAAACATCCTTCACGCAATGACTCGATTTGAGCATTCAAATCCGAAGCGTCCAAGATAGCGTTGCGCTGTTGGTAAATCACTTTGCGCTGGTCATTGGAGACGTCGTCGTACTCCAACAATTGCTTACGCATATCGAAATTGCGCGCCTCTACCTTGCGCTGGGCGCTCTCAATACTGCGGGTCACAATACCAGCCTCGATCGCCTCGCCGTCCGGCATCTTCAGGCGGTCCATGATCGACTTCACACGATCGCCCGCAAAAATGCGCATCAGTGCATCATCAAGACTCAGGTAGAAGCGCGATGAACCAGGGTCACCCTGCCGACCCGAGCGACCACGCAGTTGGTTGTCAATCCGGCGCGATTCATGGCGCTCCGTGGCAATGATTCGCAGCCCGCCTAAACCCTTGACTAGCTCATGTTCGGTAGACCACTGCCCGCGAACCTCAGTTATCTTGGCTGCCTTGACCGTATCGTTCAAGCTTTCATCGCCCTCAATCGTTGCAATCGCCTTTTCGATACTTCCACCTAAAACAATATCGGTTCCACGGCCCGCCATATTCGTGGCAATCGTGATCATTTTTAGGCGACCGGCCTGGGCCACGATGTCGGCCTCGCGAGCGTGTTGCTTCGCATTCAGCACTTGATGCGGCAGCTTGGCTTTGTCCAGCAAACCAGAAATCAGCTCTGAATTTTCAATCGACGTAGTTCCCACCAGCACCGGTTGCCCACGGTCGTAACATTCTTTGATGTCATTGATGGCGGCTTCGTACTTTTCACGCGTAGTTTTATAGACGCGGTCCAACTGATCGTCCCGCCGACTAATGCGATTGGGCGGAATGACAACGGTCTCCAAACCATAGATTTCTTGAAATTCGTAGGCTTCAGTATCGGCCGTGCCGGTCATACCTGAAAGCTTTCCATAGAGACGGAAATAATTCTGGAAAGTGATCGATGCCAGCGTTTGATTCTCTGCCTGGATCGTCACACCCTCTTTGGCCTCCACCGCCTGATGCAAACCATCGCTCCAGCGGCGACCGGTCATTAAGCGCCCTGTGAACTCGTCCACAATCACGATCTCTCCATCTTGCACAACATAGTGCTGGTCGCGATGGTAGAGGTGATTGGCGCGCAAAGCTGCATACAAGTGATGCATCAGCGTGATGTTGGAGGGGTCATACAAAGACGAACCTTCAGGAATCAACCCCATCTCCGCAAAAATGCGCTCTGCACTTTCATGACCCTGCTCTGTCAAGAAGACCTGGTGACTCTTCTCGTCCAGCGTAAAGTCACCCGGCTTGGTAACTCCCTCACCGGTCCGTGGGTCGGCCTCTCCCTCCTGACGCACAAGCCCAGGCACCGCCTTGTTGATTGCCAAGTACATGGCCGTGTGATCTTCGGCCTGGCCACTAATGATCAGCGGCGTGCGTGCCTCATCGATCAGAATGGAGTCCACCTCATCCACGATGGCGTAGTTCAGTCCGCGCTGCACACGGTCACCTACTTCATGCACCATGTTGTCACGCAGGTAATCAAAGCCGTATTCGTTGTTGGTACCGTAAGTAATATCAGCGCCGTAAGCCACCTGCTTTTCCTCGCGGGCCATTTGCGGCAAGTTGATGCCCACCGTTAACCCGAGGAAGTTGTAGAGACGACCCATCCACTTCGCATCTCGCGTGGCTAGGTAATCATTGACCGTCACAACGTGCACACCCTTACCCGAAAGCGCATTCAAGTAGACCGGCAAAGTAGCCGTCAGCGTCTTGCCCTCACCCGTGCGCATTTCGGAAATCTTGCCGTTGTGCAAGGACATGCCACCCAGGATTTGCACATCAAAGTGACGCATCTTCATGACGCGCTTGGAGCCCTCACGCACGATGGCAAAGGCCTCGGGCAGTACCGCATCCAGAGTTTCACCTTTGGCGACACGGTCCTTGAACTCTTGCGTTTTCTGGCGCAGCCCGTCATCGGACAACTTTTCGAACTGGGCCTCCAATGCATTGACCTTGGTGAGCACGTTGCGGTACTGTTTGAGCAAGCGGTCATTGCGACTGCCGAAAATTTTTGTCAGTATGTTGATGGCCATGAATGCAAGACCGGCCTGGGGCCAAATGGCCCTCAGATCAGCGCAGTCCTTTAATGTGATCGGTGGAAAGTGGGGGCGCCCCAGAAAATTCCAACCCGCAGTGAGGTTGAAAATTGTTCAGATAACCCAAAACACGGATTTTACCGTCGGGCGGAGCCCCCCAAGGCGACTGGCGTAGATTGAGCGCGAACACCGGGGCCCGAAGGCACTACAGCCAGAGCAAGTTGCTGGGTCTGAACAGCCCTGCCTGCGTTTAAAAATTTCTGTGGATCTTGCGGAACCCCCTGTACTAGCACCTCAAAATGTAAGTGTGGCCCCGTGGAACGTCCGCTGTTGCCTACATCTGCAATTCTTTGCCCGCGGCGGATCAAGTCGCCCTTTTTGACGTAAACCTTGGACACGTGGGCGTATCGCGTAATGAGATTATTCCCGTGGTCTACCTCTATTAGATGGCCGTACTGTGGATGAAACTCCTGCACGACCACCACGCCTCCCGCCGCTGACATGATGGGCGTCCCCGGCTCTGCCGGAAAATCAAGGCCGGTATGCAGAGCCGATACCCCCGTAATCGGGTCAATTCGCCATCCAAACACCGAACCTAAATTCCCACCCACTACCGGCTCCTGGGTGGGCACCATCATTTTCTTTATCTTTTGCTCAAATAGGCGGGACTCTATAACCGTTAGCAAATCGGTGCGACTGTTGGTATCTTGGTCCAAGGAAGCCAGCGTAGCCTGCAATTCGTCCATGCTCAAGCTACGTCCACTAACCAAAGGCCCGCCCTGTCCCGGTTTAGTTTTCAACTCAGCGGTACTCACGCCCGCCAAGCCTGCCACGCGCTCACCCAAGGACTCAATTTGCGTCATCTTGGCTTGCATTTCACCCAGTTTTTTCGCCATCACATCGATGTTTTCGCGCATAAAACGATCACGCTGCTCAAACTCATCTTTGACGACGAGCCGCACCAATGATCCAATAATGGGCCAACCCTCTCTAGCACCTTTGAGAAACACCCAGTGGTACATTCCTGCCGAGCAGACCATCAGCACAAAGCTCGCAGCCAAAGTCGCTAGGACAAGCTTGGTACCACTCAAATGGATAGCATGACTTTTTGCTAACCAGGCATCGGTCACTATTAACTGCATAAAGTATCTCCAACCTATCTATCAGGACCCGATGTCGCTCAAAAAACCCGTGTCGCTGTACCAAGCTACCCAAAACTCGCCCACTTTGGCGCGCTTGAGCGATCTCGCACTAGATTCCAGCGCACGGCTTAGGGCTGTCGAACTGCTACTGCCCGTGGCCATCCGGCCAGCCATCAAACCCGGGCCCATCGACGGAGCAGAGTGGTGCCTGATATTGAGTAATAGCGCAGTGGCAGCCAAAGTACGGCAGTTGTTGCCCGCGCTACAAGCCCATCTCAACAGTAAGGGGTGGGAGGTTAACTCAATTCGCCTGAAGGTTCAAACGTCCAGGGACGTGCTTTAGCGAACTACACACAATTTTACAAAGCGGTTGTGTGCAAGGAGTGGATGCTAAAAAGACAAAAGGCCCGACGAATCGGGCCTTTTGAAGTTTTGGCGGAGCGGACGGGACTCGAACCCGCGACCCCCGGCGTGACAGGCCGGTATTCTAACCAACTGAACTACCGCTCCAGGTAGCGGTAACCATTCGCTCTCAGTCTTTCAACTTACGAGCCAAGTGACTTCTTTACAGAAGCTGTTACCTACTTGTGCCGCTTTAGCTTGCGCTAAAAACTTGGCGACCCCACGGGGATTCGAACCCCGGTACTCACCGTGAAAGGGTGATGTCCTAGGCCTCTAGACGATGGGGTCAAAACCTTGGACTAATCCGTTTTCAGAAACTTTGGTGGAGGTAAGCAGGATCGAACTGCTGACCTCTTGCATGCCATGCAAGCGCTCTCCCAGCTGAGCTATACCCCCTAATTACTTTTCAGTAATTGCGAGATTGTCTTTTAAAACATTCTCAATTTCCGAGCCTCAAATTATAGCGCCAAAAATTAGGCTGTGGCAAGTCGTGCAATAACTTTTTCTCTACCGCAGAGTTCAAGCACCGAATCCAGCGATGGCGTCTGCGGTGTACCCACTATCAAAACCCGCACAGGCATCGCCAACTGAGGCATCTTCAAACCCTGAGCCGTCAACACATCTTTGATCACCGCGGCAATACTGGCTTTGTCCCATGCACAGCTTGCCAGTTTGTCCGATAGCAATTGCAAAGCGGGCTTTACTGCATCGGTCACATGCTGGGCTTTCTCTGCGGCGTCTACCACCACATCACCATAGAACTTGGCGGCCCAGGTCGCCAGTGCTACGGTGGTATCGCAACGGTCTTTCAATAACGCGCAGACCTGCGGGAGATGTGACTCCACCAAATCAGCCGACACCGCAACACCAAGCTTTTGCAATTGCGCAGCCACCAGAGATGCCAGGCGCGTGTTATCGGCCTGCTTGATGTATTGCGCATTGACCCACAGCAGCTTGGCTGGGTCCCATTGCGCGGGGCTCTTGTTCAGGTGCGTGCCGTCAAACCAGCTGACCAGTTGCTCACGCGTGAACAGCTCTTCGTCACCATGGCTCCAGCCCAAGCGGGCCAGGTAGTTCAACATCGCTTCGGGCAGATAACCACCGTCTTCGTAGGCTGTGACGCTGACCGCGCCACGGCGTTTGGACAGCTTTTGTCCGTCATCGCCCAGGATCACCGGGCAATGGCCGAACTGCGGCAGCGGCGCACCCAGCGCGTTGAAGATGTTGATTTGCCAGGGCGTGTTGTTGATGTGCTCGTCGCCACGGAAAACATGGCTGATCTGCATGTCCCAGTCGTCCACCACCACGGCGAAGTTGTAGGTCGGGATGCCATCGGTGCGCACGATGATCAGGTCGTCTATCTCGCGGTTGCTGATGGTGATGGCGCCTTTGACCAGATCGTTCCAGGTGACGTCACCGTCTTGCGGATTGCAAAAGCGCACCACGGGCTTCACGCCTTCGGGCACAGGCGGCAAGGTCTTGCCGGGCGCGGGGCGCCAGGTTCCGTCGTACAGCGCTTTCTCACCGCGCGCCTTCTTGGCTTCGCGCACAGCATCCAACTCCTCGGGCGTGCTGTAGCAGTAGTAGGCCTTGCCCTCGGCGATCAGTTGATCCACCACCGCCTTGTAACGATCCAGTCGTTGCATTTGGTAAATCGGGCCTTCGTCGTACTCCAGCCCCAGCCATTGCATCGAGGCCAGGATCTGATCCACTGAGTCTTGCGTGGAACGGGCGACATCGGTGTCTTCGATGCGCAGCACAAATTCACCGCCAAAGTGGCGGGCATACGCCCAGGAATACAGCGCGGTGCGGGCAGTGCCCAGGTGCAAGAAGCCGGTCGGGGAAGGTGCGATGCGGGTGCGAATTTTTGCTGTTGTCATTTCTAGGTATCCAGTCCCGACAGGCCACGCGCCAGGTCGGTTTTCAAATCTTCAATGTGGTCCAGGCCGACTGCCACGCGGATCAGCCCCTGGCCAATGCCTGCCAGTTGGCGCTGCGCCTCTGTCAAACGCCCATGCGAGGTGCTGGCGGGGTGCGCAGCTAATGTTTTGGTATCGCCCAGGTTGGTGCACAAGGAAACCACCTGCATGCTGTCAAGTACGTGAAAAGCGCGCTGACGTGCCGCGTCCGGGTCAGACGCTTTCACTTCAAACGACAACACTGCACCACCGTAGCCGGACTGCTGGCGCATGGCCAATGCATGCTGCGGGTGGCTGGGCAAGCCGGGGTAAAACACGCGCGCTACTTGTGGCTGTGCTTCCAGCCATTGGGCCAGTGCCAGTGTGTTCGCCGACTGGGCTTTGACGCGCAACGCCAAAGTTTCCATGCCCTTCAATAGCACCCACGCATTGAAAGGGGATAGCACCATACCGGCCGTGCGGATCACCGGCAGAAACAATTCATCGCGTTGCTTTTGGCTGCAGCAAATAGCACCGGCCATCACACGGCCCTGCCCATCCAGAAACTTGGTGCCGGAGTGGATAACAAAGTCTGCACCCATCTGCACCGGGCGCTGCAACACTGGGGTGGCAAAGCAATTGTCGACCGCCAGATAGGCACCCGCGTTGTGCGCGATATCGGCCAAGGCCTGGATGTCGCAAACCTCGGTCAGCGGGTTGGTGGGGGTTTCGGCAAACAGCAGTTTGGTGGTGGGGCGCACGGCGGCCTTCCACGCAGCCACATCGGTTTGCGACACGAACGTAGTCTCCACACCGAACTTCGCAAACTCGCGGCTGAACATGGGAATCACCGAGCCAAATACCGACTGCGAACAGATCACGTGGTCGCCCGCTTTGAGCACGGCCATGCCCAGCAACAGGATGGCAGACATGCCAGACGACGTGGCAATGGCAGCCTCGGTGCCTTCCAGGGCAGCCAAACGCACCTCCATGCTGCTCACCGTGGGGTTGCCCACGCGGGAGTAGGTGAAGCCCTCTTCTTCCATGGCAAAGCGTGCGGCGCTGGATGCGGCGTTGGGCTGCACATAGCCGCTGGTCAGGTACAGAGCCTCGGAGTTTTCGCCGTACTGGCTTCTATCAAGAGATGCACGCACCGCCAGGGTGTCTATGTGCAGGTCGTCGGGCAGTTTCTGAGATTTCATGAACGCTGTGTGCGAAAAAGTGAGGTCGCCATTTCAGGCGGGATTGGGCAGTGCCAGACGCGAGGTGTCTTCCGGGTTTTCTTCGCCGCCCACACGGCTTTCGTTCAAGCGTGCGATGTCTTCACCAGTGATGTCACCGGTCACATACACACCGTCAAAGCACGATGCATCAAAGCCCTGAATCTGCGTGTTCAACGAACCAATGGCTTTCTTCATGCCGTCTACGTCTTGGTAAATCAAGGCGTCGCAACCAATGTATTCGCGAATCTCTTCGACCGTACGGTCGTGCGCCACCAGCTCGCTGCTGGTGGGCATGTCGATGCCATACACATTGGGGTAGCGCACAGGCGGCGCGGCGCTGGCCAGGTAGACCTTGCGGGCACCCGCGTCGCGTGCCATCTGCACAATTTCTTTGGAGGTAGTACCACGCACGATGGAATCATCCACCAGCAGCACATTGCGGCCTTTGAATTCGCTGGCAATCACGTTGAGTTTTTGGCGCACGGATTTTTTACGCACGGCCTGGCCGGGCATGATGAAGGTACGGCCTACATAGCGGTTTTTCACAAAGCCTTCCCGGTACGGCAAGCCCAAAAGCTGCGCCAGCTGGGCGGCGCTGGGGCGGCTGGATTCCGGGATGGGAATCACCACATCAATCTCATTCGGCGGCACAGTGGAAATCACGCGCTTGGCCAGGGCCTCACCCAAGTTCAAACGCGCCTGGTAGACCGAAATATTGTCCATCACTGAGTCCGGGCGGGCCAGGTAGACGAATTCAAAAATGCACGGATTGAGCTGAGGCGATGCAGCGCATTGCTCAGAGTACACCTTGCCTTGCAAGTCAATGAATACCGCTTCGCCCGGATCTACATTGCGCTCAAAGTTGTAGCCAATACCTTCCAGCGCCACAGACTCACTGGCCAGCGCGGTGCTGCCATCCAGCTTGCCCATGCAAAGGGGGCGGATACCAAACGGATCGCGAAACGCCAGCACGCCGTGCCCGGCAATCAGCGCAATCACCGCATAGGAACCGCGCACCCGCTTGTGCACATTGCGCACAGCAGCGAACAAATCGACGGGTTGCAGCGGCAAGCCCCGGGTGGTGCGCTCGATCTCATGGGCCAGCACGTTGAGCAAGACTTCGGAATCGCTCTCGGTGTTGATATGGCGGTGGTCGGTGATGAACAGCTCGCTCTTGAGGGCGTGCGCGTTGGTCAGATTGCCGTTGTGCACCAGCACGATGCCAAAGGGGGCGTTCACATAGAAGGGCTGCGCCTCTTCTTCACTGAAGGCATTGCCCGCCGTGGGGTAACGCACCTGGCCCAGTCCGCAGTTGCCGGGCAGTGAGCGCATATTGCGGGTGCGAAACACATCGCGCACCATGCCCTTGGCCTTGTGCATAAAGAACTTGCGCTCTTGCTGCGTGACGATGCCCGCTGCATCCTGGCCGCGGTGCTGCAGCAGCAGCAAAGCGTCATAGATGGTTTGGTTAACTGGTGCGTTGCTGACAACGCCGACTATTCCGCACATAAGTGTTTACCCATTCAAGGTATGTATTGACCAAAATCTTCCGGCAGCACGGGCTTGAGCCCATGCAATGCCACGCCTGCCAGCTTGGCACCCTCGGACTCTTGCCACCAGGGTGCCGACTTGAACGGCGTCATGCCCACCACCACGGTGAGCGCCAACAAAACCACGACGCCGCGCACGACCCCAAAGGCCGCGCCAAGCAAACGGTCCACCGGGCTCAGGCCCACGGCGGCTAACAATTTCTTCACTACAAAGGCAATCAAGCCACCCGCAAAAACCGTAGCCACAAACACCAGCACAAAGCCGATGCCGTAACGCAGCGCCTCGTTCGTGCTGCTGATGGGCAACCAATGCGCTACCGCCGGTGCAAACCACTGGGCCAGCACAAAGGCGGCTAGCCAGCTCACCACGGAAATCACCTCGTACACCAAACCGCGCCAGGCACCGACCAACAGGGAGAACACCAATACGCCGATAAAAACCCAGTCCGCAATGGCCAAAGCGCCCACGCTACTCACAGCTCCAAAATGGCGGCAGGTAAATCGAGTTTCCTGACCTTGGCGGCCACTTTGTCAGTTTCGACCTTGGTATCAAATGGCCCCACCCGCACGCGGATGCGTTTGCCGTCTTTGGTTTCAACCACTTGGGTATAAGTCTTCAGGCCTGCTGCCTCCAGCTTCAGGCGGGCTTCGCGCGCCTTGGTGGCATCTGAGAAAGCACCCACCTGCACGACAAAGCGCGCCACCGCAGGCGCACCGGCAACCGCGGGCGGCGTGGACGATGCTGTTGCAGGTATGAATGTCTCTTTGCCTTCTAAAAGTGACTGCGCTTTGGAGCCATCGGCTTTGGCGGCCTCAGGCTTGGCTGGCGTGGGCTTGGGGGCATCTGGTTTGGGCACTACAGGCCTTTCAATGGCCTTTTCAACCGGCTTTTCCACCACTTTGGCTGGGGGTTTGCTCACCGGCGCAGTATTCACCAAAGCACCCGATGCAGCGCGAGATGCCGCAGGTGCCGCGGCCACTGGCGCAACCGCCGGAGTTGTCACTGCGGGGGTGGGCACTGGGGCCACGGATTTACCAGGCTTGGCCACCGCTGCCGATGCCGGTGCCTGTCCCGATGCAGCAGCAGGCTCTGCAGTTTCTTCAATCATGGCCTGCGCAGCATTGCCCACGGGCAAATTGCCCAGCGGCTTGACTGTGTTTTTGTCAGGAATATTGATCGGCAAATCGACCGGAATGGGCCGAGGCTGGTTGTCAAACAGCATCGGAAAACCCACCACCCCCACCAACACCAGCACCGCCGCGCCAATCAGGCGGTGCTTGGCGCGTTTGCGCATGGCCTCCACGCTCTCGGGGGCGGGGGGCGGGTTGGTGTGCTCGTCACCAACTTTGCGAAACTTGAAAAATGCCATGAAGGGGGTGACTTAAGTAGAAGGAAAGCTTAAGGTTTCAGATGTTTGGCGCTTAAGCGTGGTACGCCTTGTGCCAGCACGCCACCCACGGTGTAGAACGATCCAAAGACCACGATTCTATCAGCGGGGTCTGCCGCGGCCACTGCGGCGTCCAGCGCCACTTGTGGGTTGGCAAAGGTCTGGCTGGCCGTGTCCTTGCGGGTATTTTGGGTCACCCATTGCGATTGCAAGCTGGCCGCCGCAGCCGCGCGCGCCGTCGGCAAATCGGTGAAATACCAGCGGTCGATGATGGGGCTGAGCTTGGCCAGCATGGGTGCCAGGTCTTTATCGGCCATGGCCCCAAACACCGCGTGGGTGGTGGGGTAAAAGCCCATGGCATCCAAGTTGGCGGCCAGCGCGGCCACCGAATGTGGGTTGTGGGCCACATCCAGCACCAGCGTGGGCTGGCCCGGCACGATCTGAAAGCGCCCCGGCAGCTCTACAAAGGCCAGCCCGGTGCGCACGGCCTGGGCCGTGATCGGCAGGCGATCGCGCAGCGCGGTGAGTGCGGCCAGGACGCCACCGGCATTCACGAGTTGGTTGGCCCCACGCAGCGCCGGGTAAGCCAAGCCGCTGTAGCGCCGCCCGCGCCCGGCCCAGCCCCACTGCTGCGGGTCGCCGGACACATTGAAGTCCGTGCCCACACGCCATAGGTCTGCGCCCACTTCTGCGGCGTGGTCCAAAATACTTTGCGGGGGCATGGGGTCGCTCACCACCACCGGGCGGCCCGCACGCATGATGCCAGCCTTCTCGCGGCCAATGCTCTCGCGGTCCGGGCCCAGGTATTCCATGTGGTCCAGGTCAATGCTGGTGATCACCGCGCAGTCGGCGTCGATGATGTTGGTAGCGTCCAGCCGCCCGCCCAAGCCCACTTCCAGAATCACCACATCCAGCTGGCTGTTACGCATGATGTGCAGGCAGGCCAACGTGACGAACTCAAAGTAGCTCAGCGACACCACATCGCCCTCATCGCCCTGCTTACGCGCAGCCTCTACCGCCACAAAGCCTTCCACAAACTGCGCAGCATCGGCCACCTGGCCCCGCAGGCGCAGGCGTTCTTCAAAGTGCACCAGGTGGGGGGACGAATACACCGCCGTGCGGTAACCCGCCTGGCCCAGAATACTTTCCAGCATGGCGCAGGTGGAGCCTTTGCCATTGGTGCCAGCCACGGTAATGACAGGGCAGTCAAACGCAATCGCCATACGCTGGGCCACGGTGCGCACGCGCTCCAGGCCCATGTCGATGGTGGTGGGGTGCAGGCGCTCGCAGTGGGCCAGCCAGTCGTTCAGGGTGATGAGTGTTTCCATACTGGGCGTGATTGTCGCGCACGGGCCCGTTGTCCGTGCCCGCCGGGTGCAGGGTAAAAAAACATACGATGACGCCACCCGCGCATCCACCCATCGCCATTTCACCCGCATGACCACCCGCCTACCCGCCCTTTTGTCCACCCGCCTGCGTGCAGAGGTATTTGCCCATCTGGCTGCGATGGAGCAGGCTGGCCTGCCTGCGCAAAAGGCTTGGGGATTGTTGAAACTCCCCGCGCCATGGCAGCCGCGCGTGGATGCGGTCAAAAAAGCCGTGGGGCGCGGCAGCAATCCGGCCATTGCGGCGCAGAGCGCAGGCTTATTCAGCACCCTGGAGGCCAAGCTAGTGATTGCAGCCTTGACCGCCGGTAGCCCCGCCCGTGCCTACCGGCGCTTGGCCGAGCGTTGCGCCCTGCGCGCCCACACCCAGAGCCAGTTGCGTTCCCGCTTTGCCTTGCCAGTGGCCGTTTGGGTGGTGGCCTGCGTCATCGCGCCGGTACCGCCTTGGGTGGCTGGCACGCTGAGTACTGCGGGCTACCTGTGGCAAGTAGCCAAACCGCTTGTAAGCCTACTGCTGATTGCGGGAGCAGCTATGTTTTTGCTAGCGCAGCCGCGTTCAGACGCATGGCTGCTCAAATTGCCCACGTTAGGCCCCGCGCTGGCCAGGGGCCAGGCCCAAGACTTTTTTGACAGCCTGGGCCTCTTGCTGGAAGCGGGTGTACCCATGTTTGAAGCCCTGCCCATGGCAGTCTCCACCATCAGCAACCGCGCCATGCGCCAAGCCTACGCGGCCGTTTTACCCCGGATGCAGCAAGGTGCGACCCTGTCGCAGGCACTGGAAGACGCCGTGACAGCGCCCCATTTCTTGGGAAACGCGCGCGTACTGGAAATGATCAGCACCGGCGAGGCCAGCGGCACCCTGCCCGACATGTTGTCACGGCATTGCCAGGCAGAAAGCCAGGACTTGGCGCTGTTTTGGAGCGATGTGGCCCAGTGGCTGCCGCGCATTGCGTACGCTGCCGTCGCCCTCTGGATCGCCTATGGACTGCTGACGGGCCCGGGTGTTACGCCGCAGTTGCCTGCGGGTATTTAGAAACCGCTATAGAAATAGGAGCTGCTCCCGCACTATCCACGGCCTGGGCAGCCCATTTGGCACTTGAATCTAAGCTACTCAACCAATCTTGCCGTCGCGGTTCAGGTCAATGCCTGTCGCTTTTTCTGCGGCGCTGACGGCAGCTGATCCAGCTGTGGTGACTGCCGTGGCGGCCTGGCCCGCCAGTGTGCTGGCTTGGTCGGCCAAAGAACTGGCACCTGCTGCGGCCGAACTACCGGCTTGTTGGGCCATCTCCGATGCTTTGGCAACTGCCTCTTGGGAGGCCCCAGCCACGGCTTGCAGCGCGTCACCGGCCTTGTCGGTGGCGGTAGCGGCCAGTTCTTTGGCTTTGTCGAGAATGCTCATGAGATTTCTTTCAGTGGGTTTGCAAGAGTGCGCTTGCAGTCTACGCCCTGCAGAAGAAGGCGCTGTGAACGCAAGCCCTCGCGCAGAGCAAGCCACCGGGCTGCGACTCTTACTGGACTCCATCAAGCTAGCGCTGCAAGCTACCTGCAACCGGTCAGGGCCTTTACAAGGCCCACGCGAATCGGCTTGTCAGACTTTTTAACTAAAACGGCCAGATAGGGATAGGTTTGAATTGAAGGCCCGCCGCAGGCTTGTCCATTGTGGCCCCAGCCGACATCCAACACTTCCAAGTAAATCTCATTCTCCGCTTCGGATATCCGGTTAACCACCAGGCTAAAGCCGAAGCCTGTTCTAGACCCCAGCCCACCCACGACCACCCGGTAATTACCAAAGTCGATGGGAGGCGCTGTGATGGTTTGCGATGGACTGTTCGGACTACCAATGGATTTTTTTTGTATAGAAAGCCTGCCACTGTTCCTGCGTCGTGATCAATTCGGCCCACGCTTGCTCATACCTGGGCTGAGAAGGCAATTGAATGGCCGCATACGAAAACAGGTCTTGAGTTTGCGCCGTTGCGCAGTTCACCACCGCAATGAGTGCGCAGCCTAAAAAATGCTTCCAGCGTGAATGATTCATGATGCTCCAAAGTACTCCTGAATCGGCGTGGGCTTGTCAATCGCATAGCCCTGCGCATAGTCCACGCCCAGCTCCCGCAGGCGCGCTTGCAGCTCGGGGGTTTCCACAAACTCTGCAATCGTTTTCTTATCGATGGAGCGGGCAATGTCAGCAATGGCGCGGACGATGGACAGTGACAGCACCGAGTCGTTGATTTTGCGCACGAAGCTGCCGTCAATCTTGAAGTAATCCACATCCAATGAATCCAAGTAGGCGAACGAACAAAAGCCGGTGCCAAAGTCGTCCAAGGACAAGCGACAGCCCAGTTGGCGCACGCCATCAATGAAGTTTTGCGCCTCGCCCAAATCGCGCACGGCGCTGGTCTCGGTGATCTCAAAACACAGCTTCTGCGGCGGTACGCTGCTGGCAGCCAGGCGCTTGTGCAAGAAGGCAATAAAGCCCTCATCCTCCACAGAGGCGGCACACAAATTGATACTGCACGACTCCACTTGTGCCAGCCACGCCGGGTTTTCCTCCAGCCAGCGCAAAGTGCGGCCCAACACATATTGATCGAGCTGCGGCCCCATGCGAAAGCGCTCTGCCGCAGGCACAAACTGCCCTGGCATCAGCAAGTTGCCGGTTTCGGGGTCGTGAAGACGGATCAGCACCTCAAAGTGCCGGCCATGTTCCTCAGCGCCACTGAGGGGAACAATGCTTTGGCAGTAAATGCGAAAGTGGTCTTTCTCAAAGCCCTCACGCAGGCGCACGGCCCAGCGCATGGCCGCGGTGCGCTCCACCACGGCCGTCTCGCTGCCAGAGTTCACTTGGATACGGTTGCCACCCAGCTCTTTGGCCGTAAAGCAGGCCGCATCGGCCTGGGCCAGCAGGTGTGAATAGTCACTGGCCCCCGCCACAAAGGGCACCACGCCAATGCTGGCAGTGGCCGAAAATATGTGGCCCGAAAATGGGAAGCGGAACGTGGCGATCAGCTCGCGCAGGGCATGTGCGGCGGCGGTGGCCTCGCCGGTGGCTTTCTCATGCAGCAGCATCGCAAATTCATCGCCGCCCAAGCGGGCCAAAATCGCGCTATCTTCCAGGCCCGCCTGGATCACACCGGCCAGGCTGCGCACCAACTCATCACCCGCACCGTGCCCAGCGGTGTCGTTCACCAGTTTGAAGTTATCCAAGTCCAAATACAGCAGGGCCAGCTTGGCCTCGGGCTGGGTTTGCAGAAGCGCTCTGGCCGCAGCCTCAAAACCGCTGCGGTTGGGCAGGCCGGTGAGCTCATCGGTGCGGGCCTGGCGAAGCAGGCGCTGGGCGGTCAGGCGGTTTTGGTTAGCCGCACCGGCCAAAAACAGCGGCACCATCGCAATCACACTCAAGAATGCCAGCAAGATCACCGCATCGGCCATGGATTTGGGCAGCGTAAAGCCCGCCAAGCCCAGCCCAGCCCCGCCAAGGTGGACAGCGCCAGCCCCACGATCAAGGAGGCCAACGCCGTCTGCCAAGGCTTGAAGCGCAAAGCACTCCAGATCAACAAGGCCAGAGGCAGGCTGGTGAGGCCCAGCACATAGTCCGAAGTGGCGCGGTCGGAAGACATCAAAATCGTCAGCGCTAGCAGCATGGCGGCCATCCAGGCCAAGCCTTCCGCACGTGCAGGCCACTCGCCCGCATCGCCCTGCTGCACCTGGCCCGCGCGCACCTGCCCCAGCAGCAGTACCGCCGGGCTGACCAACAGCACACCAAAAAAGTTGGCCACCATCCATTTGAAAAATGCGGCTTCGAAGGCCTCTTTGGGAAAGAAGCCAATGGCATACAAGCCGACTGCGCCGATCAGAGCGCTCACCAAGGCCAGCAACAAAGCGGTGGCTATCAGCAAATAGCCAGACCGGGTGACAAAGCGTTCGTCGTCGACATTGACCCACTTTCTAAGCACGGAAGCGGCCAAATAGGCCGACACGGTATTGGCTGCCACTGTGACGGCCACAAAAGTGCCAGGCTCGCCCCATTGCACAATGAATTCGGCCACCGGAATGAAGGGCCAATAACGTCTGCCATACAGCGCCAGCGCCGCAAAGCTCACCCCTGCGGGCAGCCAGATCAGCGTAATGCGGTCGGGCCCGAGAATCATGCGCTCACCCAGCCAATCGCCCGCAACATAGAGCAGGCCAAACACCAAGAGGCGCAGCGCAACCAGAGAGGTTCCCATGCAGCCAGTGTATTGCAAGCCCACGCAAAGTTCAGCTATAAAACCCAGACCCAAGCAACCCAACCGGTGAGTGCGCTATGTGCCGAAATATCAAAACGCTTTTCAACTTCACGCCCCCGGCCACCGAGCTGGAGATTCGCGACGCATCGCTGCAATTTGTGCGCAAGCTCAGTGGTTTTAACGTGCCGTCCAAGGCGAACGAGGAGGCTTTTGATCTGGCCGTGGCCGAGGTGGCCGCCACAGCCCGGCGGCTGATGGTGTCACTCAAGACCAGTGCCGAGCCGCGTACCCGCGAGGAAGAAGCGGCCAAAGCGCGGGCGCGGAATTTGGCGCGCTTTGGTGAGCGATCACAGCAAACCTGAGCCGTACTCAACCCGCACCGGGCATTCTTTGACAACCGGGTCGCACTTGGCTTCGTTGCGCGTAGTAGGCTGAATCACCATGGGTACGCTGGGTGCCACCGCCTGCCCGCGCTCGGTTTGCGACAGGCTGGGCTCCGATGGGCGCGGGCGTGTGCAATTGTTGGACTTTTGGCTGGAGCAATGGGCCACCTGCAGCATGGAGAGCAAAGCATTGTTGCCACGCGGGTTGCTGGCGCAGGCGGATAGCGAAAGAGCAGTCAGAGCCGCGAACCAGATTTTCATGGTGTTGTCCCTGCAAACCTATCCGTCGCCGCCATCAATTGCTTCAGGATGCCCGGCTCGTTGTAGGCGTGCCCCGCACCCTCCACCAGTTGAAAATCAGCCTGCGGCCAGGCACGGTGCAAATCCCACGCCGTTTGTGCTGGGCAGGCCATGTCGTAGCGGCCTTGCACGATCACACCGGGGATGTGCGCCAGCTTGTGCGCATCGCGAATCAGTTGGCCTCCTTCGAGCCAGCCCTGGTGCACAAAGTAATGGTTTTCAATGCGGGCAAAGGCCAAGGCGTATTCACCATCGCCATACTTGGCAATGGCCGCAGGGTCGGGCAAGAGCGTGATAGTTTGGCCCTCCCACAGGCTCCAGGCGCGGGCGGCCTCTAGCTGGGCCGCCACATCGTCGCCCACCAGGCGCTTGCGGTAGGCGGCGATCAGGTCGCCACGCTCGTCCACGGGAATGGACGCCAAGTAGGCTTCCCACAAATCGGGGAACAGCGCGGATGCGCCCGCTTGGTAGTACCACTGCAGCTCAGCCTTGCGCACGGTGAAAATGCCGCGCACCACCAGCTCAGAGACGTGCTGCGGGTGGGTTTCGGCATAGGCCAGCGCCAGCGCGCTGCCCCAGGAGCCACCAAACACCAGCCACTGCGGCGTGCCCAGCATGGCGCGCAGGCGTTCGATATCGGCCACTAGGTGCCAAGTCGTGTTGTTCTCCAAGTTGGCATGCGGCTTGGAGCGACCGCAGCCGCGCTGATCAAACAGCAGCACGCAGTAGCGCGCCGGGTCAAACAGGCGGCGGTGGTCAGGCGAACACCCTGCCCCCGGCCCACCGTGCAAAAACACCGCAGGTTTGCCGTGGGGGTTGCCGCACAGCTCCCAGTAAATCTGGTGGCCGTCGCCGGTCTCCAACACGCCGGTCTTAAAAGGTTCGAGGGGTGGGTACAGCAAGCTGTTGGCTGAAGTCATGGGCTTAGGATTGAAATCGTAATTCACTATGAAATTGATAGCTGCTCCCGCACTATTTACGGGCTAAAAGTCGATTTTTGCACAAAACCCCATTTATCCAGCAGCGCGCGGGCGATGTTTCATTGGAACTTTGCCGCCCAGGCAGCTACTATGTGCCTCACTACATTTGCTGACATTTTGCCCGCCCCAGCGGTGCAATTCCGAGTAACCCGCCCCCATGAATAACATCGATTCCGGCCCCACATCCGATTTAGCCCAACAAACTGCGCGCATTCAGGGCGAGCTGTCGGATCGACTGCTGCGCAGCGTTTTTTGGGTGGGCCTGCTGATTGTTCCTTTGTCCGTGTCGCGGGCACTGTCTACCGGGTGGTTGCCGCTGTATTCACTGCACCTGGCGGCTGCCGTTGTTTTTGCCGTGTTCTTCTTCTTGCGCCACCGCATCCCCACGCAATACAAAGCCTTCGCGGTGCTTGCCATCTTGTTTGCGGTGGGCGTGGCGGGCTTGGTGAGCCTGGGGCTGGCAGCGCCATCCATCTGGTGGTTGATGGGGAGCTGGGCGGTTGCAAACGCGCTTTTCTCCCGCCGCTTTGCCACCGTGGTGGGGTGGGCCATTGCCGCCGTGCTGCTGGGGGCCGCGTTCGGCTACACCGCAGGTCTGCTCAGCCTGTCTGTGGATCTGAATGCCTACGTAACACAGCCTCTGGCCTGGGCCACGCTGCTGATTGGCGCGGGGGGCTTTGTTTTTGTCACCGTTCAGGCGCTCGCCGCCTACAACCGCTCCATGCAGGCTGCGGTCGAAGATTCCATGCGCCAATGGGTAGAAGGCCTGCCCTTGGGCGTGCTGGTGTTGGGCACCGATGGCCACGCTTACTACGGCAATCGCAGACTGCAAGATGTGTTGGGCATCAGCCTGCAAGACCTGCCCCGGGTGCGCGAAGGCAGCGTGTGCGATGCCTTGGGGGCCACGGTGGCGGGCACCACCGAGCATTACCCTGATGCGCGCTGGCCGCTGCTGCGTGCGCTGCAGGGTGAAGAAAGCAGTGTGGAAGACATGGAAATCATGCGCCATGGGGAGCTGCGGCGCTTCAGGGTCACCGGTCGGCCCGTGCGCGATGCCGACAACACCGTGACCTACGCCGTGGGTTCGTTTGAGGACATTACCGAACGCAAGCGCGAAGAGGTAGAGCTGCAAGCGGCTAAAGAGCGTGCTGAGGCAGCCAGCTTGGCCAAAAGCCAGCTGATGGCCAATATGAGCCATGAGCTGCGCACCCCCATGAATGCGATTTTGGGAATGATGCAACTGCTGCACCAAACACCGCTGACGCAGCGCCAGCAAGACTACCTGCGCAAGGCCGAGGAGGCCTCGCGGTCCCTGCTGGGCGCGGTCAATGACGTGCTGGACTTTTCTGAAAGCAACTCCGGCCGCTTGGGGCTAGAGACTCGCCTGTTTAGCAGCGAGGCGCTCATTAACGCGGTGAGCGAACGCATCACAGAATGCAGGGCCGACAAGGCCATCACCTTCACCGTGACCTGCGACCCGGCCCTGCCCAAGATGCTGCTGGGCGATGACGCCAGGCTCTTGCAAGTACTGAGCAATTTGGGCAGCAATGCCGTCAAATTCACCCCCAGCGGGGAGGTGGCCTTGTCGGTGTATGTGCTGCAAAGGGACCACGAATCGGTTTTGCTGGAATTTGCGGTGCGGGACAGCGGCATTGGCATTTCTGCCGCCGACCAGGGCAAGATTTTTACAGGCTTCTACCAGGCCGATGGCTCCAGCACGCGGCGCTTTGGCGGCACGGGCGTGGGATTGGCTGTGGCCGACCGCCTGATGCGCCTGATGGGCAGCTCTATCTCGGTATCCAGCGCGCTGGGCGTGGGCAGCACCTTCTCATTTTTGCTGCGGCTGCCGGTGGCCACCGAAACCAGTGCGTCCAGTAACGGCGGGGGCGCGTCCTCCGGCCGGCGTCTGGAGGGGCTGCGCATCCTGGTGGTGGAAGACAACCGGCTCAACCAAATGGTGGCCCAACGCCTGCTGAGCGCTGAGGGGGCCGAAGTCACGGTGGCAGCCGACGGCGCCTTGGGCGTGGCGGCGGTTTTGCAAGCGGAGGATGCGTTTGATGCCGTGCTGATGGACTTGCAAATGCCAGTGATGGACGGCTTTGAGGCGACGCGAAAAATCCGCGCCCAGCCACAGTTTCACAACTTGCCCATCATCGCCGTCACAGCCAACAGCTCCAGCCTGGATCGGCAACTGTGCCTGCAAACCGGCATGAATGACCATGTCGGCAAGCCGTTTGAGATTGATGTCTTGGTCGGTATTATTTTGATGCACGTCGGCCAGGTGCGCGAGGCCCCAGAGCAACCGCTACTAATTTGATAGCTGCTCCCGCACTATCCACGGCCTGGCAGCCGTTTTTGCATACAATTCGGCCATGATTACCCTCTACGGCATCCCCAACTGCGACACTGTCAAAAAAGCCCGCACCTGGCTCAGCGACCACGGGCACGACACTATTTTTCACGACTTCAAGAAGCAGGGCGTGCCCCAGCCCCAGATCGACCACTGGCTCCAAGCCGTGGGCTGGGAAACGCTGATCAACCGCAAGGGCACGGCCTGGCGGCTGCTGGATGAGGCGACCAAGGCAGGCGTTGTGGACGCGACCACCGCCAAAGCCGTAGCCCTGCTGCAGCCCAGCGTCATCAAGCGCCCCGTGGTGGAATGGGCGGACGGCAAAGTGACAGTGGGTTTCAAGCCCGAAGCCTTTGCTGGCCGCGTTGGCTGAGGCGTGGCCTAAAATCGGGGGCTGCCCTGCCAGCTCCGTCCAACCCTCCCTCGACCCACTCCAATCCCGCCCCATGACCATCACCGCCAACTTCCCCAACGTCACCGTCACCACCGCTGCCAATGTCTACTTTGGCGGCAAATGCGTGAGCCACGGCATCACCCTGGCGGACGGCACCAAAAAGTCAGTGGGCGTGATCCTGCCCGCTAGCTTGACCTTTAACACCGGCGCGCCCGAAATCATGGAATGCGTGGCCGGTAGCTGCGACTACAAACTCGACGGCACGGATGCCTGGGTGACCTCTGCTGCGGGCAGCCAATTCAGCGTGCCCGGCAATGCCAAGTTCGAGATTCGTGTCTCTGAAGGCTTTGAGGCTTACCACTACATCTGCCACTTCGGTTAATTACTGGGCTGATCGCTCGGCTGATTCAGCATAGCTTCCTCTTCATTCCGCTATATTTTTAGTAGCTGCTCCCGCACTATCCACGGGCTCCAAGGCCAATTTCGCATCAAATCCTCATGTCCAACACCATTCTGCAAAACATCCCCGCCAACCAAAAGGTCGGCATCGCGTTCTCCGGCGGCCTGGACACCAGCGCCGCGCTGCTGTGGATGAAGCAGAAGGGCGCCCTGCCCTACGCATACACCGCCAACCTGGGCCAGCCCGACGAAGCGGATTACGACGAGATCCCGCGCAAGGCCATGGAGTACGGCGCCATCAAGGCCCGCCTGGTGGACTGCCGCCCGCAGCTCGCCGCTGAAGGCATTGCCGCGCTGCAAAGCGGTGCGTTCCACATCACCACCGCAGGCGTCACCTACTTCAACACCACGCCGCTGGGCCGCGCAGTGACCGGCACGATGCTGGTGTCGGCGATGAAGCAGGACGACGTCAACATCTGGGGCGACGGCTCCACGTTCAAGGGCAACGACATCGAGCGCTTCTACCGCTACGGCCTGTTGACCAACCCCGCGCTGAAGATCTACAAGCCCTGGCTGGACCAGCAGTTCATCGACGAGCTGGGCGGCCGCTCCGAGATGAGCGCGTTTATGACGGCCAACGGCTTTGGCTACAAGATGAGCGCCGAGAAGGCCTACAGCACCGACAGCAACATGCTGGGCGCCACGCACGAAGCCAAAGACCTGGAGAACCTCAACAGCGGCATCAAGATCGTCAACCCCATCATGGGCGTGCCGTTCTGGAAAGACGACTGCGTCGTCAAGGCCGAAGAAGTCAGCGTGACCTTTGAAGAAGGCCGCCCCGTCGCACTCAATGGCGTGCAGTACAACGACTTAGTTGAACTGATCCTTAAGGCCAACGAAATCGGCGGCCGCCACGGCCTGGGCATGAGCGACCAGATCGAGAACCGCATCATCGAAGCCAAGAGCCGCGGCATCTACGAAGCCCCCGGCCTGGCCCTGCTATTCATCGCCTACGAGCGCCTGGTCACCGGCATCCACAACGAAGACACCATCGAGCAATACCGCGACAACGGCCGCAAGCTCGGCCGCCTGCTGTACCAGGGCCGCTGGTTCGACAGCCAGGCCATCATGCTGCGCGAAACTGCCCAACGCTGGATCGCCAGCGCCATCACCGGCACCGTCACGCTGGAACTGCGCCGCGGCAACGACTATTCGCTGTTGAACACCGAGTCGCCCAACCTAACCTACGCGCCTGAGCGCTTGAGCATGGAGAAGGTGGAAGATGCGCCGTTCTCGCCGTTGGACCGGATTGGGCAGTTGACTATGCGGAATCTGGACATCACCGATACGCGGGCCAAGCTGCAGGTTTACTCCAATGCGGGGATGCTGGAGTTGGGCAAGGGGGATGACTTCTTGAAGTTGGGGAAGTAAGTCAATCTCAGACCCTGATTCAAGAGAAAGTCCGCTAAAGCTATGCCCCGTCTGGAACACGTCTCAGAGGCAGTTCCAAAGCCAATGCGGAACATTCGTGCAACTGCACGCCCTCTACTATTTCGCACAGGTAATGCAGATACCCCCATATCTACCTGGGGGACTTGCTTTCTTGTAGGCCGAGGTGGCCGTTACTTTGCGGTGACGGCAGAACATCTTGTTAAAAAAGCGCATTCAAGCTCTGTCGTTATCCTTCCTTGCCCAAAGGCGGAAAAACCTCTGAGCCTCAGCAGGGGATTCACCTGGGCCGAAGACTCTTCCGGCGCGTATGACGCCATTGCATACGAGGTTTCTGTCACCAACCTTCGGACCGTCGTGGCCAAAGAGTCCCGCATCATTCGACTCGACTACTTGCCTACATATGAATGGGAGGCCAATGCGTTCAATGCAATGTTCTTTCTCATGGGATATCCAGGAGACGTAAATAGTGTGGACTACGACAAAGGGCAAGTACTATCAAGCCAGGTCGTTTTAGCGGGCCGATACGATGGCGTCTCCGACATCCA
The DNA here is from genome assembly GCA_002256115.1 of Burkholderiales bacterium PBB3. GTDB lineage: Bacteria > Pseudomonadota > Gammaproteobacteria > Burkholderiales > Burkholderiaceae_C > Allorhodoferax. The sequence continues at coordinate 112,725 of NKIK01000008.1, forward strand.
AGGAACTATTCATCGCCTGATCGTTGAGAACCCGTTGGAGTTGTCCCACTTTTATGGACTCAGTGGAAGTCCGGTAATGTGCTTGACGCCCCGATTCTGTAGCGAACCGACGATGGCGTTTTGTGGCATTGCTATTCTGGGTACCCCAGAATCCGGCCTCGTTCACTTCTTGGAGTCAAAAACCATTGTAAGTTTGTTGGATCATGCCGTCGAATTCTGGGATGGACGGTTGCCGGGTAGCCAGTCGAGCTAAGTTCTGTAGGGGTTTTGAGTGCCACTGGGTGGCTCAAGCTCAATTGTGCCGACGGTGTCGACACAATCCCAGATTCATGGAACGGCTGGATCACGATCCGTCCCTTGGAGGTACCCATCTCTTCCAGCACCCTAACCGCTGCAGTGGCGGTGGGGAAAATGGCGGCCAGTCATTCATGGAGTCGAATCACAGTAAAACTTTCATTAATACTCGGCACAAGCATGAAAGCGGGCTTGAATTGAGTTGCAGGTGGGTAGTAGCTGTGGAACGGCCAAGGTCACCCTCGGTTTGAACCGTCAATTACAGCCGGGGTACTTCAGGTGTCTAGCCGGTCTGGCTTGTCGATGGCCTTTTTGTCTTCAGATGCCAATCGCCGCTCGACCTTCTTCACATCTTCCGCAGGAGGCAGGGCCTCCGGGCGAATGCCGCGTTCCAGCAAGGTGTTGCGCACTGCCTTGTTATTGGTGATGTGCTCGGTAGAAATTACCTGCTCGCTGTCCATCTGGTGCTGGCGTGCGTTGAAGATGGTGATTTCGGTGGCGAAGTCTTTGGCCTTGAGCAGAATCGTGGGCGCAAAGTCGGCCAGCGGGCGGCTGTCGGGCACCTTCCACTGGGCTTTCATGGCCTGGGTACTTTTGCCAAACAGGGCGTGGTCACCCTTGCTGCGGATGAGGGCAAAGTCCTGATTGCCGCCTGCTTGCTCGTAGATCACCTGCGAGAGTTCTTTTTCCGTTTCGGTCAGCTTGCGGCGGGCCTGCACACGCGCGGCTTCCAGCAAGCGCTGTTCAATCAATTCGGCCTTGCGGGTCTGGACAGCGAAGTAGGTTTGGGCGAAGGCAATCTCTGGCTTGCGTGGGTCGCCGTTTTGGGCGATGAGGTAGCAGGCATAACGCGTGAGCATGATGTCCTCGATCTCACGCTGGCTGCCAGAGCCCAGATCGACCATTTTCCTAACGTCAGGAAAATGGTTGGCGATGTCATGCCCAGAGACCTCGCACGCGGTTTTGGCCTTGCTGACTACGTTGAGGAAGTTCTCCCATTTGGTATAGCCCAGTAAGTGCTGAATGTCACGGGCCAACCAATACTCCACGCCACCCTCGGTTTGCTGTGCGTGGCCTTCAAAGGTTTCTGTCAGCGATTGCACGATTTCGGTTTTCATGGTCACTCCCCTTTGGTTTCAGATTGCACTCACACTCCCGAAAAAGTGGAAGGCATGTAGTGCTGGGTGTTGTAGGTTTTGCCGTCGGTGGCAGTTATCCGGAATTTCCGGATAACTGAATCTTCCTGCAATTCGCTGTCAGAAAAAATTTTCTGTAGGTGCTCACTCACCGTGCGCACATTGACGTCATACAACTGCCCCAGCATCTTCTGCGTGAGCCACACGTTTTCATCGGCATAAACCGCCTCCACGCCCCCTTGGCCACTGGCAGCCACGAAGGTGAGGTATTCAGCCGCAGACGAGCGGACGAGAGGGGTAGCGGATTTCTTATTCATGTCGCTTCCTTGCGGCTTGGGGATATTGGTACTGTCATTTTATACAGCACTAGTAGCTTCAAAGCGGCGTCACGTCTGGACGGCGTTAATCCCCCAGCCACTCCCGCACCACCGCCACAAACTCCTGTGGCTTGTCCACCATCACCCAATGCCCCGTCTGGAACCCCATCACCTTGCTGCCGGGCGTGGCGTTGAGCCGGTCCAGCCATTGCTGTGAATGGAACATGAAGGGTTTGCGGGTGCCATAGAGATAGAGCACAGGGCAATGCGGTTTGAAATCCGCTGAGCCACGCAGTCCACCACCCACGCCCAACCATGTCATCGCATACGGGTAGTTCATGCACCAATGGATACTGTCAGGCGGCGCGGGGCAGCGCATCTTGCGCGCCATCATGCGGGTCCAATAGTTGGCAAAGCGGGCATTCACAAAGCGGCCCAACACCCAGCATTTGGCGAGCCAGACTTGGTAGAACACCAGCATCAGTGTTTGCTTGGCGCTCAGGGACTTTAAAAACTCAGGCGCGCGCGCGTCGCCAATGTCCACAGCCACGATGCGTGCGACGCGCTCTGGGTGCCGCGCGGCCAGCTCATAGCCAAACACGCAGCCCCAATCGTGCAGCAACAAGGTCACCGGCTTACCGGGGCTGACCGCATCGACGATGGCCAGCAGCCGCGCGGTCAGCTCCGCCAACGAAAGAGCACGGTCCTGGGGCGGGCCTTCGAAGCCCGGCAACGTAAAACGGACACAGCGGTGCTGGTCCTTCAAAGCCTCTACCGTGCTGTCCCACAGGCGATGCGTGTCGGGCCAGCCATGGATGCAGACCACGGTCTGCGGGCCTTGACCTTCGACTAACACTTCAGTGCCTTGCACTGTGATGTTTTCCATTGCCGTCCTTTGTCGCTGTATCCATTGCCTCGCTATCCGCATTCTGCTGCTATAGCTGTAGCCATAGCCACAGCCCAGCATTAGGCCGTACGATTGGCAGGCCGCAAACAACGCCCTCTTTCTTCAGGAGCCCAGCATGCACCGTGCATTTGCCCGCTTTGCTATAGCCCGCATGGGTATAGCCTGTTTTGTATGCTGGATGCCGTTGGCAGCTATGTCTGCAGAGCCCTTCCCAAGCGCGCTGGACGCGCATATCCGTCAGGGCATGGCGCGCACGCAAACACAAGGGCTGGCACTGGCGGTAATTGAAGAAGGTCAAGTCACCCAGGTCAAAACTTGGGGCCTGCGCAATGCACAGGGCGATGCGCTCACGCCCGATACGGTGATGTATGGCGCGTCGCTCACCAAGGCGGTGTTTGCTTACACCGTGATGCAGTTGGTCGATGAAGGCAAGCTCAGCCTGGATACGTCTATCGCCAACTACTTGCCCAAACCGCTGCCAGTCTACGCAGACGAAGCGCGCAAGTACGCCGCCTGGCAGCACCTGGCAGGCGATGAACGCTGGCGCAAAATCACACCGCGCGTTTTGTTGACGCACAGCGCGGGCTTTGCCAATTTCGGGTTTCTGGAGCCGGATGGCAAGCTGCGAATTCACTTTGACCCTGGCACGCGCTACGCCTATTCGGGTGATGGGCTGATCCTGCTGCAGTTCGTGCTGGAACGCGGCTTGGGCCTGGATGTAGGCGCAGAAATGCAGCGCCGCGTCTTCGACCGCTTTGGTATGAAAAACACCAGCATGGTGTGGCGTGCAGACTTTGCCAACAACCTGGCGGATGGCTGGAAGGCAGACGGCAGCGTGGAACCACATGACCAGCGCAGCAAAACCCGCGCTGCGGGGTCTATGGACACCACGATTGCCGATTTCGCCAAATTTGCAGCGGCGTACATGCGCGGCGATGGGCTCACACCCGCGTCTCGCGCCGAGTTGAGTCGCGCACAGTTACCGATTCACACGGTGTCGCAATTCCCCACCCTACTGCCTGAAGTCGCGCCTGAAAAACGCCACGCGGGATTGGCGGCGGGTTTGGGTGTGATTGCATTCACAGGGCCGCAAGGCAAGGGCTTTCAAAAAGGTGGGCACAACGACTCCACGGGCAATACCTGGGTCTGCCTGGAGCAGCGCAAACGCTGTGTGGTGCTTCTGGCCAACGATGTACGCGCGGAGCCGCTCTTTCCCGGCATTGTGAACATGGTGTTGGGCGACACCGGCATGCCGTGGGCGTGGGAGTACGGCGCACAGGATTGGGCCAAGTAAGCCTCGTTGACCGGGTCGACCCGGTAGACCCGGTCAACGACAAAACTTTTGACACGTTGAACACCGGTGCGGCAATTACGCCCACCAAGGAAAGCAACGTGAAACCAAAAGTCCGATGGATGAAAGTAGTCGCAGTCGTTTCTGTGCTGTGCGTAGTCAGCGGCTGCATGATTCGCCCCCTGGGCTGGGGCCATCGCCATGGCGGCGGGCACCGTTACGAAGAAAGCCCACGTGGCGCGCCCGACCGAGGCCCAGCGCCCAGTTGGCCCCGCGATCGGCGTTGACCTGACCACACACCCCTTGGCCAACACTAGGAGTCTGCGCGGCAGAAATCAGGTCATCGGCAAACGAGGCGTAGGCGTTATGGGCAAATGCCAATCAGTTACCAGCCCTACTTGCCTGACCAAGACTTTCTACTGCCGCATTCCATGCGCGAG